>DATAUG010000037.1:0-19039 GCA_036268355.1 Sporichthyaceae bacterium
ACCACGCGAGGAGACCGCGCGCCGCAAACGCGCGGCGCACCTGCGCCCCAACGGCGACGGGACCACCACCTTGAAGTGGACCGACACCGACGAACAGATGGCCCACCTCCAAGCCGCACTCGAACCGCTGTCCGCCCCGCAGCCCGGCCCCGACGGGGAACCCGACCGACGCGACGCGGCCGTGCGCCGCGCCGACGCCCTCGCCGACCTCGTCGCACTGGTCCTGCGCCACGGCGACCTCCCGGCCTCCCGCGGCGCCCGCCCCCACCTGATCATCACCATCACCCAGCAATCGTTCACCAACGGCCGCGGGCTCGGGATCACCGCCACCGGCGAACACCTCTCCACCGCAGCGGTCCGCCGGCTCTCCTGCGACGCCGACCTCACCGCAATCCGCATCGGCACCAACGGCGTCCCGCTCAGCATGGGCCGCACCCGACGGACCGTGAGTCCCCAGCAATGGCTGGCCCTGGTCGTTCGCGACTCCGGTTGCGTGTTCCCGAACTGCGATCGACCGGCCGCCTGGTGCGACGCTCACCATGTCCGGCACTGGATCGAAGGCGGCCCGACCGACCTGGAAAATATGGTTTTGGTCTGCGGCCGGCACCACGACGCGATACACCACGGTGGCTGGGACGTCGAAACAGGCGCCGACGGCAAACCCGAACTACGGCCCCCACCTTGGGTGGACCCCGAACGCCGAGCCAGACGCAACCGGTACTGGGCAACCCAGGCCGAGTTCCACCTGCGTTGAATCGACCGCGCGCGAGGTGGGTAACGTGGGCGATCGTGCGGATCGCCACCTGGAACGTGAACTCCATCAAGCAGCGAATGCCACGGTTCTTGCCCTGGCTTGACCAGCGGTCGCCCGACGTCGTCTGCCTGCAGGAGACCAAGCTCGACGACATCGGCTTCGAGGCGTTGCTCGCCGGCGATCTGGGCGCGCGTGGATACGAGTTCGCGTCCTTCGGCGAGGCGCGGTGGAACGGCGTCGCGCTGATCTCGAAGGTTGGGTTGGTCGACGTGGTGCGAGGGCTGCCGGGCGGTCCCGGGTTCCCGCGCGAGGAGGCTCGTGCGATCACGGGCACCTGCGGCGGTCTCGGGGTGACGTCGGTGTACGTGCCGAACGGCCGGGAGCCGGACAGCGACCATTACGACTACAAGCTGACCTGGCTGGCCGCGCTGCGCGACCGGATCGCAGCAGGACCCGTGGAAGCCGTTGTCTGCGGGGACATGAACATCGCGCCGACCGACGCCGATGTTTTCGACCCCGGGGCCTACGTCGGCCACACCCACGTCACCGTGCCGGAACGGGCCGCGTTGGCAGAGCTCACCGCGCTCGGACTGCACGACGTCGTCCGAGACCGGTGGCCGACCGAACAGGTCTTCACGTACTGGGACTACCGGGCCGGGATGTTCCACCAGAACCTGGGGATGCGGATCGACCTGGTCCTGGCGGCCGAACCGGTTGCGCCCCGGGTCCGGGCGGCCTGGGTGGATCGCCAGGCCCGTAAGGGGACCGGGCCGTCCGACCACGCCCCGGTGATCGTCGATCTCGACGTCGCCCCGGACGGCGACATCGGCCCGATGGTCCCGCCGCCCTCGGCGCCCGCGCCACGCAAGGGGAGCAAGCGGCTGCCTCAGGCCACCTGACCGTCTGACGCCACGTCAGGCGCGGGCCCTCGATGTGCAGTCAGGCTGAAGCCTGGCGGCCAGCGGTTCCAAAACGGCGAGAAGCCGGCCGCGCAAGGCGGCGGCTGAGGCCGCGAATGCTTGCTGGGCAGCCACGTACTCCGCACGCCCAGCGGGGGTCTCCACGGGCACGGCGGCATAGCCGAGCGCTGACAGGTCGTAGGGACTGGCCCGCATGTCGAGCTCCCGGATCTGGCGGGCCAGGGCGAAGCAGTCGGCCACCAGCTCGGCCGGCAGCAACGGCGTCAACTTGTACGCGACCTTGTAGAGGTCCATGTTCGTGTGGAGGCAACCGCCCTGTTCGTGCTCGGGCATCGAGTCGCGGCTCAGTTGCACGACATTGCGCCCGCGCGCCGGGGGAGTGAAGAACCGGAACGCGTCGTAGTGGGTGCACCGCAGCGGTGTCGAGTCGACCACGTCCGCGAGGTCGGTCGACGACAGCCGTAGCGGCCAGGAGGTGTGGCGGATGTCGGTGGGTCCGCTGCGATAGACCATCGCCCATTCGTGCATGCCGAAACAGCCGAACTGGGCGCGCCGGGCGGCCACGGCGCTCAGCACCCGCGTGGTGTTGTTGATCAGGGTGGCGCGGTCGTCCACCACGACCGGGTCGACCGCGACGCCGTCGGGGCCGGTGCGGTAGCCGGACCAGTGGCCGTGGGGCGGGTCGCCCCGCAGCGCGACGCCGTGGCCCGGGTGCCAACGCCGCAGTTGTGCCGGACGCTGGGAATAGTAGGTGAACAGGAAGTCGTGCACCGGATGGGCCTCGCCCTTCCGGGCGCGCTCCAGGTGTGGGGTGATCCACTCATCGACGCGGGCATGATGGGCGTCCTGGCTCGCCGTCCAGGTCGTCTCGTCCAACACCGCCACGTTTCGAGCCTAGGGCTGGGTTAGTCTCGCCGGCGTGCGCATCGCGAGAGTCACCTACGACGGCAGGCAGCTGTTCGGGGTCGTCGAGGGCGATCCCGGCGAGGAGATGCTCGCGGTCGTCGAAGGCGATCCGCTGATCAATCCACTCGTCCCGACCGGCGTCGCGATCCCGTTGGCCGAGGCCAAGCTGCTCACCCCGGTGATCCCACGCAGCAAGGTGATCGGGATCGGCCGCAACTACGCCGAGCACGCTGCCGAACTCGGCAACGACGTGCCGCCCGAGCCGTTGTTCTTCCTCAAGCCGAACACCTCGGTGATCTCGCCCGGCGACGCGATCAAGTACCCGAGGCAGTCGAGCGAGGTGCACTTCGAGGGTGAACTCGCGGTCGTCATCGGCCGCCTGTGCCAGAACGTCCCGGCCGAGCGGGCGTCCGAGGTGATCTTCGGCTACACGGTGGGCAACGACGTGACCGCCCGCGACCTCCAGCGCAGCGACGGTCAGTGGACGCGGGCCAAGGGTTTCGACACCTTCTGCCCGCTCGGTCCGTGGATCGTCACGGAGCTCGACGTGACCGACCTGGCGCTGACCACTGAGCTGAACGGTGAACTCAAGCAGGCGGCGCGGACTGCGGCGATGGTGCACAAGGTCCCTGACCTGATCGCCTACATCTCGGCGGTGATGACGTTGTTGCCCGGCGACGTGATCCTCACCGGAACCCCGGCGGGGGTCGGACCGATGCAGCCCGGCGACGAGGTGTCGGTGACCATCGAGGGCATCGGCACGTTGACCAATCCGGTCGCCGCGAGATGACCGGCGCAGGGGGAGACCTGATGGAGACGACACCGGTCCGCGTGCGGTTCGCCCCGTCGCCGAGCGGCGACCTGCACGTCGGCAACGTCCGGACGGCCCTGTACGACTGGGCTTACGCCCGGCACACCGGTGGGACGTTCGTGTTCCGGATCGAGGACACCGACGCCGCCCGGGTCACCGACGAGTACATCGCCGCGGCGATCGAGTCCATGCGTTGGCTCGGTCTGGACTGGGACGAGGGTCCCGAGGTCGGCGGGCCTTACGGGCCGTACCGGCAGAGCGAACGACTCGGCATCTACCAGGAGTGGGTGCAGCGGTTCCTGGGGTCCGGGCACGCCTACCTGTGCTACGAGAGCCCGGAGGAGGCCGAAGCCCGAGCGGACCGTCAGAAGGCCGCCAAGCAGCCTCCGGGATACGACGGGCACAGTCGCAATCTGACGGATGATCAGCGGGCTGCCTATGCGGCCGAAGGCCGTAAGCCGGTGGTGCGGTTCCGGATGCCGGAGGGCACCACGACCTTCACCGATCTGATCCGCGGTGAGGTGAGCTTCGAGAACCACCTGGTGCCGGACTTCGTGCTGATGCGCGCGGACGGGTCGCCGCTCTACACCTTGGCGGTGGCGGTCGATGACGTGCTCATGCGGATCAGCCACGTGGTGCGCGGCGAAGACCTGCTCTCGTCCACACCCCGCCAGATCGCTGTCTACCGCGCCATGGGGCTGACGGACGAACAGATCCCGACCTTCGCCCACCTGCCGTTCGTGATGGGCCCGGACAACTCCAAGCTTTCCAAGCGGCATGGCGCAGTCACCGTCGGCCAGTTCCGCACCGACGGCTACCTGCCCGAGGCGATGTGCAACTACCTGGCGCTGCTGGGCTGGTCGTTGGGCGACGGCGATCGCGAGGAGTTCGACCGGGCGGAGATGGCCGCGAACTTCACCCTCGAGCGGGTCAATCGGAACCCGGCGCGTTTCGACCCGAAGAAGCTGGACTCCTTGAACGGCGCGTGGATCCGCCGACTGGCGGCCGACGACTTCGCCGCGCGACTCGTGCCGTTCCTGCACCGGGCCGGGCTCATCGTCGACCCGCCGACGGCCGAGCAGCAGTCGCTGCTGGTGGGTGGCGCCCCGTTGGTCCAGGAGCGGATGGTCCGGCTGACCGAGGCCGTCGGGATGCTCGGCTTCCTGTTCGTCGACGAGATTGTGCTCGAACCGGAAGCCGCGGCGGCTTGGACCGAGGAGTCCGGGCAGGTGTTGGAGGCCACGATCAAGGCCGTCGAGCACCTCGACTCGTTCACCGCACCGGACATCGAGGCGGCGCTGCGTGAAGCGCTGATCGACGGCCTCGGGTTGAAGCCGAAAACCGCCTTCGGCGCCGTGCGGATCGCGTTGACCGGGCGGCGGGTCTCGCCGCCGCTGTTCGAGTCCATGGAGTTGCTCGGCCGCGACCGGTCGCTGGCGCGGCTGTGCGCGGCTCGGACGAGATGAGCCGACCCGCACGCCGGCGCCTGTTTTGGCGTGCCGGGAGCGTTGGGTATCATCGGCGGTCGACGCGAGCCACACCGCGAGCGTCTTGCCTTTGGGGTATGGGGTAATTGGCAGCCCAGCTGATTCTGGTTCAGCTAGTCTAGGTTCGAGTCCTGGTACCCCAGCGCTCCACCCGTAGTTGATCAACGGCCCCGTTGTGTAGTGGCCTAGCACGCCGCCCTCTCAAGGCGGTAGCGCGGGTTCGAATCCCGTCGGGGCTACAGGCTTTGGGCTCCCCTGCTCGCCGCTGAGGCGGCTCGCGGGGGAGCCTTTCGCGTCGTCCCGGGCGCCCGGCTCTGTCGGCGTGCGGGTCCGCGGAGCGGGCGATTGGGAGGGCCAAGTCCGGTACCTGCCACTGCGGTGAGCTCATCTCGGACGACCAGGATCACGGTACATATCGGGTACACGAGCGGATCGAAAACGCCGCTCAGCACCGAAACAGCCGGAAGACAAAACCGCAGGTCAGGGTACTGGAGGCACGGCCCGTTCGGACCGAGGCATCGTCCGGGGAGGGATCAGCGCCAGTCGAAATATTCGCGGTGGATTTGTTGATCCGGCACTCCGGCGCGACGAAGGCCGGTCTGGAACGTTCGAACCATGCCCTCGGGGCCGCACAGGAAAGCCGACAACTCCCGCGGGGAGGCGGAGGTGATGCCCAGGACCTGATCGACCGTGAGGCGGCCATGTGTCGAGGTGTCCAAAACGTGGGCGTGCACGGTGGGGTGCCGCGCGGCGATCGCCTCGATCTCGCTACGGAAAGGGGCATCGGACCCGGAGTGAGTGTAGAAGAAGTCGACCCGCCGCATGATCGGCTTCTGGTCGAGATCTCGCAGCCAGCTCAGGAACGGCGTTATCCCGACACCGCCCGCGATCCAGATCTGGTCGCTGGTCCCTTTGGTGTGGTTGAACCGGCCGTGCGGGCCCCCGATGACGGCCGGCATCCCTGGCCGCACCAGGTCCGGCAGCCGAGCGGTGTAGTCCCCGAGTGCCTTGACCGTGATCCGAAGGACACCTTCCTGCGGGCTGCTGGCGATCGTGAAGGGGTGCCGGTGCCAACCGTCCTTGGCCTCCAGGTACACCATGGCGAACTGGCCCGGCACGAACTTCATGTGCCGCCCGATCGGTCGAAGCACGATCTCGAGAAGGTCTGCACTGATCGCCGCCACGGTCGCGACCTGATAATCGTGCAAGGACCCGACGTGGCGGGCCACCAATTCGCGGTAGATGTAGAACGCCAGCCCGGTGGCTCCGATCGTCACGTAGCTCCAGCGCAGCACGGGACAGACCGGAAATGGGGTGGCATCCAGCAGGCCGTGCACGAAACCGGCTGCCAGGAAGAGCCCGGTGGTTCGGTGCAGTGCCCGCCACCGTTCATAGCCCCCGAGGACAATCCGCAGCAGGCCGACGCCGGGAGTCGCCCGCAGCAAGGTGATCACCCGGTGGAATCGACGCGGGATGATCGAGCGCCAACGCGGAAGGATCGCCCACACCGCCAGAGCCACCATGCCGATCAGGCCGATAACTCCCAGCGGGGCACCCAACGTCGTCCCGGCACGGTTGGACGCCAGCAACACGTGCGGCCCGAGCAGCAACAACCCGGTGATCGCCACCCGTCGATGCCAAATCGCAGCCCGATCGATGCCGTCGAACCACTCCTCGACCCAGGGCAACGTGCTGATCAGGACAAGCCCGATCGACAGCAACAGGACCGATTCGGCGCCCAACAGTTGACCCACGAACGAGCCGGACGCCACGCCGGACGGGCGGGCGAGCAGCCACAGAGCGGCATACGCAATGACCAGAACGACAATCGTCACGGGACCCGACCGGCGTACCCAGCTCTGCGGTCGGCTCAGTCCCACTCACGGACCGTACTGATCGCAGACGATCGGTTGACCACCGGGATCGGGCGCGGCCGGGGCAGCGCGCGCCCCTCGAGGACACCGAAGGAAGCCCGAAGCCGGCACACAGCTTTGCTGAACAGGTCCTTAGCGGGGCAGGGCGCACTCTTGCAAAAGGGGCGCAGACAAGGGGACGCCGCCCGAGAACCGGTGCGGAGGCAGGAAATGCGCGGGGTGGCCCAAAGGATTCTCGCTCGGGCGAACGGTCGCCGACGGGCTTCGACCGTGACCGGAACTGTGGCTCTGGGCTCGACCGCGGCGGCCGTCGTCTTCGGCATTGGGCTGGCCGCGCAGACGCAGCCGTCCACCGACTCGGCCGCCGGCGTCGAGTCGTCCGGCGCCACGGCGCCGACGAGGTCGGCCTCCGACAAGGCGGGCGCGTCAACCGCCGCCTCCAGTCGCTCCCGGCTCGGACTCAGTGCCTCCGCAGTCTCGCCGAGGTCGACCACGCAGCGGGCGCATGTGCGTTCCGGTGGGTCATGAGCGGCCACCGACCGGCTCGGCAGACCTTCGAGGTGTGGGGGACCACCGCGGAGGTGCTGGTGGATCGCCCTGACCTGGTTGAGCCGGCGGTCACGGTCCTGCGGGAGTGGCTGTTCGAGGTGGATGTCGCCTGCAGCAGGTTCCGGGCGGATTCGGAGATCTCGCGAATTCTCCGGATGCCGGGCAAGACCGTGCGAGTCAGCCGCGTACTCGCCGAGGCGCTGGAGGTGGCGCTGTGGGCGGCTGAGGCTACCGACGGACTGGTCGACCCCACGGTGGCCGAGGCGGTGTCCGCGCTGGGTTATGACCGCGACTTCGCCGCAATCGCACCCGATGCGCCGACGGCGGTGGGCCCGCCGCAGCCCGCGCCGGGCTGGTGGCGCATCGGTTTCGACGCCCGGGAACGTCTGGTGTGCGTGCCCCGCGGGGTCGGGGTGGACCTGGGTGCCACAGCCAAGGCGTGGGCTGCCGACCAGGCTGCGCAACGTATCCACGACACCCTCGGATGCTCCACCCTGGTGTCCCTCGGGGGAGACGTCGCGGTGTGCGGTCCGGGTCCGGACGGCGGCTGGGCGGTGTCGGTGGGCGAGGACCACCGACGGACCAGTCAGGGCGCTGACTCGGTCGTGACGATCGGCGACGGCGGCCTGGCGACGTCCAGCACCACCTGTCGCCGTTGGCGCCGCGGCAACGTGATGCACCATCACATTGTTGATCCCCGCACCGGAGCGTCGGCCGAGCCGCTCTGGCGGGCGGTCAGTGTGGCTGCAGCGACCTGTGCGGACGGGAACGCTGCCGCCACCGCTGCGGTGGTACTCGGTGCGGCCGCGCCCGACTGGCTGGAGGCGCGTGGGCTCCCGGCCCGACTCATCGGGTCGGATTCGATCGTGCGTACTTCGGGATGGCCGGCCGATCGCGGTTCGTTGCGGGTTCAGGTATCGGTGGGGGAAGCATGAACAACGCGGCACTGTGGTACGCCAGCCGGGCAACCGGGCTGGTCTCGTTGGTGCTGTTGACCGCGGTGATGGTCCTCGGCGCCTTGCATCGCTCGCGGATCGCCTCGGCCCGGTGGCCCAGGTTCGTGGTGGGCGACATCCATCGCAACCTGTCGCTGCTGGCAGTGATGTTCATCGCTGTGCACGTGGCGACCGCGATCATGGATCCGTACGTCCACATCGGGTGGGCCGCGGCGGTCATCCCGTTCGTGTCGCCGTACCAACCCATGTGGGTCGGACTCGGCGCCGTCGCGTTCGACCTGTTGATCGCCCTGGTCGGCTCGAGCTTGTTGCGGGGGATCGTTCCCGCTCGTGCCTGGCGGACCGTGCACTGGGCCGCCTACGGCTGCTGGCCGATCGCGGTGCTGCACGGTTACGGCGTCGGCGGCGCGGACTCCCGGTGGGGCGTGGTGCGGATCCTGGACCTCGCCTGCATCGTCACGGTCCTGGCTGCGGTGGCCTGGCGGGTCAAGGCGCGTCACCCGGATCAGGTCGTCCGGATCCCGGCGCGGGTTGCGAACCGGAGCGGACGATGAGCGGCACCGAGCGACTGCAAGGTCCGCGGTCCGCGCACCAAGCGGGCCAGAGTCGCAGCCGGCTGCTGGCCGGCTGGCTCAGTGGTCGAACCGGCAACAGTTGGGCCGAGCATCTGGACCGGCACGGTCCGGTGCAGCTGCCGAGCGGTCGGGACCAACGGGACAAGTTGATCGCCGAGGTCGAGGCGGCCGGGTTGCGTGGACGCGGCGGCGCGGGCTTCCCGACTGCGGTCAAGCTGCGCGCGGTCGACTCCGGGCGCGGCCGTGCGGTGGTCCTGGCGAACGGCTGCGAGGGTGAGCCGGCCAGCGGGAAGGACGCCGCGTTGCTGGCGTTGGAGCCGCATCTGGTCATCGACGGGGCCGAACTGGTGGCGGCCGCGGTCGGCGCCAACCGCATCCACCTCTGCGTCCATCGGGGGAGTGCAGCCGCGGCGACCCTGCGCGCGGCTCTGCACGATCGGCGGTCGGCTGGTCCGCAGATACAGGTGACCGAGGTCCCCGGTCGTTACGTGGCCGGCGAGGAATCCGCGCTGGTGCGGTTCATCAACACCGGTGAGGCGCGGCCCACCGCCAAACCGCCGCGGCCGTTCGAGCGAGGTGTCGAGGACCGGCCGACGCTGATCGACAACGTAGAGACCCTGGCCCATCTGGCGCTGATCGCCCGCCACGGAGCGCCCTGGTTCCGCGGTGTGGGGACTTCCGACTCGCCCGGCACCGCCCTGGTCACCCTCGGCGGCGCGGTCGCGCGACCCGGGGTGTACGAGGCGGAACTGGGCACGGCCGTCGGTGATGTGCTCGGGCTCGGCGGGGGGTCGATTGCGGGGATGCAGGCGGTGCTCGTCGGCGGGTACGCCGGGGCCTGGCTGGCACTTCCTGACGCCGGTTCAGTTCCGTTCACCCACGAGGGCCTGCGCGCGGCCGGCGGCACCGTCGGGGTCGCTGCCCTGATCGCATTACCGGTGGGCGGATGCGGTGTGGCCGAGACCGCCCTGATCCTGCGCTACCTGGCCGGGGAATCGGCGCGGCAGTGCGGCCCGTGCATGTTCGGGCTACCGGCCATCGCCGCGGACTTCGTCGAACTGGCCCGTGGCAGCGCGCGCGGGGAGACCCTTGGCCGCCTCCGGTCACGGCTGGGCGTGATACCCGGGCGTGGAGCCTGCGCACACCCCGACGGTGCGGCGCGGCTGGGCGCCAGCGCCCTGCGGGTCTTCGCGGAGGACGTGCATGCCCACGCGTCCGGACAGCCGTGCACCTGGTCCACGCAATCTTCGGTGGTCGCCCCACCGCCGGCGACGACCAACCCGGATTGGATGTGAGCCCCGATGAACCTGCCGCTTCGCCACGCTGAGCAGATCCTGCAGATCAACCGCATCCAATGTCACGGCCACGGCATGTGCGCCGAACTCCTGCCGGAACGAATCACCCTGGACGAGTGGGGCTACCCGATAATCGAACCCGGCGCGGTGCCGGCCGAGGTGGCCACGCACGCGCGGGCGGCTGTGGCCGCGTGCCCCACATTGGCTCTGCGCCTGATGCGTGCCTCAGGCCGGACGGAGCACCGGCGGTCCTGACGGCCCGTCAGAAACCGGCGTTGCCCGGAAATCGATGAGCACCGTCAACCCGCCGCCCGGCGTCTCGTCGAGTCGGATCTGGCCCCGGTCGGCGGCGACCAGTCGCCCGACGATCGCCAAACCCAAGCCACTGCGACCCGGACGTTTCGCCTCGCCGGAGAATCGTTCGAAGGCACGGGCACGGTGCTCGGCCGACATCCCGGGACCGTCGTCGACCACCGCGAGGAGCACTCGAACGTCTTCGCGTTGCAACGAGACGAGGATGGAACCACCTGTTGCCAACGCGTCCAACGCGTTGGCGATTAGGTTGTCGAGTACCTGCTCCAGGTGCCCCGGGGTCAACAGCATCCGGGCCGGGGCCTGCGCGCAGCGCAGCGAAACTCCACGTTCGGCGGCCACCGGAGCCCACGCCTGGACCCGTTCGGCGGCAACGTCGGCCAGGTCGACGGGCTCGCGGATCGCGACGACGGCCTCCGCCCGGGCGACCGCCAGCAGGCCGTCGACAAGCCGGTTCAACCGGGCCACCTCGGCGAGCGCATCGCGCAGGTCGTCAGCCAGGTGCATCGGCACGTCCTGGGCCAGCAGTTCCAGCCGCAGCCGCAGCGCCGACAGCGGAGTCCGGAGCTGATGCGACACGTCCACGGTCATCACCTGCTGGGCGTCCAACAGTCCGGAGATGCGTTGGGCCATGTCGTCGAAGGCGGAAGCCAACGCCCGCAGCTCCGGCGGCCCTGGGACCGTGCCGATCCGGGTGTCCAAGCGGCCTTCGCCGATCCGTTCCGCACCGGCCCGTAGCGCCCGCAGCGGGCGTTGGATCCAGCGAGCCAGGGCTGCGGCGACCACCGTCCCCACCGAGAGCGCGGCCACCCCCGCGACTGCCAGCACCACCCAGAGACGGTGCAGACGCCCCCACAACGCGGCGTCGTCGCGGATCAGCACCAGGTTGCCCAGGCCTTGGCCGGAGGCTGAGACCACTTCGGTGCGGACCGTGATGTAGCCCGGAATGCGCTGCGCGGCACCTGAACCCGCGGTTCGGATCGCGTTGGTGGGCACGGTGCGGCCGGCCTGAGCGACGACGTTCCCGTTCCCGTCGAGCACGACCACCCCGTCGGCCGGCCCGACCTTCAGGGTCAGCGGTCCCTGGTCGGCTTGATCGCTCGTTTCGCCGAGGTGTTCCTCGACCAGCGACGCGAGCCCATGCGCGGTGGCCTGTACGCCGGCGTCGAAGTTCTCGTCCTCCTGCCGCGAGAGCACGATCCCGAGCGGGACGACCAGCATCACCAAGAGGGCCGAGAGCACCAGAAGAAACCCGGCGATGATGCGGCGGGTCACGCGGGCCCCAGTCGGAATCCGACGCCGTAGACGGTCTCGATCAGCGCAGGGTCACCGAGTTTGCGGCGCAACGAGACCATGTGCACGTCCAGGACCCGCGTCGGGCCGTACCAGTGCTCGTCCCACACGGCGGCGAAGATCTCCTCCCGGCTGACCACCCGGCCCGGTTCCGCGGCCAGGCAGGCCAGGATCCCGAACTCCTTGGCGGTCAGCGGGATCTCCACGCGGTCCACCTCGACCCGACGGGCGGCCAGGTCGATGCGCAGCGGCCCGTGCTGGACCGGCTGATCGGTGCGGGCACGGGAACGGCGCAGCACCGCGCGCATGCGGGCGGTGAGTTCGGCGAACCCGAACGGCTTGGCGAGGTAATCGTCGGCGCCGAGGTCCAGCGCGGCGACTTTGTCGCGCTCGTCGGAGCGCGCGGTCACCACGATGATCGGTACGTCGCGGGTCGCGCGTAGCCGCCTGCAGACCTCGGTGCCGTCCATGTCCGGCAGGCCCAGATCCAGGATCACCAGGTCCACCGGATCGGCGGCCAATGCCTTTCCGCCGGAGTCCACCGCGATGACCCGACAGCCGGCGCGGCCCAGGCCCCGGACCAGTTGGGCGGCGATCGATGCGTCGTCCTCGACCACCAGCACCCGTAACTCGTCGAAGGTGCCCGCCCCCATCGGGATCTCCACGGGACCAACGGTAGGGGAGCCGGGCGGGCCGGCAACGTCAGCGAGCGAGTTCTTGACGATCGTCGATCCATCGAGCGGGCGTCAAGCCGTGCACAGTTGGGGTACGGCCTTGTGGCCGCGCCCGGTCAGGATCCGCCGGACCGCGCGCGAACGTGGTGAGTTGTGGGCGTCGTGACGGGGGCGGGCGGCGTGACCGGGGCACGCAATACCGGGGTCGACGGTGTGCTGACGACCGAACGCGGGATCACCCGCCGGTGGACCGAGCGGGTAGGCGCCGCAGCTTCGGACGGACCGGGGTCGGCGGGCGCCGGCTCCGACGAGCCCAGGTCGGTCGGTATCGAGCCGGTGTCCGACGATGTCGCATTGGACTGAACTGAGTGTGTGTCCGGATTCGCAACGGTGCCTTTGGCATCGGCATCGGCATCGGCGCCGGTGCTCGTCGAGGCGGGCGCCTGGGCGGCGAACACCATGCCGAACACCCCCGCCGCCGTGACCGACAACAGCGCCGTCGCCTTGGTCACCAACGAGACGCGCCGACTGCCCTCCGCCCGGATCACCGGTCCGTTGCCCATTCCGCCCACGTTTGCCTCCGAAAGCTGGTCGACCCGACCCGACGCGACCGCCGCCGCTGCCGCGCTGTCGGAAGACTGCGGCCTCGGCGACTAAGGACTCGTTCAGCAGGCCTGTGCGCGGCCTTTGGGTTTCGATTCGCCGCCGGAGAATGTGTCGCTTTGCCTGATTTGATACACCGCCCCCCGGACTCGAGGCTGATGCTGCGAGCCCGGGCCCGCGGCGGAGGGCGTCAACTCAGGCCGTGCGTGGTTCCCAGGGCCGCCCTGGCCAAGGCCCTTCGGGTCGTGCCCTGGCCGGGCACACGTCCAGGAGTTGCCGACCGGACGCCTGCCGGCCGAACTGGCCGCCCCGAGCCAGACCGCTCACGTCGCCGCCAACGAGGTGTTCGGGACGCCGCTGACCGAGACCGAGAAGGACCAACTGGTTCGTGAGGGCATCACCTGGTGGCGGCGTTACGGGTTGTCGATGCGGCCGGTCGTCGGGACGTGGGCGGAGTTCCAGGCCTACTTCGACCGCATGCTCACCGAGGAGCTGGAACACAACGCGACCACACGTTGGGCGATGAGCGCGGTGGATCAATAAATCCCGGCGCCGCCGCACGTGCCCGGCCCGGTGTGGAACGTGATCCGCCGGCCGACGATGCGGTTCAACGTGTGGCTGGGCGCCGGCCTGCTGCCGCCGCGGGCGCGCGAGATCCTCGAACTGCGGTGGACCGCGCGGGACCAACGGACGCGTTCGCGTTCGCGTTCGGCGTCCGGCACGTCTGGCCGTTGTTGCCCGCCCGGATGCGGTACCAGCCGCGCGCCTACGCGGCCATCCGCCGAGCAGCAGCGGCCTGACCCACCGTCAGGACAACGCGGCCAGCGCCTGGGCCAGGTCGTTCCAGAGGTCCTCGACGTCCTCGATACCGACGGACATCCGGACCAGCCCCTCGGGAATCGTCGCGGCCTCGCCGGGCCAGCGCCGGCGGCGTTCCAACGTCGACTCCACACCGCCCAGGCTGGTCGCGGTCACCCACAACCGGGTGGCGCCGCAGAACGTGTCGGCGGTCGCCGCGTCGGCGAACTCGACGCTGATCATGGAGCCGAAGTTGCGCATCCCCGCGGCGGCCCGCGCGTGGCCCGGGTCGCCGGGCAGCCCCGGGTAACGGACCAGCAGCGCGGGGGAGTGGTCGGCCAGTCGGCGGGCGAGCACCGCCGCGTTGCCCGCGGCCCGCTCCACCCGCAGATGGAGCGTGCGCAGGCCACGCAGGGCCAGCCAGCACTCCAGCGGACCGGGGATCACGCCGGCGACGCCCCGGTTGTGCTCCAACCGTTGCCACAGTTCGAGTTCCGCGCACACCACCGCACCGAGCATCGCGTCGCTGTGCCCGGCGATGTACTTGGTGGCCGAGTGCATCACGACGTGCGCGCCCAGATCCAGGGGGCGCTGGCCGAACGGTGTCGCGAAGGTGTTGTCCACCAGGACCATGGCGCCGCTGTCCCGACCGGCGGCACACAGCAGCGCCAATTCGGCAATCTCCAGGGCGGGATTCGTCGGCGACTCGAGCAGGACCAGATGCGCCCCGACGGTGGCCTTCATAGTGGCCTCGGTGTCGGCGATGTCGACCAGACGGGTCGTCAGATTGTGGCGTTGGCCCTGCCGCGCCAGGTAGCCGAGCGAGCCGAGGTATGCATGCCGGGGGGCGACCACCACGGCATCCGGGGGGAGCAGGTCGAGCACTGCCCCGAAGCCGGCGAGCCCGGACGGATAGGCCAGGCCGTGGCCGCCCTCCAGCCCGCCCAGTGCTGTCTCGAACGCCCGCCAGGTGGGATTGCCGTAACGGCCGTACTCCAACTCGCCGCCCGCAACGTAGGTCGAGGCCATCACCAGCGGATGGTTCAACGGCGCGTCCGGTTGCCGTTCGGGGCGACCGGCGATCACGGCGATGGTCTCCGGGGCGAGGCGTTCGGGCCGGGTGCGCTCGGGCCGGATGTGCTCGGCCACGTCAGACCCGCCGTCGTGGCGGGCTCTCGCCGGCCGCGTCGATCTGGTCGAGGCTTTTGCCGCCCACCCGGCGCAGGGCCTCGGTCAGCTTGTCGGCTGCCGCGGTCACCGCCGGCGCATGCATTCGGCCCGGTTGTCGACTGAGTCGGTCCAGCGGACCGGACACCGAGACGGCCGCGACCACGCGGTTTCCCGGGCCGCGTACCGGGGCCGAGACCGAGGCCACGCCAACCTCCCGTTCGCCGATGCTCTGCGCCCAGCCGCGGCGGCGCACAGCGGCCAACGTAGCGGCCTGGAAACGCGCGACCTGCAGGCCCCGGTGCATTCGTTCCGGGTCCTCCCACGCCAGCAGTACCTGCGCCGCCGAACCTGCGGTCATCGGCAGCGAAGTGCCGACCGGAACGGTGTCGCGCAGCCCGGACAGCCGCTCGGCGGCGGCCACGCAGACCCGTTGGTCGCCTGATCGCCGGTAGAGCTGAGCGCTCTCCCCGGTGACGTCGCGCAGATGGATGAGCACCGGGCCGGCCGCCGCCAGCAGGCGGTCCTCGCCGGCCGCCGCGGCAAGCTCGGCGAGTCGGGGCCCGAGGACGAAACGACCCTGCAGATCGCGGGTGAGGAGGCGGTGGTGCTCCAGTGCCATGGCCAGTCGGTGCGCCGTGGGTCGCGCCAATCCGGTGGCCGACACCAACGCGGCCAGGCCGGCCGGGCCGGACTCGAGCGCACCGAGGACCGCGGCCGCCTTGTCGAGTACTCCCACACCACTGACTGCCACGCTTCTGTGTGGGGTAGGCTTGTCCATGAAGTGATACTGCCGTCTCATTATGTGAGAAGCAAATCGAGCACGGGAGGAGTGCGCAGAATGGGTCGCACGCTGGCGGAGAAGATCTGGGACGCCCATGTAGTACATCGTGCCGAGAACGAACCCGACCTGCTCTACATCGACCTGCATCTGATCCACGAGGTGACCAGCCCGCAGGCCTTCGACGGGCTGCGAGCCGCGGGTCGAGGAGTGCGCCGCCCCGATCTGACCCTGGCCACCGAGGACCACAATGTCCCGACCCTCGACATCGACAAGCCGATCGCCGACCTGGTCTCCCGGACCCAGGTCGACGCGCTGCGCACCAACTGCGCGGAATTCGGCATCCGGCTGCACTCGTTGGGCGACGCCGAGCAGGGCATCGTCCACGTGGTCGGCCCGCAGCTCGGGATCACCCAGCCCGGCATGACGATTGTCTGCGGCGACAGCCACACCTCCACCCACGGAGCCTTCGGGGCGTTGGCCTTCGGCATCGGGACCAGCGAGGTCGAACATGTGCTTGCCACGCAGACCTTGCCGTTGCGGCCGTTCCGCACAATGGCGGTGACGGTCGACGGCGTACTGCCGGTCGGCGTCACCGCCAAGGACATCATCCTGGCCGTCATCGCCCGCATCGGCACCGGCGGCGGGCAGGGCCACGTGATCGAGTACCGCGGTGAGGTCATCCGGAATCTCTCGATGGAGGGCCGGTTGACCGTCTGCAACATGTCGATCGAAGCCGGTGCGCGGGCCGGGTTGGTCGCGCCCGACGAGGTGACGTTCGCCTACCTGGCCGGGCGACCGCACGCCCCGAGCGGTGCCCAGTGGGACGCGGCTGTCGCGGTCTGGCGAGAGCTCTACACCGATTCCGACGCGAAGTTCGACACCGAAGTTCGGTTCGACGCGGCCGAACTGACGCCGTTCGTCACCTGGGGCACGAACCCCGGTCAAGGCGTGCCACTGGGGGGGCTCGTCCCGGATCCGCAGCAGATCAGCGATCCGGTCGCGCGCTCCGCGGCGGAGCGCGCGTTGGAGTACATGGGCCTGGCGGCCGGGCAACGATTGCGCGATGTCGCCGTCGACACGGTTTTCCTCGGCTCCTGCACCAACGGGCGGATCGAGGATCTGCGGGCCGCCGCTGAGGTGATCCGTGGTCATCAGGTCGCCGACGGGGTACGGATGCTGGTGGTGCCGGGTTCCGCGAAGGTCCGACTGCAGGCCGAGGCGGAGGGACTGGACGAGGTCTTCATCGCGGCCGGCGCCGAATGGCGGTTCGCGGGCTGCTCGATGTGCCTGGGCATGAATCCGGATCAGCTGGCACCCGGCGAGCGCAGCGCCTCGACCTCGAACCGGAACTTCGAGGGCCGGCAGGGCAAGGGCGGCCGGACCCATCTGGTCTCGCCGCTGGTCGCCGCGGCGACCGCGATCACCGGTCGACTGGCGAGCCCCGCCGATCTCGAGACTGTCAGCTGAGTCCGCCCCTTCGTCCACCCCCGCAAGCTGATCCGGAGCATTCGATGGAAGCCTTCACGACCCACACCGGCCGGATGGTCCCGCTGCGGCGGAGCAACGTGGACACCGACCAGATCATCCCGGCCGTGTATCTCAAGCGGATCACCCGGCACGGGTTCGCCGACGGGTTGTTCGCGGCCTGGCGCACCGATCCCGATTTCGTGCTCAACTCCGCCGATCGGGTCGGTGCCACGGTTCTGGTCGCCGGGCCGGACTTCGGCACCGGATCGTCTCGTGAGCATGCGGTTTGGGCGCTGCAGGACCACGGGTTCCGGGTGGTCATCTCCGCACGCTTCGCCGACATCTTCCGGGGGAACTCCTTGAAGGGTGGGCTTCTGACGGTCGAGCTGCCGCAGGAGTTCGTGGAACAGCTCTGGGTGAGCGCCGAGGTGGCGCCCGCGACCGAGGCGACCATCGATCTGGTCGGCCGCCAGGTTCACTGCGGCGCGCTGTCGTGCGGGTTCGAGATCGACGACTACTCGCGCCGGCGCCTGCTCGAAGGACTCGACGACATCGGGCTGACGCTGCGCCACATGGCTGACATCGACTCCTTCGAGACCCGTCGGCCGGCGCACCTGCCCAAGGCGCTCCCGATGCCCACCGCGGGCTGACCGTGGCGCCCGGCCCGCGGTCGCGGTTTTCCTTGCAACACAAGGGAAATCCACATCGATTCCGGGGTTATCCGGTGCCGGTCGGATAGGGTCCGAACACCTTCGAATCCCGTCAAAGACGGGTCCAGGGCGACACCGGACCTGGCAATTTCCTTGCGACACAACGAATCTACTTGCCGTCGGTGATTGTCTTGGGCGCCGTAATGGACATAACTTCTCCTCCGAGCCGGGCTTTAGGTGCGCCCGTAGTCGGCGTCGGAGGGACGCGATGAACAAGACTCAGCTGATCGATGAGCTGGCCAGCAGATTCGAGGGCAACAAGAAGATGGCGGCGGCTGCTCTCGACGCGGTGGTCGACGCCATCACCCGCACGGTCGCGAAGGGCGAGAAGGTCGGCATCACCGGTTTCGGTGTCTTCGAGAAGGTGGATCGCCCGGCCCGCATGGCCCGTAACCCAGCCACCGGCGCTCGTGTCCGGGTCGGCAAGACCTCGGTTCCGCGGTTCAAGGCGGGCACGGGATTCAAGGACGTTGTGAGCGGCGCGAAGAAGCTGCCGCGGATCACGGCCAACGCCGCCACCGCGACCTCGGCGGCCGCTGCCGGCGCCGCCCGTAAGGTCGCCGCCGCCACCAAGGCCACGCCGGCCAAGGCGGTCGCCAAGAAGGCCGCGGCTCCGATGAAGGCTCCGGCCGCCAAGAAGGCCGCGGCTCCGGTTGCGAAGAAGGCTGCGGCTCCGGTGAAGGCGCCGGTGAAGGCTCCGGTTGCGAAGAAGGCCGCGGCTCCGGTGAAGGCTCCGGTTGCGAAGAAGGCTGCGGCTCCGGTGAAGGCTCCGGTTGCGAAGAAGGCTGTGGCTCCGGTGAAGGCTCCGGCCGCGAAGAAGGCTGTGGCTCCGGTTGCGAAGAAGGCCGCCCCGGCCAAGCGAGCCCCGGCCAAGAAGGCCTGAGCTCAACCCGCAGCACCCCGGTTCACCTGCCTCCGCCGAACAGCGCCGCAACGCCAAGTTGCGGCGCTGTTTCGCGTTCCGGCCCGGGTCCGCCTGTGCTGTCCAGGCCGCCCACGCCACCGGCGTCGGGGAAGGCGCTAGTGGCTCGTAACTGAAGTTGCTGGACGGTTGGCTTTGGCGAGGATCTCTTCGACTGGTTTGGTCCAGACGAACGGGTGCGC
>DATAUG010000038.1:0-1658 GCA_036268355.1 Sporichthyaceae bacterium
TGGCCAGGACGATGGAGGAGATCCCCGAACTGTTCGAGTCGGCGGTGCGGGAGGCGGTCGCCGCGTTCGGTCGGGGCGAGTGCTTTGTCGAGCGCTACCTGGACAAGCCGCGGCACGTGGAGGCGCAGATCCTGGCCGACCAGCACGGCAACGTGATCGTGGTGGGGACGCGGGACTGTTCGTTGCAGCGTCGGCACCAGAAGCTGGTCGAGGAGGCGCCCGCGCCGTTCCTGTCCGAGGAGCAGCGGGCCACCATCCACGCCTCGGCCAAGGCGATCTGCCAGGCCGCCGGCTACTCCGGCGCCGGCACGGTCGAGTACCTGGTCGGCACCGACGGCACCATCTCCTTCCTTGAGGTGAACACCCGCCTCCAGGTGGAGCACCCGGTCAGCGAGGAGACCGCGGGCATCGACCTGGTCCGCGAGCAGTTCCGGATCGCGGCCGGCGAGCCGCTGCGGTTCACCGAGGACCCGACGCCGCGCGGGCACGCCATCGAGTTCCGGCTCAACGGCGAGGACGCCGGCCGCAACTTCCTGCCCGCGCCCGGCACAGTCACCAAGTTCATCGCGCCGGAGGGGCCCGGCGTGCGGGTGGACTCCGGGGTCGAGTCCGGCAGCGTCATCGGCGGCGCGTTCGATTCCTTGCTGGCCAAGGTGATCATCGTCGGCGAGGACCGCACGCAGGCGCTGGAGCGGTCCCGGCGGGCGCTGGCCGAACTGGTCGTCGAGGGCATGGCCACCGTGCTGCCGTTCCACCGTGCGGTGGTCGAGGACCCGGCGTTCGTCGGCGACGAGCAGGGATTCACCGTGCACACCCGGTGGATCGAGACCGAGTTCGACAACCAGATCCCGCCGTTCGAGAGCCCGGCCGAGACCGACACCGACGAGCAGGCGCCCCGGCAGACCGTGGTGGTCGAGGTCGGCGGTCGACGGCTGGAGGTGTCGCTGCCCGGTGATCTCGCCGTGGGCGGGGCGCCACGGGCGGGCGGGAAGTCCGCGCCGCGCAGGCGGGCCGGCGGCAAGTCCTCGGCGGCCGTGTCCGGGGACGCGGTGACCGCGCCGATGCAGGGCACCATCGTGAAGGTCGCGGTCTCGGACGGTGACACCGTCGAGGCCGGTCAGACCGTCGTCGTCCTCGAGGCGATGAAGATGGAGCAACCACTCACCGCGCACAAGGCCGGCACCATCACCGGCCTCGCCGCCGAAGTCGGCGCCGTCGTAACCTCAGGAACCGTCATCTGTGAGATCAAGGGCTAGTAGTGGCTTCGCACGGAGACTTGTCGCCTGAAGCGCGCGAGCGCGCGCACCGAACGGTGCTTGTCGCCGACGTGTTCGCAGAGAATGCCGAAGTCATCGTGGCCGCGCTGCCAGATCTTCCGGACGACGTAGTGCTGGTTGCAGTCGTTGATCCCGATCATGCTTTCAGCGGCACTCACCAGGTACAGCAGGCCGAGCTGGTCAAGCGGGTTCCCGACCTCGAGGAGGGTGGTGGTTGGGCGATGGTCTTTTCGCACGGCGCCACGGTCGATGACATCCGTCGTCGAACAAACGAGATGGCATCCATCGCACGGCAACGTGCTGCCGCGATCGACCGCATCAACGCAAAACGCGCCCAGTGAGGAGCAAGCCCTGAGGAGCGACAGCGACGACGGGCTTCGG
>DATAUG010000039.1:0-3186 GCA_036268355.1 Sporichthyaceae bacterium
CGTTCTTCATCGCCGATGTGGTGGCCGAGCTGGAGCTGGCCGGGTTCTACGGCGATTACCGCGCCGACGGTCGCGGTGGGGCGGTGTATGACCCGGCGATGATGCTGGCTGTGCTGCTCTACGCCTACTGCACCGGGCAACGCTCCTCGCGGCGGATCGAACGGCGGTTGGTCGAGGACGTGGCCTACCGGGTGCTGGCGGCCAACCAGCAACCGGATCACGCGACCCTGGCGCGGTTCCGGCGCCGCCACCAGGACGCGATCGCCACAGTGTTCGGCCAGGTGCTGGCGTTGTGCGTGCAGTCCGGGCTGGTCGACGCCGGCCTGGTCGCGATAGACGGCACGAAGGTGGCCGCCGACGCCTCGTTCTTCGCCAACCGCAGCCGGGAGCAGCTGGCCGCCGAGATCCTGGCCGAGGCCGAAGAAGTGGATGCGGGCGAGGACGAGGTGTTCGGTGACCGGCGCGGTGAGGAACTGCCCGAGCAGTGGGCCGGTGGGCGGGACCGACGGGCTCGGATCCGGGCGGCGCTGGACGAACTCGACCGAGGGTACGACCGCGACCACGCCTCGCGGATGGCCGAACGCGCCGCGCGGGAGGCCGCGACCGGCCGCAAGCTGCCGGGACCCCAGCCCAGGACCGACCCGGCGCCGGGTGTGCAAGCGCGTCGGGTGAACACCACCGACCCGCACTGCCGGGTCGTCCCGCGCGGGGCACACGGGGTGGTGCAGGGCTACAACGCCCAGGCAGCAGCAACGGCCGGGCAGATCGTGGTAGCCGCCGAGGTCACAGCGACCAGTAACGACCAGCCCCACTTCGTGCCGATGGCCACCGCCGCATCGGAGAACCTGGTCGCGGCCGGGCACCCCGACCCGGTCGGGGCCTTCGTTGCCGACGCCGGGTACTGGACTGCCGCCGCCGCCGACGCCGACCTCGGCGCGAACGTGCTGATCGCGACCCGCAAATCCGCGTGGCGCAAGGAAAACAGGCCCGATGGCGACAGGCTCGCGGTGCTGGCCAAGGTCAACCGCGGTGAACTGTCCCTACGTCAGGCCGGTGCCATCCTCGGCGTTTCCCCCAACTGGATAGCCGACATGACCAAGCGTTACTCCGGACGCGAGGGACAACTGGTGACCGGTAACAGTGACCCCAGACCCGAGCAGTGGATGCCGGTGATCGAAGGAGTGGCCCGCGGGCAGATCACCAGACGCGCCGCCCGTGAGGAGCTGAAGGTCTCCGCCACCCGGATCACCTCGATGCTCGCCCACTTCCGTGGCCAGGCCACCGACCCCACGACCGCCCGCCAGGTCATGGAGGCCAAACTCGCCGAACCCGAGAACGCCGCCCTCTACCGAAAACGCAAACAGACCATCGAACCGGTCTTCGGCAACATCAAGGCCAACCTCGGCTACCGACGCTTCACCCGACGCAGCCTGCCGGCCGTGAACAGCGAATGGCGACTGATCTGCACCGCCCACAACATCCTCAAACTCCGGCAGGCTCACCCGGCCTGACCGGCCGGTGCGCTCCGGCGCATTCAGCCCGAGTGTCGAGCCGGCTGAGATTCGTGCGACAGCCTCATTCGCGTCCAAATCCCTTACAGGGATGGACATCCGCAGATCAGCGGGGGGCCGCGGTCTGTAAATCCGTCGCGAACCTACACCCCGGCGGCGGCGATCGCTCAATGTCTTGCCTATGGCACGCCGACGTATCTGCTCCGCCAGGCCATCGAGCGCGGTCACGCGCAGGGCTATCTGAAGACCGCCGAATGCGATGCCTTGGCCGAAGCGCTGGAGGCCCGTCATGACCGATGAGCACTTCGGTTCCCGCCCGGCCGCGCTCCTCGGGTAGTGGTGCTGGTTGCTAGGGCGAGTCGAGCCCTTCCGGCGAGGACCCGACTGTTAGAGATTCTCGCGGTGGTTTTGGGCGGCGGCAAGGCACTGGTCGAAGGACGGTGGGTCGGCGCCAGGCCACACGAGCTGAGCGAGCACGCTCTGGTTGTACGCGGTTCTTGCTACGGCGAGATGGACGCCGTCGGTGAACGCCGGGCTGGTGGCGAACCCTCCGGTGGGCCTTGGCTGGGCCGGCATCTCGGCAGCGTTGGAGTAGGTGCAGACGTCGCGGGAAAGGATCGCGATCCCGTCACTCCGGATGCCGTCCACGATCTCGGGTCGGGCGAGGAGTTGGTGGACGTCGTAGTAGTGCCGGGCGCCGCGTCTTGCGGCATCGGGGTCCTCGACGATGTGCGCGGTGTGGAGCAGCAACAGCTTCTCGACCAGAGTCCGCCACGGGGCCAACACCCGGAGCCGGACGGGGTCGATCTCGGGATACTCCTGGATCTGATCCCGTGCGTGCTCGGCGATGAGTGAGGACACCTCGGTCCACGACGATGGCAGGCCACCGGACCCGCACGGCTGGATGACCCAGGTCCGCGCTGACGGCTCCCCGGCACTGAGATCCTTCGCCAACGGACTGCGTCCCGACATCGACGCCGTCACCGCCGGGCTGACCCTGAGGCACAACTCCGGACCGGCCGGGCCACCGTCAACAAGATCAAGACGATCAAGCGTCAGATGTACGGCCGTGCCAACCTCGACCTGCTCCGCATCCGCCTACTGCAAAGCGCCTGACCACCAAACTGCCCCGGCGGGCTCACGGAATCTGCGCCAGAGCCACTTTTTCATGGCCACGGACAATACTCACCGAACGCCGGGGCCACTGCTACGCGCGTGGACGACGGACGTCCAGGCCACCGGAGCACCGGCGCTGCGCTCCTCCGTCACCGGACTACGCGCCGATCTCGACGCCCTCACCGCCGGGCTGACCCTGCCGCACAGCTCAGGGCCGGCGGAGGGAACGGTCAACAAGGTCAAGATGATCAAGCGCCAGATGTACGGCCGAGCCATCCCCGGCCTACTCCGGATCCGCGTCCTGCACGCAGCCTGACCACCAAAACCCCAGCCACGTCACGGAAAGTGCGCCAGAACCAGCTTTCACGTGCCGCGGACCAGCTGGGCGCTGGACGTTCGCGGGGCGGCGCCAGGGTGTCCTAGCCTCGAAATTGCAGGTGTCTGGCGGGCTGACTGGTTGGGACGGCTTCGCGATGGTGTGGTCGCCGGGGCGTGATCGGTCCCCGGCGCTGTGCCGGTTCTCCGTTCCTCGGTCGCTGTGGACAGTGACGGTAAGTCA
>DATAUG010000040.1:0-29828 GCA_036268355.1 Sporichthyaceae bacterium
GCCGGGGTGGGTGATGCGTCGGGGGTGGCGGCGGCGGAGTTGGAGGTGGCGGCGGCGCGGCGGGAGTTGGCGCGGATCGTGGAGGAGGCTGCGGGGCGGGACCGGTTCTGGGCGGGGCGGATCAGTGATGCGATCGATGACAGGTTGACGGACAGTTTCTGGGAGGGGGTGCACAACTGGATCGAGCACCACAAGCGGTGGGTCGATGATCTGAACACGGTGTTGGGGGTGGCGACCACGGCTGCTGCGCTTGCCGCGATGGCTTTCCCGCCGTTGGGCGCGGGGGTGTTGGCGATCTCGGCGGTGGGCCTGGCGGTGCACGGGGTGGAGTACGAGGCCGGTGACGCGTCGCTGGTCGAGATCGGCCTGGACATCGCCGGGCTGGCGAGCTTCGGGGCGGGCAGGTTGATCTCCCACAGCCTGGAGGGCACCTTCAAAGCCACCCGCACCGCCGCCGCCGAAGCCGCCGGCACGGACGCCGAAGCAGCGGCACGGCAGGCGGAGTCGGCCACACAGGAGGCGGCACATGAGGTCATGGCCAACCCTGCCAGCACTCCGGTAGAACGTCGGTCGGCACAACTCGATCTAGACCGCGGGGACAAGCACATCCTCAAAGCCGGCAACGACGCGGCTAGAGACGTTCTGGAGGCGCCGTCCGCGGATGTGGGGTTCTGGCATGGGTTGTGGGCCGGGTCGCGGGAGGACGCGCACTACCTCAACGACACCCGTAACCTGCTGGCTGAATTCTCGGAGGACGCGACGGTACAGCGAGCCGCAGCCGGGCTCGACCGGTTGAGCGTCGCCGGGAAGGCCAACTGGATCCCGGCGACCCTGGTCGACGTGAACGACAAGGCCGCCGAACACGTGCCCGGACTGCCATACGGTGAGCGCTACGGCAGGTGGAAGGAACACTTCGTGCGCAGCGAAGGAACATTCGAATGAACCTGTGGCACCACAAAGACCACTCCGGCGCTGTCACGGCCGGGGAGATCGGCCACAGCCAGTACGGAACACCGCTCGGCGAGATCATCGGTGCCGATGCCGATTGTGACGCGCAGAAGTGGATGTTGATTCCAACGAATTGGGCCGACTCGGGTGGCCGCTGGCGAGGTCCGGAGGAGTGGGCCCAGGCGATGGCTCCTTTGTGCTGGGGCGCGTGGGTAGAACTCACCCCGGGAGCGGTGAATCCCGGCCCCACGGCGGTCGCGCGCACCGCGTTGGAGTTGCGGTCCTTCGCGGAGCGGTTCGGCGGGTTCGACCCGAAGCAGCCGTTCCAGATCATCACCTACGTATACCTGCCCGACCCGAACAGATACGCGATGCCGGTCCACCTGTGGGTCGACGACCGACCCGGGTTGACCGTCGAGGCGGCCACCGAAGACCCCGACGCCACCGAGCCGCCGAAGCCCGAAGACTTCGTCACCGACGCACTTGGCAAGGGTCGCAAGGTCACCACCCACGGCGTGCTCGACCCGCAACCCGGCGACCTGCCCGGCACGCAGCCGATGTGGGTGACGGTCCGATACGCCTTCGCGGTGCCCGCCCGGCAGGCCGTCGTGACCGTGAAGGCCACCGAGACCGACCTGGCCCGGATGAGCGCCGCCGCGGCCGACCTCGACGAGTTCGTCCGCACGATCACGCTCTCCCTGGCCGACAACACCCCCGTGGTGATCGGATCGACCACCGGACCTGCCGCCGACCCGTGACTGTGCCGATGGCTCGCGCCGGCAGTTCATCGTCGATGGGCCACCGTCGTTCCCACCGGCGCCTCCGCATCAAGAACGACATGATCTGGTGACAACGATGGTGCCGGAACCTGCGTCCGATTGCCCTGGCCGAGCAACGGCGTAGGCATGGTTGTCCTGCCGACCGCGGGTCAGGGCGACATAGCGGGCCTGTCGGCTGGTGTCTCTAACCGTCGATGGCGTGTCCGGTGTCCACGAGCCCCGAATGATGCGGGCGAAAACGGCTTGGCCCGGGCCGAAATGGATAGATCTCCCCTTGTCGTACTGGTCATGACGCGGCCGGTTGAGCGCCCCCCGGACCGGCGGTGACCACCCGGTTCGCAGGGCTGATCCACCCTTCTCCGCCCGGGGCGGAGGCGACAACTCTTTTCGGGAGGCAACCGGTGATCAGGTCCGAAACCCCGCAGGACACCGCCACCACGACGGTGACGTTCACCCTGGCCCACGCGGGTCTGGACGGGCAGCGGGTGGCGGTGGTCGGTGACTTCAACGACTGGGACCCGACGGCGACCCCGATGGACCGGAAGGACGGCGTCCACACCGCCACGATGATCCTGGCCCCGGGCCGTTACCGGTTCCGCTACCTGGCCGAGGGCGGGCAGTGGTT
The DNA here is from genome assembly GCA_036268355.1 of Sporichthyaceae bacterium. Classification (GTDB taxonomy): domain Bacteria; phylum Actinomycetota; class Actinomycetes; order Sporichthyales; family Sporichthyaceae; genus DASQPJ01. The sequence goes on from DATAUG010000040.1 coordinate 2,353, forward strand.
CAACGACCACGCAGCCGACGACTACGCCGACAACGACCACGGCGGGCAGGACTCAGTCCTGGACCTCACCCGCCCAGCCGGCACCGCCGAGCCGGACGGCCGGACGCCCGAGGTGCGCGCCCTGAACACGACCGTCGCAGCGGACCTCGGCGACGAGCTGGACCTGGCCCTGGAACAGGACCAGAGCAGCGATCGGGAGCGGCCCGCCCGAAAGGAACCGGGGCAATCCGGAGCCGAGCAGCTCGCGGCGCGCTCATCGACCACGCCGAAGCGCAAGGTTTCGCGATGATCCGGCGCTGCGAGCAGGCGTGCCGGGACCTCTCATCGGGCGCCTTCGGCTGAGCCGAACCGCCCTGCAGAACAGGAGCCTGAAATGCCCCAGCGCACGTGGAGCGACAAACGCGAACGCCAGTACGACCACATCAAGGAAGGCTTGCGAGAGCGCGGCAGGGACGAGGAGACCGCCGAGGAGATCGCCGCCCGCACGGTCAACAAGGAGCGTGCTCGCGCCGGGGAGACCGAGCAGTCGAGCCGGACCTCCACCCAGGACATCTCGTCCGGCCGCCGCGGTGGGCTGCGTTCCCACCGCGGACCCGGTGGGCGCACCAAGGCCCAGCTCTACGCCGAGGCCCGGGCCAAGAACGTCAAGGGCCGCTCGGCGATGACAAAGGCCGAACTCGAACAAGCCGTCGGACGATAAGGAGAGCGCAATCTGCCATGGCTACCGGAAAGCAGGTCCGAGCCGCCGAGAAAAACATCAAGAAGGCACGTGCCGAGGCGGAGCGCAAACGTTCGATCGCCAACCTTCCCGCGCAGACCCGCACCGCCCTGGGCAAACAAGGAGCCGCGGTGGCCCGGCGCAAACGTAGCGGTGCCACGACCCCCAGGACCCGCCAGGAGCTCTATACCGAGGCCAAACACCGGGACATTCCGGGGCGCTCGAAGATGGGCCGCGACGAACTGGCCCACGCGCTGGGCCAAGCGTGATTTCGCCGGTCCCAGGCTGGTATTAACGGCTTTCGTGGGGCCGGGCGGTGCATGGGGGCCGGTCGGGCGGGGTAGCCCAGCGGAGTACCCAGTGCCTTGGAGGCGCGCCGTGGCTGTGAAGAACGACAAGCAGTACGAAGCTCTGCGGGACAAGGGGATGTCCAAGGAGCGCGCTGCCAGGATCGCGAATTCCCCCAACGCCTCGGCCACCGGCGGCCGGAAATCCGGGTCGGGCGGGTCCGGTTCACAGGGCGGCACGACAGCGCAGAAAAAGGAAGCCGGCCGAAAGGGCGGCAAGGCGACCGCGGCCAAGAAATAGCTGTCGCCAGACTGAGCAGCGCCGCTCGAAATCTCACACCCAATTCTGGTTCGTCCACTCGCCGTTACGGTGCCTCCTTCTGCTACGCCCCGGTGGGGAAGCCACAAACTGCATCGCCATTCCGGGATTCTGCCTGTCCGTTGACCTATCCGATGAGGAGTAAAAATGGCAGTCATGTCTTCGATCGACACGGCCCAGGACGTCGTGGAGTTTCTGAAGGACCAGCACCGAAGCGTGAAGGAACTGTTCGACCAGGTCCTGGCCGCCCACGGGGAGCGGCGCGTCGAGTTGTTCACCGCGCTGCGTCGGATGTTGGCCGTGCATGAGACCGCGGAGGAACGCATCGTCCACCCGCGCGCGCGAAAGGAACTGCCCGACGGGGACGCGGTGGTGGATGAACGGCTGGCCGAGGAGCACAAGGCCAAGGAAGTCCTGCGCGAGCTGGAGAAGATGGACGTGGATTCCGCGGAGTTCGAGTCCACCTTCCGCGCATTCCAGAGCGACGTTCTGGCCCACGCGAACGCCGAGGAACAGCACGAGTTCTCCGTCCTCGAGCGGAGCCTGGACGATACGGAGTTGGAGCACATGCGCAAGGCAGTCGAATTCGCCGAGCAGGTGGCCCCGACCCGACCCCACCCCGGAGTGGAGTCGCCCACGGCGAACCTGCTGGCCGGGCCCTTCGCCGCCATGCTCGACCGCGTCCGCGACGCCCTGCACGGCCACGGCTGATCGGCGAGCTGACAACCCGGCCCGCGCCCCGCGGCCGCGTTTTCGGGCCGGAGGATCTGAATCGGGGCGAGCGTCGAACACCCGCGTTACTCAAGGTGCGAGCGAGAGAGGAGAAGAGTGATGACAACTGCACGGGAGATCATGACCGCCGGCGCCGAATGTGTCGGGGAGGAGGATTCGGTGGCCCTGGCCGCGCGGCGGATGGGCGAACTGGGTGTCGGGGCGCTTCCCATCTGCGGAACTGACGGGCGGCTCAAGGGCATGCTGACCGACCGTGACATCGCCGTGCGGGTGGTGGGCGCCGGCCTCGACCCCAACACGACCCGGGCCGGGGAGTTGGCTGCGGGAGAGGCGATCACGATCGGGGCCGACGACCCGATCATCACCACCATGGCGACGATGGCGAATTACCGGGTCCGCCGGTTGCCGGTGATCGACGGGCACCGGCTGGTCGGGATCATTACGCAGGCCGACATCGCTCGCTCCGAATTGCCCGACCAGATGGTCGGGGAATTGGTCGCGGCGCTCTCGATCGACTGAGGCACCGAGTTATCGACTGAGGCACCGAGTTGGTCGGCAACCACGGCCGCACCAAGCGCGCAGGGCTGCCTGACGGGGCGTCACGCGCACAAGGCTACCCCGACGACCAGCTGCCCGAACGGGCCGCCGGCGGCCCCCATTGGAATAGGAGCAGGTATGACCGATTCGTTGTCCGACAGGAGGATCGCGTTCCTGGTCGCGAACGAGGGGGTGGAGCAGGTCGAGCTCGTCGAGCCGTGGAAGTGTGTCGAGGCCGCGGGCGGCCGACCTCGGCTCGTGGCGCCCGAGGCGGGGAAGGTGCAGGCGGTCAACCACCTGGAAGCCGCCGGCACCTTCCCTGTGGACGAGCCCGTCGAGGGGGCGTCGGCCGCCTGGTACGACGCGCTGGTGCTTCCCGGCGGTGTGGCCAACCCCGACCAGCTGCGTATCGTGCCCGCCGCGGTGCGGTTCGTGCGTGAGTTCTTCGAAGCCGGCAAGCCGGTCGCGGTGATCTGCCACGGCCCGTGGACCTTGGTCGAGGCCGACGTGGTGCGGGGACGGACCCTGACGAGCTGGCCGAGCGTGAGCACCGACCTGCGCAACGCCGGTGCGACCTGGGTCGACGAACAGGTGGTCACTTGCAGCGCCGGCCCGAACCCGCTGGTCTCCTCGCGTAAGCCGCAGGACCTCGAGGCGTTCAACGCCGCAATGCTTGAGGCATTCTCCGTGGGCTGACCACACCCGTCCGCGCAGCGGTTCGCCACTCCGGTGGATCCGGGCCCAGGCGGCGGGTTCACGGCAGGCGGTCGGGGCAGCCCGCAACCGTGTCGAGATTGTGGAGGCGGTCATGATTGATGGCATCGACGTTCTGCGCGCCGGTCACCGCCGGTTGCGGGAGTTGTTCGACGAACTCGGCTCCGACGCTGGGAGTCGTTCGGCGAACATCTACCACCGCACGCATTTGGCTGCCGACCTGGTCACCGAGCTGCGCCGCCATCTGGTCCTGGAGGAACAGTTCCTTCTGCCGGTCATCGGCCTACTCCTGCCCGACGCGGGCACCTTGGTCGAGTGCGAGACCACGCACCGCAGTCGCCTCGAGGTCGAGATGCAGACCCTCGCCGAGTCCGACCCTGCCGACAACCGGTTCGACCCGGCCGTGACCCAACTGTTCACACTGATCGCCGGTCACATCAATCGACAGGAGGTCGACATGTTCCCGCGGCTGCGCACCGTCGCGGAGCCCGACCAGCTCAGCGTGCCGGACAGCCATCCGTCCACCGAGCGCCTCATGACGTAGTGTCCGATCCTCGATGAGGTTCGATGTCACGCCCCTGGACAGCTTGAGGGCCTGTGGGCTTGAGGGCCTGTGGGCCCGAAACGCCGGCCGTGAGCCCCCTTTTTCCTGAGATCCTGGCCGGCGATGCGCGGACGGCGTCTGGCGGGCACCGGGTGCACCGTCACGACGATCGGTTGGCGTCACCTCAGATCACCGATCACCCCGGACCCGCGCGGGCCTCCTGTCGGAGAAGGGACCCGCGCGGGCCTCCTGTCGGAGAAGTCTCTCGGCGAGCGCCGCTGCACCGGCTGCCAGAAGCGCGCCGACGACCCCGCCGCGATGGATCGAGGCCCACAGCCACGGGTCGTGGTTGTGGGCCCGTTCGGTGAACGGGCCGATGGCCCCGCGGTCCACCTCGGCGTCGCGGGGCTCGAACACGTTGGGGCCCCAGTGGGGCAGGTCCCGATCGGTCGACTGGGACGCGATTCCGCTACGTCCGAGGTAGCGATCGAGCAGTGTCGGGGCCAAGCGCTCCCCGAGGATCGTGTATGCGGTGGAGACCCCGACCCACATGTTGCGCCGGGGATGCTCGGCGAGATGGACGATCGCCTTGGCGGCCAGGTCCGGGGAGAAGATCGGGGCCACCGGCTGGGGATGCCCGGACATCTTGTTCAGATTCCAGTTGAACTGCGGGGTGTTCAGACCGGGCAACTGCACCATGCACAGCCGCACCCGGCTCTTCTCCGCCGCCAGTTCAGTGACCACCGACTGGGTGTAGCCCACGACGGCGTGCTTGGCGCCGCAATAGGCAGCCTGCAACGGAATCGAGCGGTACGCCAGGGCCGAACCAACGTTGACGATCACGCCACGGTCCCGTGCCCGCATCCGGCGCAACGCAGCCTGGGTGCCGTACACCTGCCCGAAGTAAGTGACCTCGGTCATCCGCCGGAACTCCTCGACCGAGGTGTCCCAGGACCGCGCCAGGGCTCCGCTGAAGGCTACGTTGACCCACGCGTCGATCTGCCCGAGTTCGGCCTCGGCCCGTTCGGCGGCCTGCTCCACGGCATCCGGATCGGCGACGTCGGTCACGATCCCCAGGCCGCGCGTACCGGCGGCCGCGACGTCCTTGACCGCCCCGTCCAACCCGGCCCGTCCGCGGGCGAGAACCGCGACGTCGTAACCGGCGCGCGCAAACGCTGTCACCGCGGCGCGCCCCACGCCGGCCGAACCGCCCGTGACCACGACGATTTTCCGGCCGGTCTCGGAGGTCATTCCAGTCCTCTTCCGGCCAGCACCTTATCTGACGTGCCGTCAGTAACTGGGCCTGGCGCCGCGCGTAACAGGGCAGCGCGGCGGGCAGCGGACGGCCGCGCGGCGGTCAGGTCCGGATGCCGCTCGGCGGGGCCGGCGGCGACCCGGTGGCCGGGCGGGTGCGACATACCTCGCCACTGCCCGGTTTCCCGCCGGATGTGCATAGCCGGGCGACCCAATTCGGACGCTTCTTCGCTGTGGAGCGGCCCAGGCCGTGACCGATCACTCGACGTCGGAACCGGTTCGGGGCCAGGCGCTGCGGAAAGGTTGGGAACGGTGATCAGGCCTCGGGCACAGCCGCCAGGACCCGGTTCCGTCGGCGTACGGTGCCAGGCAACCGGGTAATCACACCTGCGCGGCGCGGCACGGCCCGCAGCGGTGACTCGAGGAGGGGTTCGTCGGATGCACATGGCGGGCAGGTGCGCGGTTCTGTTCGACGTCGACGGCACCCTGGTGGACACCAACTGGTTGCACACTGTGGCCTGGTGGCGCGCCTTCCGTGCCCTGGGTCGCGATGTGCCGATGCACGTGCTGCACCACAATGTCGGTAAGGGCGCCGACCAGTTCATCCCCGCTGTGCTCGGCGAGGTGGACCCGGAACTGCGGAAGGCCCTCGACGCCGCGCACGCTGATTTCTACGCACCGGACCTCTACGGCCTCATTCCCCTGCCCGGCGCCGGCGAGCTGCTGCGCGCGGTGGCCTCCGCCGGCGTGCTGGTGGTGTTGGCCTCGAGTTGTTCCTCCACCGAGGCGCATCACCTGCGGGGCGCGCTCGCGGCCGACGACGTGGTGAGCGCGATGACCGATGCGGCTGACGTGGCGGCGACCAAGCCCCACCCGGACGTGATCGCCGCGGCGCTGGGGAAGGTGGACGTGCCGGCCGATCGCGCGGTGTTCGTCGGGGACAGCATCTGGGACGTCCAGGCCTGCGAACAGGCCGGGTTGGCCTGCATCGGCCTGGAGTGCGGCGGCACCGCCGGGCGGGAACTACTTGCCGCCGGGGCGGTCGCGGTCCATCGTGACCCGGCGCACCTGCTGGCCGGACTGCATTCTTCACCGATCGGCCGGCTGATCCGCTCGGCCTGCTCCGACGCGACGCCGGGGCCCGCGCCCGCGACCGACCAGGTCCGGACGTAGGGCCTCGGCGATCGTGCCCGTCGGGCAAGCAGCCCCTGCGCCGCCGAGGCTTCACCGACCAGCGGCCGGGTATTGGCCTGCATGAGCACGCCACACGGCGGGCAGCACCGTGTAAGTCGCCCCGGTGCCCCTCCCGGTGTCGGCGCCGCGACTTCGGGCAGGCATTCCCTGGCGGGAAGGACCGGACTGGAGGAGGAGCAAGGATGAAGTTCGGGTACACCTTGATGTGCGAGCAGGCCGGCCCGGCACAGTTGGTGCGCGATGCCGCAGCCGCCGAGGAAGCCGGCTTTGACTTCGCCGTGATCAGTGACCACTACTTCCCGTGGTTGACCGAACAAGGGCATGCCCCGTTCGCCTGGTCGGTCCTCGGCGCGGTCGCGCAGGCCACCGACGCCTTGCCGCTGATGACTTTCGTGACCTGCCCGATCCGCCGTTACCACCCGGTCGTGGTCGCGCAGATGGCCGCGACGACCGCGCTGTTGGCCCCGGGCCGCTTCAGCCTGGGCCTCGGAGCGGGGGAGAACCTCAACGAGCACGTGGTCGGCGGCGGCTGGCCGCCGGTCGACGTGCGGCACGAGATGCTCACCGAGGCCGTGCAGATCATCCGCGACCTGTGGCAGGGGCAGGAGATCACCCGGCACGGGCGGCACTTCCAGGTCCAGAACGCCCGGGTGTTCGACCTGCCGGACAACGCACCACCGGTGGGCATCGCCGCCTCCGGACCGGCGTCGTGTCGGTTGGCCGGGACACACGCCGACGCGTTGATAGCGGTGGAACCCGACAGCGAACTGGTCTCCTGCTTCCGGGTGGCCGGCGGGACCGGTAAGCCGTGCTACGGCCAGCAACCGATGGCCTACGACGCGGATCGCGCCGTCGCGGTGGCCAGGGCCCACCGACAGTTTCGGTGGTTCGGGGCGGGCTGGCGGGTCAACGCCGAACTGGCCGGTCCCGCGGCCTTCGACGCAGCCTCACGTTACGTCCGGGCCGAGGACGTCGCCGAATCCATCCCGTGCGGGGACGACGTGCAGGCCGTCGTGGCGGCGGCCCGCAAATGGGCGCAGGCCGGGTTCACCCACTTGGCGCTGCTGCAGATCGGCGGGGATGCCCAGCAGGACTACCTGGCGTGGGCCGAGAAGGAACTACTGCCCGAACTGCGGGCCGCACTGCAATGAGCACCGCGTCCCGGCAGGTGGCGGCCCGCACCGCGCGTCCCGCCGTCCCTACCCGGCGAACCCGGCACCGTCAGTGCCTCGGGTCGGTGGCCGGCCGATTCGCGGGGCCGGTCGCCCCCGCGGAGCGGTGTGCGGCCGATGGCGGCGGGGAAGGCTACCGGGAGGCCGATCTGCGACAGGAGTGGAAAATGAGCACCGATGCCATCGTCTTGCTACGTGAGGACCACCGCGAGCTGAAGCACATCTTCCGCGACTACCGCGCCACCGGGCCGGATGCGGCCGGCACCAGGCAGCAACTGGTCGACCGGATGATCGAGCTGCTCACCGTGCACACCTACCTGGAGAACGAGTGCGTGTACCCGCGTATCCGGGAACTGGTACCCGAGGTCGGCGACGACATTCTGGAGTCCTACGAGGAGCATCACGTCGCCGACGTGTTGTGCACGGAGCTGGCCGCGAAGAGTCCGCGGGACGAACGGTTCCACGCCAAGGTCACCGTGCTGATGGAGAACGTGGAGCATCACATCGGGGAAGAGGAGGACGGCTGGTTCCCCACCGTGCGCGAACAACTCGGGCGCACCGTGCTGCAGGAGATCGGCGCCCTGATGCTGGCCGCCCGCAAGGACGCACCGACCGGACCCGCCCAGCCGGGCGCGTTGAGGAAGACCGTCGACGCACTGCTGCACCGGTGAGCCCGACCGTGCAGCGCACCGACCCGGCAGGAGCCGAGCGGCGAGGAATTCCGCGGCTGGACAACGGCATCGCGGCGGACCCGTATCCGGCCCCGCCGCCCAGCGCGACCGATCTCGAACGCAGCCGCCGCGTGATCAGGTTGGTCGCCAAACCACCGACGGCCATGCTCGCCGCACTGGCCGGCCTGGTGGCCGGGAAGGTCTTCGATTCGATCTGGGCCCGGCTGGGACGGGGCGAGCACCCACCGGAGGCGGACGACAAAAACGCAGGCTGGGCCGCGGTGCTGGGCGGCGCCCTGCTGCAGGGCGCGGTCTACGCCGCCGTGCAGGCCGCGGTGAAGCGCGGCAGCGCGACCGCCGTGGAGAAGGCCACCGGCACCTGGCCCGGTCCCACCGAGGCGGCGGCCGGTTGAACCAGCGCTTCGCGCGCGGTCGGAAACCCGGCGCTGCGGATGCCTGGGCGGCGTCGAGCCCGAGCTGTTGGGCGCACCGAAGTGACGCCACCGAACCTGCCGAGCGCGGACTGCATTCCGGATTCCTGTCCACGCCGGGATGCTGACGATGCGTCAGGAACCGCGAACCGGCGGTGGCGGGCTCGGTTGCCGGTCCGCGGCCGGGTTGCATCGGTTGACCGGCAGGGAACAGGTCGCGGTCACTGCTGCAACGAGGACACCGATGATCACCGCGCGAGGCTGCCCATGCCAATCCTGATCGGCACCTCAGGCTGGCAGTACCGCGACTGGCGCGGTGCGCTGTACCCGGATCGCTGCCCGACGCGGTGCTGGCTGCAGGTCTATGCCGAACACTTCGCGACGGTCGAGAACAACAACGCCTTCTACCGGCTGCCGGAACGTGAGACGTTCACGCGGTGGCGGGAACACACCCCGGCGGGCTTCGTGATGGCGGTCAAGGCCAGCCGATATCTGACGCACATCAAGCGCCTGCGCGATCCCGCGGAGCCGGTTGCCCGGCTGATGGACCGGGTGGTGGCACTCGGGGACCGGCTCGGACCGGTCCTGATGCAGCTTCCGCCCACGCTGCGCGTCGACGTCGACCTGCTCGGGTCGTGCCTGGCTCAGTTCCCCCGCACGGTGCGGGTGGCGGTCGAGCCACGCCATCCCAGCTGGTGGACGGGGGAGGTCCGCGACCTGCTGACCCGTCGTGCGGCGGCGCTGGTGTGGGCCGACCGGAACTCCCGGCCGGTCACGCCGCTGTGGCGCACCACGGACTGGGGATACCTGCGCCTGCACGCCGGCCGCGCGCACCCACGCCCCCGCTACGGGCAGGTCGCGCTGAGCTCATGGACCGATCGGATCAGCCGGGCCTTCGACGACAGCCAGGACGTGTTCGTCTACTTCAACAACGACAGCGGGGCAGCCGCGGTGGCCGACGCACGAGCATTGACCCTCATCGCCGAACGCCGGCGCAGGACCGCGCCCGTTCCCCGGGGATCCACAGCCCACACCTGACGGGGCCTCAGCGCGCCGCCACCGAAATGACGTCGCCTCAGATCGCACCCCCGGCGCGTTCCGCCCGCAGGTCCCGATCCATCGGCACGTCGACGAACGCGGTGCCGCGGTCAGCTGAGCACGTCGAGGGCCGGCTTCAGGTCGGCGACCAGGTCCGCGAAGGCGGCCTCGCGGTCCGGGGCTCGTAGTACGGCCGAGGGGTGCACCGTGACAAGCACCTGGGCGGCGGGGTCGCCGGCCTCGAAGGTGTCCGGCCAGGGTTGCAGGACACCGCGGGCGGGTCCGACGCGGAAGCCGGGTCCGTAGAACGACCGCCCGGCGGTGGCCCCGAGCACGACCACCAAGCGTGGACGCACTGCAACGATCTCGGCGGCCAACCAGGGTCGGCAGGCGCTGATGTGCCGGGCCTGCGGGGTGCGGTGCAGCCGCCGCTTCCCACGTTCGACGTGGTGGAAATGCTTGACCGCGTTGGTGATCCAGGCCGTTGTGATGTCCAGCCCGGCCGCCCGCAGTGCCCTGTGCAGCACCTGCCCGGCCGGGCCGACGAACGGTGTCCCGGTGCGGTCCTCCTGGTCGCCGGGTTGCTCCCCGACCAGCATCAGCCGCGCCGGCGCCGGACCGGCACCGAACACCGTGCCCGTGGCCTGTTCGTGAAGTTCGCAGCCCCGACAGTCGGCGGCTGCCCGGGCCAGGGTGCTCACGTCGGCATCGGGTGGAACCCAGCGCTGCGCGCCGGCCAGGGGTCGCTTCGGCGCCGGCCCGGGGGAGCTTCGCGCTGCGGCTGCGGTCACCGGTGGCGGCGTCGTTCGGCCGTCAGCCCGGTTCGCGGGGCCGGGTCCTGGTCTGCCCACCGCCCATGCCTCATGGTGCACCCCTCCTGCTCATCTGACCGCGGGCTGATGACGGTGGCTGCGACCCGGCCCGATTGTGCCCGCCGCGCCGTGCCCGGGGCGGGTTCGTCGCGGTGCACGGACCCGCCCGTCCCACGGCGATGGCCTGCCTGTTGATCGCGGCCGGTCTTGTCCTCGTCAGCTTCACCACCCCTCAACCCCGCGGTGGGCGCTGTACCCGCCCCGCGGCGGCGTTCGTGCTGCTCGGCACGCTCGCCGCCGCGCGCGCCATGCGACCGTCCGCGAAGGCCCCATCCAAGGCGCGGGCCCCACGCAAGGGCCGCCGCCTGGCGCGTCTGACCTGAGGTGCCGTCACCGTTTGCCGCTGTGGAAGTCCGGGTACAGCGCGTCGGCGCGGTCGGCCCACGCCACCGCGTCCTCGCCGCTGCTCGCGGCGCCGGGTCCGACCAGCGCGGCCACCGGCGACTCGCACGGTGCGTCGAACTGACCGTCGCGCAAAGCCTTCATGGCCTTGGTCCACCTGAGGAGTTGACCCACCACCTGGGCCAGGCTCTCGGGCTGGAACCGTCGCGGCGCGAGGCGTCCTTCGGCGTCGAAATCGTCGGTCAGATTCAGGGTGACCTGCGCGCGCACGTCGGCCAGTTGCAGCGTCCCGGCCACCTGCCGCAGTTGCTCGACCGCGCGGATCCCGCCGGCCGCGCCGTAGGACACGAATCCGGCGGCCTTGTCGTTCCACTCCCGATAGAGGAAGTCCAGGGCGTTCTTCAAAGCGGCCGGTATCCCGTGGTTGTACTCCGGGGTGATGAAGATGAAGCCGTCCGCGGCCTCGATCGCCCGTGCCCAGCGGCGGGTGTGCTCCTGGGTGTACCGCTCCGCCGCCGACGGCGGGGTCGGTTCGTCCAGCAGGGGCAAACCGAAGTCGAGCAGGTCCAACAGATCCACCTCGACCTCGGCCGACCAGGGTGCGGTACGCAACACCCAGTCCGCCACCTGCGGACCACGTCGGTCCGGTCGGGTGCTCCCGATGATTATCGCCAGCCTCGTCATGGAACCCCGTCTACCCCGACCTGTACCGCGGACACGAACCGACCGACACGGATGCGCTCATGGGTCCTGGCAGAGCAGGTCGATGTCGATGTTCTCGCGCGACTTCGTCGGCTCGCGGCTGTCCGGAGTGCTCAGGCCGAAGTGCCCAGGGCGAAGTCCGCAGGCTCTCAGGCCTTGGCCCGAGCGGCCTCGCGGGGCGGGTTCGCCTGCCTGCGCTTGGGGTCGGGGTCATCGGCCTTGGCCCGCACGCCGGACTCCACCTGCTCACCCAAGTCCTTGTCGACGTTGCGCCAGTACTCGAAGGCACGGTCCAGCACGCCGGGGCTCACCCCGTTGAGCAGGTGCCCGACGATGTTGTCGACCAGTCGCCCGCGGGCGGCGTCGTCCAGCACCTCGCGGACCAGGGTCCCCGGCTGACCCCAGTCGTCGTCGTCCGCGCGCAGTGTGTAGGCGGTGCGCACCATCTCCCCGTCCGCTGCCCACACCGCGGCCTCCGGGTGACGGGTCGGGTCGGCGGCCGGCCCGCCGTAGGAGTTGGGCGCGTACACCGGGTCGGTCACCGGGTCGATGCGCATGGCGCCGTCCTTGGAGTAGGAGTGCACCGGGCAGTGCGGCTTGTTGACCGGGATCTGTTGGTAGTTGGTGCCCAGGCGGGCACGGTGGGCGTCGGCGTAGGCGAATCCGCGGGCGAGCAGCATCCGGTCCGGGCTCAGCCCCGTGCCGGGAACCAGATTGTTCGGTTGGAATGCCGCCTGCTCCATCTGGGCGTGATAGTCCGTCACATTGCGGTTCAGGGTCATCGTCCCGACCGGGATCAACGGGTAGTCGCCGTGCGGCCAGACCTTGGTCAGGTCGAACGGGTTGAAGCGGTAGGTCGCCGCGTCCGCGAACGGCATGATCTGCATCCGCAGCGTCCAGGACGGGAATTCCGCGGCCTCGATGTGCTCGTAGAGGTCGCGCTGGTGGTAGTCGGTGTCGATGGCGGCCATCTGGTCGGCCTCGTCCTGGGTGAAGAATTCCACGCCCTGGTCGGTGGTGAAGTGGTACTTCACCCAGAAGCGTTCGCCGCCGGAGTTGACCCACATGTAGGTGTGCGAGGAGTACCCGTTCATGTGCCGCCAGGTACGAGGGATGCCGCGGTCGCCCATCAGCCAGGTGACCTGGTGCGCGGATTCCGGGGAGAGGGTCCAGAAGTCCCACTGCATGTCGTGGTCGCGCAGGTTGTTCGCCGCCCGTCGCTTCTGGGACCGGATGAAGTGCTGGAACTTCATCGGGTCACGCACGAAGAACACGGGGGTGTTGTTGCCGACCAGGTCGAAGTTTCCTTCGGTCGTGTAGAACTTCAACGCGAACCCGCGCGGATCGCGCCAGGTGTCGGGGGAGCCGCGTTCGCCGGCGACGGTGGAGAACCGCGCGAGCATCTCGGTGCGGGTGCCGGGCTGGAACACCGCGGCTTTGGTGTATCGACTCAGGTCCTCGGTGACCTCGAAGACCCCGAAAGCTCCACCGCCCTTGGCGTGCGGCTGGCGCTCCGGGATGCGTTCCCGGTTGAACTGGGCCATCTGTTCGATCAGGTAATGGTCCTGGAGCAGGATCGGGCCGTTCGGGCCGACGGTCAGCGAATGCTCGTCGCTGGCGACCGGGATGCCGGCATCGGTCGTGGTCGTGCTGCCGTTGATCGTGTCCCGCATCGGGCTCCTTCCCTAGCTTCGCTCGGCGCTCGGGGCTGTCAAGGCGGTCAGGCGCGACCACAAGAGGTCAGCCCCCGATGTCATGCCCTTGCGCCTCCACGTCGGATGTCTCCGGACCTCGGCCTACCCACCCCTGCCCCGCCTGCACACCCGTTCACCGATCAGTTCGCCCTGGGGATCGAGCACCAGCCAGGGGGTCTGACCGGCGTCGGTACGGTGCGGACCGGTGGGCGATCCGTAACTGCCCGAACTTCTGATCCCTGGTCAGTCGTCGTGGCTGGGATGCGGGCCGCTCCGATTGTTCGGATCGGGAGCGGGACGAAACAGTCCGGCACTGCGAGCCGCGCCGCTGCCGGTCGCCGGGGCGAGCGGGTGACCCCGCCGGTGACCGGCCGCCGTTTGTGGGCACACCAAGCAGGGCAGGACGAAGCCCTCGGATCGACTGCGACTGGGGGTTCATCGGTGTTGGTCGATCTGCCGCAGCCGGTCACCCGGCTGGTCGGCGATCTTTCTGCGGCGGTCGCCGGTGAGGTGCACGGGGACCGCGGGGTTCGAGCGGCCTACAGCACCGACTCCTCGAACTACCGTCAGGTGCCGCTGGCGGTGGTTGAGCCGCAGAACATCGACGCCGCCGTCGCGGCGGTGGCCGTCTGCCGCCGCCACGACGTCCCGTTGCTGTCCCGCGGCGGGGGCACCAGCCTGGCCGGGCAGACCACCAACACCGCTGTGGTGCTGGACTGGTCGCGGCACTGTCATCGACTGGTCTCGGTGGACCCGGCGGCGCGGACCTGTGTGGTCGAACCCGGGATCGGCTTGGACGAGCTCGACCGGCAGCTGGCCCGGTACGGGTTGATGTTCGGGCCGCGCCCGTCGACCCATCGTTCTTGCACGCTGGGCGGGATGATCGGCAACAACTCGTGCGGGGCCACCGCGCAGGCCTACGGCAAGACCGTCGACAACGTCGCGCGGCTGGAGGTTCTCACCTATGACGGCGCCCGCTTCTGGGCCGGCCCGACCGACGATGCCGCGTACGCCGCGATCCGGTCCGGCGGCGGGCGGGTCGCCGAGATCTACCGAGGGCTGCGCGAACTGGTCGAGGCCGATGCCGAGGAGATCCGCAAGCGCTACCCGGACATCCCGCGCCGGGTGTCCGGTTACAACCTCGACTCGTTGCTGCCGGAGAATGGCTTCGACCTCGCGCGGGCGTTGGTCGGCTCGGAGGGCACGCTGGTCACGGTGCTGCACGCCGAACTGCGCCTGGTACCGGTACCGGCCGCGAAATCCCTTGTGGTGCTGGGTTATCCGGACATCGCGGCGGCCGCGGCGGCGGTGCCCTGGGTGCTCGGTTTCGAGCCCTGGCAATTGGAAGGCATGGACGACGTGCTGATCAACCTCGACCGCTCGCAGGGCCTGGCCGAGAACGCGGTGCGGGGCCTGCCGCCCGGCGGGGGATGGTTGATGGTGCAGTTCGTCGGCGCCGACGACCAGGAGGCCCGGGCCAAGGCACACCGACTGCTCGACGCGATCGGAGACGGCCCGCAGGCCCCCCACGTCGCCGAACTCGACGACCCGGCCAAAGAGCAGCAATTGCAGGAGGCCCGGGAGGCCGGGCTCGGCTCGACCGCCCATCCCCGCGGCAAGCACGAGACCTGGGAGGGCTGGGAGGACTCCGCGGTCCCACCGGAGCAGTTGGCGGACTACCTGCGGGATCTGCGCGACCTGCTCGACGAATTCGGCTACGAGCGCGAGGAAACCGCGCTGTACGGACACTTCGGCCAGGGCTGCGTGCACACCCGCATACCCTTCGAGCTGCGGACCGTCGACGGCATCGCGGCTTATCGGGCCTTCGCCGAACGTGCCGCCGATCTGGTGGTCTCCTACGGCGGGTCGTTGTCCGGGGAGCACGGCGACGGGCAGTCCCGCGGGGAATTGCTGACCCGTATGTTCGGTGAACGGATTGTGACGGCTTTCGCCGCGATGAAAGCAATTTTTGATCCGGGCGACCGGATGAACCCCGGCAAGGTGGTCGCCCCGGACCGGTTGGACTCCCACCTGCGGCTGGGGGCGGACTTCGCCGCCGAGGCCCCGCGGACGTTCTTCGCCTATCCCGAGGACCGCAACAACTTCACCCAGGTCGCCCGTCGCTGCGTGGGGATCGGCTCGTGCCGGGCCACCAGCAGCGAGGAGCAGGTCATGTGCCCGTCCTACATGGTCACCCGCGAGGAGGTGCACTCCACCCGGGGCCGGGCCCGGCTGCTGTTCGAGATGGTCCGCGGGGAGACCATCACCGACGGCTGGCGTTCGACCGAGGTGCGCGACGCCCTTGACCTGTGCCTGGCCTGCAAGGGCTGCAAGTCCGACTGCCCGGTCAACGTCGACATGGCCACCTACAAGGCCGAGTTCCTCGCCCATCACTACCGGCACCGCTTGCGTCCGGCCGCCCACTGGTCGATGGGTTGGCTGCCGCTGTGGGCGAAACTGGCCGCCGCTGCACCCGCCGCGGTCAACACCTTCACCGCTGCCCCGGGCCTGTCCCGGCTGGTGAAGAAGGTCGGCGGCGTCAGCCCGGAACGCGACCTGCCGACCTTCACCGATCAACGCTTCACCCAATGGTGGGCCCACCGACCCCGCACCGAGCCATCCGCGACGGGTGCGGGCCGGGTCGTGCTGTGGCCGGACACGTTCACCAACTCCTTCCACCCGCACGTCGCCCGCGCGGCCGTGGAGGTCCTGGAGGATGCCGGGTTCACCGTGGAGGTACCCACGGCCGCGGTGTGCTGCGGGCTGACCTGGATCTCCACCGGCCAACTCGTCACCGCGCGACGGGTCCTGCGACGCACCCTGCGTGTGCTGCGCCGGGCAATCCGGGCCGGGCTGCCGGTCGTGGTCCTGGAACCCTCGTGCGCGGCTGTGTTCCGCTCCGACGGCCCGGACCTACTGCCCGGTGTGGAGGACATGCGCCGACTGTCTTTGCAGACCCGCACGTTGGCCGAGGTGCTCACCGAACGCGCCCCGCACTGGACCCCACCGAAGCTGGACGGCCGTGCTCTGGCGCAAACCCACTGCCATCAGCACGCCGTGCTCGGCATCGAGGCCGACGACCGGCTGCTCAAACGCACCGGGATCGACCTCGAACGCCTCGGCTCGGGCTGCTGCGGGTTGGCCGGGAACTTCGGTTTCGAGGCCGGTCACTACGAGGTCTCCATGGCAGCGGCCGAACGGGTCCTGCTCCCGGCCGTCCGGGCGGCACCGGCCACGACCACGATCCTGGCCGACGGGTTCAGTTGCCGCACCCAGATCGAACAGGCCGACACCGGACGGACGGCCGTGCACCTTGCCGAACTGCTCGCCGCAGGGCTGCGGCAGCCCGGACCAAACACGACTGCGCCGGCATCCGGCGTGCAGGGGAGGAACTGATGAGCGGTCAGACGGTCGCCGATCACGTCCTGGCGCGACTTCGGGAGTGGGGTGTCGAGCAGGTCTTCGGTTACGCCGGTGACGGGATCAACGGCCTCCTCGCGGCCTGGCAGAAGGCCGACAACCGGCCGATCTTCATCCAGGCCCGGCACGAGGAGATGGCCGCCTTCGCCGCCGTCGGGTACGCGAAGTTCTCCGGCCGCACCGGAGTCTGCACGGCCACCAGCGGCCCGGGCGCGATCCACCTGCTCAACGGTCTCTACGACGCCCTGCTCGATCACGTGCCGGTGGTCGCCATCGTCGGGCAGACGAACCGCAGCGCGATGGGTGGTTCCTACCAGCAGGAGGTGGACCTGCTCTCGCTGTTCAAGGACGTGGCCGGGGCCTACTGCCAGATGGTCACCGTCCCCGAGCAACTGCCCAACGTGCTCGACCGGGCCATGCGCATCGCCACCGCGCGGCGCACCGTGACCGCGGTTATCATCCCGGCCGACGTACAGGAGTTGGAGTACTCCGCGCCGGGTCACGAGTTCAAGATGGTGCCCTCCAGTCTCGACGTAGCCGGCTTCGCTCCGCTGCCTGCCGGCAAGGATCTGCAGCGCGCCGCGGACGTCCTCAACTCCGGGCAGCGGCCGGCGATCCTGGTCGGACAAGGCGCCCGGGCGGCGGCTCCGCAGGTCGTGGAGGTGGCCGCCAGACTCGGTGCTGGGGTCGCGAAAGCGCTGCTGGGCAAGGACGTCCTGCCCGACGAGATGCCCGGGGTGACCGGGGCGATCGGGCTGTTGGGCACCCGACCGTCCTGGGAACTGATGAGCGGGGCCGACACCTTGCTGGTGGTCGGGTCGAACTTTCCCTACAGCCAGTTCCTGCCCCCGTTCGGGCAGGCCCGGGCCGTGCAGATCGACATCGACCCCACTATGGTCGGCCTGCGCTACCCCTTCGAGGTCAACCTCGTCGGTGACGCCGCGGCTACCCTGCAGGCGTTGCTGCCGTTGCTGACGCGGCGTCAGGACCGGTCCTGGCTCGAGCAGATCGTGCACAACACCGACCGGTGGTGGGATGTGATGGCCCGCCGGGCCCACGTCAGTGCCGACCCGATCAACCCGGAACTGGTCTTCCACGAACTGTCCCCGCGGCTGCCCGCCGACGCAGTCATCACCGCCGACTCCGGTTCCTCGACCAACTGGTACGCCCGCCACGTCCGCATCCGCGGCACCATGCGGGCCAC
Organism: Sporichthyaceae bacterium; assembly: GCA_036268355.1. Taxonomy (GTDB): domain Bacteria; phylum Actinomycetota; class Actinomycetes; order Sporichthyales; family Sporichthyaceae; genus DASQPJ01. The sequence goes on from DATAUG010000040.1 coordinate 20,198, forward strand.
CCTGTCCGGGACCCTGGCCACGATGGGCTGCGGGGTGCCCTACGCGATCGGCGCCAAGTACGCCCTGCCGCACCGCCCTGTGTACGCGCTGGTCGGCGACGGGGCGATGCAGATGAACGGCATCAACGAACTGATCACAATCGCCAAGTACTACCGCGAGTGGGCCGACCCGCGGCTGGTCGTCGCGGTACTGCACAACGACGACCTCAACCAGGTCACCTGGGAGCTGCGCGCCATGGGCGGCTCACCGCAGTTCCTGCCCTCCCAACAGTTGCCGGACTTCGGCTACGCCGCCTACGCCCGCAGCCTGGGCCTGGTCGGCATCGAGGTCGAAAAACCCGGCGACGTGGTGGCCGGGTGGGACGCCGCGCTGGCTGCCGACCGGCCCGCTGTGATCGAGTTCCGCACCGACCCGGCCGTGCCGCCGATCCCGCCACACGCCACCTGGGCGCAGATCGAGAACGCGATCGAGGCCGTCGTCCGCGGCGACTCCGACCGCGTCGACGTGATCAAGCAAGGCGTCAAGGCGAAGATGCAGGACTTCCTGCCCGGATCCGGACACCACGACCGACCGTGACGGTGCACCGGTTCCCGGCCGTCGAGGCGGTCGTGGCAACCGCCTACGCCGTGCCCACCGAGCGTCCGGAGGCCGACGGCACCCTGTCCTGGGACGCGACCACCCTGGTCCTCGTGGAGATCCGGGCCGGGGAGCAGGTCGGCCTCGGATGGACCTACGGAGCACCGGCCTGCGCCGACGTGGTGCGTCTCACCCTGGCACCACTGGTGGTCGGGCGGGACCCGACCGACACCGGCGGGGCGTGGATCGCCATGGTCGATGCCGTGCGCAACATCGGTCGGGGCGGGATCGCCGGGATGGCACTGTCGGCCGTGGACTGCGCCATGTGGGACCTGAAGGCTCGCCTGCTCGGGTTGCCCCTGCACATGTTGCTGGGCGCGGCGAGCGAACCCGTCGAGGTCTACGGCAGCGGCGGATTCACCAACTGGGACAGCGAAGCACTCACCCGACAGGTCGACCGCTGGCTGGCGCAGGGCATGACCCGGGTGAAGATCAAGATCGGCCAGGACCACGGACGCCGGGAATTCCGAGACCTGGAACGGGTCGCGCAGGTGCGTTCCCTCGTCGGGCCAGGGGTTGAGCTGTTCGTCGACGCCAACGGCGCTTACACGACCGCGCAGGCCGTCCGGATCGCCGCCGCGATGGAGGCCCACGACGTGCGCTGGTTCGAGGAACCCGTCTCCTCCGACGACCCGGCCGGGCTGCGGGCCGTACGTGAGCTCAGCCGCGCCGAGGTGGCCGCCGGTGAGTACGGCCACGACTTGGCCTACCTGGCCCGACTGTGCCACGCCGGATCGGTCGGCTGCCTGCAGATCGACATCACCCGCTGCGGCGGGCTCACCGAGTTCCTGCGTGCCGCAGCGGTCGCCGCCGCGCACGGCCTGCAGGTGTCCGCGCACTGCGCCCCCAACCTTCACACACCGGTGCTGGCGGCGATCCCCAACGCTCGCCACGTCGAGTGGTTCCACGACCACGAACGCATCGAGAACCTCGCCTTCGATGGCGCCCTCACCCCCAGCGGTGGCACAGTGCGACCCCACTCCGACCGAGCCGGCCACGGTCTGCACTTCCGCCCGGCGGCGGTCGAACCCTTCCGCCTCCCCTGACGCTGGGTCAGGTCCCTACTGGCATGGGGAAATATGACTGCTGTGTCGGCTCAGTCGCGGACGCAGAAGGTGCGGGCCCAAGCGGGTAGTGGCGCGGCCGCTCTGCAAGGGTCGATCAGCATTTTCGCAGCGGAGCGCCCGCCGCGTACCTACCCGCCCACGGCCTCCCCCACTTTTCGGGGGCGCGGCCGATGGGCGCGGCGGGACCGTGTCGGCGCGGTGCTGCCGGGGTAGCCGGACGGCATGGCCCAAGACAGCCCGGCGCAGTCCCGACCCCACCCCGGCAACGTCGACCGGCAAGCCGTCGACCTAGGAGGGGAACCCGAACCGGGCAACGACCAAGTACGGCTCGGCGAACTCCGGCAGTCCACCGGAAGGACGCCGCCGGGAATCGTCGAGCGGGAGCGGATCGCATACGAACACGGTGAGCATCGCCCGCTGGGGTCGTTCCTCGCGATCGCCGGAGGGTACGGGTTGGTGCTGGGAGCGCTCGGGCGCTACGGCCGGCTCCGGGGAGTTCGACTCCCGGACCGGCCACGGCCGTCCGATCTGGCCCTGCTGACTGTGGCCTGCCACCGCTTGGCCCGGTTGATCTCCAAGGACGCGGTGACCAGTCCGCTGCGCGCGCCGTTCACGCGTTTCGACGGGGCCGGTCAGCCGGGCGAGGTCAACGAGGAGGTCCGCGGCCGCGGCCCGCGCAAGGCCCTGGGCGAGCTGATCTCGTGCCCGTTCTGCGTGGGACAGTGGGTGGCCACCGCCTTGGTCGCAGGGTCGGTCCTCGCGCCGCGGGTCACCAGATGGGCCGCCGCCGTTCTCGCCGTCGAGGCCGGATCGGACGCCTTGCAGTTCGTCCGGGCGATGCTCGCCAACCGTGCCGAGGCCGGGCCGGGCTCCTGAGGCGTGCCTCAACGGGGCTCGGGGCGGTCCAGGTTCCAGTGGTGCGAGACCGACGCGATCCGCGCCCCGTCGGTTTCCTGCGGCGCCAGACTGAACCGGCTGATGGTGCGTTGGCCGCCCTCGTGGTCGCCGTAGAGCAGGTCGACGGTGATGACGGTGTCGTTCTTGATCGCCTCCTGAACCGGGCGGAACAGGCGGTCGTCGGTGTCCCGGAAGGCACCTTGCCAGAAGCCGGTTCCACCGGCGGGCACGTAGATGTCGCGGGTGAGCACGCGGAACGCACATTCGTCCGGGCGGGCAGGTTCGCCTTCGGGGCGTTCCGGGCGCAGATCCCACCCGTGCAGGACCGCCAGGCCACGGCCCACGTTGCGCAGCGCGATCGCGAGGTAGATCGTGTCCCCGTCGATCTCGGTCGCCGCGTGCCCCCCGGGGACGCTCACCCAGTGCTCATCGACGAATCCGACCTGCTCCGGCGGGTCCTGCACCCTGGACTGCACCAGCACCGGACGCAGCCCGGCCAGCAGCGAGCGTTCGGCCACCCGCGCCGCGCGGTTGGCCGAACGCACCGATGCGTAGGTCGACATGGCCAGGACCAGCGTCCCGACCCCGGTGGTCAACGACGATGCCGTGGCCCAGTCCAAGCGAGATCTCCTCTCCGCCATACGGGGCCGCTCGGATGTCTCGAGCCCGCGGCCGTATCACCTCGATGCGTCAACATCGCCTTTCCCGACGAGAGGCCGGTCCACACCGTCACGTCGCAGGGCACTACCCAGGTCGGGAATCGTTCAACGCGCAGGTTGGGTCGATGCAATCTGGATCAGCCGGCGGCAGGCGATCCCGGAGGGGTGCTCGGTGGTGCCAGAGTTCCGTCGCCCGCGCTCAGCAGCAACCTCCGCCGCAACCATCGGGTGCGTATTCGGTCCTGGGGGGCTCGCCCGCGGTCGGGCGCGCGCTGGGGGTGCTTGATCGGTCGTGGTAGCCGGTATGGACGACGAAGGAATGTACGTCGACGGTGGTGGATAGTTCGATGCAGTCCTCGCCGGTGATCCGGAAGTGGGTGAAGTCGATCCGTCGCAGCTGATCCGCTTCGCCTGTTTGGCTCATTCGGGCGTTGTGCGCCGGAGCACGTCCGGGAACCCAGAGGTCAGCGGCCTCGGTCTGTCCTTGGCTACCGCGCCTCACCTCTGGACGCCGGTGCATCGGGCACGCAACGGGTGCGGTGGGGTATTTGCTTCGGGTAGGAACGTAATCCGAGTGGGGGCTATCTGACGGGTCGTCAAGAACACGCATGGTTCTGACGAGACCGCCGATCGGGCGGGGTTCTCGGCTCCACGGCCGATGGCCCTCGGGGACCGCCGAAGACCCGTCCTGGCCGGAAATCCATCACTGCTTGATTCCCAATCCTCGAAGGCCCGATCGCCACAACCCGGCACCATCGGGGGAAGCCGCGGAAGGTCACGGGCTGACGGAGGCGGCTTGGTCGGCGGTTCGCCCGCTGATCGACCTGCGCACTCCGTCCGGTCCGGCGGACTCGCGGAACTCTTGCACGGTGATGCCGATCAGCACGGTGTCCGTGCGGGCGCGCGCGGTCGCGGAGCGGCGGAAACCCAGCAGGGGGGCCAGCTCCCCGAAGTACTCGCCCGGACCACAGCCGTGCACGATGGTCTCGCCGCCGCCTTCCTGATAGAGGTCGATGTGACCCGTCTGGACGAAGTAGACGAGGTCCCCGCGGTCGCCCTGCTCGAAGAGGATCTCCCCGGCGGTGAGTGACACCGGTCCGGGCGGCGGACCGTCGGTCAGGGCCTCGGGTCCCATCTTGATCACCCGGTCGGCCAGCGGAACCAGGCGATGGTCGTGGGTTGAGACGATCACGACCCGGCCTGGTGCGGCCAGCTCGCGCAGGGTCCGCAGGACGGTCTCGACCTGGACGTAGTCCAATGCTGCGGTGGGCTCGTCGGCCAGGATGACCGGCGGGTCGAGGGCGAGTGCACGGGCGATGGCGGCGCGTTGCTGCTGGCCCCCCGACAAGCGCCCGGGCCGCTGGGACATCCGCTCGGCCAACCCGAACCGTGTGAGCAGCTCCTCGGCGCGAGCCCGCGCCGCCTTCGGGGGGACCCCGGCCTGAAGCAACGGGGCCTCGACGTTCTCCCGGGCGGTGAGGCTGGGCAGAAGCTTGAAGCCCTGGAACACCAACCCGACGCACCTCCTCCGATAGTCGGTCAGCCCGCGCGCGTCCAAGCGGGTGATGTCGGCGCCGTCCAGCCAGATGCTGCCCGAGGTCGGGGTGAGGATCCCGGCCAGGCAGGACAGCAACGTGGTCTTGCCGCACCCGCTCGGGCCGAGCAGCAGGACGAGCTCACTGGACCACGTCTCGGCGTAGAAGTTGTCCAGGGGACGGACCTTGTAACCGCCGCCGGCGAACTCGACGGTCAGCTCGGCGATCTTCAGCGACTGCACGTCACACCCCCGCCCCGAAGGCGACCGCGGGGTCGACGCCGACCGCCTTGCGCAGCCCGGCCACGCTGGCACCCAGGCCGATCGCGACGGAGATCCCGACCAAGGCGACCGACGTCGACGCTGCCAGGTAGATCGGCATCGGGAAGAGCGGCGCGATCAGGTGCGCGAGACCCAGCGCCGCCCCGGCCGCCGCGGTGGAGACGACCACGGCCTGCATGGTCAGGCTGGCCATCAGCGAGCCCGACGCGAACCCGATCGCCTTGAGCACCGCGAAGTCCTGGATGCGCTCCAGCACGGACAGGTAGATGGTGGTGCCGACCACGGCGATCGCCACCAGCCAGAGCAGCAGCCGCAGGACGTCGATGCCCTTCAGTGCCTTGTCGAACAGGCGCAACAGGTCGGCCCGCGCGGCCCGGGAGTCGATGGCGTTCAGACCGAGCGCGGCGGGGTTGGTGGGCCGGCCCTTGGTCACGATTGTGGTGACGATGCGGTTGCCTTTGAACAGCACCCACTGGGCGTCGGACAGGTTCAGGTAGACGTCGCCCACCCCGCCCCGCAAAGTCATGTGGCGGACCTCACCGACGACCGCGAACTGCCTGCCGGACAAGGTGAATGAGTCCCCGAGCCGGTAGCCGGTGGCCCGGTCCACCAGGGCCTCCCCGGGCCGGGTCGGCTGGCGGCCGGCGGTGGGGACCGGCGGACCGAGCCCGCCGGGCCGGTACCCGATGATGGTCACGTCCACCTCCCGCGCGCCGCCGGTGGTCCCGAACGCGACGATCAACCCGTCGGCCTGTCTGACCCCGGGGGCGGCTGCGACGCGGGCCACCGTGGTGTCGGGCATCGCCGACAACGAACTGAACGGGCCCTTGGCCCCCTGGCCCACCATCCAGGAGTCGGCCCCGACCGCCTGCACGGCCCGGTCGGCCTCACCGTCCAGGGCCGCCGACAGCCCGGCGAGCAACAGCGTCACCGAGAAGACCAGCGCCGTGCCCGCCACCCCGAACGCGAACCGGCGACGGCGCCACTGCAGATCCCGCCAGGTGATCCGCCACGTAGCCCGAGCCACGGAACGGCGACGCCGCGGCGGCGACGCCGCGGCGGCCGGCCCGGTCACGGCCGGACCCGCGCCGCTACGACGGCCGGGTGCAGCGCCGTCGCGGCTCCGCCTGCCGACCCCGGCGGCCGCCGCGCCTTGGTCGTGGCCGTGAAGGGGACCCCGCCCACCCGGCCCCGCAGGTCGGAGTCGATCTCGGTGGGCAGCATCGCCTCCGTGGGGTGCCGGATCTCCTCCGTACGATCTCCCTCGATCGCCACGCAGAACGCCGGTCCGACGGTGTGCAGCGTGGTCGTCAGCCGGAACTGGCGCGTGCCCGTGGCGTTTCCGGCGTCGATGAGCTGCCCGGTCCCCTTCGCCGTGGCGCAGCCGTCGGTGGAGGTGCCCAGGTCGAAGGGCCAGGTGGTCCCCGCTTTGGCGGCGGTGGGGGTGAGCAGAATCGGAGCAGTGGGCGTGAACTCCAGGATGACGCCGGCGATTCCGGTGGACGCGTCGAGCCGGTAGGCCGACACGTAGATGCCCGCCGCCGCCTGACGCAGCGTCAGTTCCTCGACCGTACCGGCGCCGTCCTCACGGCGGGAGTCCACGGTCCAATGCTGGGCGCCGGATCCGGCATCGGCAACGGTGATCGTAGAGGTACGTGGCGCGGGCCCGAGGCTGGACGTGCCGGTCATCGTGTAGGTGTAGGTGCCCGGGCCGGGCATCACGGCCGGGCGGGGTTCCGCGCGGTTGCCGTCGGTGGGCGTCGTCTTCTTCCCGGGCGCGGGCGCAGTGCGTGCTGCGCCGGTGCCGCCGCCCGCCTTCGTGGTAGCGGTCGGTGTTTCGGTGGTCCTGGCGGACCCCGAGTTGCCCGGCCCCGACGTGGCGTAGCCGGATGCCGGTGCCGTCCTGCGCGGCGCGACCACCGTGGGGGCGGTTCTCGCCGCAGCCGCGGGAGCGACTCCCGCCGCCGCCGGCCGCTCCGCGCCGGTGTCCGCGCCGTCTCCCCGCGGGTCCGGCGGGACCTCCAGGCCGACAGAGCCGGCCGGCACCACCGTGGGTTGACCGGCGCACCCGCCGGTGAGCAGCACGACGCCGCCGACGAACCCGCAGGCGACACCACGGCTGATGCCGACCCTGGCGCACGTCTTTTCGGGAAAACCCGATGGCCGGACACCCCCGGGCGCTGCCGATGACGCGTTTCCTGGCCTACCGCACCGGCCGTAAGGCCACCGGCCACCTGTGGCGGTCAGAACCTCAGGACCGGGAACCAGACGTCGAACAGATCGAATCCCGGTGACGACAAGCCGAAGGAAGCAGCCGCCGAAGCATGCATCCGACATTCTCCCCCCTCGGACGACGTGCCACCGGCCGCCACGTCCTGCCCGTAATTATTTCCGCAGGCGTGTTAACGGAGGAAGTCGTCGACCTGCAGGTCCACGGCGGCGGTGAACGAGCGAAGGGTCATTGCTGTGGTCAGCGTCAGCCCGCGCTCGTTGGCCGTGTCCATCGTGCCGCCGACGGCCACGGGGAACAGTGTCATGTACAGCGACATCCGGCGGCAGTGGTCGTAGGCGAGTTCGACCGGGTACGACTGCATCGCCGCGCCGACCCGAACGTTCAGCGCCGGTGCCGGCGGCGGACCAGGGCGGCCTCGTGCCGTCGGCGCACCTCGGCTGGCGTGGACTGGCTGAGGAAAATCGCCAGGTCCTCCACACCCGGCCCGCGGTGTATCAACTGCCAGCCGAGGACGGCCGCTCCGCCCGGTGCCGTCAGCCAAAATCCTTTATTGATTGAATGCTGACCTCCAATAACCTTCAATCCCCACTGCTTACCGCCCCCTTTGGCGAGCGGGGTCCGCCCGAGTGCCTGCCGGGGCCCGGTGGGCTGCGCCCAACCGAGCGCAGCGAGGGCGCAGCGCCGCAAATGAGATGACGCGCGAACTGGCGAGGTTTCCGCGAGCATTCCTCACCTGAGCGTGTCCGAGGGGGCTTGAAGATTTGGTCAGCAGGCCATCTGACCTGCGCTTTTGTATTATCGCAGGTCGGGAAGTGGCGCCCTGCAGGGTGCCGTGTGCTACCAGAGGGAGTTCAGGGCTCCGGTAGCGCATCGGGTAGCACAATGTGCAACCCGATGATCATGGCCACGGACGCGGTCGCTGATCGTCAATCCGGCTGAGGGTCCTCGGCGCCACCGTCGGGCTGTGTGGTGAGGCCCGCGAGCAGTCGCCTGGTGGCTTCGACCAATGGGGGCAGGTCGGTAGTCACGGTGTCCGCGACTATGGCGTGGGCGGTATCGAAGTAGCGGTGTGCGAGGTGGTTGCGCATGGCCTTGATGTCGGCCCAGGCGATCTCGGGTTCGGTGGAGATCAGTTCGGGTTCCAGGGCCGCGACGGCTTCGCCGATCTCGATCAGTCGCACGCGGACGGCGTCGAAGACGAGACCGTCGGTGATCTCGCCGCGTTGCAGGTGTGCGGTGATCGCGTCGGCCGCGGCGAGGATGTCGCCGAGTCGCTCGGCATCCCGGCGGCTCAAAGCGGAATCGCCTCGGCGAGTACCTCCTCACGAATCCGTGGCTTGAGGGTATCGGCGGGTACGACGTCGACCGGGACACCCAGGAGATCGGTCAGCTCCCGGGCGAGACCGGCGAGCCCGACGAGCCCGATTCCGCGGTCGAGGTCGATCAGCAGGTCGATGTCGCTCTCGGCATTGTCCTCGCCGCGCGCGACGCTGCCGAACACGCGCACGTTGTGGGCGCCGCGGCGGGTGGCGATGTCGAGCGCGGCGCGGCGGTGGCGACGCAGACGTCGACCCAACCGGGTGTCCGGCAGCCCGAATTGGTCGCGCGGCCCGGGCAGAAGCTGGATCCGCATGCGGTGCCCGGTTGCCTCGACCAGCTTGGTGAGCATGGGCAGGCTGGGCTCGCGCCGACCCGACTCGTACGCACTGATCACCGGCTGGGCGACTCCGGCGCGCGTGGCGAGTTCGGTCTGCGACAGACGTGCCTCGGTTCGGGCGCGGCGGAGCAGATCAGCAGACCGGGTCACACCGCGACTATATCACGAATCGTTTATATGATTGGAGATCCACCGTGCACGGAGGCGATGCAGCGCGACGGTCGCGCTGAGGCGTGCTCGGCGCGCTCACGGCGTGCCGGACAAGATGGGCGGGGTCGCCTGCATCCGGGGCCTGCGCATTCCGGTCGCGACCGTGGTCGGCATGGTGGCGGAGGGCATGACTGCGGTGGAAATTCATCGCCGATTATCCGGATCTTGAGGCCGAGGACGTGCGCGAGGCCCTGCACTACGCGGCTGAAGGGGCGCGCAACCGCGATCTGCCGCTTCGTCTCGGCGGGTGAGGTTGCTCCACGACAATTGCCGTCTCCGGGTCGCCGGCATCGCGGACGGAGTCGGCCACGAATGCCCTAGTGGCTCGTAACTGAAGTTGCTGGACGGTTGGCTTTGGCGAGGATCTCTTCGACTGGTTTGGTCCAGACGAACGGGTGCGCGCGGTCGTTCCATCCGTCGATGAAGGCGCGGATCTTCGCGTTGAGGTCCTTGAC
>DATAUG010000041.1:0-47501 GCA_036268355.1 Sporichthyaceae bacterium
CAGATTCACCCGCTCACCTTTGCGAAGTCCTGCCACTGATGAGCGAACCTGATTGATCCCTGCCGCGCTTGACGCGCGCGGGGCAGGCGGGCAGGGGATGGTCACACCCATCCCCTGCCCGATCGTCAGTCTCACGACCGCACCCGGCCGGCGTGGTTCACGCAAGTTGCCCGGTGCGACCTCAATCTCAATCCCCCGGGCGCGGCATCAGGATTCGGTAACGCCCGGGCCCCTATCGCCGACCGCAGCAACCAGTGGGTGCGGCAGGTGGAGCCCCGGCCCCGCGCGTTTCTTCTGATCGAGCAGGTTCGAACCCACCGGCTCTCCATCCGGCGACGAACTGGCCCCGGCTGCTCTCATGTACGCGCGAGGGTCTTGCCATTACTGGCGGCGCAGGAAGGCACGCAGTCTGCAGCGGGTCAAGGCCATGGCGCAGGAGGCCTAATTACACCTGCGGCGCCGTCCTCCAACGCCTACCGGCCGGCCACACCGCGATCCGGCGAGTCGTCGAGGCCGGGTCGAAGCCGCACAAGCCGCCTTGCTCGTCACGTCCGCTCACGTCCACCGCCACTCGTCGGATATGACCCCTCGACGCATCCGTGCTTCCGCGCGGGCGACCCGGCGTCGTCGAGCAGTCCGCCCGCTTACCGGTCCAGACCCCGGCTCGCGGGTGCCCCGCGCGCCTCGCCGGCGGCACCGCCGGCGGCCGGGACCTTGGCCCGGCGGCCTGAGCTACTCGGGCCCGGCAGTTCTGACGTGGCGTCAGATCGGGTTGTTCATTCTGTTGCTTTCGTTCGGACCTCTGGTGATCCGGAGGTAGCGGGCGGGTCGTCGGTCGCGGGAGAACTGATCCGCCGGTGGCACCCTCTCCATTGCGACTCCCAGCGTCCGGAGTTCATGACACAGACAGGCACAAGCGGTGGTTGATCTCGGCGTGTCCGATCGAGACTCGTCACGCCACGACGACTACTGAACAGCCTCGAATGATCGCGGTGCCTCGTGCAGGTCCAGGCGCAGCCGAACCCGGTGTGTGCGGTCGCCCATGTCCAGGTCGACGATGCCACGGTCCAGCTTTATCCGCTGCAGAGTGGCCGTGCCCGCGATGACGCTGACCGGGAGGACCGGCCCGAGCAACCGGCCGCGGAACGTCCCATGCCCCTCGACCTCGACCACCGCCAACCCTGCGTCATCGCCCACGTAACGCACCTGGGCACCGATTCGCTCGGCCAGCCGAAGCAACCTCGGGTCGGTCCGCGGGGTCTTCGTGCAAACACCCGCCTCACCGACCGGCTTCCGATCCATGTCCGGCCCGCACTGAAGTGACGGCTTGTGGCCAAGTACGCGGAAGTGAGCCCTGCGGTCGTGGCCTGCCCAGCGGTGGATGTCGAATCCCTCCCGAACGAGAATGTTGATCAAGTTAGAGACCGAGGCACCCCGCAGGCCGGACCAAGCGGCCAGCTCCCCGCGCGTGGACTGACGCAGAGTCAGCAGACGATCGGCAGCGCGGTGCTGCTTCGTGCCCGGCCGGAACAAGGCGTCGAGCGGATCACGCCAGGGATGGGAGCCGAAGTATTCCGGGCAGGGCGCGGCATACATGTCGAGCGGATCACGCCAGGGATGCGAGCCGAAGGATTCCGGGCAGGGCGCGGCATACATTGCAGTGGCCTCAATCTCGGGCACGACCGTCGCTTCCTCCTCCCGCCGGCGCAGCGCAGCTCGAACGGTTCGCACCCTTGCAACCTGCGCCTCAGTGAGCAGTCGGCCGGACGCGCCGGTCGAAAGAACGTCGGCCGCGCCCTCGCGCATGCGGTCCCTTCCGTCGGCCGGGCTCGCCTGACTGCACAGCGGCGCGACACCCGGCAATGAAACCGACTAGTCGGTTTCTATTCCTCCCAGTATTCCGCTCCCAGGGACGGAACGCCACCCCCCAGCGGGCATGAGCCGGGCGAGCCGCGGACACAATCGGGCTACCTTCGCCGCCATCCCGTCCGCCGTGGTCGGCAGCAGTGCTCGGTTCCGTCGAGCTCGCAGGTGAACCAGCACGAGGGGCACCGGATCGATGAAACAGACCCCCGCCGAAAGTGCGGTCCTCCCCCGGCAGCAGCTCGGGGATAGGTTGCGTACCGCCCAGGCGGCGAGTTCCGTGGTTATTCCGGCGCGTGCGTACCAACGACGTTCGGCAGGATCCCAACGCGCCCCGCAGCCTTCGCAGCGTCCTTCTCCGCGAACGGAACCTCCCGCCACACGCCACGACGTGCGCCGGCGGGCCAGGCTCCAGGAGGCTCGAACCCGCCCGCCGAACCTTCCTGCCTCACGACCGCTACATCCCCATCCCGGACGCCCCTCGGCGCACCACCCGAACGGACCCAGCGCCGCACTCGGCACCGACAAGAACCCCTCAACCGCAATACTCGCTTGGCACCTTCGGTGATCGGCGTCGATCTCGGGCCCTCGCCGGCACACATGTAAGGCGTGGGAGTCCTTCAACGAACCGGCCCGCGGCGGTCGCGGTGATGTCGCCGGCCCGTCTGTCGGCGGGGTCGGGGTATCGGTGTCTGCTGCGGCACATCGCCTGCGGCGACGTGTGCCGTGAGCCGGGGGTGCCGTTGACGGCGTACTACGCCGCGTCGGGCTACCCGGCCGGTCGGTGGCTGGGTGCGGGGCCGGCCGGCGTCGACGGCGGCCGGGGGTTGGTGGCCGAACCGTCGTGACCGAGGAGGCGATGGCCGCGCTGTTCGGTTCCGGGCACGACCCGGTCACCGGTGCAGCGCTCGGTTCCCCTTATCCGGTCTACAAGTCGGTGGCCGTGCGGGTTACCGAGAGGCTTGCCGGCGAGGCACGTGAGGCGCGGCGGGTCGAGATCGAGGCGGTTGAGCGGGCCCGCCCGGTGCGGGCGGCGGTCGCCCGGGTTCGACCTGACGTTCACGGTGCCGAAGTCCGCGAGCGTCTTGTGGGCCCTGGGGGACGAGACGACCCAGCGGGCCGTGGTCGATGCGCAACGTGAGGCCGTCACCGCCGTGCTCGCCCTGGTGGCGGAGCGGTTCCTGCACACCAGGGTCGGGGCGCAGGGCTGCGCGCAGGTGCCACCCGCGGGATGCTCTCTGCGGCGCTCGACCATTGGGACACCCGTACCGGGGATCTCAATCTGCACACCCACGTGGTGATCGCGAACAAGGTGTACCTGGCGCCGGCGGGCCCCACCGGGCGAGAGCCGATCGTCGGCTCGAGTCATGGATTCGCAGTCCGCCGGTGATCGCGGAATTCCGTGGAGGTCCGCATCCGCCACGGCATGACGCTGCGCGCAGTTGAAGGCGTCAACGATGGCACGAGCGAACTCTTGGAAGCCTGATCAGGCATCTGACCTGGTGGGGCGGCCGGGACTACGAACCCGGGACCGAGGGATTATGAGAGCCCCTGGAGGGCGTCGGTGGCCCACGTTGCCGCTTGTAGCGTTCATCAGTCAGCACGCAAGGTGCGGCGGATGTCCTTGGTGAGCAACACCAAGTGCAGTTCGTCGGTCGGGCTGGGCTCGAACTGCGGGATCAGATTCAGGTAAAACTCCCTCGCCGACTCGTTCTCCGCGTGGACCAGCAGCGCGCGGCACCCCACCTGCTCGCTCAACAGCGCGACCCGGACCATCACCTCGCGCAGCAGCCCAGCACCCAGCCCACGCCTTTCGTGCCGGGCGTCCACGCCGAGTCGGGCCAGCAGCGCTACCGGCTGGTACCGGCCGCCGCCCTTGCGCAAGCGGGCCGGAGCGTGTGCCGGCTCCAGGGACGCCATGCACCAGGCGTAGTAGGCGACGACAATCTCGGAATCGACCTCGGTCACCACGAACACCCGGACGCTGCCCGCAGCCTGCGCCTGCGCCGCGTGCTCGCGCAACCACCGGGTCTGCTCGACCGAAGCGCAGGCGAACTCCGCAGTCCGGTGCACCGCGGTCAACGGCACCGGCGCTTGGTAACCGGTCAATCGACGAACGGAGACGGGCGCTTCATCAGGGCTGCCAGGCCGGGCAGTTTCCGCGCCGGCCGGTCATTGACCGACTCCCACGCCGCGGCAGCATCAGCGTCCAGCACGAATCGGTCCCGATCGGCCAGCACCTGCCGAGCCCCGGCCAAGGCGTTGCCCAGCACGAACGTGGTCACGTCGACCTCGGAAACGGCCGCGGCCTGCTGTATCAGCCGCCGCTCCTCCGCAGTCGCCCGCAACGACAACCGCTCGTCCCGCCTGCGCGCCGCCTCGGCCATCCCACCTCCCCGTGTACGTCCAATGTACAGACGCAGCACCGGCCATGCCCGGAGGACCGACTCCTGGCGGGGATCCAAGGTGCACTGCCACCGTCGCGGGCGTCAGCGATCAGCAGTCCGGCAGTCGTGGGCGCTGTCCAGCTGAACCAACGTTTCGTGATCCCGGAGAGCAGCTGCTTGTTGTCCGGCTACGTAAGCCGGGACGAAGCGAGCGGGATCGACGTCATGGTCCTCGTTGAGCTGCTCACGCTGGACGGGACACGAGGCGACGCTCACGCCGAGGAGATCGGGCACTCGAGCACGCTGGACGGCACCTGACCAATCAACGGACGCGACGTCAGATCTGTGGGCTGGTCGCGGCACCGCGGTGGGATGGCCTGGGCGCTCAGGGTTTGCGCGGGCCGGGTTCGTCGGTCGCCGACGCGGGCGGGAGTGTGCGGCCGGGGCCGAGGGCGGCGATCGTGACCCGACCGATGCGGCCATTGCCCGGGTACACCAGGTGTTCCCCTACGGCGGTGAACCACAAAGTGCCGTTCGGCCCGGGGGTCAGGGCGACGAGGTCCGGGCCGGGGATTCGCCGGCTGGTGATCACCCCGGCCGGGTGATCCGGGCCAGGGTGTGGTTGTCCAGCACCCCGCTGAGCCGGGGGGAGAGATGGTCGCGGTAGACGAACCAGAGATTGCCGTCCGGGCCTGCGACCAGGCTGCTCGGTGCCGCTTCGGCGGGCAGCCCGCCGAAGCTGGTGATCCGTCCGGCCGGCGTGATGCGCCAGATCCGGTTGTCGCGGTCGTCGGCGAACCAGACGTTGCCGTCCGGCCCGGTGGTGAACCCGCCGGCCGACAGATCCCAGGACAGGAGTGCGATGGCGGTGATCTTCCCGGTCGGGGTGATCCGCAGGATCCGGTCCTGGATCGGGCCGGTGAACCACGGGATCCCGTCGGGGCCTGCGGTGAGCCCGGTCGGGTAGGGCTTCCCCGGGACCGGGTAGCTCGTCACCGCGCCGGAGGCGCTGATCCGCCCCACCCCGGCCCGGTCCCGGACCATCCACAGGTTCCCGTCCGACCCGACGGCGTAAGCCTTTGCCCCGGCCGCAGCGGGGTGGGCGCTGATCGTGCCGTCGAGGCTGATCCGTCCCACGCCTTCGGCCAACTGGGCGAACCACAGGTTCCCGCCGACGTTCGTGATGCCCGTGTACCGCTGCCCGTACCTCGGCAGAACACCGAACGAGGTCACTGCGCCGGTCGGGGTGATCCGCCCGATGCGGTGGTCCTGCGTGAACCACAGGTTCCCGTCCGGACCGGCCGCGATCGCGGACAGCTCGTCGCTGCCGCCTATGCCGAACTCGGTGATGCCAACCGGCAGCGACGGGCCGCCGTGGCGCACCGCGGCCGACAACCCGAACGCCGACAGGACGACCGGGACCGTCGCGACCCGCACGGCAGTACGCGGGTGCGCGGCCGGGACAGGCGAGACGAGTGACGGAACCCTTCGCACGCGGCCGCGCGGGAAGACTCCGCGGCCGAACAGACCGGCCAGGTAGGGCCGCACCAACAGGACCAGCAGCATTGCGATCCCGGCGCCCAGTTGCCTCGGAGCGAGGGTCGACAATTCGTCCCGGAACACTTGCGGCAGCACGGCCGCCCCGACAGCGGCCAGGACCAGCGTCGGCCCGGACCTGCGGCCGGCCACCACGGCCACCGCGACGTACACCAGCGACTGGACGCTGCCCCACTGCTGGGGTCCGAAGTCCCTGCCGTACAGGGGCGCGGAGAGCACCCCGGCGAGGCCGGCGAGAGCGCCCGCGACAGCGAACGCACCGACCCGGACCCGGACCGGGTTGATGCCGTGTGCGGCCGCGGCGACCGGGTCGGTGCCCACCGCGACCATCGCCCGTCCGAAGCGGCCGGCCCGCAACCGGTGCATGCCGGCCAGGACCACCAGCAGCACCGCGAACGCGAACAGGTAGAAGGCGCGGTCCGATCCCAGGTCCAGGCCCAGGAACTGACGCGGGCTCCCCGCCGGGGTGGCCGGCCCACCGCAGCACGGAGCCGGCTGGAGCACCCTCTCCAGCACCAACTGCGCAGCGAGACTCACCGCGACCGACAGCAGCAACGCCCGACGCGCGGCGATCAACCCGACCGCGACCGCGATCGTGAAAGCGACCGTCACCACGGCCGAGAACAGGAAATGATGCCGCAACCCGCGCGCACCCCACCCGCGCCAACCGAACAACCACAGATCCAGGTGCATCGCCGCGCCGGTCAACCCCGCCTGCATCAGCGAGATCTGCCGGCTCCAGCCCAACACCCGGAGCCCCGCGCACGAGACGGCCAGCACCAGGCCGACCGTGACGATGAAGGTCCAGGCCTCGTCCAGCCGGAACGGCAGCAGCGCACCGACGAGCAGGAACCCGAACCACGAGGCGCGTGACGCACTGCGGCGAAGCCCACCGCCGAACAGACCGCGACCGACGCGCGAGGTCCACGGCACCAGCAGCCGGGGCGTCGTCGACACCGTGGTCACACACAACGATGCAACGACCGGTGACCTGATCGCAACGAATCGCCAGGAGCCCTTCCCATCCAGGAACGACCCCTCGCTTTGGCCGGCCGCCCGAGCTGACGGCTGATCAGCCAATCCCCCGCTCGGCATCGACTCTGCACAGCACCGGTAGATCGCCGACTGCGAGGGCAACACCGCACCGGCCAACAGTTTCCGGCTCAGCTCCCTCACGACGAGGGAATGTCAAGAATCAGCCGCAAGTCGTGTCAACCATCAACCGAAGCCGTGTCAGGCATCAGCCGAAGGCCAACCGTCAAGAATCAGCCGAAGTCATACACAACCAGAGTGGGGCGGCCGGGACTCGAACCCGGGACCGAGAGATCATGAGGCGCCCCGACAGCATGCGCTGCACGCTCTACCTGCGACATTACGAACAGTCCGATGCTCACCGCACGCCAGAAAGCTCACCGGTCAACAGCATTTCGTGGCACGAATGACGGCACGAAAAGTCCCCTGAACCGCCCGCGCGGCCGGGCGTGCCACGCAGTCGCCCTCGGGCGCCTGGCAGCGGCCACCCGGAGCGACGATCCTCACGCGCTGACACCGGGCTGCGGCCGGGACGCCGGCCACCCTGACGGTGGCAGGTCCACTCAGCACCAACTCCGAGATTCCGACCTCGGAAGCTTTCGCGACGGAGGTACAGAACGCTCCCACGCCCCGATGAACGCCGGATTCCCTTCCCAGCAACGTTTTTCGCCACGAATGATAGGCCACGGATGACCGTCAGCAGTCGGACACGGCTGGACCGGACGAGCGAGGGAGCGCTCAGTCTGATGTGGAGTCCGTCGGCTCGAGGCCCGCCTGCAGTTCCGGGTGTGCGGTGAAGACGGCGAGTTGGAGTTCGGCGACCAGGCGTTGGGTGGGGTCCTCGACGTCGACGCCGAAGGCGTCGCGCATCCGGGTGAGCCGGTACTTGAGAGTGTTGCGGTGGACGTACAAGGTGCGGGCAGCTGCGGTTAGATCGCCGCCGGCCTCGAAGAACGCGCGCAGGCTCGATAGATATTCGGTGCCTCGGTCGCGGTCGCTGACGGCCATGCCGGCGACACCGCCCTGGAGCAACTGCGGCCGCTCGAGGATGATCTCGGTGAGTTCGGACATCACGGCTTCGGCCAGGGAGTCCTCGAAGCAGACGACCCGGCGTTGCTCATCGAGCAGGGGCAGGTTCAGCAGGCGGTCGATGTCTCGGCGCGTCTCGGTGATCTCCTGGACACTGTCGAGCTCTCGGCTCACCGCTGCCCGCAGATCGGTGCTCAGTTGCCGCCGGGCCTGGCCGACGATCTCGTTGATCAGGGCGACTATCTCCTCGGACCGGTGGTCGTCGAGCACCGGGAACAAGGCGTAGATGCGGCCGCCGCAACAGGTGACGGCACCTCGGCGGTGCGAAGCCTCCACCCGCAACGCGACAAGGTCCTCCAGCGGGCGTTGGGCGACCAGGTCGTCGATCCGGGCACCCGGGTCGACGTGCTCCCGTGCGAACGACACCAGCCGCACGGGCACTCCGGCGACCCCGAGGCGGTCGGCGAGCGTGCCGGCGTTGCCGCGGCCGGATAACGCGTTGCGCAACAGGTCGCTGCGCAGTCGGCGATCAAGGTCCTCGCTGATCCGAGCCCGAAGCAACTGGACCGCGGCGACACGGCCGATCTCGGCGAGCAGGTCCTCGGACTTCTGGTCGAGCTCTCGTTTGGTCTGCGCAACCCAGATGTAGCCGAGGATCTCGGCTCCGCCACGGATGGCGGTGACGAGTCGGGTGGCGCCATCCGGCGGGACGACGCGTACCGGCCGCAGACTCTGCCGGACCCGCGAGAGCACCCCGGTGGATTCGCACCAGGCCATGAACTCCTTGGGTGGCCGCCGTTGCAGGATCGACTGCTGGCGGATCTCGTCGATCGGGTCGCCGAGGCTGGAGAAGGCGATGACCTCCATCCGTTCGTCGTCGATGATCACCGGGCCTTCCAGCGTCGCCGCGGCCGAGTTGGCCAGCGCGAACAGGTCACCGAACGGCACGCCTCGTTCGTCCGCGACGGTCGCGGCGGCGGCCGAGATCGACCGCCGCGCGAGCACGTGCAGCTGGTCCCACGACATCTCCGGCGAGATGGCCAGCACCGCGGCGCCGTGGACCACAGCCATTTCCCGGAGTCGACGCCGTTCGAGATCGTCGCGGATCTTGACGGCGAGCACGATGTCGCGCGAGCTCAGCTTCATCAGCTGCTCGAGTTCCGGGTCGTCGAGTCGGACGCCGATCGCCAGCACGAGGTCGCCGGGTCCGGCCTGCCCGGCGGTCGAAGTGTCGTGGATCAGGACCGCGACGATCGGGAGGTCGAGGCCTGCGGGCGCGTGGACGACATCGACGCAGTCCCCGCCGACCAGACCGAGGAACGTGTCCAGCGTGAGCGCGCTGCCTCGGGACGGGGCGGACACGCGACACCCCCCTCCCCGGCCGCTCAGAGCATGCTGTGCGCCGATTCTTCAGTCCCGGTGTCGACAGTCCCAGTGTCGACGGCGGAACTCGTCCAACCATCACGCAGCCGTTGCGTCCCTGTAAAGGAGGCGAACAGGTGTGCGTACACGCCGACGGCAGCCAGGAGCGCGTCGACCTCGACGTATTCGTCGACGGTATGGGCCACGTCGAGATCGCCAGGCCCGAACACCAGCGTCGGGATGGCAAGTCGGTTGCGCATGAAACGTGCGTCGGTGGTGAACGGCAGCCCGGTGATGCCCGGCCGGCGGCCGGTCATCGCCCGGTAGGAATCGGCCACGGTGCCCACGAACGGATGCGCGGCGTCGATCTCGGAGGCCTCGCAGAAGGTGTCGACGACAAGGTCGTAATCGGCACCCGGCGCCAGGCCGAGGCACGCGATCCGGTCGAGGAGGCCACGGACCACGGACTCCTCCGTGTCGCCCGGTAAGGCACGGCGGTCGACCTGCAGCTCGCACTCCTCGGGGACCACGTTGGGTCCGCTCCCGCCGCGGATGACCCCGACGTTGCAGGTGGTGGTGCCCAACAGCGGGTGTGGTTTCTGCGGGAACTCGTTGTCGTGCAGGACTTGCGCGATGGCAGCCGCGGTCATGATCGCGCTGCGCCCTTTGGACGGTTCGCTGCCGTGCGCCGGGATGCCCCTGGTGTTGATCCGGGCGAAAAGCAGGCCACGTTCGGCCAGGCACAGCCGCAGTCCGGTGGGTTCCGGGACCAGGCAGGCGTTCGCGTGGATCAAGCCTTCCCGCAGCAGCGTGGCGGTGCCGTGCTCGCCGCCCAGTTCCTCGTCGGCAACCAGGTGGAAGGCGATCTCGCAGGGCAGGTCCAAGTCGAGTGCCCGGCAGACCTGCAGGGCGGTGATCGCGGTGGCGAGGCCACCTTTCATGTCCGCCGAGCCCCGACCGTAGAGGCGTCCGTCGTGGACCTGCCCGCCGAACGGATCGTGTCGCCACGCCTCCGGTCGGACCGGAACGGTGTCGACGTGACCGTTGACCAGCAGCACCGGTTTACCGCTGCGGACACCGTCGCCGGTGGCCACCAGCAGGCTTTGCCGGCCGGGCACAGGCTCGACTACCGTGCCCTCGTCGAGTCCCAGTTCAGTGAAGACCCCGCGCAGGAACTCGACGACTTCGGTCTCCCGACCCGGCGGGTTCTCCGAGCGGATGCGGACCAGATCACGCGTCAGCGCGACCACGGCGTCGACATCGACGGCAGCGTGGATCTTGCGGGCAAGCGGTGTGTACGTCATTGCAGCTTCGCCACCTCGTCGTGATCGAGGAAGCCGGCGTCGGCCAGGCGTTCGAGGAAGACACTCAGCCGTGGGTTGGTGGCCAGCGGTGCCTCGAGCTGTTCGCGGGCGGCGACCAGATCGCCGGAGCGGGCCAGCAGGATCCCGCGCCAGAACGCGGCCTCGGGGTTGCCGGTCATGACCTCGGCGGCGGCGGCCAGGCCGGCCAGGGCCCGGTCCCGGTCGCCGGGGCGGAGCTCGGTGTACGGCCCGACCATCAGGCCCGGGGCGAACATGGTTCCGGCGACGGCGTCGAACGCGCGCCGGTAGCCCAACAGGCGACGCAGCTCACCGATCGGGTCGGGGTGGTCCTCGATGCGGAGGTCCACCGGGACGTGGTTCCACGGGTCGGGAACGTGCTGCCCGTTGACGATCAACACGGCCGCGCCCTGGCTGCCGCGGATGTCGCCGCCGGCCGCCTCGCCGGCCTCCATCGCACACACGATTCGTTCGGCGAGATCACCGCAGCTGCGGTAGTAGGCCTCGAGCATCGCCGGCAGCACACGGTCGTTGTCGAGCATGTTGCCGATCACCGCGACCGGACCGTCCACCAAGCCGCCGCAGGCGGCGATGCAGGAACTCCCGGTCCAGGTAGCTGCATCGCCGGTGGTGCCGATCATGCCCACCTGGCGCACCTGCGGGTGCGGGTCCTCGGCGCACAGCCGTTCCAGGATGTCCGCAACGGTCGCGCCCGCGGCGAGCATGCTCATCCCGGTACCGCCGTAGCGGCCGTCGATGAATGCCTGGGTGGCGATCGCCCCGACGCCGGGGCGCGCCCAGAGCACCGGCCCACCGGGGGCGAAGAAGTGCGACTCGCAGGCGACACCCAGCTGACCGGTCGCCTCGTCGCGGGCCACGATCGAGTAGGTCATCGGAGGTCCTCGGGCAGCGAATCATGGAACTCTCGGATTCCGGCGGCGGTACCGAGCGGGTCCTCCAACATCGGCAGATGGCCGATGTCCTCGATGATCCGCAGATCGCCGCCCAAGGCCGCCGCCAGATCCGCGGCCATCGACGGCGGACACGTCGGATCGTGCGTGCCGACGAAGACCCGCGTCGGCGGGCGATCCCCACGATCGATGAGCTCCGCAGCCGCGGGCCGGGAGTCCGCGTACCCGAACGTGGTCAGCGTGAGTTCGACGACGATCTCCAGGTCGCGGTCGCCGTCACGACCGGCGGTGGCCAACTCGGTCAGCCGCTCACCGGCGTCGGTGCGCGCGGCGGGCCCGAGAATCCCGCCGCCGTGTTTCACGAACCAGTCCCGCACACCGAGTTCACGCAGACCACGTTCCATCTCCGCCAGCGCGGCGGGGTCCCAGAACACCCCGAGCGCCGCGCCGAACGCCGCGATGCTGGCCACCCGCGCGGGGGCCGCCAGCGCCAGTTCGGTCGCCACCGCCCCCCCGATCGACCCGCACACCACGTGCGCCCGCGTGACCTCGGCGGCATCCAGCACGGCCAGCGCGTCCATCGCGTAGTCCACCGGGTAATACGGGCCACCGGCCTGCGACGCGCCGTGTGCGCGGTAGTCGACCGCCAAAGCCCTCCGCGTCTCATCGAGCTCCTCGGCGACCGCCGACCAGATCGCTGCGGCGGTGTTGACCGGGTGCAGGTACAGAATCGGGGTGGCGGCGCTGGGTCCCGGCCAACTCAGGTAGGACAGCTCACCGGCCTTGCCCTGCGTCGCGAGGCGCTCGGCGTGCGGCATGACGCTCGTTCTCCTGACGGCCATTTATTTCTGATGATCAGTCAGATATGTTGAGATTCACGCTTCCTGCGGGAAGCGCGGGCTGGCCGGGTCGGCGATCGGCGAGGCGTGGAAGTGCCAGATCTTCCACACCGGATTGCCTTTGCCGTCGTCCTTCCGGTACACCTCGGTGACCCGGAACACCAGCGGTTCGCCCGCAGGCTCCAGAATTCCGGTGCCGGTGGTGCCAAGTACCTGAGCGCTCCAGTACGTGGTCAAATAGGCAAGGTTGCCATCCTGATGGACCTTCGGCTCCTCCACGATCTTCATGTCCTGGAGGTTGAAGCCGATCTGGTGCAGGCCCTCCCAGAGCTTCACCTTCTCGTCCACGCTGTTGTACTGGTGGCCGTTGAGGTTGAACTGCAGGTACCCGGGGTTCGCGAAGTTCGGGTACATCTTCTCCTCGATCAAGTCGTTGTTCGACTCCAGCCAGCAGTTGTGCACCTCGAGAATCGCCTTGATCTCGTCCGGGTTGTTGACGTCGGTCATCTTCTTCACTCTCAGTCGAGCCGGTTCAGGACTGTGGACGCAACGAGCTGGATCTCCTCGAGCGCGGTGTCGCCATTGACTGGGGAGAGCACGACACTGGTCGCCCCGGCAGAACGGAGTTCGGTGATGCGGGCGGCGACCTCGTCAGGATCGCCGGCTACGGCGAGAGTGTCGATCCACTCCTCGGGCAGCTCGGCGGCGAGCGTGTCAGGCCTCTTCGCGAGCAGATCGGCGATCTGCTCGTCGTAGCCGTAGGCACCGGTCAGCGGGTTGTGCGGACCCACGGCGGCGATGTACCGGGCGAGCGTAGGCCGTACCGCCGCGCGGGCCAGCTTGGCGTCCTTGTTGACGCTGAACAGCGCGAACGTGGGCATGAGGTGCTCGGTGCGTCCGGATTCGGCCATGCCCTCGCGAATGTGACTACCCGCCAGTTCCAAGTACTCGGTGCCGGACAGCACGCTCATCACCGTGCCGTCAGCGATCTTCCCGGACAGCCGTAGCGACTTCGGCCCGAGCACGCCGGTCAGGATCGGCATATCGCCCGCGACCGGGTGCGTCGCCGTCACCGCGCGGAAGGTGAACTGTTTGCCCGCCAGATCCACTGTCTCGCCGGCCAGCAGCGTGCGGATCGCGGTGACGCATTCGGTCAATGCGGTCAGCGGCGACTTGGCGGTGAGCCCCATCTGGTCGGTCCAGAACGGAACGCCGTGCCCGATGCCGGGCAGGAACCTGCCGGGGTACGCCCGGGCGAGGGTGGCGATCTCCATCGCGGTCACCGCCGGGTGACGCGCCACCGACGCCACGATTCCCAGGCCCACCTTCACACGTTCGGTCGCACCGAGCGCGAGTGCCGCCCCCGTGAATCCGCCGTAGCAGAAGTAATCCTCGGCCATCCAGACCTCGCCGAACCCGAGCTGCTCCGCCGCGGCCGCCAGGGCCGGGATGCGCTCGGGCGGCGTCGACGTGGCGATGAAGACACCCAGCGGGGCGCGCTGGTTCATGAGGAGACCTCCGGACTCGGCTCTTGGACGAGTCTTGTGCCCGCCCGAAGGGATCGGCAATTGGCACTCCGACGAATTCCGAACCCAACCTTGGGCCGATCCGTCAATGGACACCGGAGCGATGCGGCAAGACGCTGCAGACATCACGACGGAAAGGGCGAACCGTGACCGACCACCAGCTGCGACCGGGATTGATCGGCGCACGGGTGCGCCGCAAGGAGGACCCCCGCCTGTTGACCGGGTCAGGCAGCTTCCTCGACGACATCGCCGTGTCCGGGATGCTGGAGGGCGCGGTACTGCGCAGCCCGTTGCCGCACGCCCGCATCGTTTCCGTCGACGTCTCCGCGGCGCTCGCCCTGCCGGGCGTCTTCGCGGCCATCACCGGCCCCGACGTCCTCGGGCTGTGCAAGTCACCGCAACCGGTGATCTGGCGCATGTTCCCGGGCCAGCACTTCAGCGACCATTACGCGCTTGCCACCGACAAGGTCCGCTACGTCGGGCACGCGGTGGCCGCGGTCGCCGCCGTCGACCGTTACGTGGCCGAGGATGCGCTGGAGCTCATCGAGGTCGAGTACGCCCAGCTGGAGCCGGTCACCACCCTGGAGCAGGCGCTGGCCGATGACGCGCCCAGGCTGCACGAAGACTGGCCGAGCAACCTGTCTGCCACGACCACGATCCCCAAGGGCGACGTCGACACCGCGTTCGCGCAGGCCGACGTCGTCGTGCGCCAGACCTTCTACCAGGCCCGGCAGATGGGCACCCCGTTGGAGACCCGCGGGGTGATCGCCACCTGGAACCCCGTGACCGACGAGTTGGACGTATGGCTGTCCACCCAGTCGCCCAACCTCGCCCGCGATCTGCTCGGGGAGATTTTCGGACTGTCCATCGAGAAGATCCGAGTGCGGGTACCCGACGTCGGCGGCGGCTTCGGCAACAAGTTCGACTTCTACGCCGAGGAGGTGCTCGCCGCCATCCTGTCCCGCAAGGCCCGCCGGCCGGTGAAGCTGGTCGAGGACCGGATGGAAAGCTTCGTCGCCAACGCCCACTCCCGCGAGCAGCACCTGACGATGGAGCTCGCGGCCACTTCCGAGGGTCGGATCACGGGCCTGCGGGCCACCGTCGACGGGGTGCTGGGCGGCAACCTGGCCACCGTCGGGGCCGGCCCCCTGTGGGCAGCCGGAGCGCTGTGCACCGGACCGTACGACATCGCCAACACCTCGGTCACCATCAACGGCATCGTCACCAACAAGTCCCCCTACGGCTCCTACCGCGGGTGGGGCCAACCGAAGGCGAACCTCATCCACGAACGACTCGTCGAGGCCCTGGCCCGCAAGCTCGGCAAGTCGTCCAACGAGATCCGGTACCTGAACTTCGTCCCGCCCGAGAACTTCCCCTACGCCAGCCCGGTGTTCTTCTACGACAGCGGGCGCTACGCCGACTGCCTCTCCCTCGCCGAGAACGGCGTGACCGAGGCAGGCTGGCCGCAGCGCAAAGCCCAGGCCGAGACCGAGGCCCGATCCGTCGGCATCGGCTACGGCTTCCACGTGGAGATCACCGCCTTCGGCCCGTCCCGGATCCTCAACATGGCAGGCCTCACCCACTCCGGTTTCGACGAGGAGGTCGTCCGCATCGACTCCACCGGCCGGGTCACCGTCTACACCGGCCAGGCCGCGATGGGTCAGGGCATGCACACCGCGCTGGCACAGGTTGCGGCCCAGGCCCTGGACGTGCCGCTGGCCGACGTCACCGTGGTCTCCGGGGACACCGCTTCCTGCCCCTTCACCGGCTACGGCACCGGCGCCTCCCGTGCCGCCGCCGTCGGTGGTGGTGCAGTGCTGACGGCCGCGACCCGGCTGAGGGAGAAGGTGCTCAAGATTGCCGCGCACATGCTCGAGGCGGACCCGACGGACCTGCGCATCGCCGACGGCGTGGTCTCGGTGGTCGGCACACCCGGCCAGTCGGTCAGCCTTGCCGAGATCGGCGACGCCGCCTATCGCAGGCTGCTCGGGAAACTGCCCGAGGACCTCACCCCGACCCTGGAGGAACGGGAGGTCTTCGACCCGCCCAACGTGGCCTTCTCCTTCGGTTGCACCGCCGTGCTCTCGGAGGTCGACCGCGAGAGCGGGGTGGTGAAACTGCTGGACTACCTGGTGGCCCACGACTGCGGCACCGTGATCAACCCGCTCATCGTGGACGGTCAGCTCCACGGCGGCGCGGCCCAGGCCATCGCCGGTGCCCTGTACGAGGAGATCGTGTACGGCGCCGACGGGCAGATCCAGACCACCACGTTCATGGACTACCTGCTGCCGACCGCCACCGAGATCCCGCCGTTTCGGCTGCACCACCAGGAAACCCGTGCCGACCACATCCCCGGCGGATTCAAGGGCATGGGCGAGGGGGGCACGATCGGCGGCGGGGCCGCGATCTGCGCCTCCGTCGAGAACGCCCTGGCCGACCTGGACATCACCATCGACCGGTTGCCGATCACCCCGCCACGGCTCCTCGAGATGATCGACGCGGCGGCGCCCACGAGGAGCGGCGAATGAAACCCGCGGCCTTCGACTACATCCGGGCCGCATCTGTGGCCGAGGCGGTCGCGGCGCTCGCCGAGTCCGACAGTTCCGGCAAGGTGCTGGCCGGGGGACAGAGCCTGGTGCCGTTGCTGTCGATGCGGCTGGCCCGGCCGTCCGTGCTGGTCGACATCAACAAGATCCCCGGGCTCGACCACATCCGCCGCGACGGCGACATGCTCGTCATCGGCGCCCTGGCCCGGCAGGAGACCGTGCTGCGGTCACCGCTCGTCCACGAGCTCGCGCCCCTGCTGCCGGCCGCCCTACGGCACGTCGGCCACCAGGCCATCCGCAACCGCGGAACCGTCGCCGGCAGCATCGCGCACGCCGATCCCGCCGCCGAACTGCCCGCCGTGTCCCGCGCGCTCGACGCACAGTTCGTCGTCCGCGGCCCGGGTGGCACGCGCACCGTCGCGGCCGCTGATTTCTTCCACGGCTACCTGACCACCGCCCTGGAACCCGAGGAGATCCTCATCGAGGTGCGGTTGCCGGTCCAACCGCCCGGCACGCAGATCGCGGTCCAGGAGCTTGCCCGCCGCAGTGGCGACTTCGCCATCGTCGCGGTCTTCACCGCGCTGCGCCTCGATGACGATGTGATCACCGCCGCCCGCCTGGCCGTCGCCGGAACCAACCCGGAACCCCTGCGCGCGAGCGCCGCCGAAGCCGTGCTGGTCGGCAACACCATCACCGGCGCGCTGATCGCCGAAGCGGCCGCCGCCGTCAGCGCGGCCACCGCGCCGGCCGACGACATCCACGCCGAAGCCGCCTACCGCCGGCGCATGGCCGGACTCCTCACCCGCCGCGCACTGGCCACGGCAGCCGGGACCATCACGAAGGGCACAGCCGCATGACCAAGAAGGTCGCGATAACCACCACCGTCAACGGACGGACCTACGAGGCGGACGTGCAACCACGCCGCACCCTGGCCGACTTCCTGCGCCACGACCTCGGGTTCACCGGGGTGCACCTCGGTTGCGAACACGGCGTCTGCGGAGCCTGCACGGTACTCATCGACGGCAGCACCGCACGGTCCTGCTGCATGCTCGCGGTACAGGCCGACGGCGAGTCGATCACCACTGTCGAGGGCCTGTCGGACGGCTCCGAGATGCATCCACTGCAGGAGTCGTTCTGGAAGTGTCATGGCCTGCAATGCGGTTTCTGCACCCCGGGGATGCTGCTGACCGCCTGCGAACTGCTCGCCGACGACCCCGACCCCTCCGAGGAACAGATCCGCGAACGCATCTCCGGCAACCTGTGCCGGTGCACCGGCTACCAGTTCATCGTCGACGCGATCAAGGACGCCGCCGGCAGGACGCGCTGCGCCGCCGCCCCGCTGCATTGACCCCGCCCACCGGCGGGCGCCCCAGCGTGCTGCTCGCCGGTCAGGCCAGGACGGCGCGGGGCGCCAGGTGCTCGAAGATCAGGTTGGTCTCAGTGCCCGCGACGTCACGTGAGGCGCTGAGGTGGTCGACCACGAAGTCCCGCAGGTCGTCCGACGACGCGGCCGCCACGTGAATCAGGAAGTCGTCCACCCCGGCCAGGAAGAAAACGTTGAGCACCCCGGGCAACGCGGCGAAGGAGTCCATGAACGAACCGATCCGTGCTCGCGCCTGTGCCTGCAGGCGGACCGAGATCAGCGCCTGCAGCGGCCTGCCCAGTGCCTCCGGCGCGACGTCGGCGTGGAAGCCCTGGATCACACCGGTGTCCACCATGCGCCGTACCCGCATCAGACACGTCGAGGGAGCGAGACCGACCTGGGCCGCCAGCGCGTTGTTCGGTGTCCGGGCATCGACTGCAAGCACCCGAAGGACCTGACGGTCCGTCGCATCCAGGACGACATCGGCCCGCACGCGGCGACGAACCTTCTTCGGCAGGGTTGATCGCGAATCCGGCACGACGAAATTATAGGCACTGTGGCGCCGCTTTTGTCGAATTCTATTCGATTGGGATCAGTCTAGATCGAAGATACGAGCACTCTTGACACGAGCGACAGACACCGCCAGGAGGGCATCATGAAGATCGGCATTCCGGCCGAGGTCAAGAACCACGAGTACCGTGTCGCGATCACCCCGGCAGGCGTGCACGAGTTGGTGGCCCGTGGCCACGAGGTGTCGGTCGAACAGGACGCCGGTGCCGGATCGCGTATCCCGGACGAGGAGTTCAAGGCCGCGGGCGCCCAGGTGATCGCCGATGCCGAGTCGGTGTGGGCCGGGGCCGGCCTGGTGCTCAAGGTCAAGGAACCGGTGGCCTGCGAGTACCGCTATCTGCGCGAGGACCTGACCCTGTTCACCTACCTGCACCTGGCAGCCTCCGAACCGTGCACCCGCGCCCTGCTCGAGTCGGGCACCACCGCGATCGCCTACGAGACCGTGCGCGACCGCGCCGGGGCCCTGCCGCTGCTGGCTCCGATGAGCGCGATCGCGGGTCGCCTGGCCCCGCAGGTCGGCTCGGCCCACCTCCTGCGAAGCGCCGGTGGACGCGGCGTGCTGATGGGTGGCGTGCCCGGCACCCCGGCGGCCAAGGTGGTCGTCATCGGAGCCGGAGTGGCCGGGCAGAACGCCACCGCAATGGCCGTCGGCATGCACGCCGACGTCAGCGTGCTCGACATCGACCTGGACAAGCTGCGCCACCTCGACGACCGCTACGACGGTCGGGTCCGGACGGTGTACTCCACGGCCTACGCACTGGAGGAGGCCGTGCGCGATGCCGACCTGGTCATCGGTGCCGTGCTGGTCCCCGGAGCGCAGGCGCCCAAGCTGGTTGGCAACGAACTGGTGTCCCGGATGAAGCCCGGAGCAGTGCTGGTGGACATCGCCATCGACCAGGGTGGTTGCTTCGAGGACTCCCGGCCTACCACGCACGCCGAGCCGACGTACGCGGTGCACAACACAGAGTTCTACTGCGTGGCCAACATGCCCGGAGCCGTCCCGCACACCTCGACCTACGCACTGACCAACGTCACGCTGCCGCACGTGATCGCCCTGGCCGGCCGAGGCTGGAAGGACGCATTGCGCGCCGATCCTGGATTGGCTCAGGGCTTGAACACTTTCGCCGGCCGGCTGACCAACGCCGCCGTGGCACAAGCGCACGGTTACCAATGGTTGGACCCGGCCGAGATATTGGCCTGAGCCGCGGCGCCAAGCCCATCGGGCCGGACGCCCGGAACTGAGGCAACGTCAGCAGGGGTCGGGCACGTGCGGGCTCCGGCATGGGTGGCGGTCCCATATCGCCCATCCGGAGGCAGCTCCAGGATTTGAACCGGTGAAGCTTTCGCGATTGATTTACAGTCCGCTCCAGAACCTGCGCTGACCTGCGGGTTCCCTTCCCCAAACACGCCACGGACCACCCCGACGCCCACCGAACTCCTGGAGACGCTCAACCGCTGCGGCGTGCCCCCATTCGCCGACAGACTGCGACGGCCCGGGCTGCGCGCGACGTCGTGACAATCAGACCCGCCCATGCGCCGGCCGACCGGAGGCGCCCGGGCGAGGAACGCATGTTCAGCACACGAACCAATGGATGAGTCCCACCTGACGCCCCGTCAGCAGATCCCCTGCTCGGGGCGGACTCGGAGCAAGTACAGCCTCCTGTGGTATCGGAATCCCCCGGTCAGGCCCGGGAATCGGCTGCAACCACAGCCATCCAGAGTTAGCTGTAGTGACCTGGTGGGGCGGGCGGGACTCGAACCCGCGGCCTGAGGATTATGAGGACCCCCCGACGGCGTGCACTACACGCTCCAACTGCGACATTACGAACAGTCCGATGCTCACCGCACGCCAGAAAGCTCACCGGCGACAGCATTTCGTGGCACGGATGCCGACACGAAGGATCTTCGAGGATCACTTACCTCGGCCCCCGGCTATGCCTCAAGATCCTTCAGCAGGAGCATCGGCGTCATCGGCTCATTCGGTGCGGGCCGGAAGTCGTGGCGCAGGTAGAACCGGCGCGACGATTCGTGCAGCGCGTGGACCAGTAGCGCGCGAATGCCCATGTCGTGGCCCGCGTGGACAGTCCTGGCGATCGCGTCGTGCAGCAGATCCGCACCGAGGTGCTTGCCGTGATGCTTCGCATCTACTGCCAACCTGCCCATCAGCACGACGGGAACTGGCTCGGGCATGTTCCGCCGTACCGCCCCCGGCGACTCCGCCCGGGCGACTGCTCCCGCCGACAAGGTGTAGTAACCGGCAACTCGCTCGGCCAGGTCTCGGGTAACGAAACATCGTGCTGCGCCGGAGACGTGGTTGCGCCAGGCCCGATCGCGCAGGTACTCGTCCAACGACGGTTCACCGCATCCGAAGTTGGTCAGGTCGTCGGCGGCGTCCAGGGACCGCGGACGGCTGAAGGGTTCGCGATCGCCTAATCCCGCCAATCCGGGGCCTTGGACATCAGCTTCGCCAGATTGGGTCGAAGGACAGGCGGTTCGTCGAGCAGGGCGACGAATTCCGACCACGCCGCATCATCGAGCAGGATGACGCGGCGTTCGGCCATGACCGAGCGCGCCCGCGACGTGATCGCGTCGACCACAAACTGCGACACCGTGGCACCCTCGACGTCGGCTGCCTGACGGACCAACTCGTTCTGCACCGTCGACAACCGTACGTGCAGACGGTGTTCCTTGGTGGCAGCCACGAGAACAGGTGTACGCCGGATCGGCGCACGAGCAAGTACCATCCGCACCTCGCGTCAGTGCCCGGCGCCAGCCGGCACAGCTCTCCCAGCCTTCTTCGCGTCGCTGGTAGCGAAGCGGGCCGTCGAGCTGGCCCTCGTCTGACCTGCCCTACGGCCTGCGCTTCACCGAGTGGCAGGAAGGATTGCGCCTCGACGGTCGCTATCGGTGAGCGCCAAGGCATGCTTCCGGTCAGCGCCCGGCGACACGGTAGGGCCACGACCTCGAGATCGGAGTCGACGCGGCGGGTGTCACCGGGCGCTTTCCAGGGTCGGGTAGTCGGTGTACCCGTGGGGGCCCGGCGTGTAATGGGTGGCGCGGTCCGATGGCTCGATGGGCGCCCCCGTGGTGAAGCGGTCAGGGAGATCGGGGTTGGCGATGAACGGCTGACCGAATGCGATCAGGTCGGCCAGGCCCTCGGCGATCAGATGGTTGCCGCGGTCACGAGTCATTCCGACGTTGGCGATCAGCGTGCCCCGGTAACGGGGCCGGAAGTGCACGAACATTTTGTCGCCCTGCAGCTCGGCCAGGGTCCGGCCGTCGAGGTCGGCCATCGCGCCCATCAGCAACCAATGCGCGAGCCGGTAGCTGTTCAGCCGCTCGACCACGTACTCGCTTGTGTCGAGGGTGTCGGCGGTGGAGCGAAATAAGCCATGTTCGGCCCAGGCCGGTCCTGCTTTGACGCCGACGCGGCCGATACCGATTCGATCGGCGATGGCGTCGAGGATGTCGAACAACAGCCGCGCCCGGTTCGCGATGGTGCCGCCATACTCGTCGTTGCGCATATTGGTGGCCGGGTTGAGGAATTGGCTGATGAGGTAGGAGAACCCGGCCTGCAGTTGGACGCCGTCGAAGCCGGCGCGAATGGCGTTCGCCGCTGCGGTGGCGAAGTCGTGGATCGTGGCGCGGATGTCGTCATTGCCCATCGCCCGGGGCACCACGGTCGGCTTGCTTCCCGTGGGCGTGGGTGAGCGCAGTTCCGGGTCGACCGCCGAGGCCGACAGGGGGGTGGCACCATCGAAGAAGTCGGGGTGCGAGAGGCACCGGTGTGCCACAGCTGGGCGAAGATGACGCCACCGCGGCGGTGGACGGCATCGGTGACTGCTGCCCAGCCGCGGACCTGGGTGTCGGTGAACAGCCCGGGCACGTCGTGCCATCCGATGGCCTGCCGGCTGACCCAGGTGCCCTCGGTGATGATCAGTCCCGCGGAGGCGCGCTGGCTGTAGTAGCGGACGTGCAGGTCGGTGGGCGCCAGGTCCGGGTTGGTGGCGCGGCAGCGGGTCAACGGTGCCATCACGATCCGGTTCGCCAACTCCGACTCGCCCATGAGGTAGGGCGCCATGAGCGGCTGGTCGACCATGCTCATCTCTCAGCCGTCGGCCGGGAACATGGCCAGGGCGCCCCAGAACCACAGCGCACTCGGGTTCAGGCGATCCGGGTGGAGTTTGAGCATGGCCTCGAAGAACTCCAGCGCGCTTCCTGTCTGTGTCGCCAGCGTCTCGACGTCGGCGAGGTAGCCACGCGTCGCTGCGATCGTCTCCGGCAGGTCAGGCAAGGCCGGGTTTTTGTGGCTGGCCACGACATGACGCGGGCCAAGCGCGGCGACCTTCTCCAGGGCGTTCATCCAGGCGCGCAGTCCGCCGTCGGCGGCTTCGACGAGGTACTGGTGGACACCGTTGTAGACCACATCGCCGGCGACCACCAGGTCGATGGACGGCACGTGCAGGACCGTCGTCGAGTCAGTGTCACTGTGACCGACATCCACGATGCGTAGTTGGTGGCTCTCCAAGTCGAACACCCCGCCGGGCGGTGTGGTTGCGACGATCTGGCGGATCTGGTGGGCCGTCGGGAGGTCAGCGAACTGAGACTCCCAGATGGCTCGGCCTTCGGGGGATGCGTGGAAGCGCATAACTTCGATCGTGCCCGCCGAGGCAAGCACCGGTACCCCGGGGAATCGTTCGAGTAGCGGACCTGCCCCGAACCAGTGGTCGCCGTGACCATGCGTCACATACATGTATCGCAGGGTTTTCCCCGTGCTCTCGATCCAGTCACCTACCTGGCGCGCCTGTGTCACGGTCATCGGGGGGTCGACCAGCACGGCGTCGATGGTGCCGTGGATCAGCGTCGATGCGATCGGTTGGTACATGCGGGGGTCGCCGTTGGGTGCCACCTCGCCGGTGCTGAACGGGACGGGTTCGCTGATGTGGAGCTGGTACTGCAAGCAGCTCGAGTCCATCCCTCAACCCTGGGCCCGCCCGCCCACGAGCGCACCGCATGATCGTGGGGTTCGTCAGGTGCGGTTCAGTTGGGCAGGTCGTGCCGGTCGACCAGGCGGGTGAGCTCCACCCGGGAGTTCACAGCGAGTTTGGTGAAGACGCTGCGCAGGTGCCCGTTGACCGTGTGGTGGGACACGAACAGGCGAGCGGCTACCTCTCGGTTGGTCAGGCCATCCGAGACCAGGCGCGCCACGGTCAGTTCGGAATCGGTCAGTGCTTCCCAACCGCCGGAAGGGCGTTGCACGACCACCAGACGGCGGCGTACGCCCAGGGCGCGGAGTCTGCCCCGCACCCGGGCGGCGTCCCAGGAGGCCCCGGCTTCGGTGTAGCGCACCAGCGCCTTGGTGAAGGTGTCGATCGCCGCCGTGCCGGCCCCGCTCGCGAGTTGGGCCGCTGCAAGGTCTTCCACGGATGCGGCCGTGGCCAGCGGTCGGGAGCCGGCATCGAACAGCTCGACGGCCGCGGCCAGTCGGTTCATGTCCCCGTGCAGCACCCCCGCCGCGTGGGCTGCCGCTGCAGCCAGGGAGGGCACGTTGGAATTTCGCCGTGCGCGGCCGGCCGCGGCGTCAGCTACGCGCTGGGCCATCTGCTGGTCCCCGGCCGCCAACGCGATCCGCACCAGCACGGGGTCGTCGGCTACGTCGAGGGGGAACCGCGGCAGGACCGGGCCGGCGTCGTCCGTCTCGACCTCGACGAGCAGGCGGTGGGCCCGGTGGTGGTCTTTCGCCGCCATGGCTTGCAGGGCCAATCCCCAGACGGCGTGGCGCCGCACGCTCGGTGCGCCGCGGCGCAACATCTCTTGGCAGATCGCGGCGACGCGGGCCGAAAGGTCGGCATCCCCCAAGTGCAGGGCGGCCCGGCCGAGTGCGGCCACCCCGGCGGCGTCCAGAACGCTGACCACGTCGCGTCCGGCGTCGGCGGGGTATCTCTCGCGTAGCACGGCGGCGGCGTCGGCCGGTCGTCCGCCGTTCAGCAATTGGCGGGCGCGTCCGGTCTCGTAAAGCCGCAGCGCCCAGGCCTGTTGGTGTCGTTGGGCTGTCACGACATTTTGGTCGCACAGTTCGCGGGCCTGCTCGACCCGATCCAGGGTGGTCAGTAGGTCGACGTGCCACTGCCGACCGAGGTGAACCCTGGTCTCGTCATCGGCCTCCGGGCGGATCCGCAGCATGGCTTCGGCCCGCTCAAGTGCGCCGGCGTAGTGCTCCTCGGCGTACTCCAAACCGGACTCGGCCAGCACGAGCACGAACTCCCCGGCCCGATCACCGTGGTCCGCGACAGCGGCGCGGGTCGCATCGAGCACGGTGCGAGCGGCCGCCGAACGGCCGGCGGTGACCAGGTTGTGGAACAGCACCACGGTGTGGCGGGCGCGCAGCACTGGAGGCAGACCCTCGAGTGCCAGCGCTTGGCGGCAGGCGTCGGCCCGGACGTCAGGGCAGACCGAGAACATGCCGGCGATGCTGAGCAGGACCTCGGCCTCCTGCGCTGGAGGAAGGACGCGCCGTAGTTCGGTGTCGGCGAAGGCTTTTGCTTCTTCCTCGCGTGCTGCCGCGTGCAGCCAAAGCGCGGTGCCGGCCACCAGTGGGCCGCGCAGCCGGTGGTCGGGTCCAGCCAGCTCCAGTGCACGGCGGCCCAGGTCGGCCGCCATCGACGGGTCGTGGGCGGCGAGTGATTCTGCCGCCTGACGCAGCGTCACAACTGCCATTTCATCGCCCGGCTCGGCGCCGGTTGCCAATCTGCTGGCTACTTCGACGGGCAGCGCCCCAGCAGCAAGGAGAACCGTGGCCGCGTGCCGGTCCAGTGCCCGGCGCGCCGAGACCGGCACGCAGTCCCGGACGGCCTCCCTGGTCAGGTCGTGGACGAAGGCGAGCCGCTCACCCCGTTCGACCAGCACGTTCGCACCCACCAGTTCCTCGAGCGGATCCAGCAGGTGAGGCGGGGGCGTCTGCGTCATGGCGGAGATCTGGGCCAGCGTGAAGGAGCGGCCCAGCGAAGCCGCGACGGTCGCCATCCGGAAGGCCGCCGGGGAGCCGGCTTCCAACCGGCGCCGCATGCTTTGCCCGACCCGCACCGGGACCACCGGGCGCAGAAGTTCGGCCTTGCCGTGCCGGACGGCGACGAGCGCTTCTTCCCGGAGCCCACAGATCAGCTCCCGGATCAGAAAGGGGCTGCCGCCTGCGCGTTCGACCATTTCGAGCAACTGGTCATCGGGTTGACCGCCGAGCAGGTCGGCTGTTGCGTGGCCCGCCGCCACGGGGTCGAGGGGACCCAGGGTGATTCGTTGCGCGCCCGATGCCAGCAGTTGTTCGGTGGCCCGGACATAGGCGGGACTGGCCGGGCCGGTCCGGGCGGCGAGGAACCAACCGACGGGCACGGAGGACAGCTGCGCGGGCAGGAACCGAAGCGCTGCCGCGGTCGCGGCGTCGGCCCATTGCAGATCGTCCAAGCAGATCACGACCGGTCGGAGCAGGGCGGCCCGTTCCAGTGCTGTCTCGATGTCGGCGAGCAACCAGTACCGCTGCTCGGCCGAGGAGAGCACGTCGGGCATCGCCGCGCGGTCCAGGACCGGTTCGGGCCCTGTGCGCAATGCCTCCAGGAGCGGCGCAAGCGCGAGCATCGCGCCGCCGGGCTCGGCGAGGCCGTGGCCGACCCGCATCGAGCGTGCAGCCGCCGTCACGGCCGCTTCCGCCAGCAGTCTGGTCTTGCCCAGGCCTGCCCCGCCTTCGATGATCAGGACGGTCCCGACACCGCAGGCCAACCTGTCAAGATGCCGGGCGACGGTTGCCAGTTCGGGGTCACGTCCCCAGATCCGCGCTGAACCCGGTTGCTGGGCTCCACCGCTGCTTCGGGACCGGCTGGGCGCGGCAAGCTCGGTCAGGACGCCGCCGATGGGTTGTCCACGCGGCGTCGCCGGCGACGGGTCCCCCGCAGCAGCCTTGGATTGCACGACCATTTTTCCGCTCCCGCTCGGATGCCGGCGGACAGAACTCATCCTGGCGCAGGATGGTCGCGGCAGGCGGCCCGGGGTCGTGCCGGCTCTGCGTGGAATCCGACATACGGTCAGTTCAGCGGGGCGATCGACGGGCGCGGGAACCACGGCGAATACGCAGGGCACGTTTGAGTGTTTCGGTGATCGGTGGCATCCGCCGAGACTGCATCAGTCGGGTCGGCGGCGACGTGTGGGAAGCAGGAGTGTTGCCGGTAGCGAAGGCAGTGGCTCAGTGGGTCGGAGACATCAGCACCGGAACGGGCCGGTTCACGGCGGGCGAGACGATTTCCGGTGGCTACGACTTCAGGTCCAGATTCGCGGACGGTCCTGGCTCGAACCCGGAACAGCTCATCGCCGCGGCGCATGCAGCGTGTTTCTCGATGGCCCTGGCCAACGCCTTGGCAGGCGAGGGCCACGCTGTTGAGTCGATCGAGACCCACGCCGAGGTGACGCTGCGCCCGGTCGACGGGCGACCGACGATCATCAGGATCGCGTTGAGTACGACCGGCCGGGTCCCGGGCATCGAACCCGAGGCGTTCAGCGCCCTGGCCGCGCAGGCCAAAGCGGGGTGCCCGGTGAGCCGAGCGTTGGCCGGCGTCCCGGAAATCACTCTGGAATCCTCGCTCGTCACCTGAGGGCGGCGAAGTCCGCTTCACGAGGAACGGGAGGCAGTGCCATGCCGGTGATCCAGGTCGAGAACCGGGTCGGGCTGCCCCCGGCCCTGAAGGCTGAACTCGCAGCGGCCATCACCGACGTGGTGCGCGATGTCATCCGCTCTCCGATGGATCTGATCAGTGTCGTCTTCCATGACCTGACATCGGAGAACACCTACCGCTCCGGGGCAGCCACGGGGGAGACGCTGATCTTCTGCCACATCCGCGCCGGGCGCAGCGACGAGGCGATCCAGGCACTGCTGGGCCGAGTGAGCGGGACCTGGAGCAGGCTCACCGGCGACTCGCAGGACGCTGTCGAGGTCGTGGTGTCCCAATACCCCGCCAGGCACACGATGCGCGGCGGTAAGTTGCTTCCCGAACCTCCGCTCGTGTGACGGCGCGCTCAAGCCTCCCGCGAGAGACGTTCGAAAGAGACGCAGCCCATGGGTGAACTGCAGGACCGTAACAGGGCCTTGGTGCTGGAGCCGTTCGACGTCTTGTTCAACCAACGCGACCGCGTGGCCGCGGAACGCTATTGGTCCCCCGGTTATCTGCAGCACAGCGCTAACCTTCCGCCCGGCCGAGATGGCCTGTTCGAGGCAATGCGAGCAGCGCCACCGCAACGCCGCTACGAACTCGGCCTGGCGGTGGCCGAAGGCGATTACGTCGTCCTGCACGGGCGAATTACGGGTCGTGGTGATGCGCCGAACCTGATAGCGGCCGACATTCTGCGGGTCCACGAGGGAATGTTGGTGGAACACTGGGACGTGTTGCAGGAGGAGGCCACCTGCGCCGGCTCCCGAAGCGGTCTGCCCATGTTCGGCGAAACCTTCGCGGCCGAACGCCCTGGCGCCCCGGGCACCACCGTCGAAGTTGCAGCAGGGCCCGCGAACGATGCGGCAGCCGCGGTGTACGTGCCCAGCCCACGGGAACGCGAACGCCTGCAGGTCGCGCTCTATGAGGCCACCGATGGTGCCGTTGGCGACACTCTGAACGGGCGGCCGGTAATCATCCTGACCCACACCGGCGCGAGGTCGGGACTGACCCGCAAGACGCCGTTGATGCGCGTCGAACAGGTCGGTAGCTACGCGGTGATCGCCTCCAACGGAGGCGCCCGCACAACTCCGCAGTGGGCCCTCAACATAGCGGCGAACCCGAGCGTGCACGTGCAGGACGGGCCGGTGAAGTCGCCCACGCCGTCCCGCGAGGCCCTCGGCGATGAGAAGGAGCGATGGTGGGCTCGCGCCGTCGAGGTCTATGAGAAATTCGCGGAATACCGCCGGGCCACGGGCCGCACCATCCCCGTCTACGTGCTGGAACCCGTGTGAGACCGGAACCCGCCCGATTCCACGGATCCGTTGCGCTGCCCAGGTCTCAGCTTGCCAAGAACCGAGTTGAACATCGGCGGGCACCGGCTGGTCCTGGACCACGCCGGCGACTGGCATCAACCCGGCAATCTGTTCATCCACCGTCCTCATGGATTGAGCAGCGCCTGTACCACCCTCGCTACCGATCGCCCGGGTACCGGGCCCTGGCCCGCGGGAGCCAAGTGACTGGCACTCACATCGTCGTCCTGCCGGGCGGCGGCTACGCCGTGCACAGCGCACACGAGGCCGAGCCCGTCGCGGCTTGGTTGACCGGCCAGGGCATCGCGGCCAGTGTGTTCCGCTACCCCCTTCATGCGCGCCATCCGGTGCCACTGCTTGCGCTGCGCGCGGAGATCCGGCGGCGCCGGAGCGCGGGTGCGAGCCGGGTCGGGCTGATGGGTTTCTCCGCCGGAGGGCATCTGGCAGGATTGGCGGCTCTCGCGCCGGGTGCGAGTTCGGACGAGCAGGTCGACTTCGCCGTCCTCGGCTACGCCATCACGTCCATGCAGACCGAGACCTACCGCCCCTCGCGGCTGATCCTGCTCGGGGAGGACGCCCCGGCGGACTTACGTCGAGCCACTTCGTTGGACACCCTGGCCACGCCTGGATCGCCACCGTTCTTCCTATGGCACACGGCCGAAGACGCCTACGTACCGGCCGAACATACGTACCTGCTCGCAGGCGCCCTGTCCCGCAACGCGGTACCGCACTGTGTGCACGTCTTCGCGCACGGCCCCCACTCGCTGGGACTGGCCGAGGGCAGCGGCGGCGCGAGCATCTGGACCGAACTGGCTCTTCGCTGGCTCGCGGAGCGCGTCGGGTCCGAGCTACCGGCCTAGATCCTGGGCAAGCTCCTATGAAGCGTTGAGCTGTTCGAGCGCCGACGCCCAGTTCTCGATGTGGTGGCCCTTGGCGAGCTTTCCGTCGCGAACGGTGAACAGGTCGATTGCCATTGTCCGGAAGGACTTGCCGGTCGGCGCAATGCCCCAGAACTCCGCGACGGGCGTGCCCGTCGCCTCACCCCGCACGATCATCATGTCGTCCAGGACGTGAATGTCGACGACCTCCCATGCGAGATCGGGCACCGCCTCCCCCATGCTTTTGAAGACCTCGGCCAACCCGGCGCGCGTCAGGAAGTCCTGGTTGGTGTGGTACGAGCGGTAGTCGTCTTTGCACGCGGCGGCCAACAGAGCCGACACGTCCTTCTCGGCAGGCCGGTTCAGCGCCTCGTACAACGGGGCGGAGATCTTCCGCGCCTGTTCCACCGTCATCACCGATTCGTCGTTCTTGGTCATTGAAGGTTCCCCTCGTCGCGGCGCACCGGGCACAGGCACAGGCCAGCAGCACCCTGCCCTCGCTCGTCCCGCAGGCGCATCCCACGTTCGCGTGTTCCGTTGCGCTGACTAGAAAGGGCGCAAATGGACGTTGGCGACATCCGGACGACCGTGTGAAGCTCGGGAACTGCTCGCAGGGACAAGTCGAGCCGACCGGGAGCCGAGCATGACGGTGGACGGCAGCAGGGCTGAAGAAATCGTGGCGGCGAAGATCCGCCGGGCGATGCTGTCAGGGCCCGAGTGTGTCGCGAAGGACGCGGCCGTCGTAGAACTGGACGCCCACGGCAACATGACCATTTTACGTCCCGGCACGAACCAATGGGTGTGCATTCCCGGTGACGAAAATTTTGTCGGTGCTGCAGACATGTGCGCTGACCCGATGGGACTGCGCTGGATGCTCGACCTTATGGCGGGCAAGCCGAAGCCGTCGAACACCGAGCCCGGACTCATCTACATGCTCAACGGCGCACTCCAGCACAGTTACACCGACCCGTTCGACAGGACGAGCCCCGCGATACCGATCGGCCCACATTGGATGCTCATCTGGCCCTTCGACGCGGCGGCCGCCGGCCTGCCGGCGACAATGCGGGACGCCGGCACCTGCGTGATGTTCGCCGGAACCCCCTATGCGCATCTGCACATCTGCGGATCGCCGTGGGAGGGCAGCGACTATCGCCCTGGGGACAAGGGCGTTTGGACGATGGTCTACGCCCGGCCCTGACGGAGGACCTCCTTCTCAGCTCTGTTGAACAGATGCGGCGAGCTTCCGGATCGCCTCGACCACGATGTCGGGCTTGGAAAGCATCGGAACGTGGCTGGTGGCAACTTCGTAGGTGGCGGCGCCCATCCGCTTCGCGGCGAAGCGTTGCAGCTCCGGATTGACGGTGCGATCCTCCGTGCCGACGACGTACGCACACGGCTTCGACTTCCAGGCGGCGCCAGGAATGCTCTGGTTGAACAGGCCCACATCCGGGACCCCCTGTGTGGCCCAGACGAGCTGCTGCTCCTCGGCCGACAGGTCGCCCGCGAAGCACCCGATACCGTCGCGACGCAACCAGATACGGCCCTCGGCGACTTCTATGTGATTGAACACGTCCGTCGCGGAAAATTTCTCCTGCTGACTCTGGGACGTCTCGTCGTCGTCCGGGGCGAGCGCGCAGATATAGACCAGACCCGCTACCCGGTCGTCGGTGCCGGCCGCCGTGATGACCGTCCCGCCGTACGAGTGACCGACCAGGATCGCCGGGCTGTCAACCCGTCCCAACGCCCGCCGCACTGCTGCGACATCACCTTCGAGAGTGTCGAGGCTGATCTGGGTCGACACCACCTGGTGGCCATCCTCGATCAACGCCGGGATCACCTTGCTGAAGCACGAGCCGTCGGCCCAGAGCCCGTGAGCGAAGACAATGCTTGGTTTGGTGGACATGTGCACTCCTTCGTGAGCGATTTCCGACGACTCGACGCAGTTGGCGCCGGCGTTGTGGCACAGGGACTTTCAGGGCCGGAGCAGAACCTTCAACGCGGTTCGCTCGACCATGGCGGCGTAGCCTTTGGCGGTCTCGTCCAGGCCCAGGGTCAGGTCGAAGACAAGTCCCGGTTGCAGGTGCCCGTCGAGGATGTCGGGGAGCAGTTCTTCGATGTAGGCCCGGGCCGGTGCTCCGCCGCCGGTGAAGGTGATGTTGCGCCGCCAGGTGTCGAACGCCGAGGGCAGCGTCGCCTCTTGGGGTAGTCCGATCCGTGCTATCGAGCCCCCGTCGCGAACCACACCGACAGCGGTGGCCATGGCCTGTGCGGTTCCGACGCATTCGAGCACCGAATGGGTACCGTCGCCCCGGGTCAGTTCGCGGACCTTGGTGATGCCTTCCTCCCCACGCTCGGGGACGACATCGGTGGCGCCGAATTCGCGTCCCAGGAGGATCCGGGGCGGTTGGTTGCCCATCAGGACGATCCGTTCGGCCCCGAGGCGCCGAGCTGCCAGGACCGCGCACAGCCCGACGGCGCCGTCTCCGATGACGGTGACCGTGCTGCCGGGGCTGACTCCCGCGGTGACAGCAGCGTGGTGACCGGTGCACAGGACGTCGGAGAGGGTGAGCAGATCGGGCAGCAGTGGCGAGTCGGCTTCGACCGGCAGCTTCACCAGCGTCCCCTGGGCTTGGGGCACGCGCACGGCTTCGCCCTGTCCGCCGTCGACGCCCCCGGTACCCCAGAATCCGCCGTTGCGGCAGGAGGTGTGCAGGCCGGCCCGACAGTAGTCGCAAGTGTTGTCCGACCACACGAACGGCGCGACGACCACATCGCCGGGTTTGAGCCCGACCACGGCGGAGCCGATTTCCTCTATGACGCCGACGAATTCGTGGCCTATCCTCCGAGGTGGCGTACCGGGCGGTGTCTTACGGTACGGCCACAGGTCGCTGCCGCAGATACAGGTCAGCAGGACCCGGACCAGGGCATCGGTCGGCTCGTGCAGGTGCGGGTCGGGTACGTGTTCGACGTGGACTTCCTCGGGGCCGGACAGCACTGCAGCTCGCACGCAAACCACCTCTGCTCAGGTAGTGGCCACTGCCTTGCCGAGCAAGGCGCCGGCGATGTTCGGGTGGGCGATGAGGGCGGCCCGGGAGCCGTCCACCGGCTCGGTTGTCGCCTGTATGCGGTTGGCCATGAACCGTTGACACTCCGGGGAGATCGCTTGGTCCTCCTTCCCGACCAGGAATCGGGTGGGCAACGACCGCCGGCCGACCGAGATCGCCTTCTCGATCGGTGCAGCGGCGGACAGCGGCCGTTGGCTGACCGCCATCGGCGCTGCCACTGCTTCGGGCAGGTCGGCGCAGAAGGCCCGGTGGAAGTCCGCGACCCTGCTGAACAGGTTCGGTCCCCCGGCGGCGCCGGGCGCGTCGTAGGAACCGGCAATACCGGTGGTGGCGGCCAAGGGGGGTGGGAACAGCTCCTGTACGGTCGCGTAGCTCTCACCCCGGTCGAGGGGCGAAGGCGGACAGGACAACGGTCCCTTGACGTGCTTGACGGCCTGCGGCGCCTGGAAGATGGCCGCGCCTCCGCCGGAGTGCCCGACGAGCAGGATCGGCCCCTGGATGGCGGTCGTGCACCGCGTGATGGCATCGGCGCCGGAAGCCAGTCCCCGAAGGGGTTTCATCGGGGCCCCGACCGGTTGTCGTGGGCATGCTGCTCACGGATGATCGCGGCGTAACCCGAGGAGTCGGCGAACGCGCCGTGGACCAGGGCGACCGGCGGAAAGCTTCCCATCCTCGCCTCCCGTGCGCGAGTGCCTGGCCCGAAACTCTGTCGCGCAGGGCCGGCAACGGCATCGCGCATTCATGCCATCTCTAACAGTGGGAGCCCGGTTGAGACCGATCCGCACCAACACGCGATGTGCTGGAAACCGGGGCCCGTTCCTGTTCGGGGCTCATGCCGTTGCCGTGCAACTTTGTGCTCAGCCTCGCGCTCGCCGCACGCCTGAAAGCTCACCGCGCACCAGCGTTTCAGTACACGAAGCCGTCCACGAACGATCATGGAATCTTGTCGCAGTCCGAAACGACGCTTCGATGATCAGCTCGGTCACCGCCTGCTCCCGAGTTTCGAGGCGTCTTCGACGCCGCCGAACGTCGTTAAATCTTCGGGGAGCCCATCGCCGGCATCGGCCAACCGTGCCCGTCCAGGAGATTCGATTGGCTCCAGGGTGCGGGTCACGAACTCGGTCACCGTTGAGGATGCACTCCGGCACTGTCGCGCCGCGCTAGTTCGTGATCACGAGGGAGGGAGCGGGGCGGCACCGACGGGGTGGGTCTGCCGCGTAAGACAGCGGCCATTGGGTAGGTCGCGATCGACATGGTTGACGCAGCTCTGGACGCCGTCGCGATCGGGCTCGAGGAGGAGTTCCACGTCGTTGACCGGGTCACTCGACAACTGGTTGCCCGTGCCCCGGACCTGTTGGCGCATCTGCCGAGCAGCGGCTACACCGCCGAACTCCAGCGCAGCGTTGTCGAGACCAACAGTGGGGTGTGTACCACCCTCGACCAGCTACGTGAGGAGTTACGCCGCGCACGCTCGCTGCTGGTCGCGGTCGCGGGCAGGGAGAACCTGGGCGTGGTGGCCGCGGGCACGGTCCCCCTGGTCGACCCGAACCGGACCGCCGTCACCGTCGACCACCGCTACCTGCAGATGCTGGAGGACTACCAACTCCTCGTCCGCGAGCAACTGATCTGCGGCCTGCAGGTACATGTGCAGATCAGCGACCGGGATCTGGCCGTCCGGGTGGCGCGGCGGGTGGCGCCCTACGTGCCGCTCCTGCTCGCGGTCTCTGCGAGTTCGCCGTTCTGGCGCGGCGAGGACACCGGTTACGCCAGCACCCGTTCATTGGTGTGGCAGCGCTGGCCGACCGCGGGTCCACTTCTCGACGCCGCCACCGCCGCCGACCACGACG
The DNA here is from genome assembly GCA_036268355.1 of Sporichthyaceae bacterium. GTDB lineage: Bacteria > Actinomycetota > Actinomycetes > Sporichthyales > Sporichthyaceae > DASQPJ01. Next base: position 34,098 of record DATAUG010000041.1, read on the forward strand.
CCCTCGTCGATGCACTGGTGAAGTCGGAGACGATCAGCGACGCCGGGATGATCTACTTCGACGTCCGTCCCTCGGCGCACCTGCCGACGCTCGAGCTCCGCGCGCCGGACGCTTGTCCCGACATCGAGGACGTCGTGCTGATCGCCGGCCTGTTCCGCGCACTGGTGCGCCGTGGATGGCCGGAGGCTACGGAGGATGCCCCGGCACCCGGGCATCCAGCTGTGCTGCGCGCGGCGATGTGGCGGGCCGCGCGTTCCGGCCTCGAGGGCGACCTGCTCGACCTGCCCGCCTCGCCGGCACCGGTCCCGGCCGCGGTCGCGGTGCGGGCGCTGACCGACGGCCTGCGCACGGAGCTGGAGGAGACCGGCGACTGGGAGCAGATCTCGGCGCTGGTCGAGCGACGACTCTCGCTGGGCAGCAGCGCAGCCGAACAGCGACGCGCCTTCGCCCGCCGCGGCCGCCTCGGTGACGTCGTCGACCTGCTGCTTGCCCGCACCGCCGGCGGGGAGGTGCCCGTGGCAAGGAGCGGGACGGACCGGCCGCCGGACTGCGGGTTCGGCCGTTATCGGGCGGCCGGCGACGAGGTGTTCGACGAGCCGGCCGACCCGGTGGTGCGCCGGGTGAACGCCGACATCCTGCGCGTCGTCCGGGAGCTCGGCCCGGTCGGGATGCGGGTCCGCGCACACGCCCGCGATGACGAGCAGAGATCCAACGGAGTGACCTTCGGTGTCGTGGACGAGGCCGGCACCCGGCTCTTCCCCGTCGACCTGCTGCCCCGGGTCGTCGCCGCGGGCGACTGGGCGCAGCTCACGGGCGGCCTGATTCAGCGGGCGCGCGCGCTCGACGCCTTCCTGGCCGACATCTACGGCCCTCGGCGAGTACTGGCCGACGACGTGGTGCCGAGCTGGGTGGTGGAGACCTCGCCAGGCTTACGGGCCGAGGGCGCGCTGTTCGCGCGACAGCTCGTCCGGGCGACCGTGAGCGGAACGGACCTGATCCGCGAGCGCGACGGGCGGTGGCTGGTGCTCGAGGACAACCTGCAGGTGCCGTCCGGCCTCGGCTACGCGGTGCAGACCCGAAGGCTGAGCACCGCGGTCATGCCGGACCTGCAGCACCCGATGGGACTGTTGGACGTGGCGGCCGTGCCACACCTGCTGCGTACGGCGCTGGCGAGCACCGCTCCGGCGACGACCGCCGAGCCCCAGGTCGTGCTGCTCTCCGAGGGCCCCGGTAGCTCGGCGTGGTTCGAACACCGGATGCTCGGCGACGAGATGGAGATTCCGCTCGCGCTCACCACCGACCTGATCGCCGGCGAGGACGGGGTATGGCTGCAACGCCGGGGCGCCCGGCTACGGGTCGACGTGCTCTACGTGCGCATCGACGCCGACGCCTTGCTGCACGGCGCAGCGGCCGACGGCAGGCCGCTGGGTCCCGGGCTGCTGGCCGCGGCCCACGCGGGCCGCGTCGCGCTCGCGAACGCGCCGGGCAACGGCGTGGGCGACGACAAGGCTGTCTACGCCTACGTCCCCGACTTGGTGAGCTACTACCTCGGCGAGCAGCCGCTGCTGGCGAGCGTGCCTACGTTCCTGTGCGCCCTGCCCGACCAGCGGGAGCAGGTCATGGACCGACTGGCCGAGCTGGTTCTGAAGCCGGTCGACGGCTTCGGCGGCCAGGGCGTCGTGATCGGTCCGCATGCCTCGGCGGCCGAGATCGACCTCGTGCGCCGCCAGATTCTGGTCGCGCCGCAGCGGTGGGTGGCCCAGGAGGTGGTCCCGCTCTCGACGCACCCGGTCGTCGACGAGGATCAATTGGTTCCGCGGCATGTGGACCTGCGGGCTTTCGTACTGTTGTCCCCGTCCTCGGCGCAGGTGGCGCCGGCGGCACTCACCCGCGTGGCGCCCGCCGGGAGCATGGTCGTCAACTCCTCACGCGGTGGCGGCGCGAAGGACACCTGGCTGTTCGGCCCCGCGCGGGGCGAGTAGCTCGCCCGGCCACGGGCAGGAGCAGCGCATGTGTGGATTGGCCGGTGAACTGCGGTTCGACGCTCGCCGTCCGGACGTCGACGCGGTGGCCGCGATGGCCGATCGACTCGCGCCCCGCGGCCCGGACGGCGCCGGCGCCTGGGCCGATCGTCGGCTGGCTCTGGCACACCGACGCCTCAAGATCATCGACCTCTCTGCGGCGGGCCACCAGCCGATGGTCGACGAGGACCTGCGCCTCGTCCTCGTCTTCAACGGCTGCATCTACAACCACGACGATTTGCGCGCCGAGCTCTCCGGCCGCGGCCACCGGTTCCGTTCCCGCTCCGACACCGAGGTGATTCTCAAGGCCTACGCGGAATGGGGCGCCGGCTGCGTCGAACGGTTCTTCGGCATGTTCGCGTTCGCCCTGTACGAAATGGACTCCGGCCGACTCGTGCTCGCGCGGGACCGGCTCGGCATCAAACCGATGTATCTGGCCGAGACCTCCGGGCGGCTGCGGTTCGCCTCTACGCTCCCGGCGCTGCTCGCGGCCGGGGACGTCGACTGCTCCGTCGACCGAGTCGCCCTGCACCACTACATGTCCTGGCACTCGGTCGTGCCCGCCCCCCGCACGATCCTCGCCGGGGTGCGCAAACTGCCTCCCGCGACTGTCCGGATTGTCGAGCCGGACGGCGCGACCAGCGACCACCGGTACTGGGACCCGTCGCACACCCGCCCGGCGGACGGACCCACGACACCGCAGGAATGGCAGAACGCGGTGCTGGACAAGCTGCGGGTCGCCGTGCGCCGGCGGATGGTCGGTGACGTGCCGGTTGGGGTGCTGCTGTCCGGCGGCCTCGACTCGAGTCTGATCGTCGCGCTGCTGGCGGAGTCCGGGCAGTCCGGCCTGACGACGTTCAGCATCGGGTTCGAGGACAGCGCCGGCGAGAGCGGGGATGAATTCGTCTACTCCGACGCGGTCGCCCGCCGTTTCGACACCAAACACCATCAGATCCGAATCGCCACACCGGACCTGTTGCCCGCGGTCGAGAGCGCCGTGCACGCCATGAGCGAACCGATGGTCAGCCACGACTGCGTCGCGTTCTACCTGCTCGCCGAGCAGGTTTCACGCCACGTCAAGGTGGTGCAGACCGGCCAGGGCGCCGACGAGATCTTCGCCGGCTACGACTGGTACCCGCCGTTGGCCGGGGTCTCGCGGGCCGACGCCGTCCCGGCCTACGCGAAGGTGTTCTTCGACCGGACCCACGAGCAGATGGCCGGCCTGCTCGGCCCGCGGTGGCAGTTGGAAACCGACGTCAGCACCGAGTTCGTCGGCGCGCACTTCGCGGCTCCGGGGGCCACCGAGACCCTGGACGCGGCGCTGCGACTGGACTCGCAGATCATGCTCGTCGACGACCCCGTCAAGCGGGTCGACAACATGACGATGGCGTTCGGACTCGAGGCACGGGTGCCGTTCCTGGACCACGAGCTGGTCGAGCTGGCCGCGCAGTGCCCGCCGGAACTCAAGCTCGCCGACGACGGCAAGGGCGTGCTCAAACGCGGCGCCCGCGGGTTGGTGCCGGACGAGGTGATCGACCGCCCGAAGGGATATTTCCCAGTGCCCGGTGTCCGCCACCTCGACGGTGCATTGCTCGACCGCGTGCGTGACGCCCTCACCTCCGCATCGGCCCGCGAGCGGGGCCTGTTCCACCCGGGCGCGGTCGCCGCCCTGCTGGCCCGCCCGAACGAGGACCGCACGACGCTGGGGTCCAATGTCACCTGGCAGCTCGGCCTGCTCGAGCTGTGGCTCCAGAGCGTTGCTTCGTGAGCCGAGCGAGCGAAGAAATGGGCACCGAGTGAGCTCGCACCCGACATCGGATCGGATTCCCGGCGACGTCCACGCGACCTGGTCGCCGGCGTTCGGGCCGGACGGCCACTGTGTGGCGTGCGTGTCCGACCGCGGCGGCGAACCGCAGGTGTGGCTGCCGGGCAGCGCGGGCCACGCGTGGCAACTGCTGCCGGCGCCGCTGCACCGCGTCGTCACCGTGGCCGCGGCACCGCACGAGCCGTGGCTCGCCGTCGTGACCGAGTCCGAGGGGTCCTCGTGCCACCAGATCTGGGTGGTTCAGCCGGATGGCGGAGGTCTGCGGCTGGTCGCGGGCGACGCGGTGACCACGGCGGACCTCGGCGCGGGGCCCTGGCGAGGCTGGTCCGCGGACGGTCGGGTGATGGTGACCGAGACCCGTGAGCTGTCCACCGCGATGCTGATCGAGCCGGACAGCGGACGCCGCGAGGTCGTCTCGAGCGGGCCCCTGCAGTGGTTCGCAGACCTCAGCGACGACGGCAGCCTCGCGCTGCTGCGCCGCGGCGGCCGTGATGCACGGCGGCTGGTGGTGCTGGAGCGCACGACCGGCGCCGAGGTGCCCGTCGACACCGGCCACGGTCCCGGTTCCGGTTCCGGTTCCGTCGAGAACGGTGTCCTCACCGGCCACGGACATCAAGTCGTTGTGCGCACCGACGTTGGCCGCGACCTGGCCGCGCTGGTCGCGGTGACACCGGGTGAGCCGCCCCACGTACTCGCCGAGCGCCCCGACGCGGAACTGCAGTCGGCGACGGTCGCGCCCGGGCGCCGGGACGTTTGTCTGTTGTGGAACGTGCGCGGTGGGTTGTCCGCGTTGAGCGTGCTGGACCTGACGACCCGTCAGCTGCGGACGATCGAGCCGTTGCCACGACCGGTGGTGGACGAGTGCCGCCTGGACCGGACAGGCCGGCGGCTGCTGCTCACCGCCGAGAGTTGGTCCGCCCCGCGCGGCGTCTGGTCGTGCGACCTCGACGGCGGCTCGTTCCGGTACGTGAGCAACCGGGAGACCCCGGTGGTGCACGCCTCGCCCGGCGCGGGACCGGCGCTCGTGCGGGTGCGCGACCTGACCGAGCCGGAACTGATCGAGTTCACCGCGACCGACGGCACCGCCCTCACCGGCTGGCTCTACCCCCTGGCGGGCCCGCCGCCCTGGCCGACATTGATCTACCTGCACGGCGGCCCGGAGGCCCAGGAGAGGCCGGTCTACAACTCGCTGTTCCAGTCGCTCGCGGCCGCCGGCATCGCCGTCTGCGCGCCGAACGTGCGCGGGTCCTCCGGGTTCGGCCGGGGATTCCGCAACGCGGACAACGGAGCCCAGCGCTGGGCCGCGATCGACGACGTAGCGGTCTGTGTCCGGCACCTCGTCGCCACCGGCCAGGCCGATCCCGGCGCGGTCGGGGTGATGGGCCGGTCCTACGGGGGTTATCTCACCCTCGCCGCCCTCGTCTGGCACCCGGAGTTGTTCGCCGTCGGCGTCGACGTCTGCGGCATGGCAGATTTCCACACGTTCTTCCGCGACAGCGAACCGTGGATAGCCCAGGCCGCGATCACCAAGTACGGCGATCCGATCGCGGACGCCGACCTGTTGCGCGACCTTTCCCCGATCCACTTGATCGACCGGGTCCGGGCGCCGCTGATGGTGGTGCACGGCGCCCACGACACCAACGTCCCGCTCGGTGAGGCGGAGCAGGTGGTGGCCGCATTGCAGCACTTCGGCGTGCCGCATGACTACCTGCTGTTCCCGGGCGAGGGACATGAACTGTTCGGCACCGCCAACCGCGTGGTATTCGTCCGCCGCGTCGTGGACTGGGTGTCCCGCCACTTGTCGATGCACGGCGAGGTCGAATCTTCGCCTCCGGGCCATGGTTCCCTCGAGCATGACCCGACAGCGCAGCCCGCGGCGTCCCGCCCGTTGATCGCCGCATCCGAACGTGGACCGGCGGAGCTCCGGATGTGATCAGTTGTGATTGACAGTCAGGTTCGCCAGCCGGTCACCCCTCCAGCAAATCACCGCAGTGCCGATGAGCATCGCCGTGATCGACTCAAGCACTTCCGGCACCTACAGCCGGCGCGTGCTCGATCAGCTGGATCTCGCTCCACGAGCGACCCCACCCCCCCGGACTCTTGAGGCCGGAAACCAGAATCCCCGGGTCGACGTCTCCTGAAGCATCCAGAGTCATCACCAGCAGCCGGAATCCCTGGCTCCAGGGCAAAATCGGTGCAACTACAGGAGACCGTGGGAGAGCTCGGTCAAAAGGTGGGGCGGCCGGGACTCGAACCCGGGACCGAGGGATTATGAGGCCTTGGAGGCCGTCGACTACGGCCTCTACCAGCGACTTTGCTCTCAGCATCGTCGACTGTGACCTGCAGGAACTGCACCAGGCGACTGCATTTCGCTCCACGAATAGCTCCACGAATGATCTCGGGCGCTTGTCAGCGGTCGCGGTCGTCGAGGTGGTCCTACAGCGCCTCCATCGCGCGTGGCAGGTGACGGGCGAGGGCGGCCATGATCTCCTCGGGTGTGCGTGGCTGACGGCGTCGACGCGCTGATATCGCCTTGATCGCGTCGTACACCCGCTCCGGGTGGAGTCCGACCTGGGCCAGGGCGAAGGAGTCCGCGGAGACCGCTTTGACGCCGAACGGTTCCAGCATCGGCGCGGGGAAGTCGCGCAGGTTGTCGGTCACAACGGAACCGGCCCCGACGTGCACGGCCAGTGCCAGGACGTGGCGGTCCTTCTCGTTGACCGGCATCGCCTCGATGAGCGCTTCCGGCACCGAGGTCGTCGCTCCCGGCAGCGCCTGGTTGAGCAGGTCGAGGCGACGACTTATGCCATCGCATCCAAGTCCGACCGCCGGGCGAGGTTGCGCTGGACCTCGTCGAGGATCTGCGGCGACCAGTGGGGACGGAACAGCCGCCCGGTGCCCCTCGTGGCGAAGAAGTCGGTGACCTCGATGCCGTACAGGACGTTCGCGTCGAGCACGACGACGTAGCCGGTCACGATCTCGGACTACCGGTCGTAGAGCCCAACCTCCTCGGCCTGCTCGGTCAACGCGGCAAGGGCTGCCTCGGCCTGGGCGTCGGTGCGGTCCCGGTAAGCCAGGACATCGGCCAGTCTTAGCCGACGGTGCGTGCCGACCATGTGGAACGGCAACTCGCCGGCCTCGAGCTGCCTGATCAGATACGGGCGACTCACGTTCAACAGCTGTGCTGCCTCGACCGTCGTCAACTCGGCATGCATCGGAATTACCGTCACCCCGTTGCCCGCCTTCAGCTGCTCCACGATCGCCACCAGCAGGTCGTGAATTCCCCGCGGCAGCTCGATCGCGTCCCCGTCAGGACCGACCAGCCGTGGGGTCTGACCCACCTGCCGCACCTGCTCCAGCAGGCGCTCGAACGCCGCAAGCTCGCTCGACGCGAGCTGACCCGGACGGACCTCGACGACCTCAGGCATGAGTCCAGGGCTGGCATCCAAGTGCAATAAGTGCAACGAACCTTAGAGGGCGTGAGCCGTGGCCGCCCGGCCGTAGAAGCCGCCCGTGGCCGACTCACTGCCGAAACTGTGGCGCAGCCTGTCGTTGCTCAGCTGGACCCGAACACCACGGCCGGACGCCCACCCGATCACCGCCTGGGACCCCCAACGCATCGAACGCTTCATCGCCGAAGATCTGCATCGCGCCGTACAGAACCAGTTGACTTCGTGTGCGTTTACCTTCAATTGAATACTGTTCTCATCTACGTCATCGTTCTTCCAGACGGCACCGCCATCATACGGTGGCGGGCGCTCGCGCCGCCGTCGGAGAGTCCCCGTTCGAGTGGGCGGCGCCAGGAGCCAAATCCTTGAATACCGCGAAGCTCGACGGTGTTTCGGTCATGAATGGGAAGTGGAAGCCGCACTGCGGACACTGTTCATGAAGTACAGCCTGCTCCTGGCCGAGGTCATAGGGCTTGTCCTCGAACTTTCCGCAGCAGGGGCAGATCCTCAGGAGCCGGGTGCTCACGAGTTCGAAGTTAGTGATGATGTCTTCCATGATTGCGCCGTTCGCCGCCCATGCCTTGGCATATTTATGATAAGTATCCATATGCCAGTCGGACAAGGCTTCCTTGCTGGCCCAGAAGCTGCACTCGTTGAACCACATCCGATCGTCCGGGTGCTCCCACCAGGTCAGATGCAAAAACCCCGGAAGCTTCATCAGGTGGTGTCGCGTGTCGGAGAACACGAGCTTGAACTTCTCGTACGCATCCGGGCTGGAGAAGCGAACCCGCTGCATGCTCAAGTAAATTGCCATCGTGGCCCTTCCGGGGCGCGTCGCGTTGTCTCGGATCAATACATTCGACGTTCAGACTCGTTGGACCCACGCCAGGGCCACGTGCTGATAGCACGAACAAGCGCAGCTATCACCGATAAATGCGGGGCACGCAACAATCGAGACCGGCAAGGTTGCGGATGCGGTACGGGCCCAGTTCTGGAGCGATGGTGCCGCGAGCGAGCCGACCACCGGGCCATTCTCCGGCTCGATGCGCGGCTAAGATGTCGGGACTTGGACCGTGCCGGCGGATATCTTCGAGAAGTTCGCCGCGGTGCTGCGACGGGTCGCCGCGGACTCTTTGAATCCGCGGCGACCTGCGCTTCGTGGCGCCGGCTATCCCGTCGGCAGCCGCTCATGCGTTATTACCCAGAGCTTCTTCACGGGCGTGAGCGCGGACCAGGTGACGTGATGGCCGGCGCAGACCCCGATGACGTCGCCGGGGCCGAACTCACGTTCTTCGCCGGTGTCGCTGTCGCGGACGTGTACACGGCCTTCGAGGATCAGCTCGGTCTCGTCGCCGAGCGGGGAGGTGTACGGGACGCTCAGGCTGCCGTCCGCCTCGCTGCCGGCGACGCCCGGGCCGCAGCGCCAGATCCCGGTGAGCAAGGTCCCGGTGCTGCCCGTGGCGCGCACAAAGTAGAGCTCCCCCGCCACCTGAGGGCCTTCGGCGGGTTCGTCCCACTGGTAGGTGGTCCAGGTCTCGGGATTGTCGTCGATGTTCCCGATGATCACGTCGTGCATCGCAGTGGCTTCCTTCGCGCTGTCCCACAGCGCGGTGAAGCGTTTGAAGGACGGGGAGGTGATGTCCCAGACCAGGTCCACATTCTTCGGGTGGCACAGGATCGAGCCCCGAGTGAGGTAATGCTGCCTTCCCGTGGCGGTGACCGTGATGGTGGCCTCGCCCTCGAGGACGACGATGGTCTCGTCGCCGTGGGCGGCGGAGTAGGGCATCCGGCAGGAGCCGTCCGGACCGCAACCGGGTAGTCCGGGTCCGGATCGCCAGAAGCCGGCCACGTGCGTGCCCATCGTGCCACCGTCGCGGATCACAGCGGTCTCGCCGATCACCTGGTGACCGTGAATGGGGTCGTCCCACTCGTACGGCGACCAGTCCGTCGCCTCCGGACTTCCGCCGGTGAAAAATTTCGCGGTTGGCTCGCCCGACGCCTGCCCCATGGAAAGCCTCCTGCGCTCGTTGTCCCGAACGGTACGTCCGCCACGCTAGGGCGGCTGTGCCCCGGGAACTTGCCCGTCGGAGTCACCCTGTTGTCGGTCCGCGACACGGTTCAGATGGCCGTGTTTGACAACGTCGGAACGGCGGACCCACGATGAATATGGCCGTTGGGTAAGCGCCGAACACCGTGAGCAGATATGGATTCCAGCCCCGAGGTTCCGGACGTCCTCGTTGAGCGGGCCGGGTCTCTCGACGAGTGGACCGGAGTGATCCGGGAGCGGTTCGTCGCGCTGCAGATCGCCCAGCACACTGCGGCGGAGATGACGGGCACCGTCCGTACCCGCCATGTGGGGCATCTGCAGGCATCGGCGGTGTCCTCCACCCCGCAGACCTTCACCCGCACCAAACGCCTGGCCGCGTCCGACGAGTGCGATCTTCTGGCGATCGGTCTGGTCGATCGGGGGACGGGATACCTGCAACAGGACGGGCGGACCTGTGCCGTGTCCGCCGGGTCGTTCGCGCTCTACGAGACCTCTCGCCCGTTCTCCTGGTCGCTGGCCGGCGCCTGGCGGATCTTCATCTTCACCTGGCCCCGCGATTCCGTCGTGTTCTCCGAATCGGAGCTGCGAGGGCTGACGGCATCCGCCGTGCCCGGCAACGTGGGCGTGGGTCGCCTGGTGTCGCCCTTATTGCGCGGGCTCGTCCGCGACGGCGCCGGCGCCTCAGCGGCAGGCGCCGCGCGGTTCGCGAGCGAGATCGCGGAGCTGTCCATGATCGCGGCCGCGGAGACATACAGCGAGTCAACCGTCCTCGACCTCAACCGGGACTGCCTGCACGAGATCCAGGTTTTCATCGAACAGCACCTCGCCGACCCGGCGCTCACACCTCCGCGGATCGCCGAGCACTTCTACGTGTCGGCGCGCACACTGCACCGCCTGTTCGCCCAACATGGCACGACGGTCGCAGCCTGGATCAAGGATCGGCGCCTGGAGGCTGCACGACGGGCGCTCCTCGCGCCCGGGTCCTGCGAGACCCCGATCTCTGAGATCGCGGCGCGGTACGGGTTCTCGACCGCGGCGTACTTCAGCCGGGAGTTCGCCGCCCGGTACGGCCAGAGCCCTCGCGCCTACCGCGTGCTCAGTCGACGCTGAGCGCGTGAGTACGCGACCCACAAATCTGGAACTTCGGCCTCGGTCGGATCGAACCCGACAAGCATCAGCCGAAGTCATACACGTGACCTGATGGGGTGACCTGATGGGGCGGCCGGGACTCGAACCCGGGACCGAGGGATTATGAGGACACCCGACAGCGGGCACGACGAACTCTACCTGCGACTTCACGCTCAACCGGATGCTCACCACACGCCAGAAAGCTCACCGATCGGCAGCATTTCGTGGCACGAATGAGGGGACGAACGGTCCCCAAGACGCCCGTGCAGCCGGGCGCGTCACTCGGTCGCCCTCGGGTGACCCGTGGCCGCCAGGACCAGCCAGGTGATCCGCCCGGTCCGGGTCCGGGCAGTACCAGATCCGGCCGGCGCCGGTCACCTCGTACTGCCATTGGTCCAGCTTCTTACCGTCGATCGATCGCGTCGCGAGTGAACCGCGCAGGCGGTGCTGCCGGGCCGGGTTACGCGGCGCGTTGGGATGCTCGGTGAGCACCGTCCACGCCTCGCGGGCGCTGCCCGATGCGAGTCGGCACAGCTCCTCCCAGCCCTTCGCCGCATCGCTGCTGGCGAAGCGGGCGTCCCAACCGTCCTTGCTCGGCGGCGGGGTGACTCGGTCCCCACGCTTGGCCGGCACCGCTCAAACCGGCTCGGGCACGCCGACCGGCCCCAGATCACCGTCGACCTCACGCGAGAGCGCAGCCAACAGCAGCGGATCGGCGTGGGCTTGCGCCGTCGCCCGCCACTCGCGGATCGTGCCCGCCAGATGAGACCACTCCCCCAACTCGGCGGAAATCTCCACGGAGCGGACGAACTCCCGCAGGAACGCCGCACGATCCTCCACCGGCAGCACATCCACCCAGGCGAACACCGCGCTCAGCACCTCGGCCCCGGCACCGGCATCCAGGTGCGCCATCGCGCCACGCAACGCGCGAGCCGCCGCCACGGCACCCTCGCCGGCCGAGACCGCGCGATCCTCCGGTATCAGCAGCAACGGCACACCGTCGCGTCGGCGCACCCGCACCGCCCCACGATCGGCCAGCGCGGCCACCGCCTTCGGGTCGCGCTGCAACTCGCTCCACTGCACCTCAGCCGTCACAAACGCCAATTCTGAACTTTTTCAGAACTAGGCGCAACCGCCCCGCCCCGCGAGCACCGGGCGCGGACGGGAACCCGCGCAGCTTCCCCGACCGGGCAACGAACGGCACGGGTTGTCAGCCACACCCGGACGCGCCGGCGCGGCACCCGTCAGCGGCCGGCCGGCGCCAGGTCGCACGATGCAGGCCCGGTCGGCGCAGAGCTTCCTCACCAACGCCTCGACCTCGGGCAGGATCGTTCTCGGGCCCTCCGGCTCAAAGCAGTTCACATGCCAGACTTGGTCAACACGCTGTTGGGTTGTTGCCTCCCGCGGAGGTGGACGTTGGCCGATCTGCGGGTCGACACGGCACAGTTGCGTGCCGCCGCGAGCGACTTGCATTCGGTTGTCGAGGTCGCGACGGCGGCCGGGGACAGGTCGAGCCAGGTGGCGGCCTTGGTTCCCGAGCTCGGTGCCGAGCAGGCCGTGCAAGCGGTTGCGGAGTTCTTGTCCTGCTGGCACTACGGGCTGCGCTGCGTCGCCAAACAAGCCGAACAGTCCGGGCACGACCTGAGCACGACCGCGATGGCCTACGAAGCCGCGGAGGCCTCGCTGACCGTCGCGGTCGGGGGCTCGTCGGCACCGGTGGCCGCCGGCTGGTCGGCGCCACATGTGCCCGACCCCGTCCCGGTGCGCCGGCACGCCTCAGCAGTGTTGTCACCGCCCGTGCAATTGTCGGCGGCGACCCACGTCTCGCAGCTGATCCCGGGCGAACCGGCGGACAGCGAGCGGTTGGGCCGGATGCTCATCGCGTTCGCCGACGACGCGCAGGACGCCCGAGCGAGGTTGGGCCGAGTCGGCCTGGGCGGCTGGGTGGGCGCCGCCGCCGCGAGCACCGAGGCCGAGCTGACCCAGCTGAACCGGCGGCTGAGTGCGGCCGAGACCGCCTTCGACGACGCCGGGCACGCGGTCGGCCGCTACGCCGCCGTCCACGCCGAGGCCCGGGCCCGGGCTGCCGAGGCGCTGCGGCTGTATCAGTTCGCCGCACCGGCCTCGGCCGCCGCGCACGGCGCACTCGGGGCCGTGGCACCCATCGCCCCGGTTGAAGACCCGGACGGCGCCCTGCTTCGCGCCGGCGCAATGCTGCTGCAGGCCCGCCAGGACTTGGACACCGCCGCCCGCGCCCTGTCCAAGGAGTTGGAGGACGCCCAGAAATCCGCACCCTCCGAGCCCGGATTCCTGGCCGGGCTCAAACGCGCGATCAAATCCCTGTCCGAAGGCGCTTTCGACAGCGTCGTCGAACTCGGTCCGGCCGCGGTCGGGTTGGTCGAACTGGGCGCACGGCTCAATCCGGCCCGTGCCATCTACGACCCGCACGGCTACATCGCGGCTCAAGACTCCTTCTTCAGCGGGATCGCCCACAACCTCGAGCACCCCGGCAAGTTCGTCGCATCGGTCGCCGACTGGAACACCATGCACTCCGACCCGGCCAAGTGGATCGGCAAACTGCTCCCAGACCTGGTCCTGCTCGGACCGGCGATGGCCAAGGAAGGCGCCCTACGCGGTGTCGAAACCGAAGAACACATCGTCAGCACCGGCGAAAAGGTCCAGGAGGCCGAACGCACCGGAACGCTGCGCGCCGGACTGCGAGCTGACGCGGCCGACGAAAGGCTCGCTGAGCTGGGACTTCGCACCGACGGCATCGCGGGCACTGCCGGACGAACCCAGGGCCCCGGCGAAGTTGATCCGGCCGTTATGTGAGTAGTCGGACGGCTCGGGCGGGGTGGCGCGAGAGGCGGCGGCAGGCGGCGGCGATGTTGGGCTCGCCGGCGAGGCGGTGGACGCTGATGGCGAGGTTGCGCA
>DATAUG010000042.1:0-5727 GCA_036268355.1 Sporichthyaceae bacterium
GCCGGGGTGGGTGATGCGTCGGGGGTGGCGGCGGCGGAGTTGGAGGTGGCGGCGGCGCGGCGGGAGTTGGCGCGGATCGTGGAGGAGGCTGCGGGGCGGGACCGGTTCTGGGCGGGGCGGATCAGTGATGCGATCGATGACCGGTTGACGGACAGTTTCTGGGAGGGGGTGCACAACTGGATCGAGCACCACAAGGGGTGGGTCGATGATCTGAACACGGTGTTGGGGGTGGCGACCACGGCTGCTGCGCTTGCCGCGATGGCTTTCCCGCCGTTGGGCGCGGGGGTGTTGGCGATCTCGGCGGTGGGCCTGGCGGTGCATGGGGTGGAGTACGAGGCCGGTGACGCGTCGTTGGTCGAGATCGGCCTGGACATTGCGGGGTTGGCGAGTTTCGGGGCGGGCAGGTTGATCTCCCACAGCCTGGAGGGCACCTTCAAAGCCACCCGCACAGCCGCCGCCGAAGCCGCCGGCCAGAAGGCCGCCGATGCGGTGCTGGAGGAGGCATCCGACGTCCAGGCGGCGGCCGACGGGGTCATGGCCGACCCGACCAGCAGCCTTCGCGACCGATTTTCGGCGCAGATGGATCTGGACGGGATCAAGCGGCAAGCTTTCAGAGCCGACTACGACGGATTCCAAGACGTTCTGGAGGCGCCGTCCGCGGATGTCGGATTTTGGAAGGGGTTGTGGGCCGGGTCGCGGGAGGACGCGCACTATCTCAACGACTCCCGCAACCTGTTGGCCGATTTCTCCGAGGATGGGGCGGTGCGGCGGGCCGCGGCCGGGCTGGGTCGGTTGAGCATCGCGGGGAAGGCCAACTGGATCCCGGCGACCCTGGTGGACCTGAACGACAAGGCCGCCGAACACGTGCCCGCACTGCCCTACGGTGAGCGCTACGGCAGGTGGAAGGAACACTTCGTGCGCAGCGAAGGAACATTCGAATGAACCTGTGGCACCACAAGGACCACGCCGGACCCGTCACGGCCGCTCAAGTCGGCCACAGCCGGTACGGGACACCGCTCGGCGAAATAATCCACGCAGACCTGCATTACGACAAGCGGAAGTGGATGATCATCCCGACCGGTTGGGCCGAGTCGGGTGGTCGCTGGAGCGGCCCTCAGGAGTGGGCAGACACAATGGCGGACTTGCTTTGGGGCGCGTGGGCCGAAGAGTCGCCAGACGCGGTTCGTCCAGGCCCGGAGGCGGTCGAGCGTACGGCGTTGGAGTTCAGGTCCTTCGGCGAGCGGTTCGGTGGGTTCGATCCACAGCGGCCGTTCGAGATCGTCACCTACGTGTACCTGCCCGACCCGAACAGATACGCGATGCCGGTCCATGTGTGGGTGGACGACCGGCCTGAGTTGACCGTGGAGGCGGCCACCGAGGACCCCGACGCGTCCGAGCCGCCGAAGCCCGAGGACTTCGCGACCGACGCCCTCGGGGTGGGCCGGAAGGTCACCACCCACGGGGTGCTCGACCCGCAACCCGGCGACCTGCCCGGCACGCGGCCGATGTGGGTGACGGTCCGGTACGCGTTTGCCGTGCCCGGCCGGCAGGCCGTCGTCACCGTAAAGGCCACCGAGACCGACCTGGCCCGGATGAGCGCCGCCGCGGACGACCTCGACGAATTCGTCCGCACGATCACGCTCTCCCTGGCCGACAACACCCCCGTGGTCATCGGATCGACCACCGAACCTGCCGCCGAGTCATGACCGAGCCGGCCTCGAGGGGTCGGTGTGTCGGGTACCGGATCGTCCTGCCGCCCGGTTGGGCGCAGATCCCGCTGCGCTCGGGCACCGACGAGGTGATCGAGGCGATCCTGGACGCCGTCATCGGCGGCCTGCCTGATACCGGCGATCTGGTCGACCAGCGCAACTGGGTGGCCGCGCGGCTCCGGGAGGCTGCTGCGGCCGCCCGGACCAACAACGGGACTCACCTGTACCTACCGGTCGCACCGGCTCACGGCCGCACGGTCGCGGCGTCGTTCGTCGTGGCCGAGATCGGCTTCGGCTCGGTCGAACCGCTGGACCCCGATCTGCTGGTGGCGCGCCTGGCCGCAGACCCGAACGCCGCACAGGTCAACGTCGACGGGTACGCCGTCTCACGTGCCGAGACCGTCTGTCCGCCCGACCCCGGGCGCGGTGCACCGCTGCCGTCGCATCGGGTCGACTACCTCATGCCGTTCCCCGACGACCCCGACCGTTGGCTGGCGGTCACCTGCTCCGTCCTGCAACTTGGCGACGGCGAACTGGACCCGTCCGCGACGTGGATCGAACTGTTCGACGCGATCATGAGCACGTTCCGCTGGACCAAACCGCCGGGATGATCGTCCGGCCCATGGTCAGTTCAAGGCCGACGTCGGGCGCTGTGTGGCGTCGGTCTCGACCGGGGCCGGCCGGCCCGAGACTCTCCGGACTGGACAGGCGGTACCAAAGAGGAGAAGGCTGCATCCAAGGTTGTGTCGTAGAGACGGAGTTGTGATGGCAACAGGCACGGTGAAGTGGTTCAACGCGGAGAAGGGCTTCGGGTTCATCGCCCAGGACGACGGGGGCCCGGACGTCTTTGTGCACTACTCCGCAATCAACTCCTCGGGGTACCGCAGCCTGGACGAGAACGCGAAGGTGTCGTTCGAGATCACGCAAGGCGCAAAGGGACCGCAGGCCGAGAACGTGGCCCTTCGCTAACCAGCGCCGGCTCACCGTAGTCAGGCGCTAGGCGAACTCCTGCCGCCCGGCCCCCATCGCTCTCCGGTTCGTCACGGAAGCCCTGGGGGTCGGGCGCAGTGGTGCGCGGGCGCGAGCTGTGGCGGAGCTAATCCTTTCGGGCCAGCATCTCCAGAACCTGCTCGCCCGTCTTGCCGTAGAGGTCAGCGTCCCGAAGACGGACACTCGGTCCGTTGGGGTCCATCGTGGACAAGATGGCCTCCGCCCGTGCATCAGTGAGGTTTCGCGCTGCCCTGGCGGCCCCGCGAAGGGCAACCCCGGCGTCGTAGGAGCCGTGTTTCTCGTGTTCGGTCGCCATTCCCTCCACGATGCAGGCGAGTCGTTCCGGAAGCACAACGCCAACGCTCATCAGTCAGCCCCTTTCGTCGCGTGCCCGAACGCGGGGCGCCCGGATCGGTGCCGAGGACTGCCGACGCTCACGCCTCGGCCCGCGCAACTCAGCCCCTCAGCATATGCCTCGCGGAAGGGGCGGCGCCTCCGGCGTCCTTCCCGGCCCGAGAGTGACACGCCGGCCGGGCCGGCGCCACTGCCGCTCGTGGCAGGGCGAATCTGAACCGCACCGGTACCGCACGACGTGGTCGGGTGGATCTTGTGACCAATCGGCGGAGCCGGTCGATTTGGTGCCGTCGGTACTGGATGAGCCCTGCTGCCGGTGGCCGACATCCGAACTGGTCGGCGGCTGCTGCGCTGGTCGGATGCCCGGTCGAGTCCGGCGGTGCGCAGGCCCGGCCGAAGCCGCTCAATCCAGATGGCTGAGCAGGTCGCGGCAGGCATCCTCGCACTCACGGCAGGCCTCGGCACACGCCCGGCAGTGCTCGTGGTGCCCGGCGTGCCGTGCACACTCCTCGGCGCAGATGTGGCAGGCGGCTATGCACGCGTTGAGGGTCGCCCGGGTCACGCCGACCTGGGCGCCACCGGAACGGGCCAGCAGATTGGCGGTGGTGGTGCACAGGTCCGCACAGTCGATGTCGGTGAGGATGCACGCCCGTAACGACTCCAGGTCTTCCTCGCGTAGACAGGCGTCCGCGCAGGACCGGCAAGCTGTGGCACAGGCCTGGCACGCTTCCAGGGCCCGGAGTAACGCCTCTCGGGCAGGGGCGGGCGCAGCGATGTGCGTGGTGGAGACCTTCGACATCGACGACGTGGTCACGGTGGCTCCGTTCCTTCCAGGGTGTTTTCGACAGTGCTCCGCTACCCCAGTCGTCGGCGGGCACGCCCGGGCGAGAGGTGCGGGAACGCCGGAATCTGACGTTCAGTCAGGGCGTCGCCGATGCCGCGACCATGGGGATGCTTCCTCCCGGTCGGGCTGGGCCGGACCCCGCCGTTGCGCGGTGGATGTGCCGGCACCGATCCGTAGGTAGCCGCAGGGCAGCGCGCCCGGGACCGTGAGACCGCAAAGCAGCTCGCCGCCGCGACGCCGGACCGCTGCGAAATCGGTCCGGCGTCGCGAACTGCACCACGGGCCCGGGGATCGTGGTCCTCGGCAGCGGACCTGCCGCGAGGGGCGCTGCCCTGCCTCGAGGGCGACTGTCTCGAGGTCGGCGGACATCGCCAGAAGCAGCGTGCCGATCCCGGTCGTCCAGCGACGATGCCGTGGCCCAGTCCGAACGATCTTCTCCCGGGCCGGGGTCCAGGGTGCCGATTTCCGAATTCGGCCGGGCCGAAGCGTCCCCGACTGCTCGCCGGCCGACACAGGGTCAGTCCCGGGCGAGCAGGCCTCGTACATAACCCAACTGGCCGGCGTGCTGCAGACAGTCCTCGGCGACGCTCACCAGGCGGACGCCCAACGTGACCGGAGGATCGTAGGAGGTGTCCACGACCTGATCGAGGTCGGCCGCACGGACGACGCCGACGTACTTGTGCGCCTGGTCAAGGGTCGCCAGCAGGTAGTCCAACACCGTCTGCGGATCCTCGGGCGCGACGGCCGCCACCTGATCACGGGTGTGCCCGTAGCCGGTGTCCAAGGCATCCGGGGCGAATCCGAAGCGCGGTGCCCAGCCGTCGCGGACCCATACTTGCTCGAGATCGAAGGCGTGGGCGATGTGGTCATCGAGAACCCGCGCCAAGTGCCAGCCCAACCATCCGATCGGGTTGCCACCGGCCGGCGCCCGACGCAGGTCCGCAGGGTCCAACCCCTCGAGTCCGCCGCCGACCGCGGCGGGGATCCGGCCGAACAACTCCACCAGCAGCGCACCGACGTCCATGGCTGTATGAATAACACCGGGCGGCGGCGCCAAACTGAATCCGACCCGGGTAGTAGCTCGTGCCCGTGATCGCGCTGCGGTGCCCGAAATGAATACGGCGATCCGCAGAATGAAATCTTTCGGCAGAAGATCGGAATTCCCGCGAGGACGATGATCGCGGCCTGCGCAGGTGTCCGGACTCCCGCGGGGTCAGCTCCCGCGCCGCCTGATGTGCTCGTACTGACGTTCGCGCTTGGCTCCCCAGTTCCGCGTGGCATGTCGTCTCACGATAAGTTTGCTGGTGCCTGTCAGTCACGGGCGCTGCCCGGGTCAAGACCGCATGCAGCCCACGCGGCCTCCGTCGGTGCGCTCGCCTTGGAGCTGCTACCCACGGGCTGACCACACATCGCCACCAGTGCTTCCGACAGTCTGCCCGACGGCCGTGGTCGCCACCGGGTCGGCCGAGGCGACCACCTTCCAAGTACATCTGACGAACCATCAAAAACTCCGATCGGGATGGACGCGTCCATTCTGGTTTCCGAGCGCGAGTCGGAGGTAACCGAAAATGTAGAGGTGTTTCTCGACAGGAATCACCGCTGATAAAGGAATGGAGTTTTCTGCGATGGCGAACGAGAACCGTGGGTTTGCCGGAATGGACGCCGAGCAGCAGCGCCGGATCGCCGGCGAGGGCGGCAAGGCCAGCGGCGGAAATTTCGCGAAGGACCCCCAGCGCGCGAGTGAGGCGGGACGGAAGGGTGCGCAGGCGCAGCCGACCGAGGCCAAGGCCGAGGGCGGGCGACACAGCCACCAGAACCGCTGAGGCTCTC
>DATAUG010000043.1:0-25156 GCA_036268355.1 Sporichthyaceae bacterium
CCACCTGAAGAACTGGAAGATGCTCGCCAAAGGTTATCGAGGGCTTCTGACCGAACTCCCGTCTGTCATAACAACGATCACAAACCTAGAATTCTACAGATTGGGATGGTGACATTACAGCGAGTTATGAATTAACCTATATGCACCACGGCCGATTCCGTTCAGGCCCCAGCTTCGAAATGGCTCTGGTCCGTTGACACGGGGGGAGTCCCCATCGGCGGCGGGGCGATCGCGTGAGGCCTGCCGATCCAGATCAGAGCGAGCCGCGCGGGGCGATCCAGGCGACGTCCTGGCCGGTGACCACTGCAATTCGTTCGTAGTCCTCGTCGTAGTGCCATACGACGGCGCCGGACAGTTCGGCCACCGCGGCGATGATCAGATCCGGGATCTTCACCCTGCGGTGGTGCAGGGCGTGTTGACGCGCGAGTTGGCCTTGCACCTCCGATGCGCGTGCCCACGCCGCCTCGCCGCACGGCAGTTGGTGCAACGCGTCCAGTTGCTCGGAGAGTCGGGCACAGTCGTCCGCACTGCGGGCGCTGAACAGGATCTCCAGGCGCGCCGGCGACGTGGTGGCGATCTCGTCGCGTTCGAGGCTTCGGGTCCAGTCGCCCAGCACCTGGGGATGGACGCTGCGGTGCCAGGCACTGGTGTCGGCGAGCAGCACCGGGTTCAGTCCGTTCGCCAGGCGCGGGCGGCCGCGAGGACCTCCGGGCTTCGGTCGATTCCCTCCCCGCTGCGCAGTCGCTGTGCCAATCGTTTGCGGCGCTCGGCTCGGACCACGGTGTCCAGCGCTCGGTGGACCGTCTCACGCAGGCCCACGGTCCCCAGTGCTTCTGCCGCGGCAGCCAGCAGCACATCATCTGTCTCGATAGTCGTACGTCGACTCACGCCATTGGTATAGCTCAACCATCGCAGCGGATACACATTTCTAAGCGTTCAGTGGGAACGCGGTCATGACCCGATTTGACACCAACTGGGCCGTCTCCGCGCACGCCGTCGTCCCGCCGTTCGCGTATTCCTTGACCCCGTCGCCGACGTTCCACAGATTTGCCAGGGGCGTCTCGGGGGCAAGGTCGAAGCCGGCGACCGCCCGTTGCGGCGGCCAGTCGTCGCGGGTCACCACCACCGACAGCACGCGGGCCCGGGTCGCGAAATCCGGGATGACCTCGTTGATGTCGGCGAACAGCAGCTCGGTCTCGGTGGCCTCGTCGAAATCGCCCACAGAGGGTTGCGGCACCGACGTCGCGACGAACAGATTCCATCCCGGCGGCGCCATCTCCGGGCAGACCTCGGTGAAGTGGGCCATGTAGGCCATGCGCCGGGTCTTCGCGAACCCGAGCATGCCGGGGACATCGATCAACCGTTCGCGCGAGGCGAAGTTGACGGTGATCATCGCGGCGGGCCGGTCGGCGCGTTTGACGGCGGCCAGGTAGTCCTCACCGAGGACGTTCTCGCCGAGCAGGCGGGCGGTCGCGGCCGGCCCGATGTCGCTCACCACCACCCGGGCCCGGACGACCTCGCTGCCGGCCAGGACCGCCTCGGTAACCGTCCCGTCGCTAACGCGTAAGGACTCGACCTCGGTCGACAGGCGGACCTCGCCGCCGGCGCCGGTGATCGCCGCGGCCAACGCGTGCCACAGCCCGATCGTGCCCTGGGGGTGATAACCGAATCGTTTGAAAGCGCTCTTGCGGGTGAAGTAGGTGAGGAACACTCGGGCGGGCAGTTCCTCGGTCGAAACCGCGAAGACCGATCCGCACATGTTGCGGAACATGCCGTGGACGGTCTCGTTCTTCGTGTACCCGCGCAACCACTCCGCGGTCGACAGGCAGTGTTCCGGGAGGCCCTCGTCGTGGCGGGCGGCGCCGATCCCGGCGAGGATCTTCGCCCCTTGCCGGGTCATCGCAGAGAGCATCAGACCCCAGCCGCCACCGGTGATGTCGAGGTTCTTCTTCCCGACCCGGTAGAGGATCGGCGGTGTCGGCTCCCGGATGTCGAACGCGGCGCCGACCTCCCGGCAGGTCGCTTCGGTGATCCCGCCCACCTCGATGACGATGGCCCCGGTGTTCACCTTGAAGCCGTCGATGTCGTCGGTGGACGCGCGGCCGCCGACCTTCTCGAGCCGCTCGACCACCAGGGTTCGGTAACCCTGGTGAGCCAGGCGCGCGGCCGTGAAAAGCCCACCGGCGCCGGCGCCGATCACCAGTACATCGACCTCGGTCACGTTGCCCACCCTCAATAGGAGGCCGGCAGGCCGAGGCTGTGCTCAGCCACGAAGTTCAGCACCATCTCGCGACTGGTGGGCGCCGTGCGCAGCATCCGGGCCAGGAACCACAGTGGCGCCAGGCCGTACTCGCTTGACATGCCGTTGCCGCCGTGGACCTGGATCGCCTGGTCCAGCGTGCGGATCATCGCCTCGGCCGCGGCGAACTTGGCGATGTTCACGGCCTCCGCGGCATTGGCGCCGCAGTCGCAGAGTTCGGCGGCCCGCGCGGTCAGCAACCTGGCTTGCGTGACCTGGATGTAGCACTCGGCCAACGGATGGGACAGGCCTTGGTGCGAACCGATCGGCGCCTTCCAGACGGTCCGCTCACGGGCGTACCTGGTGGCCTTCTCCAAGGCGTAGCGGGAGATTCCGTTGCTCATGGCGGCGGCCGTGACCCGCTCGGGGTTCAGGCCGGCGAATACCGCCCGGAAGCCCTGCCCGGCCGCACCGACCAGGTTCGCGGCCGGCACGCGCACGTCGTCGAGGAAGACCGTGAACTGCTTCTCCGGCGCGACCAGTTCGGCCTCGATCGGGGTCATCGACAGGCCGGGCGATCCCGCGGGTACGACGAACATCGACATCGGCGTGTGTTTGCCGGCGGCGGCGTCCGCATCGCGGCAGACCACGAGGATCGCGTCGGCTTGATCGGCGCCGGAGGTCCAGTACTTCGTGCCGTTGATGAGGTAGTCGCCACCGTCGCGGCGGGCGGTCACTGCCAGCGCGTGGGTGTTCGAGCCGGCGTCCGGTTCGGTGATCGCGAAGGCCATCGTGCGGGTGCCGTCGGCAAGGCCGGGCAGCCACTCCTGCTTGAGCTCCGGCGAGCCGTGGGCCGCGATGATCGACCCGCAGATCGCCGGCGCGATCACGATCATCAGCAGCGGGCAGCCGCCGGCCGCGATCTCCTCGAGCGCGACGCAGGTCTCGGTCAGCCCGGCGCCGCCGCCCCCGTACTCCTCCGGCAGGTGCATGCCGAGGAACCCGGCGGCGCCGAGCTCCTCGTACAACTCGGTGGGCTCCTTGTGCGCTCGGGCGCACTCCAGGAAATAGCTGAACCCGTAACCGTCGACGATCTGCCGGACCGCGGCTCGCAACGCGGTCAGTTCCGGCGTGGTCGGCAGGATCTCCACCATCTCAGTCCCCTCTCGGTGACGCTGCGTCAGTTCCCGCACGAACCAGGAATGCCCGCATCCGTTCGACGACCGCGGGGGAGCGGGCAAGCTCGACCATGCCCTGCCGCTCGGCGTCCAGCGCTTCGGACAATCCACCGGCCGGGCGAAGCAACTCGCGCAGCTTCGCATTTGACTCCCGCGGCCCGGCCGCGATCCGTGCTGCGATCGCCGCGGCCCGTTCGGCGACCTCGGCGCCGGGTACCACCTCGCTGACCAGCCCACACGCCAGGGCCTCGGCTGCGGTCAGGACCCGGTTGGAGTAGCACATCTGCGCGGCCGTCCGTCGGCCCACGAGGCGCGGCAGGAACCATGAGTTTCCGCCGTCCGCGCCCAGACCGAGAGCGCCGGAGCCGACGGCGAACTTGGCGTCCGATCCGGCGATCACGATGTCGGCGACGTGCAGCAGGCCCAACCCGCCGCCGCCCGCGGAGCCGTGGACCGCGGCGACTACGGGTGCGTCGAGGGCCAGGAACAGCCGCAACGCCAGGTGATACTCCGTCAGCATCCGGTCCAGCAGGGCAGGGAGCTCGGCCTGCGGGGTGGTCGACAGGGCCGCCAGGTCGCCGCCCGGGCAGAACGCCGGGCCGTCCGCGCTGAGCACCAGCACGCGCATCGCCGGGTCGGTGGTGCATGCTTGGGCGGCCGTGAGCAGATCCTGGGCCAGCGCCGCGTCGATCGAGTTCGCGGCATCCGGTCGGGACAACCGCAATCGGCCGATCGGTGCGCCGAGTTCGAGCACCAAGGCGGACAGTGGCGGACGCTCGACCGCCTGCTCGACGGGATCGGTCACCGGCGCCAGTGCCTCGACCCACCGGGCGGTGTCGGTGAGTTGCCGCAGGCCGGTGATCCGACCGTCGGCAACGGTGACGGTGTGGCTGAAGGCTGCTTCCAGCTTCCGACCGGTAGCCCGCGCGGTGCCGAGGTACCAGCCGGTCGCCAACACCCGACCGTCCGGCAGTTGCACGATCTCCTCCGGTTGCGCGGCCACGTCGAACTCCCGGGCGATGGGGCCCCAGAAACCCCGACGCATCGCCTGCGCGCCTTCGAAGCGCCCGCCCAGGCCCAGCGGCATTCCAGGAGCGGTCTCGCCCACGAAATCCGGATCGAGGAGGGCGTCCAGGCTCGCTCGGTCGCCGGCGGCCAGGGCTGCGTACAACGAGCGGACGAGCTCGACCCAGTCCCCACTGCCCTGCACATCGGCGAGTCTGGCCCATGTTCTCATCGAGTGCAACAATCCGTTCGGACACGGTGTCCGACGGTGTTCGGGTGCAGGTTAACCGAGGGCGCCGCTACGGCAGGACGCGGTAGCGTACTGTGCCGTTCGTTACCAAGTGCACCCGGCAGTAGGCGAATTCGCAGGTCTAAAGGCTCTGCCTGTCGGCCTACTTCCGGTCGCATTGGTAAAGTGTGTTCCAGACGATCGCGGTGTAGCCGTCGAGCAGCTTCGAGAACGTCGCGTCGTCGGCGCCGCGGACGAGTTGGTGGAGTCCCCGCTCGGCCATCCAGGTCAACCAGAGCGCGACCTCGTTGGCGGGCAGGCTCGGGTCGATGAATCCGTCGCGCTGTCCGGTCCGGATGTGCTTGCGCAGGCCGGCACTGTTGTGGCCGATCAGCGCCATGACCGAGTCGCGCACGGCCGGGTCGTAGGCTGCGGCGTCGAACGCCGCCGCCATCAGCGAGGTGTGCGGGCGGTAGGTCGCGACGATCGCGTCGAGGGCGTCGCGCAGGTCGACCCGCTGCGCGTTGGCGTCCAGGCTCCACCAGCGTTTGGCGATCGCGTCCAGTTCCCCGGTGATGTCGTCCAGCCAGGCGCGCAACAGCTCGCCCTTGTCCTCGAAGTACACGTAGAAGGTCGACCGGGCGACACCGGCGCGGACCACCAGCCGCTCGACGGACAGCTCGGTGAACGTCTCGCCCTCGGCCAGCATCTCCTCGACGGCGGTCAGCATCTTCAGGCGGATCTCGTCGCGCCGTTGCGCCCGACTGCCGGCCGACTTGCGGGTTATCGAGGGCATGACACCATTGTGGCATCCGTGGCAGCCTCTGTCTGGACGACCTGTCCGACGTAACGACCAGTGCCTGGGAGTGCCGACCGTATGACGGATTACCAGTGTCTCCGAGTCAGCCGTGATGACGCCGTCGAGCACATCGAGCTGAACCGCCCCGAGGCGTTGAACGCCTGGAACGCCGAGTTCGGCGCCGAACTCCTCGAGGCGATGCGGTCGGCCGGCGGCGACCCTACGGTCCGCGCGATCCTGATCAGCGGCGCGGGCCGCGGCTTCTCCAGCGGCGCCGACCTCAAGGCGGTACGGGCCAGCCGGCCGGACGGCACGCCCGACCTGTCCAGCCGACTGCGCGACGTGTTCAACCCGGTCATCATCGCGATCCGCGACGCCCCGAAGCCGGTTGTCGCCGCCGTGCATGGGGCGGCCGCCGGGTTGGGCTGCTCGCTGGCGTTGGCCTGCGATCTGGTCGTCGCAGCCGAGTCTGCGTACTTCCTGCTGGCGTTCGTCAACATCGGGCTGATCCCGGACGGCGGCGCGCTGCGCTTCCTCGCCGAACGCGTCGGGCTGGTGCGGGCCGCCGAACTGGCCATGCTCGGCGACCGGTTGCCCGCGGCGAAGGCGCTGGAGTGGGGCCTGGTCAATTCGGTGTACCCCGACGAGGAACTGCCCAAGGCCGCCGCCGAGCTGTGCCGTCGGCTCGCGGCCGGGCCCACTGCGGCGATCGCGAACATCAAGCGGACGTTGCGCGAGACCACCCAGTCGAACCTCGTCGATCAGGTCTGGATCGAAGCCGGACGCCAGCAGGAGCAGGCAAGCACGCACGACTTCACCGAGGGCGTCATGGCGTTCCTGGCGAAGCGGCCGCCTCAGTTCCGCGGCAACTGAGGACGGTAGGGGTCGATGTTCCCGGGCACGCACGCCGCACTGACTCCGGACAAGCCCGCCGTGATCATGGCGGAGAGCGGCGAGACGCTGACCTACGGCCAACTCGACGAACGGTCGCTGCGACTGGCCCGGGCACTCGCCGCCGCGGGCCTGCGGCGCGGCGACGTGGTGGCGATGATCGCCGAGAACTCACCGGTCGCGTTGGAGATCTACTGGGCCGCACTGCGCTCCGGGCTCTACCTGACCGCGATCAACCATCACCTGTCCGTCGAGGAGGTGACCTATGTGGTGGCCGACTGCGGTGCGCGTGCGGTGGTCGCCTCCGCGGCCAAGGCGCAGCTCGCCGCGGTCGTCGCCGCCGAGGTGACCGGCCCGCAGCTGTGGCTGAGCTTCGGTGGCGCGGTGGCCGGCTACGACGACTACGAGCAGGCGCTGCAGTCTGCGGGGACGCAGCCGCCGGCCTCGCAGCCGCGTGGGGCGGCCATGCTCTACTCGTCCGGGACCACCGGGCACCCGAAGGGCATCAAGCCGCCGCTGCCGGACAGCGAGGTCGACGATCCCGACGACCGGTCGGCCGGCTTGCTGAGTAGCCTCTACGGATTCGGCCCGGACACCGTGTACCTGTCGCCCGCGCCGATTTACCACACCGCGCCCCTGCGGTTCTGCGGCGTCGTGAACTCCACCGGCGGCACCGTGGTCATGATGTCGCGGTTCGACCCCGTCGGCGCCCTGGAGGCCATACAGAAGTACGAAGTGACCCACGCTCAGTTCGTGCCGACGATGTTCGTCCGCATGCTCAAACTGCCCGCGGAGCAGCGCACCGGTTACGACCTGAGCACGCTTCGGACGGTGATCCACGCCGCGGCCCCGTGTCCGGTCGCCGTCAAGGAGGCGATGCTGGACTGGTGGGGCGACATCATCCACGAGTACTACGGCGCCACCGAGGCCAACGGGCTCACCTTCATCGACCCGGCGCAGTGGCGGGCCCATCCGGGTTCGGTCGGCCGTGCCGGGCTCGGCGTGATCCGGATCTGCGCCGACGACGGCGTTGAGCTGCCGCCGGGGGCGGACGGCACGGTCTACTTCGAACGTGACGAGGTGCCGTTCATTTACCACAACGACCCGGACTCCACTGCCGCGGCACAGCATCCCGCGCAACCCAACTGGACGACCACCGGCGACATCGGCCACGTCGACTCCGATGGCTTCCTCTATCTGACGGACCGTAAGGCTTTCATGATCATCTCCGGCGGGGTGAACATCTACCCGCAGGAGATCGAGGACTGCCTGGCTCTGCACCCAGCGGTGCTGGACGTCGCGGTGATCGGGATTCCGGACGCGGAGATGGGCGAGTCGGTCAAGGCGGTGGTCCAGCCCGCGTCGGGCGCGACGCCGGGCCCGGACCTGGAGCGGGAGCTGATCGAGTTCGTCCGGATGCGGATCGCGCACTTCAAGGCTCCACGCAGCGTCGACTTCGACGACGAACTGCCGCGCACCCCGGCCGGCAAACTCCTGAAGCGTTGCCTGAAGGAGCGGTACCTGACTCCGTGACGGGTCCCGACCGCCCCCGGGCCGCCACGCGCTCGAAGCACGCATCTTCTGGCGTGTCGGGCGTCCTATTCGCGCCGCGAAGGGCGCGCGACACGCCAGAAGATGCGGGGTCAGCGCAGCGGATCAGGGGATCAGCTCCCGAAGCACCCGCTTGAGCAGCTTGCCGGAGGCGTTGCGGGGGAGTTCGTCGAGGAACTCCACCCGCTTGGGAACCTTGTACTTGGCCAGCCGCTCCTTGACGTGGGCGATGATCTCCGCCTCGGTCGCGGTGGCGCCCGGCCGCAGCACGACGACCGCGGTTACGGCTTCGATCCACCTCGGGTCGGGGGTTGCGATCACGGCGACCTCGGCCACCGCGGGGTGGGTGTAGACGCAGTCCTCCACCTCGCGCGAGGCCACCAGCACCCCGCCGGTGTTGATCACGTCCTTGATGCGGTCCACCACGGTGATGTAGCCCTCGGCGTCGATGCGGACCAGGTCGCCGGAGTGGAACCAGCCGTCGGTGAAGGCCGCCGCGGTCTCCTCGGGCTTTTCCCAGTACCCGAGGCACAGTTGCGGCGACCGGTAGATGACCTCCCCGGTGCCGCCCGGTTCCACGTCGTTGCCCGTGTCGTCGACCACCCGCAGCTCGACGAACAGAATCGGGCGACCGCACGAGTCCGGCCGCGCCGCGTGCTCCTCCGGGCGCAGCACCGTGGCCAGCGGCCCGATCTCCGACTGGCCGAAGCAGTTGTAGAAACCCAGTTGCGGCAAGGCTTCCTGAAGGCGCGTCAGAATCGGGCCGGGCATGATCGAGGCGCCGTAGAACGCCTTGCGCAGGCTGGACAGGTCTCGGCTCGCGAAGTCCGGGTGCTGCGAGAGCGGCACCCAGACGGTGGGGGCGAGGAACATCGTGCCGATCCGTTCGGACTCGATCAGGGCCAGCACCGTGGAGATGTCCGGGGTGGGCAGCAGGTGGTTGCGCGCCCCGACCGCCAGGTACGGGAGCAGGAACACGTGCATGCCGGCCGAGTGGTACAGCGGCATCGCGTGCAACGGCTGGTCGTCGGCGCTCAGGTCCAGCGCCATGATGGTCGCGGCGTAGTGGTGGACGAACGCGCGGTGGGTCATCATCGCGCCCTTGGCCCGCGAGGTCGTTCCCGAGGTGTAGAGCAACTGGCACAGCTCGGTGTCCGCTACGTCGCACTCGATCGTCGGCACCTCGCCGGAAGCGACCGCCTCGAGCACGCAAGCCGGCGCCCCGTGCAGCAGCAGGTGTTCCGGGGCGCCGGCCAACTTCTCCAGGTTGGGCGCCAGACCGGGGTCGGCCAGCACCAGCGTGGCCCCGGACTGCTCCAGCAGATAGGACAGTTCGTCGCCGGTCAGCGCGTAGTTGATCGGCACGTGAACCAGGCCCGCTCGGGCGGCGCCGAGGAAGGCGATCGCGTAGGCGTCGCTGTTCTGCCCGTAGGCGGCTACCCGGTCGCCGCGGCGCAGTCCGCGGGACAGCAGTAGGCCGGCCGCGCGGGAGACCGCATCGTCCAGCTCGCGGTAGGTCCATGTCCGGTCGGCGAACAGCAGCGCCACCCGGTCGGGCCAGCGGCGTGCCGACCGGCGCACGATGTCGTCAACGGTGCTGGATCGTGGGTCGGCCATGGCCGGTTCCTCTCTGCTCGCGACGGTGGGAGTCTGTCGCAGGGCGCAGGCTGACGCTGCGTCAGTCAGATCCGGACAACGCCGGCCCGTCCCAGCGTTCGAGGCGCGCGAACTCGGCCACCGGGCCGCGGCGCAGCTTGGTCACCTGCGTCGCCGGACGGCCCAGCGGGATCACGGCGGCGATTGCGACGTGCGACGGGATGCCGAGCAGCTTGCGCAGCTCCGGTTCGCCGCCGACCGGCATCGTGGTCAGCACGCCGCCGAGCCCGGCCTCGCGAGCAGCCAGCAGGAAGCTCCACGCGAACGGGTAGATCGAGGCGCCGCTGATCACCCCGACCCGGTCCAGATCGGCGTCGACCGACGCCACCACGGACAGGTCGACGCACACCAGAATCAGCACCGGGGCGGCCCGGTAGTGCTCCAACGTCCAGGCGGGCAGCTCGGTGGTCTCGATCGTCGCCGCGTCCACCCGGCTGGGGTTGATCGTGTTCAGCGGTTGCTCGCCGGCCGCCTTCTGGGCCACGTAACGGCGAGCCGTCGGGGCGGACGCGGACGCGATGGCCTCGCGGGTGGCCGGGTCGCGGATCACCAGCACGTGCCAGCCCTGGCGGTTGCCGCCGTTGGGTGCGAATCGCGCGACGTCGAGGAGCCGGAAGATCTCGGTGTCGCTGACCGGCTCGTCGGTGAACGTCCGCGTCGCGGGTGTGGTGGTCAGGGCTTCGCGCAGTTCCATGTCGGGAAGCCTAGGACGGGACGACAGGATGAGTGCCTGGCGGTGGGAGGGACGGGGATTGATCGACAGGCGGGACGTCACCGGGCCGTTGCCCCGGGTGCCGCGCGATGCCGCGGAGATCCGACGGCGGGGCGAGGTCCTGCTGGACGAGGTGGCGGCGCGCTCACGTGCCGACCTGCGGGCGCGGTTGGCGCGGCTGCGGATCGCGGCGCCATTGATCGCCCAGTCGGCCGTCGCCGCCGGGGGCGCCTGGTACCTGGCCCGGCTGATCGGCCGCGGATCCGGGCCGCCGTTCTTCGCCCCGGTCGCGGCTGTCGTCTCGATCGGTTCGGCGCTGGGGCAGCGGTTGCGCCGCACCGTGGAGTTGGTGCTCGGCGTCTCGTTGGGCGTCGGCATCGGCGACGTGATCGCCCGGGCGATCGGCAACGGCACGGCCGCGTTGGTGGTTATTGTCGCGCTGGCGATGGCGGCCGCGGTCCTGCTGGACGGCGGACAGCTGCTCGTCATGCAGGCGGGCACGTCCAGCGTCCTGGTCGCGACGCTGCTGCCCAGCGGCGGCGGCATCGCCGGGCTCGACCGGTGCGGCAGCGCGCTCATCGGTGGCGGCGTCGGAATCCTGGTGAGCCTGGTACTGATGCCGCTCAACCCATTACGGGTTGCTCGCGCCGCGGTCGACCCGGTGTTGGACGGCACGAGTCGCGGCCTGGAGGCGACCGCGGACGCGCTGGCCGCCGCGGACACCGATGCCGGCCTGGCGGCGTTGCACGACCTGCGTGCCCTCAACCCGGCCATCGTCCAGATGTCGACCGCGCTGGCCACGTGTGCCGAGATAGCCCGGGTGGCGCCGATCCGATGGCGCTCCCGAGACCGGTTCGAAAGCTACGCCACGGCCGCGCCGCAGCTGGACTACGCGGTCCGCAATGCCCGGGTCCTGGCCCGGCGGGCGACCGTGCTGCTGCGCACCGAGCACAGCTGCCCGCCGCAGCTGGTCGAATCCGTTCGGCTGCTGGCCCAGGCGACGCGGCGCGTCGGCGCCTGGCTCGGCGAGGGCACCGAGCCGCGGGAGTGTCGGGGGCTGCTGGTCGAGACGTTCGCCCAGGCCCGTGCGGCCACCCGACCGGACTCGCCGGAGGCCGTGATCGTCATGATCGCGCAGCTCCGCTCGGTGGCCTACGACCTGCTGCGGGCGACCGGCCTCGACCGCGTCCAGGCGCTCGAATTGCTCGAAGGC
Organism: Sporichthyaceae bacterium; assembly: GCA_036268355.1. Lineage (GTDB taxonomy): Bacteria > Actinomycetota > Actinomycetes > Sporichthyales > Sporichthyaceae > DASQPJ01. The sequence continues at coordinate 11,474 of DATAUG010000043.1, forward strand.
TGAGGCTCAGCCGCTGAGCATCAGGGACAGTCCGCCCACGGTGTACGCGAGCATCAAGGCCATCATCGGCAGCTGGCCGACAATGGCCGCTCGCGGCGGGAGCAACCGAACCGCTCGGTCGTGGGCGCTGAACACGGCCGCGATGTGGCCCGTCACGATCGAGACCACCTCGGCCGTGGCGATCGCGCTGACGGTCAGCAGTCCGAAGTTGACCTGCAGGTGTGCTGTCCCGAACCAGTTCGACCCGTCGACCAAGGGATCGGAGGCGCGGATCAACGTCTCCTGGCCGACGAACAGCAGCAACGTGAAGTAATGGGCCATCAGATATCCGACGACGATCGGCACCAGCGAGTGGGCGAAGGACGCGGAGGCACCGGATTGCTGGTGCGCCACCCGGCCGGTGAGGCGGGCGGCGAGACTGAACGCGGCGAGCACCACCAGCGTCGAGGCCAGCAGTCCGAGGGTGTCCCAGACCGCGGGGTGCATCGCCGGGGTCTCAACGTTGGTGAACCACCAGTAGGTGCTGGAGAACGAGTCGAAAACCGTCGAGCCGAGCATGACCGACAGCAGCGCGGCCAACCCCGGGGCGATCGGCAACGTGTCGAGGTTCTCCAGGGGATTGCGCAGCACCAGCGCACCGTCGACGCGCCGACCGAACGGCGACAGCCGCCCGATCGTCGTGGAGAACACCTCGAAGCCGTCGCATCGGCCGAACCATCGCGGCCCGAACACCAGCGCACCGCTCAGATGCACCCCGGCATAGATGCAGAAGTAGAGGCGCAGTGTGGACAGCGAATCCCGGTCCGGGCCGCACAACTCCAGCCAGACGAAGGAGAACAACGACGCCGCCGCCGGCCAGTAGCCGAGCCAGGTCGGCAGCCGGGGCACGAATCTGCGCCGATGCAACAGCAGCAGATGCGACAGCACCCAATGGATCGTCCGCAGCGGATTGAGCTGCCGCCAAACGGGTCCGAGCAGCAGCGAGGCCGGCACCAGGCCGACCCAGAACACCACGTAGACGAATCCGGCGGTCGGGTTGCTGAGCACGTCCGGCCCGACGATGTCGGCGAAGGCCACGAAGCCGGTCAGCGCCAGTCCGAGCAGCCGAAGGCCGAAGCGCATCTCGGCGGAATCCAGGAACTCCGACAGCTCGCGCGGCAACGCCGCGCCGGACCAGTCGCCGCGGAACCGCGGCGTGCGCCACAGGACGGCCAACGCGGCGAACGAGACCAGCAGCGCGACCGCGGCCCCGCTCAAGGCGTAGTCGAACGGCACGGGCAACGCGGTCCGGGTGCCCACGCCGTGCGTGGGTAACAGGGTGCGTGCCACGTATTCAGGCTAAATCGCCGCAGGGCGGACTTACCGGATTTTGGGCAGGACGAGACGGCGTCGAGGCGCATCCGGAACGACCGGCGGGCGGGCCCCCGAAAGTTCGGCCGGCTCCGCTACAGGGCCGTCCAACCGCCGTCGATGTTCAGCGCCGCCCCGGTCAGGTAAGCGAGCCGGCCCGAGGCGAGCACCGCGATCATCTCGGCGATCTCCTCCGGCAGGGCCACTCGGCCGAGCGGGATCTTGGACTCCACCAGGTCGCGCAGTTCCGGTTGGTCCAGCCGCCAGGCCGTCATCGGCGTGTAGACCATCCCGGGGCATACGGCGTTCGACCGGATTCCGCTGCGCGCGTAGTCGACCGCCAGCGACTTCGCGAACATCAAGGCCGCGCCCTTGGACGCCACGTACGCCGCCCGGGCGGGGAAGACCACCTGCCCGGCCACCGAGGCGAGGGTGATCACGTGCCCGGAACCCTGCTCGATCATGGTCGGCAACGCCGCTCGCGAACACAGGTACAGGCCGCGCACGTTGACCGCCATCACCCGGTCCCACTCCTCGACCGGTGTCTCGTGGCAGGTTGTCGCCGCCGCGGAGCCGGTGATGCCGGCGTTGTTGACCAGGATGTCAATCCGCTTGAACGAGCGCACGACCTCCTCGAACGCCGCGGTGACCTCGTCGGGTTCGGTGATGTCCACACGCAGACCGAGCCCGTCCGGGCCGGCGGCGACCTTTGCGGCGTCGCCGTCGACGTCCATCACCGCAAGCGTGAAGCCTTCCTCGGCCAGCGCGACGCAGGTGGCCAGGCCGATCCCCGAGCCCCCGCCGGTGACCACCGCAACCCGGGTGCCTGGTCCCTCGTCCGCCATGGCCTTCCTTCCTAGATCGATGCGGGTGCTCCGACGGGCACCGCGGGAGTGAAGGCGTCGAAGTAGATGTTGCGCGGGCGGATGCCCGCGCTGGTGAGCAACGGGGTCGCGGCGGAGATCATCGGCGGTGGCCCGCACAGGTACGCGTCGTGCGCCAACGTCTCGCGCCAGGCCGCGATGGCGTCGGTGACCATGCCGGTGGCCCCGCGCCAGTCGGGCGACCAGGACTCGGACAGCACCGGGATGAACTCGAAGTCGGGCAACCGCGAACCGAGCTCTTCGATCGCCTCGACCAGATAGAGGTCGGCGGCGGTCCGCGCGCCGAAGAACATCGTGACCGGGCGGTCGAAGCCGCGTTCGCCGCAGTCACGCAGCATGGAAAGCAGTGGGGCGAGCCCGGACCCGCCGGCGATCATCAGCACCGGACGGTGCGAGAGATGGAGCTTGAGTTGGCCGTACGGGCCGTGCACCCGGACTTCGGTGCCGCCGGCGGCGTTCTCGCGGAGGAATCGCGAGAACGCGCCGTCCGGGTAGAGCTTCACGATCAACTCGACGCGGTCGTCCTGCCCGGGTGCATTCGCCAACGAGAACGTGCGTTGCAGCCCGGTGCCCGGGATCTCCACGTTGACGAACTGTCCGGCGGTGAACTCGATCCGGCTGTCGACCAGATCCAGCCGGACCGCCGCGATGTCGGCGGTGAGGAACTCCACCGCTGCCACGCGGGTGTCGTGCGGCCGGGAGGAGTCCCCGGAGAAGAACTCCTCCTCGGTCAACCCGCTGGGGTCGACGTCGATGACGCACGACTCCAGCGGAACGCTGGCACAGGCCAGCACGAGGTCCTCGTCGCGATCGCTCGGACTGAGCGCGAACGAGGACCCGTGCTCCTCGACGTCGCCGTCGACCAGCCGCACCTTGCAGGTTCCGCAACCACCGTGCTTGCAGCCGTACTTCAGCAGCAGGTTGTTGCGCAGCGCCGCCTCGAGCAGCGTTTCCCCCTCGTCGCACTCGTAGGAGTGCCCGAAGGGTTGTACCTGGATCTCCGTCATGATCGTCCTCGCGCGGCGGTCAGCCGTGCAGCGGGTCCTTGATCTCGTAGTCGAGCTTGCGGATGTCGTCCACGGTCCACATCCGTTCCATCTCGATCAGCGGCTGCCCGATGAGGGTCTTGCCGTCCTTCCGGACCAGGCCGATGTCGAGAATCATGTCGGCCATGTTCCAGCCGTGGTACTTCTCCCAGACCTGCCGGCGGTGCCGGTAGGCCTCCGGCCAGGTGCGCAGGATCCACTCGCAACCCTCGCTGCAGCAGGCGTACTGACGGCCCATCATCTCGAAGACGCGGGCCTCGTTGATGTCCAGGCGCGGCATCGTGCACGGCAGCTGGCAGACCTGGCACATCGGTGGCAGCCCGGGCAGCTCCTGCAGGATCATGTGGCCGCCCGCCGGGTCGGCCAGGGCCTTGTAGCCCTCCCAGTACGGCTGGTAGATCGCCGACCAGCCCGGGTAGTTGTTCTCGAACCACTCGAAGTCCGGGCTGACCATCGCGTCGGACCGCCAGTAGTTCAGCGGCCAGACGGCCGAGAGCACCTGGGCCAGCGTGTGGTGGGTCCACGTGACGTCGTTCGCCGCGGCGGCCAGTCGGCTGGGCGCGCGCATCCCGAACTCGGACAGCTTGTCGACGTAGTTGCCGACGAAGTCGTCGATCACCCATTCCTCCCACTGGGCCTTGTAGCTCCACGGGCGGTTCTTCGTGCCGTACTCGGTCTGCCAACCGACCAGCGCGTCCAGGCTCTTGTGGGAGTGCCAGAAGTGGCGTTCCAGGGACTCGTTGAGGTGCGGCAGGTTGTCCTCGTCGGCCAGCAGCGCCATCAGCGCGCCGTAGCCGTTGGCCATGTGCCGGGCCTCGTCGGACTGGATCGAGAGCATCGTGCTGACGAAGGCATTGTCGCCGGCCATCAGCGCGGCCTGCGGCGAGGCCACCAACAGGATGTTCGTGAAGGCCGTCTCCAGCACCACGTTCAGCGCGATGATGCAGTCCAGCGGGTCGCCGGTGTTGAAGTGCTGGAACTCGCAGATGGAGACCAGGCCACCGGGGTGCTTGTAGATGCCGGGTTGCGCGCGATCCCAGCCGTACGGGTCGTTCCAGTGCTTGACGTAGTAGTTGCGCAGCGCCATCTCCAGCTGCGTGTGCCGTACCTCGTCGAGCATCTGGGCGGCGTAGCCCTGGCGCAGTTCTTGGCTCTGCACCGCGGAGATGATCATCCCGCAGCCCGCCACCGCCTGGAACTCGGCGTTGGTCAGGTCCGGCAGGGTGAGCTTCATGCACTCGACGAACCGGGGCTCGATGCCGTTGCACTCACCGGCGCGGATCGCGCCGTCGAGGATGCCGTGGGTGCGGTCGTCCTTCTCCGCCTCCATCTTCATGTAGTCGCGGATCAGCACCCGGAACGGGTCCTTGCCCTTCTTGGGCATCTTGTACTTGGTCTCGTACTTCGGGGACTGGTCGGCGAACGTGTAGTCCCAGTCGTAGGACTTGGTCTTCTCGTGCAGCTGGGTCAAACTGGACGGCACTGTGGGCTCCTGTCTATTCCTGGCAGCGCTTATTCTTGGAACAGTGCTTATTCCGGACAGTGCCTATTCGACAAAGCGCGCGGGCTTGATCTCGGCGTGCAGGTCCACGCGGCCGTCACCGACCACGATTCGCCCGTAGTAGGTGCTCATGTTGACCAAGAAGATGTCGGTGTCGATGTCGCGACCGGCGAGCTCGCTGATCTCGGCCATGTCGAAGCTGAGGATCCCGTCGCGTTCGATCTTGTAGAACACGTCGCGGAAGCTGATCGACGCGTCGGGCTGGGTTTCGCGAATGTGCTCCACCGCGGCCTCGGTGTCCGAACTGTTGATCAACGAGATCCCGACCCGGCCGATTGTCGTTGTCGTGGCGGTGCTCACAAAGCTCTCCTGAGGGGTGCGGAAACGGGGGCGTCCGAATCGACCTGACGGTGTGTCAGGTGCCCAGGCCGAGGGCGGCCACCGCCTGGCGCTGCTCGGTCAGGACCTGCGCCAGCAGTACCTCCGGAGTCCGCCCGGACACCGGTGCGTGGCCGAAGTTGGCCGCGAAGGCCTCCGCGGCGGCGGCCACCCGCGGCTCCCAGGTCGCCAGCCAGCCGTTGATCACGGCCTTGTTGGCGTCGGCGTGCGTCTCGTCGACGCAGACCAGCCGGGCCAGCGCCGAGGCGGTCGAGGCCGCCCGCTCGGCCGCGCGGACCGACTGAGCGAGCACCGTCGGGGTGGCGGCGTCGCCGAAGGTCGGGGCGCTGCGGCTGAACAGTTCTGCCTTGGCCAACCGACCCAGGATCGGCTCGATGACCAGGCCGGTGATCAGCACGATCTCCACCCAGTCCCGACTGGCCGCGATCCGCTCGACAACCTCGCGGACCGGTGTCAGCGAGGGGTCGTTCATCCAGGCGTCGCGGGCACCGGCGTCGGAGAATCCGGGGATCGCCTCGCCCAGGTAGTCCAGGTGCAGCACGATGTCCTGCAGCACCCGCATCCGGTCGGCGGCCTGGAACACCACAGCGAAGTTCAACGTGTCGGCCCGTGCCTCGCGGACCGCATACGCCAGGGCCAGGAACAGCCCGTACTCGACGAACGGCCACGCCGCGTAGGTGCGGCCGAGGATCTCCTTGGCCCACACCGGGTTCACGCCGTCGGCAGCGCCCGCGGTGAGTACCGGGAGCAGCCGGGCCAGCGCCTGCTCGTCCTGGTTGGTGTGGCTCACGTAGGGGCGTTGCCACTGCTTGTCCGGGTCGCGGAACTCGGCCCAGTTGGTGGCGACCACCGCGCTGGTGGAGTCCTCCCACGGGGCGCGGCCGTCGTCGAAGCGCAGCGGCCAGTCCACGTCGAGCCAGTGTCCCGGGCCGGACTGCTGGCCGACTGTGTAGAGCTCGTACTCGGTCGGCTTGCGCCGCTCGGGGGTGAACCACACGAAGGTGCGGTAGCCCTCGTCCTCGGTGGGCCCCGCGTGCTTTCCCGTCATTGTCATGAGCCTTTCTCCAAGCCACGAACCGACAGACGTGATGAAGGGATGTGGGGCCGACCCCGGGTCGGCCCCACACCAGTCGGGGGAGCGCTGCCGTCAGGCGTTGGCCGCGGACTTCGCCAGGTGCTCCTCGCGCACGATCGCGGCGCCGTCGGCCAGGGCCTGCAGCTTGTTCTGCGCGATCATCCGCGGCAGGTTGGGCAGGCCGCAGTCGGTGGTCACACCGAGGCGCTCGATCGGGATGTACTCCAGGCACAGCCGGATCTTCTCGGCGACCTCGTCGGCGCTCTCCGTGATGAGACTCTTCACGTCGATCACGCCGGCCACGAACGGCTTGGTCCAGTTGTTGTCCAGCAGCGGCTTGAGGTCGTCCGGCCCGACCCGGCCGATCTCGAAGTTCAGCACGTCGATGTCGGCCTCGAGGACCTTCGGGAAGATCGAGGCCGACCGCTGCGGGGTCGTCGAGACGCCCTTCGGCCGCTTGTCGATCGAGTAGATGCCGCCCTCGACGTGCCCGGCGTCGCCCTCGTAGGACACGTAGGCCGGCGTGCCGCCGTAGTTGCCCCAGCAGGTGTGGACCCAGATCTGGGCGTCCACGCCCTTGACCGTGGCGTTCAGCGCCTCGATCTCCCAGTCGCCCATGCCGTACGGCCAGACGAACTCGTCGAGCTGGATGATGTCGACGCCGATGTCGGCCAGCTCCTTCATGTCCTCATTCAGGGCCTTGGCGTAGGCGGCCGCGAGCTCCTTGATGTCCTTGTAGTGCTGGTTGTTGGTGGCCGCGGTCATGGCCCCGACACCGGTGTAGGAGATCTTGATCGGCTTGTTGGTGGCTCGCCGGACGGCCTTGAGCGTCTCGACGTGGTACGGGTAGACCCGGTTGATCTCGCCGATACAGGTGGGGGCGTAGAGCGAGCTGTAGATCGGGACCGGGATCTGCGGGCCGTTCATCACGAAGCCGCTGCTGCGCTCCATGTAGTGGTAGAGCAGCTGGCCGTAGGAGTCCGAGCCGCCGAACACCCGGCCGTCGGCGATGATGTCGAAGCCGGCTCGCTCCTGGTCGTCGACGATGCAGGAGATGCAGTCGTAGAGGGCCTCTTGTTCGATCGAGTCGAACACGAACCGGGACGGGGTGCCCGGGTACTTGCCGGTGCCCCGGAACCACCGTGGCTCTGGGTAATTGCCGACCATGGTGACCGGCAGCAAGATGTCCTGGTTACCCACGCGCATGGTGAACTCCTCGGGACGTTGTTCTTCGGAAGCGTTGTTCTTCGGAAGCACCGCCCAGGACCGGTTCGCGGACCGGCGGTGGCTACACCCAAGCGTGGTCGACCGAGCAAGGCCATGTTCAGCGCGGCAACCCGGCCTCCTTACTCTTTCTCGGGCCCGCAAGTGCGCCCGTCGGCCGAGCGGGTCAGCGCGATTTCGGATCGGTAAGGCGGGGCGCATCACACTTTTTTCGGCCCGCGAGCACCGGCGGCTATGGTCGACGGGAAGGGTCGGGTCGACCCGCGACAGTGGCTCGGTCTGCCCGCTGGAGGTCCCTTGACGTCACCGGCCGCCCACCGACCGCCCCGTGCTCTCGGTTCGGGGCGCCATGCCCCCTGGGTCGCGCTGATCGACAAGCTCGCCGCCGGGGGCCAGCTGCGGCCGACGGACGCTGCGGTGGACTGCCTGGAGGCGGTCCTGGTGCTGTTGGGGGCCGACGGGGCGAGCTTGGTCGACTGGAGCGGTGGGCGGTGCGAGATCGTCGCCGCGGTCGGCGCAAGCCCGGCGATGACCACTCGACAGCCCGCGGGCACCGGTCGGTTGGGTGGGGTGTCGGTGGCGACCGTGTCGGTGGATCCGCGCACCGACCTCATCGCGGTCCGGGCGGGTGGCCCCGATTTCACCGCCGACGATGTCGGGGTCCTGGTCGCTCTGGCCGCTCTGCTGGGTTGGACCGGCGCCGGCCGCAACGGCCTGCAGCAGTTGCTGCAGGGCTTCGTGTCCCGCCCGGTGGCCTCCCTGGACCCGGCCGAGGTGCTGACCGCCGGCGCCGAGGCGGCGGCCCATCTGATCGGTGCCGAGATCGCCGGCGTACTGCTCATCGACGAGACCGGTGAAGCCGTCGAGATGCACGCCGTGACCGGCAACTCGCAGCTGGCGACCGCTCGGCTGCGGATCGGGGTCGGGGAGGGCTTGGCCGGGCGCGTGCTGGCCACCGGCCGGGCGCAACGGGTCGCGGACTACACCACCGAACTGCGGTCCACGCCGGGCCTGCTGGCGTTGTCCGACATCGAGGGCACCTGCTCGGCGATGGCGGCACCGATGCTGCGCGACGGCGTGCTGATCGGGGTGATGTGTGTCTGGCGCCGCCGACGGGAGCTGTTCACCGAGGCCGACGAAGCACTGTTCACCTCGCTGGCCGGGCTGACCGCCGTGGGCTTCCACAACGCCACCATGCACGCCCGGGTCGGGGCCGACCTGGCCGCCGCCCGGGCCGAGCGCGACCGGCTGGCCGGGGAGCTGAACCACGCGGGCGCCTGCTTGGAACTGCAGTGGACGCTGAACCGGATCACCCGCGAGCGGGGCGACCTGTCGGCCGTGCTGCGCGCGGTGGGCTCGACGGCCGGCTGCAGCGTCGCGGTGCTCGACTCCGACGGACGGGTCACCGGCTGGGACTCCCTCGCCGCCCCGCGCGAGGTCGGCGAGCGGCTGCGCGCCTGGCTGGCCGCGCGTCCTCCGGAACAGAGCGTGGTCGACGTCCTGACCGTCGAGCTGCCGGTCGGTTGGTTGGTCGTGGCACCGATCCGCGCCGTCGGGGTGACGCTGGGTCATTTGGCGCTCGGCTTCTCCTCCCGGCCGAGGGTCGAGCAGGAGTCCATGGCCGACCAGGCGGCGGTCGCGGCGGCAGTTCTGCTGTTCCGCGAGGAGACGATGGTCACCGCGGCCCGCCGGGCCGAGGCCGAGTTCGTGTGGGACCTGCTCGACGGCCGGCTGCCCGACGAGGTCGAGGCCTCGCTGCGCGCCCAGCACCTGGGCAGCGGGTTCGCGTTGCCCGCCCGGGTGGTGGCGGTGTCCACCCCCGGGGCGACCGCCCGCGCGACGCGCAACGCCTGGACCGTCGAACAGATCGAGCGGTCGCGTGCTGCGACGGCCCGGCTGATCACCGCCGCCCTGCTCGGGGCCGGCTCCGCCCAGCCGGTGCTGGCCGCGCGCGCCGATCTGTTCGCGGCGCTGATCCCGGCGGCGGGCCACGACGACCGGGGACACCGGGCGATGATCGCCCGCGCCTTCTCCGACGTGCGCTGGACCGGCGGCACCGACACGCTCGTCGGTGTCGGCGGCCGGGTCGACCACGTCGCCCGCTTCGCCGACGGATGGCGCGAGGCCGTGCTGGCCGTCTCCGCGGCCATGCCCGGGGTGCCGGCGGCCTTCGAGGACCTCGGAGTGCTCCAGTACCTGTTGGCGCCGACCACGCGCTCGGACCTGGACTCCTTCGCCCGCCGTCGGATCGGCGATCTGGTCGGGTACGACACCCAGCACGGCACCGACCTGGTGGACACCCTCGAGACCTACCTGAACGCGGAGTGCAGCACCCGCCGGACCGCTGAGGCGATGTACGTGCACCACCGCACGATCACCTACCGGCTGAACCGGATCGAGGAGGTGACCGGGGCCCGCCTGCGCTCCCCCGAGGATCGGTTGGAGCTCCAGCTGGCGTTGAAGATCCGCCGGCTCGGCACGACCGGTGCCGAACGGACCGAGCGGCCCGGCGATGAAGTGCGCTCGTGACCGACGAACTGGCTGTCCTGGAGGCGTATGTATCGGCCTGGAACACCTCCGAGGCCGATCGGCGGACGCGGATCCTGGCCGGTTGCTGGGGTCCGGAGGCCACCTACACCGATCCCACCGTCGACCTGTGCGGCGCGGCGGCGCTCGACGATCACATCGCCGGGCGCCGGCTGGCCCGGCCGGACCTCGTGATCGAGATTCTTGGTGAGGTGCGTCTACACCACTGTTGGGCGACATTCGCGTGGCAGGTGAACTCCGCGGGCGAAATTCCGGTCTCCGGGATCGACTGCGTGGAATTCGCTCCGAACGGGCGCCTGGCCCGGGTTGTCGGCTTCTTCGACTCAGAAGGCGTCGCGCAATAGGAAAGGCCACACCGATCGCTTTGTCATCCAAGCACCATGCCCGGGCGCCCGACCCACGCCTACTGTGCACGTGGTCGTGCGCCTGCGACGGCGGTGATCAGGGAGTGTGGACGAAATGACGACAGCTTCGCTCGACCAGATCGGTATCGAGCACCCGACCGCCGGCCTGTTGCGGCCGGTCAGCGAGGAGGAGAAGGCCGCCTACGCGCGCGACGGCGCCGCGATCGTGAAGGGCATCCTGCCGCTGGACTGGATCGACTTCATGCGGGACGCCGTCCAGCGCATCCTCGACCTGTCCGACCCGTCGTCGCAGAACTATGCCGACGAGGGCCAACCGCGCTTCTTCTCGCAGACCTGGCCGTGGATGTTCGACGACGCGTTCAAGGCCTGGGCGATCCGCGGGCCGATCGTGGACGTCGCGGCACAGGTGATCAGCGATCCCGAGGTGATCTTCTTCTACGACCAGATCTTCGCCAAGGAACCCGGCTCCGGGAAGGCCACGCCCTGGCACCAGGACCTGCCGTTCCTGCCGATGGCCGGCCCGCAGATGCTGCGGATCTGGGTGCCCATGGACCGGGTCGCCGCCGAGGGCGGCGCGATCCACTACCTGCGGGGCTCGCACCTGTGGGAGACGATCTACCACCCGCTGGGCTTCAAGAACATCCCGGCGATCACCGACACCTACGTCAACTCGCCCTACGCCGACTGGCCGGACTTCGAGGCCGACTACGGCAAGTACGACTGGCTGGTGGCCGAGGCCGAGCCGGGCGATCTGTTGCTGCACCACCCAATGACCATTCACGGTTCGATGGGCAACCAGACGACGAACTACCGGCGGGCGATCACCAGCTTCTACGTCGGCAGTTCGACCACCTGGAATCCGCATGTGGCCAACATGTTCAACAACAAGAGCCTCTGCGGGCACGTGACGGCGCCGGACCTCACCCCCGGCGGGCCGGTGGAGTGCGAGATGTTCCCGAGGGTGTCCTCCGCGTAGAACGGCTGAGGCAGAAATATGCGCATCTCGATCAACATCGGTGGCGACGTCACCGCAACCCCGACCGCACCGATCGCGGTGGCCGAGCAGGCCGTCGCCGCGGAGCAGGCCGGGTTCCCGGCCGCGTGGACCACACACTTCATGCGGGGCACCGACGCCTTCCCGACGATCGCGGTGGCCGGGTCGCGCACCTCGAGCATCGAGTTGGGAATCGGCATAGTTCCCACGTACCCCCGGCACCCTTACACGATGGCGCACGAGGCGGCGACGGTTCAGTCGCTGATCGGCGGCCGGCTGACGCTCGGTATCGGGGTCAGCCACAAGCCGGTCATGCAGGGCATGCTCGGCTTCGACTTCACCGCGCCGGCCGCCCACATGCGCGAGTACCTTCAGGTGCTCGGCCCCCTGCTGCGCACCGGTGAGGTGTCGCACCGCGGGGAGCGGTACCAGGTCGAGGCGGGCTTCAACATCATCGGGTTCTCGCCCGTGCCGATCGTCATCGGGGCCCTCGGCCCGGCGATGCTGAGGGTGGCCGGGGAACTGGCCGACGGCACGGTCACCTGGCTGGCCGGCCCGCGTGGGGTTGCCGATCACATCGTGCCCACGCTGGCCAAGGCCGCCGCGGACGCCGGCCGCCCGAGCCCACGCGTGATCGTCGGCCTGCCGGTCGCGTTGTCCGAGGACGAGAAGTTGGCTCGCGAGGCGCTCGACACTGCCTTCGCCCGTTACCCGACCTTGCAGAACTACCAGCAGTCGTTGGCCCGCGAGGGCGCGGAGTCGGTGTCGGATGTGTGCCTCTGGGGTCCGCGCGAGCGGGTGCTGGGCCAACTGCGCGAACTGCGCGACGCCGGGGCCACCGAGCTTTGGCCGGTGCCCATCGAGGTGCCGGGTGATCCGGACGCCAGCGTGGCCCGCACGACGGAGTTCCTGGCCTCGTTGGCCCCGGATTTCTGAGCGGACGACCACGGGTAGCTTTCCGGCAGGACTACGTGCCCGGGAGGCCACATGAAGGCGTGCACCGTGAAGCCGGGTGCTCTGGACACGGCCGGGGTGGAGGACATCGCGGAGCCGTCGGCCGACGACGGCTCCGTGCTGGTGGAAGGGCTGTACGTCGGGATCTGTGGGACGGATCTCGAGGTCGCCCGCGAGGGCTACGGGCGGCCGCCGGAGGGGCACGAGCGGATCGTGCTGTTCCACGAGTCGCTGGGCCGGGTGCTCGAGGCTCCGGCGGACAGCGGGCTGGCCGCCGGCGATCTGGTTGCCGGTGTGGTCCGGCGGCCCGACCCGGAGCCCTGCGTGGCCTGCGCGGCCGACCGGTGGGACTTCTGTCGCAACGGGGGATTCACCGAACGCGGGATCGCCGGCCGCGACGGCTACGGCGCCCAGCGGTGGCGCGTCGACCCGAAGTTCGCGATCCGGCTGGACCCGTCGCTGGGGCGGCTCGGGGTGCTGCTCGAGCCGACGTCGGTGGTCGCGAAGGCCTGGGATCAGGTCGGGCGGATCGCGGCTCGGTCACCCGGGGAGGCGCGGGTGGCGCTGGTCACCGGCGCGGGACCGATCGGGCTGCTGGCCGCGATGATCGGCCGGCAACGCGGCCTGAAGGTCAACGTGTTGGACCGGGTCACCGAGGGCCCCAAGCCGGGGATGGTCGCCGAACTCGGCGCCCGCTACCTGACCTCGTTGGACGACCTGACCGAGCCGCCGGACGTGGTCATCGAGGCCACCGGAATCGGGTCGCTGGTCTTCGACGTGCTGGGCCGCGCGGCGCCGGACGCCGTGGTGTGCCTGACCGGGATCTCGGCCGGCGCCCGCGAGATCCCGCTGGCGGCCGACGCGATCAACAAGGCGCTGGTGCTGAGCAACGAGGTGGTGTTCGGCTCGGTCAACGCCGGACTGGGCGACTACGCGGCCGCCGCCGCGGCCTTGGCGTCGGCCGATCCGGACTGGTTGGCCAAGCTGATCAGCCGGACGGTGCCGATGAAGGATTGGCCGGGCGCTCTGGAGCGGCAGCCGGGCGACATCAAGGTCGTGGTCGACCTGCAGGCGGACTGAAACCCAAGCAGGGCGCGCCGTCGCGTGGCGCCTCAGCGCAGGTGGAATTCGGCCTGGGCTTGCCAGTACCGGTTGCGTCTGGCTCGGCGTTCGGGGTCCACCCAAGGTGGGGGCCGTAGTTCTGGTTTGCCGTCGGCGCCTGTTTCGACGTCCCAGCCGCCGTGGTGTATCGCGTCGTGATGTCGGTCGCAGACCAAACACAGATTCGACAGATCGGTCGGGCCGCCCTCGGACCAGTGAATTACATGGTGTGCCTGGGTCCAG
>DATAUG010000044.1:0-35510 GCA_036268355.1 Sporichthyaceae bacterium
GAGGTGCGCGGCCGGATCTCGAAGCTCAGGTCGCGCACCGCCGGCCGGCCCGGCAGGTAGCCGAAGCTGACCTCCTCGAACCGCAGCGCACCCATGGTCGCGGGCAGGTCCATCGCCTGGCGTGAATCGGTCACCGCCGCCGGCGCGGCCAGGAACTTCAGGATGCCCGGTGATTTGCGCGCCGCGAGGGCCAGCATCGGCAGGTCCCGGCGGATGAAGTCGAAGACATTCTTGGCCAGCAAACCGAGCAACGTCACGAACGCGATCAGCGAACCGATCGACAGGCGCCGATGGGCGGCCAGCTCGGCGCCGGCGACGACCACCCCGACCTGAATCGCCAGCACCGCCAGGCCCGATCCGGAGCCGAGCACGGCCGCGGCGCCGCGGGTCCGGATGTTCCAGTGGCCGTAGTCCGCCAGGCAGGTGGCGAACCGTCGGGCGAGGGTGTCCTCGAGGTTGAAGGCCCGCACGAGTTGATGGGCGTGGACGGTGTCCTGCACGGTGTGCAGCACCCGGGTCTCGGCGTCGCTGCTCCGGTCCACGGCGTGCATCACCCAGGGCTGCAGCAGGTTGGCCACCACGACCACGCCCAACAACATGGTGACCGTGGCCGCGGTCAACCGCCAGTCCAACCAGCACATCACCGGGACGGCGATGCCGAAGTGGATCACCAGCACCGCGGTGTCGAGGAAGCCCTGCGTGTACCCGGCCTCCACCGATTTGACGTTGCTCTGGTACAGCTTCAGGACGTTGACCGAGGAAGTGCCGAGCATCTGCACCGGCGGGAGCCGGAGCAGGTGATCGTAGAGCTTGTGACGAAGCCTGTCGGAGATCCGGCCGGCGGCCAGCGCCGCGGCCCGCTCACCGGCGACGGCGGCCAGCGCCGTCAGCACGAAACCGACCAAGAGCAGCATCAGCAGACGCGGCAATTTGGACTGGTGTTCGTGCCCGTTGACGTCCTCGATGATGGCCTTGATGCTCAGCGCGAAACCGGCGGAGAAAAGCTGGTGGACGACCAGGGCCGCACCGGCCACCGCCGCCAGGCGCGGATTGCGGCGCCAGGCGCCGGCAGCGCGCGCCAGGACCCACAACGTGCCCGGCCGCTCGACTTTTCCCGACGTAGCTCGGGCCTCCACTGCACCACTCCGCTGTCGGTCGTCGAAAGGACATCAACCACCGGCCGTTCCCCCCACACAGGCAAACAAACCAATTACCACCGGCGGGAAATCGGACGCGAATTTTGGGTTACTAAAACTTGTCCCGTAAACGCCTACCGGGTGAACGCAGCATCAGCACGGCTGTTTCGGCGCGTCCGGCGCCAGGGCGACCCGGTGAATCGTGGTCAGCCCAGGGCCTTGGGGTCCTGCGTGCCGGCCGGCACCCGGAAGGCGATCCGAACCGTCCACCCGTTTCCGGACCGCACGACCTCTCGAGTCGCCACGCACGGCGTCGGTACCCCGGGCAGCGGTGGGCGTACCCGCACCGCCCGGCACTGCGGGAGCACACCGTAGTAGGAGGCGTCATGCAGGGCGATGCCGTAGCCCGGTCGGGGCTGGAACCGGTACGGGGCCTCGAAGCAGATCTGCAGGCTCCTGGCAGCCACTACCGCGGTTCCGTGGTCGGTGGTCCGGCGCAGTGTGAAGGCAACGGTCTTGCGGAACCCGGCGCCGCGTTCGGCCTGGGTGAAACCGAACTGGACCCAGTCGGTGAAGGTGTTCCGGTAGCCGGGGCAGTCCGGTTCGGCGCCTCCGCCGTCGCGGGCGGCGAACAACACCGGGTGGTTGCTGCGGGAGATCGAGGCGGCCGAGTAACGACCGGCGTTGGTGTTCTGGTCGACCGCGTTGACATCGACCGTCGCGTCGTCCAGGGTCACCGTCACCGAACACGCCGCTCGGCAGGTGGCGCTGGAGTAGTCCGGGGAGCTGACGTCCTCGCCGCCCGGGTCGTTGGAGGCGTCGAAGTCTGGGTCGTTGCTCGACCGGCCGCCGGCATGGTGGTGAACCGAAGGTGCCACCTGGGCGGCGGTGGTCGGGATCGGGTTGACCATGACCGAGGTGCTCGGCGGGGGCAGCAGACCGGTGCTGGAGGAGATGTTGCTCGGGCCATTGGTGTAACTGCCGGCCGGCGCGACGACCGACACCGAGACGGTGCAGGAGGACTGCCCCGCGGCGAGGTTCCCGGTCGCCGCGATCGTGGAGCTGCCGGCGGCAGCGGTGATCGCCGGGGCCGCCGGGCTGTTCGCGCAGGTGGTGGTCGCGTCCGGAGTGCTCGCCACGGTCATCCCCGTGGGCAGGTTGTCGGTGAACGACCAGCCGTCCTTGGCTGCCAGCTCGGTGGTGTTGGTGATCGTGAAGGTCAACATGTCGGGTTGACCGGCGACCGCCGGCGTGGCGAAGTCGTCGGTCAGCTGCGGGGTCGCGTCCAGCACGCGGATGTTGTCCAGGCCGTAGTCGTTGCCGTTGTTGTCGGTCTGCGCGTTCGTCAGCTCCACACCGACCGAGCTGCCGTTGACCAGGGTCGCCGTGTCGGCCGGGTAGCGACCGACCACGATGGGGCCGATCCCACTGGGAATGCTGGTGGTGGCCCGCGAGTCGGTGCACGGGTCGAGCGGGGTTGCGTTCTGGGGGATCAACTCCGCGCCCTCTATGGCGAAGAAGCTCAGGCTCGGCTGGGCGAGTGTGCAGTTGACGGCGCCGACATCGACGGAGAACACGATGAAGTGACCGCTCGCGGGCAGCGGTATCGGATTCACCGTCTGGAAAACGGCGAGGTTGGATAGCGGTGTGGGGGATCCCAGCAGGCTCAGATCGAGCAGGGCGTGGTTGGCGTTGTCGCCGCCGAACACCGATCCGATCGCCGCCGCGACCGGGGTGTAGTTGTTGTAGTCGGTCTGATCGCAGCCACTGGTCCCGACCGAGGAGCCCAGGGCGCCGATCAACCCGTTGCAGGCCCCGCCGTTGATCCAGGCCGGGTCCGCGGTGTAGGTCTCACCCGTGGCACCGGTGTACCCGTTCAGGAAAATTGCGGTACCGGGCGCACTCTGCCCGTTCTCGAAATCCTCGGTGTACACCGTCGCCGGCGCCGCCGGAGCCGGCGGCGCGGTCGTTGCCCGCCCCGGGTCGACGCGCGCTGCACCGGCCGCCACGGACGCCGACAAGGCCGCCCCGGCCACGGTAAGCACGACAAGTCTCTTGAGTTTCACAGGCCACCCAGGGACCGAAAGCAGTTGGACACCCGACAAACGCGGCCGGGCGGCCCGTCGCTGTTGCGCACTGACATGCCCGACCAGCGGCCACATCTTCTGACCAGAATCCCGTACACCCACGGCCCGATCACGAACCAAAACCCCGCGTGTCGCGACCACAGGCCTGCGTCCCGGCGGACATTGCTCTACCGGGTGGATGGTCGGGAGCCGGGCGTTGCTCAGTCAGATCGACGACACGGCAGTGACCAGCCCGTATCCGGCGGACGCCGACGAAACGTCGAAATGCCCCATCGAGGCACAGCGCCGCACCCGTTGGGTACCCGATCGACGGGCAGGCAACGGCGAATCAAGGCCACCCACGGCGAGACGCGACGCGCTCACCTGCACGTTCTCCGGACGCACCAGCCCTCGTGCCGCCCGAATCGCTTGGGCCGACATCAAGGGAATGCGCAATCACCTTGCGCACCGATATTTCGAAACCGCGCACGCAATCGTCGCGGATACCGCTCCTGCCGACTTGCCCCCGTTGCTCGAAGACACCGAGCGCCTGCTCGCGGGCCTCAACGAACAACCCGACGACGGCGCCAAAGAGCCGCAGAGGCTGACTCCATCGGGCGTGTCGTGCCAGATTCGTGCCAGAACGCGCGGCGGAGAAGAGGCAACGGCGGTCCCCAACGGCAACCCACAGCTCGCTGACCTGCACTTGTGCGCCGCGCTCCGGCGCGCTCAGCCGTCAGGCCGCCCTTCCAAGCTGCCATGCCGGTTCGATCCCGGTCACCCGATGGTCTGGAGGCGAGTCGAACCTGCGGGCGTCGGTCGTCCTCTCGAGGAGTTCCCGGGCAACTGCCGGCATCACTAGGGTCGGGTCCGGGCGGCGTGAGGAGGGACGCAGTGGGCGGAACGGGTTGCACCGCGTGCGGTGCGCCGACCCGGTCCGGGCTGCGGTTCTGTACCGGATGCGGGACGCCGGTGCCGCCGGTCACCTGCCCGGGCTGCAGCGCCACCCTGCTGCCCGACGACCGTTTCTGCGGAGCGTGCGGTCGGGCCCAGTCCGCCCCGGCACCCCAGCCGGTCGCCGGCGCCACCGCGATGGCGTCCATTTCCCTGCGCCCCGCGTCGGTCCCGGCGGCACCACACCGGGCGGTGGCCAATGCGGAGGGAGAGCACAAGCAGGTGACGGTCCTGTTCGCGGACGTCGCCCGCTCCATGACCCTGGCCGAGGAGCTGGACCTCGACGACTGGGCCGATCTGATGGGGCGTCTGTTCGACATGTGCCGCCAGGCGATCGAGGACTTCGGCGGAACCCTGGACAAGTTCACCGGCGACGGAGTGATGGCCGTGTTCGGCGCACCCATTGCGCTGGAGGACCACGCGGCGCGTGCCTGCCACGCGGGCCTGCGGCTCGTCGAGGACGCACGAAAGTTCGCCGACGAGGTCCGGGCCCGCACCGGCGCCCAGATCGAGGTCCGCGTCGGACTGAACTCGGGCGAGGTCGTCGCCGGCCAGGTCGGAAACGCGTTCGGGGCCTACACGACCGTCGGGCACACCGTGGGTCTGGCCCAGCGGATGGAGAGCCTGGCCGAGCTCGGCACCGTCTACCTCAGCGAACACACCGCCCGGTTGCTCGCCGGCCGGTTCGCGCTGCGCAGCCTGGGCGCGACCGAGGTCAAGGGATCCTCGGTGCCGGTCGGGGTGTTCGCGCTGGAGGCTGCCCGCGACCGGACGGCGTGGCGCCGCGGCCCCGGCGCCGCCCGCCTGATCGGACGCGACGCCGACTTCGGCAGGCTCCTTGCGGCGCTCAACGGCGCCCAGGAGGGACGGGCCGCGGTCGTCGGACTGGTGGGGGAGGCCGGCAGCGGCAAGAGCCGGCTCTGCGACGAACTGGCCCGAGCGGCCGAAGAGGCGGGCTTCCTCGTGGGCCGCACCGCCGGCGTCTCGCACGCGCGCCAGGTCCCCCTGCTCCCCGTCCTGGGCCTGCTCCGGGACTTCTACGGGGTGACGGGTGAGGAGGACCCCGAGTCGATCCGCGCGGTCGTGGCCGCAAGCGTGCTCGAGTTGGGCTCCTCCTTCGAGGCCGACCTGCCGCTGCTCTTCGACTTCCTCGAGGTGCCCGACCCGGACCGGCCGGCCCCGCAGTTGGGGCCCAACGCCCGGCGGCGCCGCATTCTCGACGTCTTCCGCCGCATCTCCCAGCGGCGCACCGAACGCTCGGCCCTGTTGTTCATCCTGGAAGACCTGCACTGGTTCGACGAGGAGAGCATCGCCTTCTTCGACGGGCTGTTCGGCTTCTACCCCGGCACCCGCACGCTGGTCGTCACCAACTTCCGTCCGGAGTTCCGCGCCGCGTGGACGGTCCAGTCGATCTACTCTCAGCTCCCGCTGAGCCCGCTGGAACCGGACGCCGTCGACGCGCTGCTCCGGGAACTCCTCGGCCCGGGGCTCGAGGAGCTGGCGGCGTCCCTGCGCGAGCGCACCGGCGGCAACCCGTTCTTCGCCGAGGAGATCGTCCGGTCCCTCGCCGGTGACGGCACGCTGCACGGCGAACCCGGGTGCTACGCCCTGGCCCGCCCGGTCGCCGAGGTCCGCGTGCCCCCGACGGTGCACGCCGTGCTGGCCGGGCGCATCGACCGGCTCGACCCGCGGGACAAGTCGGTGCTCCAGGCCGCCGCGGTGATCGGACGCATCGTCGAGCGCGACGTGCTGACCGAGGTCACCGGCTTGGATCCCGACCAGCTCGCCCAAGCCCTGGACGCGCTGGCCGCAGGCGAACTACTGCGGCCCGGCGAGCAGGCCGAGCAGTACCGCTTCTGGCATCCGCTGACCCACGAGGTCGCCCACCGGACACTGCTGGCCGCGTCCCGGCGCCGGCTGCACCGCGCGACGGCGCGGGCGATCGTCGAGTCCGAGCCGCACCGCCACGACGAACTGGCGGCGGTCGTGGCCATGCACTTCGACGCCGCCGGCGAACGGCTGGAGGCCGCCCGGTGGGAATTGCGCGCGGGAACCCAGGCGATCCGGCTCGACTACGACGAGGCCCGCCGCCGGTGGCGCACGGCCCTGGACCACCTGCGCGAGGTCCCGCCCGATGAGGCGACGCTGAGTCTGGAGGTCTCCGCCTACGCCCAGCTCCTGCGTATCGGTGCCCGGACCGGGATCGACCCCGGCGAGCGCGACGAGCTTTTCGCCAGAGCCCGGCCCGCCGCGCAACGATTGGGATCGGACGAGTTGCTCGCCCGGCTCGCGATCTCGGAGGCGACGATCCGGCTCTGGGGCGGAGACGTCAACGGGGGTCTGAGCGCCTTCCGCGGCGCGGTACCGCTCGCCGAACGGTCGGGCAACCGCGACCTGCTCGCCTTCGCGCACGGCACGCTCGCCCACGCCTACGCCTTCTCCGGCCCGGTGTCCGCGGCCCACGAGACCACCGAGGCGGCCCTGGCGGTGTGCGCCGGAGATCCGGCCACAGGGCGCAGCGTGGCCGGGTACAGCGTCTACGACGCGGTGCAGACCTGGAACGCGATGGCGATGATCGCGGGCGGTCGGCTCGCGGCGGCGCGGGCGGTCCTGGACACTGCGCTGGCGGCCTACGAGATGCGGACGTACGGCGAATGGCACTCCTGGGTGCTGTCGATGTCGGCCGACCTGGCCGACGCCACGGCCGACCCGGCCGAGATCGCCCGCGCCGAATCCGACGCCGCGCTCGCCGCCGCCCTGGCGCAGGACTCCGTCAGCCTCGCCGTGCGGGCGGGGCACGCCACGGGACTGGCCGCGCTGTGCCTGGGCCGCCCGTTGGAAGCCTCGGCCGCGTTCAACGACGCCCTGGCCCTCGGCCGCCGGCACGGCACGGGCCTGCACTTCGAGGTGCGGCTGCTGGCCGATCTCGCGCGCGCACACCTGGACCTCGACGACCACTCCGGGGCCCGGATTGCCGCCACCGAGGCGACGATCCTGGCCAGCCGCCAGGGGGCCCGCGTGGCGGGCGCGCTCGCCTACTCGGTGCTGGCCCGCGTGCTGCGCGAATCGGCCACCGGCGCCGAAGATCTGGCGGCGGCAGCGGCAGCGGTCGCGGCCGGTTCGGCGCTGGCGGCCGAAACGGGCGCCGCCACCGCCGGTGCACTCCTGGCGGAGGAGCGGGCTCGGCTCGAACCGGATCTGACGGCACGTCACGGACTGCTCGAACTGGCGGCCGACGCGTACGGCGCCATCGGCGCGCACGGCCACAAGCGGCGGCTGCGCACCGAACTCGGCAGCTGAGGCAGGCCACCGGGACGGGCGTCGCCGCGGCGGAACCCCGCAATTGCCAGGACGATACGGCGCCGGGCAGGATTTGGCCCGACTCATGTTGCCGGCGCCGGGAGGAAGCCCCCCGATGAACGAGGACGTCGCGCAGCTGGCGGATGCCGCCCGGGAGCGGGAGTACCTGCTGGGCGCGCGAGATGACGAACGCCAACGCCTGCTGGGACAGGGCGCAGCGGTCCGCGGCCAGGCCGCCGCGCTGTTGGACCGGATCGGGGTCGAATCCGGGTGGCGGGTCGCCGACCTCGGCTGTGGGCCGTTGGGGATCCTGGACCTGCTCGGCGAACGCGTCGGGCCGGACGGGCGGATCGTCGCCGTGGAACGCGATCCACGGATGGTCGAGCACCTGACGCTGAGCCTGAAGGAGCGCGGCCTGTCCAACGTCGAGATCATCGAGGCCGATGCGACCGCGACAGGCCTGGCCCCCGGCAGCTTCGACCTCGCGCACACCCGACTCGTGCTGGTCAACGTGTTCGCACCCGGCCGCGTGCTGGCCGAGATGCTGCGGCTGGTCCGGCCCGGCGGTGTGGTGGCGGCCCAGGAGGTCGACCTGTCCGGGTTCGGCTGCTTCCCGGCCCACCCGTCCTACGACCGCCTGCTCGCCGCGGTCGTCGCCGCGTGGCAGGACGGCCGCGACCCGCATGTCGGGCGCCGGGTGCCCGGTCTGTTCCTGGACGCCGGCGCAACCGACATCCACGTGGACTGCTTCACCCTGCTGCAACGTCAAGGCGACCCGAACCACCGCATCGTCCCGTTCTTCGCCCAACTGATGCGCGAGCCGATCCTGGCCGCCGACCTGCTCACCGCCGACGAGGTCGACGAACTGTGTGCCGTTGTCGAGGACCACCTTGCGCAACCCGGCGTGATCACAATGTGGGGGCCGGTCTACCAGGTGTGGGGGCGCCGGCCGACCTGACCCTGCCCACCCAGGCGGTGCGCGCGGACGGGCGACGGCTGCTCGGCCGTCGTGGCTGAGCATCCGAGAGGAGATCAGATGAACGACTTCGAAAGACTGCGCCGTCAGCACCTCGCCCACGCGCTCGCCCTCGCGCCCGGCCTCATCGAGCGGCTGGACTGGTCGGCGGACAAGATCGCCGCAGAGCGCAACCAGAAGCTACGCCGGCTGTTGGCAGACGCGGTCGAACGGTCGCCGTGGCATCGGAAGCGACTGGCCGGCCTCGACCCCGCCGCCTTCGACGTGCAACAGCTGAGCGAACTGCCGGTGATGACCAAACGGGACCTGGTCGACAACTTCGACGACATCGTCACCGACTCCCGGCTGAACCTGAAGTTGGTGAACCGCCACCTCGAGGACAACCCCGGCAACTACTTGCTGGACGAGTTCACCGCGATCGCCTCCAGCGGCTCGACCGGGCCCCGCGCAGCCTTCGTCTACGACCGCGACGGCTGGTCGCAGTTCTACGTCGGAATCTTCCGCAACATGTTCCGGGCGCTGGCCACCGACGAGCGGCTGCGGGCCACGTCCATGGTGCTGGCCAACGTGGCCGCCTCGCACCCCACCCACGCCACCGCCGCCTTGAGCCACACCTTCTCCGGACCGCACCTGGTCAGCCTGCGGTTCCCGGTGACCCTGCCCATCGAAGACATCGTCGACGGACTCAACCAGGCGCAACCGGCCATCCTGCACGGGTACCCCTCCGCGCTGCACTCCCTCACCCACGAAGCGCGGGCAGGGCGGCTGCGCATCGCCCCGCTACGGATCCTGGCCAGCTCCGAGCCGCTGCTGCCCGAGGCCCGCCGGGCCATCGAGGACACCTGGGGCGTCCCGGTCGGTAACTGGTGGGGCAGCTCCGAAGGCGGCGCCATGGCCATGCCCTGCGACCTGGCCCGCACCCACCTCAGCGACGACCTGCTCATCATCGAGGCCATCGACGAGTCCCGCCGGCCCGTCCCGCCCGGGGAACGATCGGCCAAGATTCTGCTCACCAACCTGTACAACACGACCCTGCCGCTGATCCGTTACGAGATCACCGACGAGGTGACCATCCTCGACGAACGCTGCCCGTGCGGGTCGGCGTTCCGCCTGATCGGCGACATCCAGGGCCGCCTCGACGACACGTTCGTCTACGACGGACGCCCGATCAACGCACACGTCTTCCGATCACCGCTCAGCCGCAGGTCGGAAATCGTCGAGTACCAGGTCCGTCAGACGCCCCGGGGCGTCGCGATCGCAGTGCGCTGCACCGGTCGCGTCGACACCGAAGCACTGGCGAACGAGATCGCCGCCGCGCTGGCGGCACTGAGTCTCCACGAGCCCGAGGTCACGATCTCGATCGTCGAGCACCTCGAACGGCAAGCGACGGGCAAACTCAAACGTTTCATTCCCCTCGCCACGGGATGACCGAGCGGGAGGTCAGGCTACGAGGCCGGGCCTCGTCCAATTCCCACCGAAGCTTCCCCGGATCGCCGAACACCCCGGCACTTGCGACGCGCCGATCGTGGCCCGTGAAGAATGCCGCACGGGTGGGCGCGCCTGTGCCCGGTCGGCTCGATTCCGGGCAGTGGTCGGAGAACGTCCGGCACCCGAGTTTCCCCAACATCCCGACCGCCCGCAGATGCCTCCCGGACCGGCAGCCCCGACGAAATCCTGCGCTACCGCGCGGCGTCTGCGTCCACCCCTCGCCACCGGTCACGCCCAGTGTCTGGCGAATCCGGGGCGGCCACCTATTTGGTCACCGGCCAGGGTGATGACACCTGGTGGACGTTCGCCGGTTTCGCCGTCAACTCCGCACTTGCATCGGGCCTGCCGGAGTTCCTCGATGTCCCCCCGCAGCCTGTCGCGATGCGTCGTCAGTTGTCGGCGAAATCCCCCATCGCGTCGCGCATCGCCCGCGTTCCCCAGATCTTCGCCAGTTCCCCGCGCTGCTCGTGCAGCCCCTCGAAGTTCCGCGCCACCACCGCCGACGGCGCCTGGATGTTCTCCAACGTCGCGTAATCGACCCGCAGACCCTCAGCCACACCTCACCGCCCGGTCCCCCGGAACCTCCTCCGATCCCGTCTCGAGCAATTCTTCCACCCAAGATCACCGGCCGGCCCGGGAACTCCGATCCGCGATCGGCCGCATCGTCCGGAACGCTCCGCCGGCGTCCGGCGCATCTCGCCCGGCATCATCGCCGCCGGCGGTCAATCGGTGTGCAGGTTTTGTAGCCGGTTTCGCGGGCTGATGCAGCCCCCGCGTCTGTCGTTCCCACGGGTCGGAAACGACTGGACCGTCGGCACCGGAACAGGCAGGCGTGTCGGCGCACGCGGGTCGGAGCCGGCGGGCCGGGGCGGGCGCGACGGTGCGGCCGGTCAGCGATGTTCGGGGTTGGGGAAGTCGAATCGGCAGCCGGCGTCCCACCGCGAGCGCTGGTTGCCGTGCACGGGGATACCACCGGCATCAGTGATCATGCGAGCCAGGTGCAACAGGTTCCACGTCATGAACGTCGTGTTGCGGTTGGTGAAGTCGTTGTCCGGCCCACCTGATCCGGGGTCCAGGTAGGAGGGGCCGGGGCCGGCCTCCCCGATCCACCCGGCATCGGCCTGGGGCGGGATGACGTAGCCGAGGTGTTGCATCGAGTAGAGGATGTTCATGGCGCAGTGCTTCACGCCGTCCTCGTTCCCAGTGACCAGGCACCCGCCGACCCCGCCGTAGAAGGCGTACTGGCCGGCCTCGTTGAGCAGGTGGCTGTTGCCGTAGAGCCGCTCGATCACCCGGGTGCACACCGACGACTTCTCACCGAGCCAGATCGGCGTGCAAAGCACCAGGATGTGGGCGGCGGTGACCTTCTCGAAGATCGCCGGCCAGTCGTCGCGGGCCCAGCCGTGCTCGGTCATGTCGGGCCAGACGCCGGTGGCGATCTCATGGTCGATCGCCCGCACCACCTCCACCGTGACCCCTTGCCGGCGCATGATCTCCATCGAGGCGTCGGCCAGGCCCTGGGTGTGCGACTGCTCCGGCGAGCGCTTCAGCGTGCAGTTGATGAACAGCGCTCGCAGATCGCTGAAGTCCCAGGTGCTCTGAGCACAAAGTTCCTCCTGCTTCGGCGCCAGGCGCACCGTCGAGGGCAGATCCGCCGCACCACCGTTGTCGGTCATCGTGTCCGCGTTCCTCTCACCGGTGCCTCCCCGGATGGCGGCCCGCGCCAGGTTAGAACCTCCTGCGAGGGCGCCGGTCGTGCTGGACCTTACGGTCCGGTGAACCCGCCCACTCCTTTCTGATGACCCGTCAGGCCCCGCGGCGCCTTACGGGCCGATGACGTCCTTGGCCGGTCGGGCCAGGGCTGCAGCAGACTGCGGTCGTGGGGAGAAGCTCGAGGGCTCCGGAGGGTCCGTGACCGATCGCTGGCACGAGTTGATGGAACTGCCGGACGAGGGCCGGGTCCGGACCGTGGTTGTCGACGGCCGCAGCCTCGCAGTGTCGCGCTGTGCTGGGCGCCTCGGTGCGCTGGACAACCGCTGCCCGCATCAGGGCGGCCCGCTCGGTGAGGGCTCGATCGAGAACGGGTGGCTGCGTTGCCCCTGGCACGGTTACGACTACGACCCCACGACGGGCGCGCCTCCGGCCGGGTTCAGCGACGCGCCGACGTCGTTCGACGTCCAGGAGCGCGCGGACGGGGCCTGGGTCCACCTGCCCGATCGTGCCCCGCGGACGCGGACCGTCTCGGACGTCCTGGTCGAAACGCTGGTCGCGTGGGGCGTGGACACGGTGTTCGGCATGGTCGGGCACTCCAACCTGGGGTTCGCCGAGGCGCTGCGACGCGCGGAGGAACGGGGCGAGCTGCGCTATATCGGCATCCGGCACGAGGGCGCCGCATCGTTCGCGGCCGGCGCGTACGGAAAACTGACGGGGCGTCCGGCGGCCTGCCTGGCGATCGCCGGGCCGGGTTCGACGAACCTGCTCACCGGCCTGTACGACGCGCGCCTCGATGGCGCGCCGGTGGTCGCGATCTCCGGTCAGGTCCCGTCCGACGTGCTGGGTCGCGGTGCGTTCCAGGACCTCGACCTCTCGGCGGTGTTTCGCGACGTCGCGCTGTCCACGGTGACCGTGCACGCGGGCTCGTTACACGCCGAGCTGGCCGGGACCGCCGTCAAACACGCGATCGACGGACGTGGGGTGGCCCATCTCGTCCTACCCGATGAGGTCCAGGACCTTGGGTCGGACGCTCCCGCCGGGTCGCCGAGCGGTCGTGCGGCGGATCGCGCGACGGCCCCGCCTGTCGGCCTGCTGGCCGCCGCGGCGGCGCGGTTGCGCGGCGCCTGCCGGCCCGTGCTCGTGGTCGGCGACGGTGCCCGGCACGCGGCGGAGGAGGTCCGAGCCCTCGCCGAACGCCTCAATGCCCCGGTGCTCACCACGTTCCGGGCCAAGGGCCTTGTGCCGGACACTCACCCGCTCGGCGCCGGAGTGCTCGGCCGATCCGGTACGCCGGTCGCCTCCTGGCTGATGAACGAGGCCGACTTGCTGCTGGTGGTGGGCGCCTCCTTCGCCAACCACACCGGGATCGCCCCGTACAAGCCCATCATCCAGGTGGACGACGCGCCCGCCGCGATCGGCCGGTTCACCGGCGTCGAGCTCGGCCTGCTCGGCGACGCCTCGGTGACGCTGCGTCAGTTGCTCGACCTGCTCGACCCGGGGCAACTCGCCGCGGCCGACCAGAGACCCGATGTCGCCGCCCGGTGGACGCTCTGGCGCACGGAGAAGGCCCGCCGCGCGGCCGACGACCGCGGCCGCGGGCTCTCCGCCGCCGCCGTGTTCGCCGCACTCGGTCGACACTGCCCGGCCGAAGCGGTGATCACCGTGGACGTCGGTAACCACGCGTACGCGTTCGGCCGGTATTTCGAGAGCAGCGGCCAGCCGGTGCTGATGTCGGGCTACCTCGGCTCGATCGGCTTCGGCTATCCCGCAGCGCTCGGCGCCTGGGCGGCTGAGCCGTCGCGGCCGGTCGTGGCGGTGACCGGTGACGGCGGCTTCGGTCAGTACCTCGCCGAGGTGACCACCGCCGTCAAGTACTCGATCCCGGTCAAGCACGTGCTCCTCGACAACGGCGCCCTGGGCAAAATCAGCAAGGAACAGCTCGCCGCCGGCCTGTCGGTGTGGCAGACCTCGCTGGTCAACCCCGACTTCGCGGCATACGCCCGGAGCTGCGGCGCCGTCGGGCTCACCGCCGGCGATGCGGCCGAGCTCGAGGCAGGCATGGCAGCCCTGTTCGCCGCCCACGGGCCCGCTTTGCTGCATCTACGCATCGACGGCGAACTCCTCTGACCCGACCACCACGACACCCCGGGCGCAGCGTTCCCCTTCACGACTGGCGGCCATTCCCCGGGTTCCGGACGGCTCCAACAGGCTTCACCGGCTCGACAGTTGCGAGGGCTCGCAGGCTCGCTCTCGCACTGCGCTCGCCTCAATCGCCGGTGGCTTGCGCGACGGATTTACAGAACATTTCCCGGAGGCCCGATGACCTGCGGTTTCCTTACTCCGCAAGCGATTGGGCCGCGAACAGGGCACGGACCACCGTCGACAATTCGCGACCGTTGGACGGCGAGGATCTCCCACGAAGCAGGTGGCGTGGCCGTGGCCGCAGGCCATTGACCGTGTCTCAGATCGCGACCAACCGACGCACCGCCTCGTCGGACAGGCCGTCGACGGGGCCGGACCACACCATCACTCCGCCGTCCATCACCGCGACGTCGTCGGACAGGCGTTGGGCGAAGTCCAGGTACTGCTCGACCAGCAGGATCGCCAGACCACCGGCGTGCATCCGGGCTATCGCGTCGCAGATCTCCTCGACGATGGACGGCTGGATGCCCTCGGTGGGTTCGTCCAGGATCAGCAACCTCGGGCTGGTGATCAACGCCCGGGCGATGGCCAGCTGTTGTTGCTGACCACCCGAGAGCAGCCCGGCCGGCCGAGCCAGCAGCGGTTTGAGTCTGGGGAACAGTTCCAGGGCGTCGTCGGCAGCCTGACGCGAGCCGCGAGGACTGCCCTCCACCGTCACCACGATGTTCTCCCGGACGGTCAGCTGGGGGAACGTCTCGTGGCCCTGCGGTGCGTAGCCCATCCCGAGCCGGACCCGTTTGTGGACAGGCATTCGGGTCACGTCTGTCCCATCGAACATCACGCGCCCGGACGTCGCAGGGATCACGCCCATGAGGGTGTTCAGAAGGGTCGTCTTGCCCACGCCGTTGCGACCGAGCACACACAGCATCCGCCCGGCGTGCACGGTCAGATCCACGCCGAAGAGCACCCGCGCCCGGCCGTATCCAGAGTGCAGTCCGGTCACCTCGAGCATCAGTCGGCCGTCCCCTTGCGTGAGCGCCCCAGGTAGACCTCCTGGACACGCGGGTCGGCCTGGACCTCGGCCACCGTCCCCTCGACCAGCACCCGACCCTCGTTGAGGACCGTCACGGTCCTGGCGAACTTGCGCAGGAAGGCCATGTCGTGCTCGACCACCACGACCGTGTGCTGCTCGGCGAGGCTGCGCAGCAATTGACCGGTGAGTTCGCGTTCCTCCGCGTTCATGCCGGCTACCGGTTCGTCGAGCAACAGCAGCCGCGGTTGCTGCGCCACCAGCATGCCGATCTCCAACCATTGCCGTTGGCCGTGGGAAAGGATCCCGGCCGGCGCATCGGCCAGTTCCTCAAGCCGGGTCGTGGCCAACACCGCCTGGATGGCGGCGTCCACGCCGCGCCTGGCACGCAGCATGGATCTGACGGGGCGGCGGAAATTGGCCGCCAGGTCCAGGTTGTCCACGACGGTGAGCTCCTCGAAGACAGTCGCTGTCTGGAAGGTCCGGCCGACCCCGCAACGCACGATCTCGTGTTCGCGGCGCCCCACCAGTTCGAGCCCGCCGAAACGCACGCTGCCCGCAGCGGGTCGGGTGAGCCCGGTCACGACGTCGATGATCGTGGTCTTCCCGGCGCCGTTCGGCCCGATGAGGAACCGTAGTTCCCCTCCCTGCACGGTCAGGTCGACCGAGTCGACGGCGCGGAATCCGTCGAAGACGACCTCCAGGCCCCGGATCTCCAGCAGGGCAGTCACGGCCGATTCCCCATGCCGCGCCGGTCCGCGGCGTCTTCGATCCGGGCTTCTTCCTCCCCGGGTCCGACGCGGGGCGACGCCTCCTCGTGCGCCTGGGCGCCCGCCGCGGCAGCCCGTGCGGCAGCGGCCGGCAGCCCCGGCGCCCGGGCGGCCGGGCGGTTCCGCCACAGCCGCTGGAGGTTGTCGCGTGCGAGGAGCCCAACCACTCCTCGGGGGGCGACCGTCATCACGGCGATGAACATCGCGCCCTGCAGGTACAACCAGCCGGAGGGATATGCCTCGGACAGTTGCGTCTTGGCCCAGTTGAACAGCAAGCCACCGAACACCGCGCCGGCCAGGGTGAACCGGCCGCCGATCGCGACAGCGATCACCATCTCGATCGAGGGCACCACCCCCAACAGGGCCGGGCTCATGATCCCCACGATCGGCACGAACAACGCCCCGGCGGTCCCGGCGCAGGCCGCGGACAGGGCGAATGCGACGGTCTTGATCTTGGTCGGGTCGTAGCCGAGGAACCGGACTCGGTCTTCGGCGTCGCGGACGGCCACCAGCAGTCGGCCGTATCTGCTGCGCACGACCTGACGCAGCATCAGGTACAGAGCGGCGAGGGTCCCGGCAACCAGGAAGTAGAGCCCGCGGTGGGTGGATCGGGCAGCCAGGGGGTGGCCGAAGAACGAATTGAAGTTGGTCATCCCGTTGGTGCCGCCGGTCTTACCCTGTTGGCCGACGAGCAGGATCACGAAGGCCGCTGCCAACGCCTGGGACAGGATGGCGAAATACGCCCCGCGGACACGTTGCCGGAACACCAGCAGCCCCAGTGCGGTCGCCACCAGGGTGGGGAGCAGAATTGCGGCGGCAATCGCAAAGACCGGGCTGTGGAACGGTCTCCACCACCAGGGCAGTTCGTTCAGCCCGTTGTAGACCATGAAGTCCGGAAGTTGTCCCGGTCCGGCCTCCTTGAGCTTCAGATACATGGCCATGCAGTAGCCGCCCAGGCCGAAGAAGACCCCCTGACCCAGCGTCAGCATCCCACCCTGGCCCCAGACCAGGCCGATGCCCAGGGCCACAACGGCGAAGCAGAGGTACTTCGCGAGCAGGGTGAGCCGGAAATCCGACAACAACGCCGGGGCTGCCAGGGCCAGTACCACGACCACGACCGCACCGATCGGCTCGGCCCGGAACCTCCCCGGCGAGGGGCGCGGACCGGTACCGGTGGTCATGTGAGCCTGCGGGTACGGATGACGAACAGGCCCTGAGGCCGGAACTGCAGGAAGGCGACGATCGCCACGAAGACGCCCACTTTCGCCAGGCTGTTCGTGGTCCAGAACTCGAAGTAGCTCGACAGCAGCCCCAACCCCAGTGCGGCGAGCACGGTGCCCCGCAGGTGGCCCAGGCCGCCGACTATCACCACCAGGAAGGCGTCGACGATGTAGTTGGTACCCAGTGTCGGGCCGATCGGTCCGATCAGGGTCAGGCCGACCCCAGCCACCCCGGCCAGCCCGGAGCCGATGAAGAACGTGAGTTTGTCCGACCCGCCGGTGTGGATCCCGGCTACCGCTGCCAGTTGCCGGTTCTGCACGGTCGCCCGCATGCGCCTGCCTGCCGCGCTGTGGTTGCTGTAGGACCACAGCGCCACCACGCAGACCGTCGCCAGCACCATGATGAACATGCGGGCATAGGGCAGCCGCACCCCGTGGATGTCGGCCGCGCCGCGCAACCAGACCGGGGAGAGCACTTCCACGTTCGGAGCTCCGAAGGTGTCCCGGGCGAACTGTTGCAGCACCAGGCTGACGCCGTAGGTGAGCAGCAGGGTGTCGAGGGGCCGACCGTAGAAGCGGCGGATCAGCAGCCGTTCCAGGACCAGGCCCATCGTCCCGGCGACCGCGAAGGCGACCGGCAGGGCCACCACCACCGCCTGCCGCCCGGCGAAACGCTGCACCTCGTAAGCGGTGTAGGCACCGGCCATCAGGAAGTCGCCGTGCGCCATGTTGATCACGCCCATCTGACCGAAAGTGATCGACAGGCCCAACGCGACCAGCAGCAGCACCGCACCGATGCTCAGGCCGATCGGGAGCTGGTTCAGAAAGGTGATCACGGGATCCCTCTCGGCCTGGACAGTACGCCGTCTGACACCAGGTCAGATCGCGTTCCGCGGGGTCGCGGCGGTCAGCTCAGGCCCGCGGCCCACGGGTAGGTCTTGAGGTAAGGGTCGGGCTCGATGGGTGACCCGGAGTTCCAGACCTCAGTGATGACACCGTCGGAGCCGATCTTGCCGATGCGTGCCGTCTTGTACACGTGCTGGTTGGCACCGTCGATGGTCACGTGTCCCTCGGGCACGTCGACCGCTATGCCACCGCCGTCCGCGGCCGCCTTCACCGCCGCGACGTCGAAGCTGCCGGCCTTCTCCACGGCTGCCTTCCAGAGATATACGGCTGTGTACGCGCACTCCATGGGGTCGTCCGTGACGGAGTCCTGACCGTACTTGGCCTTGTAAGCGGCGACGAAGTCGACGTTGGCCTGCCCCGGGGTGGTCTGGTAGTAATCCCACGCGGTCAGGTCACCGGCCACGTTCTCCGCGCCGATTCCTTTGATCTCCTGCTCTGCGATCGACACCGACATGACCGGGAGGTCTCCGGCGGAGATGCCCGCGCTCTTCAGTTGCTTGAAGAACGCGACGTTGCTGTCGCCGTTCAGCGTGTTGAACACGACGTCGGGTTTGGCAGAGATGACCTTGTTGACCAGCGTCGAGAACTCGGTGCTGCCCAACGCCGCGTAGTCCTCACCCAGGATCTGCATGCCGTTGGCGCCGGCGTAGGCCTTGATCTCCTTGTTCGCGGTACGCGGGAACACGTAGTCGCTTCCGAGGAGGTAGACCTTCGTCTTGCCCTGCTGCTTGAGGTAGTCCAAGGCGGGAATGATCTGCTGGTTGGTCGTGGCTCCGGTGTAGAAGATGTAGGGCGAACTCTCCAGGCCCTCGTACTGGACGGGGTACCACAGGAGCGCCTTGTTGCGTTCGAAGACCGGAAGCATCGCCTTGCGGGACGCCGAGGTCCAGCCGCCGAACACCGTGGCCACCTTGTCGACCGAGATGAGTTTCTGCGCCTTCTCCGCGAAGGTCGGCCAGTCCGAGGCCCCGTCCTCGATCACCGGTTCGATCTTCTTCCCCAGCACTCCGCCCTTGGCGTTGATCTGGTCGATGGCAAGCAACTCGGCGTTCTTGACCGTCACCTCGCTGATGGCCATCGTGCCGGACAGCGAGTGCAGGATGCCGACCTTCACCGTGTCGCCGGACGGGACAGACACAGCCGAGGCCGCATCACTGGGGCCGGCGGAGGCGGCTGCCTCGGTCGCCGCAGCGGTGGCGGTCGGAGTCGAGGCCGGTGAGGCGGTCTTTGCGGCGCAGCCGGCCAGCGTCAGGCTGCTCGCGACCAGCAGGACGCGCAGGGCGAGTCGGACAGGAAAAACCATGAGCGCCTCCGCCGGCGGGGACGAAACGGGTCAGGCAATGCTCGGAGACGAATGTTTCCGACCGATCGCCCCTTCGTTACGTCCAGTTCACCCGCCTGGGGGAGCGGGCACGTCGGTCAACCGGTCCAGGACGCATCGTACGGCGCTGACCTCCGGGGCCAGTACTGTCAGAAGTCGGCTGGAACCGGGGGATTTCGGCCGGCCACGGTGGCCGAGCACCCCGTCAGGATCGCCTACCACGTAGCGGTGGGCGGCAGCTCCAGCGCCGCACCCCTGGCGGCACCGCTGCGATGACCTTCGCCCGGCCCAGCGCCGCCGGGGCGGACCACTGCGGCGCATCCGGTCCGAGCGTCAGGTCTTGGGCGAGCAGGGGCGGGCCGTCGTAACTGACGCGTAGCGAGGTGGAGGCGTAACCGAGCGCCTCGCCGGTGCGGCCGGTTACCAGTTCCTCACGCTACCGAGGACCTCCACCTGCTGCGCCGAGCAGCGGTCGTCTTTCGAGGTTCTCCCGCGAAGATCGCCTGGTTCGACCCCTCGCGACGCCGAGCCAGGCGCACAGGTAGAAGAGCACGATGGCGTGGCCGGGTTGCAGTAGCACGGGGACGGGCCGTCCACCGGCCGTCCCCCGGACCGGCCCCCGACGGTGACCGCCGGACATGTCTGCAGGCCGAGGTAGGGGGGCCGGTACGGTCCGCCGCCGATCAGCGTGAACTTCAACTCCGGCGGATCCGGACGCAATAGTTGGAAGCTGTCCGTCGGCGCGCGCGCGGCCTCCGCCCGAGTGACGGTCAGCGAGCGGCCCCGCATCCTGGTCTCGCGGATCTGGTTCGTCATCGCCCGCGCGAAGGCCGCCATGCCCGGAGGTGAGGTCAGGATCTATCCCACCGCCGGTGCCAACTGGGGCCCGGGCGAGTACACCGCGACGGTGACCCGGGACGGCAAGGACGACCACCGACGTGCAGTGAAGCCAGGTCGGTACCAACTGCGCGTGGCGGTGACCGACACGACGACCCACCACGTCGTCACGTGCACCGACGGCACCCGCGGTGTCGAGAGGCTCTCAGGATCCGGCGGGACCGCCGGCCTCGGTAACTTCACGCTCGACCAGCAAACCAGTCCCGACACACAGTCCGCGCGGGCCGGGCCTTGAACTTCCCGACGGCATCAGAGCCCACCGAGGTGACACGGTCTCGTGCAACTGCCGGTGAGCCTGCGCCGGGGCCCTCGTGGTGCCCAGTACGGCCGCTCGCGCTGGTGTGGACCGTCCGGGCTGTGCTCAGTGCGGAGGAATGCGCGGGCAAGCCGACCTCCCGACACGACCGGATGGTGCTACCGGTAGCCCGGTCGGCGTACGGTCCGGTCATGGCCTGCGCGGCTCATCGACGGTTCGGGATCAGCTCGTGGGGGACGGGTAGAACCCGAAGTGGTCGAGCAGTCGATTGCACTTCGACCCTCGGTCCTGCAGCCGTGGCACGCGGTGGCACCTGCCGGTGAACAGCTTCCTGGCGACGTGCATGCGCGGGAAGCCGTATCGGAGGCCGGTCCGTATGTCCGCGTGCACCACCAGAGGGTTCGAGCACCGGGGCGTCGCGGGACGGATCCCCGTGCCGAGGCGTGAACCGGCAGCCCATGCCCGGCTCGGTGACCAGATGAACCGGGCGGGCCGGGTCGCGTTCGAGCTTGCGGCGCAGCTGCGCCATGTACTGACGCACATAGTGAGTCTGCGTCAGGTACTTTTCGCCCCACACCTCGGTGAGGATCCGACGCTGAGTCACCAGCTTGCCGGGGTTGCGGACCAGCAGTTCCAACAGATGCCATTCGGTCGGGGTCAGGTGCACGTCGTCGGAGACGGTCCGGGCAGCCAGGTCCACGATGTGGTCACCGACCTGCACCCACGCCGGTTCGCTGCCCCTACCACCCGCGACGCGTCGGGTGATCGCCCGGATCCGGGCGATCAGTTCCTCGATGTCGAAGGGCTTGGTCACGTAGTCGTCGGCCCCCGCGTCCAGCGCCTCGATCTTGTCGCGACTGCCCACCCGCCCGGACAGCACCAGGATCGGGATGTTGGTCCAGCCCCGCAGCCCGTGGATGACGTCGAGCCCGTCCAGGTCGGGCAACCCGAGTTCGAGCACGATCAGGTCCGGGTGCCAGACCGAGGCGTGCTTGAGCGCCGCCCGTCCGGTGGCGGCCACGGCCACCTCGAACTCACGTGCCGTCAGATTCACCCGCATCGCCCGCAGAATCTGCGGTTCGTCGTCGACGACCAAGACCCTGGTCATGGCGGCTCCGCCAGTGTGGGCTCGGCACCCAAAAGGGCTCGACACGCGGTGGCTCGAGATGTCGAGGCCATCCGTACGCGCTTCGCGCGGCCCGGTGTCGGGCGCGGAAGGCTCGCCGCGAGGACACGGGCTGTTCCACGCACGATTGCGTCCACGAAGTCCCCCGACCGCTTCGCGCGAGCAGCGACACCGAGGAGCCGGCCGGACAAGGGCAACATGTCGACCCTTCGGGGCATTCGGGGGACGCGTGAGAGGTGCAGGTAACCCGACGCGGCATCCCTGCAGCGGGACCCACGCCTGGCTCCGTGCACCCGTCGGTCTGCAGCACCGGGACCTGCTTCTCCCACGAATGTCCGCCGGGGGATGGCGTGCCGGTCGTTCCCCTTGCCGCACAGTCCGTTCCGGCGTTCAGTCGACGGCCGCAACGGCGGCCAGGTCGTCGTGCGTGTGGCCCGCGATGACAGCGCTCGTCAGACGCCGGTCCAGCTCACGCACCAGCGGTGAGACTTCGTTCTCGGCGTCCTCAATCAGGCGGATGTCCTTGAGGGCGAGTTCGACGGGGAAACCTGGGGCGTAGTCACCGGCCGTCATCAGCGCGGCCTTCTGCAGCGCGTACGGCATGCCAAGCGGGCCGTCGGTCAGCACATCCAGGAACGACGCGCGTGGGACGCCGAGGCGGTCACTGGCGTTCAGCGCATCGGCCATCGCGACGGTGGCGACGGTCATCCAGGTATTGACGATCAGCTTGAGCCGGCTGGCCTCCTGGCCTGGGCCAACGATCAGGATGCGCGTTCCGAGAGCGTCGAGCACCGGCCGGGCGGCGTCCACCGCCTGCTGCGGCCCGGCGATGAGCCAGGTGAGTGTGCCGTTGCGGGCGGGTTCGGTGCTGCCGGACACCGGTGCGTCCAACATGGTGCGACCGTGCTCGACGGCGAGCCTGTGCAGCCGGTCGGCCCACTCGGCACCGACTGTCGATGCCTGTACCCAAACCGCGTCGGGGCGCATGGCCGTGAGCAGCCAGGTGGTCACCGACCGCACGGCGCTGCCGTCGGCGAGCATCGTGATGATGACCTCGGCATCGACGACCGCATCGGCCAGATCTCCGGCGACTTTCGCGCCGGCCTCACCCAGCCGGGCGAGGCGGTCCCGGCGGCGGTTCCACACCGTCACCTGGTGGTCGGCCTCGAGCAGGCGCAGCGCCATCGCCGTTCCCATGTGTCCGGTGCCGAGAATGGCAACCCTCATCAGAACTCCTTGGCTGTGGACGAGCGGATCCGCTCGTCAGTGAGTCGAGTGGAAGACCGAGCCGATGGCGAAGCCGATTCCGGCCGCGCCGAGGCCGATCGCGAGCATCTTCAGACCACTGAGCCGCCAGTCCCCGACCAGCGACCGGGCCGAGTAGACGCCCACGCCGAACAGGACCAGCGCACTGAGCGCGATAGCGACAGCTACGGCCGGGGTCCGCGCCAGCCACAGGAACGGCAGCAGCGGAATCAGATGTCCGACCAGCGTCGCCGCGGTGATCACCACGGCGCTGCGCATCGCGTCACCGGACTCGACCGGCTGCAGGTGCAGCACGTCGTCGGTAACAGTGGTCAGCCAGCGATCCGGCCGCGAGGTGAGCGTGTCGACGATTCGATCGAGCAGTTCCCCGGAGAAACCTTTCCCCGCATAGATGCGGCGGATCTCCTCGAGTGCTGCCTGCGGCGCGGCTTCGATCGTGGCGAGCTCACGTCGGCGCACCGCACGGTAGTAGTCGCGATCGGCCAACGTCGAGGTGTATCCCACAGCGCCCATCGAGATCGACTCGGTGATCGCCGCGGCGAAGCCGGCGCCGAGCAGCACCCCACGTGTACCGCCGCTGGCGATGACGCCCAGGACGATGCCGAGAATGTTCACCAGCCCGTCCTGGCCGCCGAGGATGACGTCGCGAAGCCAGTTGGCCTTCGGCTTGCGTACGGCGAGCGAAGCCCCATCGAGTACCGACGCGGCAGCCATGCTGGTGCTCATCGAACGCCTCCCTGCTGTGGTTTCACGGCGGCCAAGGAGCCGGCTCCTCCCGTGCGGGACGTGTCGGGCCGGTCGTCGTCCTCACCACGCCACCGAGTTGGTGGGCTCCATCAGCATCGGGGGGCCATTCGCCCTTGTCGTCCCGGCCAGCAGTCGTTGCCCATTGCGGCCGGCGGGGAACCTGGATGCCCGCCAGCAGGCAGACACGGGTGCCGGCTGCCGGACGGAATGAATGCCCGCTGCCTGCGAAGACGCCGGGCCGATCAACGGCGGACCCTGAGTCACGGCGCTGCGGGCGCCGACATGACCACCCGTCAGGAAATACCACGCCGCGCGCCACACGTAGGAGATTCGATGGGCAGGATCACGTCCCGGCGGAAGGTCGTGCAGACGCGAGGCGACGGCACGCGCAGCACGCTGGTCGACACGCTCGCGGTGGAGGAGCCGCTCGAGATCCGCGCCTTCGGCGAGGTCATGAACGTCACCATGCGTACGCCGGGCGCCGACTTCGACCTGGTCGCAGGATGGCTGGTGGGCGAGGGTCTGGTGCGCAGGGCGGGCGAGCTCGTCGCGATGTCCTACTGTCCCGGGCTCGACGACCGCGGCCGCCAGACTTACAACGTCGTCGAGGTCGTCCTCGCCGACCTCCTCGGGACCGGCCGCGCTCCGCGCACCACATTCGCCAGCAGCGCCTGCGGTATCTGTGGCACGGCCTCCCTGGAATCGGTCCGGGTGACGTCGCACTACGACGTGGCAGCCGATTGCCTCCAGATGGACGGTGCGGTACTCGCCGCACTGCCCGACCGGTTGCGCAGGGCGCAGGTGGTCTTCGACCGCACCGGCGGCCTGCACGCGGCGGGCCTCTTCACCGCCGACGGGAATCTGCTGTGCCTTCGCGAGGATGTCGGGCGTCACAACGCGGTGGACAAAGTGATCGGCTGGGCGTTGCGCGAAGGACTTCTTCCCCTGCGGGGACACGTGCTTCAGGTCAGCGGTCGGGCGTCGTTCGAGCTGGTGCAGAAGGCCGCGGTCGCCGGCATCCCAGTCCTGTCCGCGGTGTCGGCGCCGTCCAGCCTTGCCGCCGACCTGGCCGAGGAGGCCGGCCTCACCCTTGCCGGCTTCGTACGGGGCGGTGGGTTCAACCTGTACTCGCGTCCGGAGCGAGTGCCCGCTCGCGGTCGGCTTGCGGTCAGCGGGACTCGAGGAACGTGAGCACCGCGAGGACACGGCGGTGGTCGTTGTCGGTCTCGGGCAGGCTGAGCTTGGCGAGGACGCTGCGCACGTGCTTCTCGACGGTTCCCTCCGTGATCCACAACTGACGGGCGATGCCCGCGTTCGAGCGGCCTTCCGCCATCAGCGCCAGCACCTCCACCTCACGCGCGCTCAGCACCCCGAGGGGATCATCACGACGACGCGCAGCCACCAACTCCTGCACCAGCGCGGGGTCCACGACCGAGCCGCCGTCGGCGACCCGCCCGAGGGTGTCGATGAAGTCGTCCACGTCGATCACGCGGCTCTTGAGCAGGTAGCCGATTCCCCTACCGCCGGCCAGCAACTCCATCGCCTGCTCGACCTCGACATGGGCCGACAGGACGAGCAACGACGTCTCGGGCAGTTCCTCCCGGATCACCCGGGCTGCCTCCAGCCCTTCGACCGTATGAGTCGGAGGCATCCGGATGTCGGCCACGACAAGGTCGGGTGCTTCGGCGCGGGCCAAGGCCAGGAGCTGCACCCCGTCGCCGGCCTGCCCGACCACGTCGAATCCCGAGCCCGCGAGCAGGCTGGCCAAACCCTCCCGGAGCAGGACGTCGTCGTCAGCCAGGATCACCCGCCGCGCGGTCGTCACTTGGCGATGCCGCTCGGTCCGTCCACCGCCGAGTGAAGTCGGCTCCGTAGTCATGGCGCGCATTATCGACCAGCGCTGGGCTACGCGGACATCTGGGGAGCGGCGGTCCCTGCGATCACGCGGAATTCAGCCGGCCGCTCAGCCGCCGGCAACCTGTCGGCTGATGACGGCTGCGTCCTGGATCGCCAGTGCCGGAATCTGCGTCCATGCCGTGTCGAGAACCCGAGAATTCCTGCTAACGGGCATGCACGGCCGCGACAGCCGCTGTCATCCTGAAGTCGTGCTGCGCTGCCTCATCGTCGACGACAGTCTCCGGTTCCTGGATGCCGCACGCGGCCTCCTGGAGATCGAGGGCATCTGCGTCGTCGGCGTGGCGTCGACCGGCGCGCAGGCGCTGATGCGGGTCGAGGAGCTGCGGCCCGACATCGCCCTGGTGGACATCGAGCTGGGCGCCGAGAGCGGCTTCGAGATAGCAGGGCAACTGCACCGGCAGGGCGCCCCGGGGGCACCGAAGGTGATCCTGATCTCGACGCATGCGGAGCAGGATTATCGCGACCTGATCGCAGCGAGCCCTGCCCTGGGGTTCGTACCCAAATCGGCATTGTCCGCCAGGGCCATCTTCGATCTTCTCGAACGCCAAGGCTGACTACCCGTCACCTTTTCCTGTTTGTCGACAATACCGTCGGTCAATGCCTCGGGCATCCCCCCGCTCGAAGCCGGGTCGCCGGCGCTGAGAGCCGACGACCTCGGCCTCGGGCATCCCCCCGCTCGAAGCCGGGTCGCCGGCGCTGAAAGCCGACGACCTCCCCGCCACCGCCTGACGGCAGTGCGGGGAGGTCGTCGTCGCGGTCTTCTGAGAGAGCGTCACTTGTCCTCGGGGTTGAGGGCCAGGAAGACAAAACCGGCGACGGCGCCGGCAACGAGTTGCACCACGACGTACCCCCAAAACGTCGACCACGTGAACAGGCCCAACACCGTGGCTGCGAGGGTGATGGCCGGGTTGAACACGCCGCCGGAGACGCCGCCGACCGCGATGACCCCCGCGGCCACCGTGAAGCCGACCGCCAGGCCGTAGAAGGAATTGGCCGGGTGAGCCTTGCTCGTGGCGACGTTGAGCACCACGTAACACAGGGCGAAGGTGAACAGAAGTTCCGCGACTGCCGCGGTGGTCATCGCGTGACCCGACAGGGACGGAGCCGTGGTCCGCGCGCGGTGGGCCTCCCCGGCGACGGCCGCGGCGGCGAGCAGACCACCTGCGAGCTGTGCGACCCAGTAGGCAACGGCGTCGCGCGCCCCGATCCGGCCCCGCACCAGCGCCGCCACCGTGACGGCCGGGTTGTAGTGGCCGCCGGAGATGTGCCCACCGGCGTAGATCATGGCCACCAGCACCGCGCCGATGGCCAGCGATGCAAGCGCGTTGTGAGTGATCACGGAGATGCCGGCCGTGAAGACCAGGAAGAACGTCCCGATCAGCTCGGCAGCGTACTTCGGCCGGGCCGACGCGCGGGCTGCGGGCCGAGCGGACATCCATTCAGGGGCAAGGCTGTGCGGTGTTTCGACGTCTCCCAGGGTGCTGGTCATTGCGTGTCTCCTTCTTGGTCCGCTCGGGTCAGTGCTGCCGAACCTCGAGCGTCGTATTTCTGCGCGGACACGTCGTCAGGGCCAACGCCCATCTAAGGCCCCCACGGGCTGGACAGAGCGGATTCCCGCTGGCCGGTAACGGGGCTGGGCGCCAGCCGCGAAGACGCGACCGGCTCCGTACCGAAGGGTGGACACAACCGACCGGGCATCGCAGAGCACGAAGGGAATCCGGCATGACCACGACCCGACCCACGCCGCCGACCACGACGGACGCCGGCATTCCGGTCGAGAGTGACGACCATTCACTCACCGTTGGGCCCGACGGCCCGATACTCCTGCAGGACCACTACCTCATCGAGCAGATGGCACAGTGGAACCGGGAGCGCACGCCTGAGCGCCAGCCGCATGCCAAGGGCAGTGGGGCCTTCGGTCGGTTCGAGGTGACCAACGACGTCAGTGCCTGGACCAAAGCCGCGGTGTTCCAGCCCGGCACCGCGACCGACCTGTTGGCCAGGTTCTCCACAGTGGCCGGGGAGCGCGGCTCCCCCGACACCTGGCGCGACCCGCGCGGGTTTGCGATCAAGTTCTACACGTCCGACGGCAACTACGACATGGTCGGGAACAACACCCCGATCTTCTTCATCCGCGACCC
This sequence comes from Sporichthyaceae bacterium, assembly GCA_036268355.1. Taxonomy (GTDB): domain Bacteria; phylum Actinomycetota; class Actinomycetes; order Sporichthyales; family Sporichthyaceae; genus DASQPJ01. The sequence continues at coordinate 27,373 of DATAUG010000044.1, forward strand.
GCTGAAGTTCCAGCACTTCATCCGCTCGCAGAAGCGCCGCGCCGACAACAACCTGCGCGACCACGACATGCAATGGGACTTCTGGACGCTCTCGCCCGAGTCCGCGCACCAGGTCACCTACCTGATGGGCGACCGCGGGATACCCCTGACGTGGCGTCACATGAACGGGTACTCCAGCCACACGTACATGTGGATCAACGCTGCCGGCGAACGGTTCTGGGTCAAGTACCACTTCATCAGCCACCAGGGCGTCGAGTTCCTCACCCAGGCCGACGCCGACGCGCTGGCCGGCTCGGACGGCGACTACCACACCCGGGACCTGTTCCAGGCGATCCAGCGGGGCGACCATCCAGCCTGGACGCTCAAGGTGCAGATCATGCCGTTCGAGGACGCCAAGACCTACCGGTACAACCCCTTCGACCTGACCAAGGTCTGGCCGCACGCCGACTACCCGCTCACCGAGGTCGGCCGGATGACCCTGGACCGCAACCCGACCGACAACCACACCGAGATCGAGCAGGCGGCCTTCGAACCCAGCAACATGGTGCCGGGCATCGGCCCGAGCCCGGACAAGATGCTGCTGGGCCGGATGTTCTCCTACCCCGACGCCCACCGCGCGCGCATCGGCGTCAACTACAACCAGCTGCCGGTGAACGCGCCGAAGTCCGCAGTGCACAGCTACAGCAAGGACGGCGCGATGCGCTACCGCAACGTGTCCGACCCCGTGTACGCACCGAACTCCAAGGGCGGACCGCAGGCCGACATCGTCCGCTACGGCGGCACCGCGGGCTGGTACACGGACGGGGACATGGTGCGCGCCGCGTACACCCTCCGCGCGGCCGATGACGACTGGGGACAGGCCGGGACCTTGGTCCGCGAGGTGTTCGACGACGCACAACGTGCGCGGCTGGTCGACAACATCGTCGGCCACCTCCTCGACGGGGTCAGCGAACCCGTCCTGGAGCGCGCTTTCGAGTACTGGCGCAACGTGGACCGCGACCTGGGCGACCGGGTGGAGAAGGGCGTTCGCAGCGGCCGGAGCTGACGGCGTCGCGAGCTTGCGAAATCGATTCTGACGCTGCGTCAGTATGGCGGAGAGCCCGGCGCCGGGGGGTGCCGGGATCCGTATCCAACCGAACCAACACGAGGGGAGAGCAGGCATGCAGCACACACAGCTCCGGACCACCCAGCTCGGGGCCACAGGCCTCGAGATCACGCGCATCGGCCTCGGCGCCTGGGCCATCGGTGGCGGCGGCTGGGAGTTCGGCTGGGGACCCCAGGAGGACGAGCAGTCGATCGCCACGATCCACCACGCGCTGGAACAGGGCGTCAACTGGATCGACACCGCCGCCGCGTACGGGTTCGGGCGATCGGAGCGCATCGTCGGCCGCGCGCTCGAGGGGCTGGCGCAGCGGCCGTACGTGTTCACGAAGGCGTCGTTGCTCGAGGGCCCCGACCGACGGGTGGTGCACAGCCTGCGGCGCGACTCGATCCTGCGCGAGGCGCAGGCCAGCCTCGACCGGCTCGGCATCGACGCCATCGACCTGTACCAGATCCATTGGCCGATCCCCGCGGCCGACATCGAGGAGGGCTGGGCGGCGCTGGCCGAGCTGAAGGAACAGGGCCTGGTGCGCCACATCGGCGTCTCCAACTTCGACGCCGAGCAACTTCGCCGCATCGCCTCGATCGCCCCGGTGGAGACCCTCCAACCGCAGTACTCCCTGGTCGAGCGTGAGGCCGAGAACGAGCTCCTGCCGACCGCCGAGCGCGAGGGGATCGGCGTGATCGTCTACTCACCGATGGGCTCGGGGATCCTGACCGGAGCGATGACCCGCGAACGGATCCAACAGATGCCGGACGACGACTGGCGCAGGAACGACGCGCGATTCCAGGAGCCGCGACTGAGCCGGACCCTCGCCCTCGTCGACCGCCTGCGGGCCGTCGCCGACCGCCACGGCACCACACCGGGTGCGGTCGCCGTCGCGTGGACCCTGCGCAACCCGGCGGTCGACGGCGCGATCGTCGGCTTCCGGCGCCCCGACCAGGTCGATCCCCTCCTCGCCGCCGCGGGCCTCGAGCTCAGCGACGACGACGCCGACCAGCTGCGCGACGAGACCTGAAGGAGACCGTTATGACCACCGTCGGATTCGTCGGGCTGGGCACGATGGGCAGCCGCATGGCGGGCCGTCTGCTGAAGGCCGGTCACCAGGTGCACGGAACCGACCGCACCGAGACCAAAGCCGCGGCACTGGTAGCACGCGGCCTCCTCTGGTGCGGAACACCGCGCGAGGTCGCCGCGGCCGCGGACGTGACCTTCAGCTCGGTCACCGACGACGCCGCCGTCGAGGCGATCACCTCCGGGCCGGACGGGATCCTGGCCGGCCTCGGCCCGGGGGACGTCTACATCGACATGAGCACGATCGCCCCGAGGACCAGCCGCCAGGTCGCTGATCGGGTGCGCGCGGTCGGCGCCGAGATGCTCGACGCGCCCGTCTCCGGCAGCGCCCCGGCGGCCGCGGACGGCACGCTCGTGATCATGGTCGGCGGTAAGGAGGCGACCTTCCGTACCGCGGAGCCGCTCCTGCGCGTACTCGGCCGAACAGTCACCCACATCGGCCCGAACGGCCAGGCACTGCTGCTGAAGCTCGCCATCAACCTCAACCTGGGCGCGCAGATGCTCGCCTTCAGCGAGGGCGTGCTGCTGGCCGAACGCGGCGGGATCGACCGCAAGCTGGCCGTTGAGGTGATGGCGGACACCGCCATCGGCTCCCCGATGGTGCAGGCCCGGGCACCGTTCGTCCTCGATCTGCCCGACGAGGCGTGGTTCGCCGTGCGCCTGCTGGCGAAGGACCTCGGTCTCGCGCTGGCGGCCGGCCGTGAGCTCGAGGTACCGCTGCCCGGGGCGACCACCACAGCGGACCTTCTCTCCTGGGCCGCGGCGCTCGGCTACGGGCAGCGCGACATCGCCGGGCTGTTCGAGGTCCTCGCACGCACCGCAAAGTCCGAGGTGACCGTCTCCAACGCGAGAGCTGGATGAGCACCGTCGGCGTGGCCGGGGCGCCGGTCGGGCCCGCCGGCGCGGCTCGGCCGCGCCGGCCCGCGCACGTCCGCGCTGCGATCGTCTCCGCGCTGGCGATCGTGATCGGCTCGCTGTTCATGGCCGCGTACATGCTCGCGCTCGGCGACCCGGTGCCCCACCGGATCGCCGCCGCGATCGTAGGGGACGGCGGCGTACGGACCGAGGTCGTCGGCGAGATCGAGCAGGAGGCCGACCGCAGCGTCGACTTCCGCACCTACCCGTCCGTCGAGGCCGCGCTCGGCGCCATGGCACACCAGCAGGTGTATGCCGTCCTCGATTCCAGGTCGCCGAACCCGGAGCTGTACGTGGCGAGCGCGGCCGGTGCCTCCGTTGCACGCGTGTTCGCCGACGCCGCAACGACGGACCCGCGGATCCGCATAATCGACACTCACCCGCTTCCGGCGTCCGACCCGGTAGGGCTCAACGTCTTCTACCTCGTCATCGCCGCGACGATCCTCGGCTTCCTGACCGTGTTCCAGGTCCGCACGAACGCCCCCGGCCTCCCGCTGTTGGGATGGACGGCGTTCCTGCTCTCGTTCGCGCTGGTGGCCGCGCTCGCGCTCGCGCTGCTCGCGGGACCACTCCTGCACCGTCTCCCCCTGCCGGTCCTGGAGAGCTGGGCGATCCTCGCGCTGCAGGTGATCACGGTGGCGGCATTCACCTCCACGATGGCCGTGCTGATCGGGCCCTGGGCGATCGTGCCGACCTACCTGCTGTTCATGGTGCTCGGCACCACCTCGTCCGGGGGGGCCGTGGCTCCGCCGCTCCTGCCCGGACTGCTCGCGCTCCTCTCCCGGTGGCTGCCCTCCGGCGTCACCGTCACGGCACTGCGCAACGCCGTCTACTTCCATTCCGCACAGCAAGTGCGCCCGCTCGCCGTGCTGGCGGTGTGGGCGATCGCGACGCTCGTCGCGATGCTGTTCGTATCGCGCCGGCGCCGGGCAAGTCCTGGCATCCCCTGAACATCAGCCCCGCCCGCGCGCGGCTGGCCGCACCCGACAACCGGCGACTCGCGTCGGCGCGTAGTGCCGTACGGACGCGGCCGGGCCGGCTGTGCCGTGCCTGACGCTCCATCAGCTCAGCCCGGCGGGCCCACCTTGTGTCCAGGGCAGGCCCGCCAAATTCGTCGCGATCGGCTACGCGCTGCCGAGCAGGCCGTGCGGGTCGAGCACGAACTTCTTCGCGTCGGCCCGGTCGAACTCCTCGTAGCCCAGCGGTGCATCCTCGAGCGGGAGCACCGTCGCGTTGACGTTGCGCGCGATGTGCACCCGGTCGCTCAGGATCGCCTCGCGCAGCACCCGGTTGTAGCGCATGGTCGGGGTCTGGCCGGTGGCGAAGCTCAGCGACTTGGCCCAGCCGATCCCGAACCGCAGAGACACCGAGCCGTGCCGGGCGGCCTCGTCCTTCGCTCCCGGGTCCTCGGTCACGTAGAGGCCCGGGATGCCGATACCGCCGGCGGCGCGGGTGACCTCCATGGCCTGGTTCAGCACGGCCGCGTTCTCCTCGGTGCCGTCATGGTGCCCCTTCGCCTCGAAGCCCACACAGTCCACCGCGGCATCGACCTCGGGGGCCCGCAGGATCTGCTCGATCTGCTCGGGCAGCGAGCCGGCCAGCGGATCGACGGTCTCGCAGCCGAAGCTGCGGGCCAGCGCGCGCCGGCCCTCGACCGGGTCCCCGACGATCACAGTGGCCGCCCCGAGGAGCAGCGCCGCAGTCGCGGCTGCCAACCCGACGGGCCCGCCCCCGGCGATGTAGACGGTCGACCCGGTGCCGACCCGGGCCTGGACACAGCCGTGGTAGCCGGTGGGGAAGATGTCGGTGATCATGGTCAGGTCGAGGATCTTCTCCATCGCCTGGTCCTTGTCGTCGTACCGCAGGGTGTTCCAGTCCGCATAAGGGACCATCACATACTCGGCCTGCCCGCCGGGCCAGCCGCCCATGTCCACATAGCCGTAGGCCCCGCCGGGGTGGTCGTTCACGTGCAGGCAGACGTCGGTACGGCCCTCGATGCAGTTACGGCAGCGCCCGCACGCGACGTTGAACGGCACGGACACCAGATCGCCCACCTTGCGGTACTCGACGTCGCGCCCCACCTCCACGATCTCCCCGGTGATCTCGTGCCCGAGCACGAGACCTTCCGGCGCGGTCGTGCGGCCGCGGACCATGTGCTGGTCGCTGCCACAGATGTTGGTCGCGACCACCTTGAGAATCACGCCGTGCGGGCACGACCGGTTCTCGTTGATCCGGGGCACCCCGGGGCCGGGTCGCAGCACCAGCTCCGGATAATCGATCGACTCGACGGAGACCTTTCCCGGCCCCTTGTAAACCACTGCTCGATTGCCTGCCACGATCCCTGCCTCCTGTGATTGTCTGATGCGACGTCACTTCGCTGTCCTGGCTGGGCTCGCCGGTTCGACCCGACGCTCCACCCTCGCAAGCCTCGCGACGCGGGTGGGTTTCCTCGCCGTGGCCAGCACCACTTCCGATCCGCGGCTGACAGCCACTTGCGGATACCCGCCAGCTGCAACCAGGGCCGGGAGTGGGTGTCGGATCATCGAAGGCATCGCCCCGACGGACAGGGCGGTGCTGCGGCAGTGTTCAGTTGCTCGAACGGGGCAGCAACGGGGTCGGGCAGGGCGCCGGGCACCGCACGACACCTTCTTCAGTTCCTGATCGGCTTCAGTCCCTGATCGGCTTCAGCTCCTGATCGGTATCGCTCGGATCCCGCCGACGAGCCCGTGCTGAATGCCGCGTCGATCAGCCGGTCGCCGCGGCCGGCGGTGTCGAGGCATCGAGCCGCGTGCTTGCCACCTGGGCACCCGCGGCGTGGCGCAGCAGATCGCGCAGCCGGCGCCGGCCGCGGCGCAGCCGACAGATCACGGTGCCGGGCGACGTGCTCATGATGTAGGCGATCTCCGCGTAGGCGAAGCCCTCCACGTCAGCCAGGTACACGGCCATCAGGAAGTCATCCGGCAGCTTCTCCAGCGCGTCTTTCACAGCGCGGACCGGGAGCTGCACCAATGCCTGCGCCTCGGCCGAGGGTAACCCGGTCCAGTTCGGCCCACATCTCCACGTGAACTGCCGGCCGCTCGTTTCCCCCGTCCGTTGCCGCCCGGGCCGATGCCCCTGTCGACGGCAGCGGTCGAGGTGGCCGTCGACCAGGATCCGGTACAGCCAGGCGCGCAGGCTGGTGTCGCACTCGACGGATCCGAACGCCTGGTAGGCCTTCACGTAGGTCTCCAGGATCAGCTCCGCGGCCTCCGCCCGATCGCCGGTGAACCGCAGCGCCGCGCCGTAGAGCCGGTCCAGCATTGGCATTGCGTCCCGCTCGAATCTGACTTCGAGTTCCACGCGCGCGTCGCCCCACTCGCGGGGATCGCCCCCGGTCGGCGGCGCCGGGGCTGCCGGTTGCCTCATGTCGCCCTCCCTCATCACGGAAAGCTTCCCGTTGCGCCGGGACGTTGTCGTCGCCGTCAGCGCCCGTCGCGCTCTACCGGCTGGCCGGAATACCGGGTGGCCGCTGGCGCTACCGCTGCCTTCGGCGGGCGTCGAAGTGGCCGGGACCACCTCGACGCCGACGGGGTCCAACCACTTGACTGAGGGACGTGAGTGCGCTGGTCGGCCTGCGCGGCGCATGGTTGCGACAGGTTTCACCCGCGCAGCGGGTGGGGGCGTGGGTTCTCGCGGTCGTCGGCCCGGCGCTGGTCACGCTCGCCGCGCTGCCGTTGCATTGGCTGCTGCTGCGGGGCGGCTACCTGTTCTTCATGCTGCTGGTGGCCATAGCCGTGGCGATGATCGGTGGCAGCCGGCCGGCGGTCGCCTGCGTGGTGCTCGCCGCGGTGGCCCGCGAGGCCTTCTTCGGTCCCCCTTTCCGGAAGGATGGCGACCTCCGGCCGAACCCGCTCTCGCTGATCGGGTTCAGCCTCGCCGGAGCCGCGGTCGTGATCCTGATCGGCGAGCTCACCCGGCTCGCCGGGGAGCAGGCGGCGCTGCGACGCGTGGCCACGCTGGTTGCCGGCGGCGCGCCTCCGGCCGAGGTCTTCACCGCCGTGGCGGACGAGCTCGGCCACCTGATCGACGCCGACGCCACATTCGTCGCCACCCTCGACCCGTCCGACGCCGACGTGCCCACGGCCGGGACCTCTGCAGACCAGGGCGAGTCGGAGGGAAACATCACCGTCGTCGGCTCGTACGGCCGGGTTGATCGAGAGGTACCGGTGGGCATCCGGATCCCGCTCGAGCCCGAGACGATCGCCGCGGTGGCCCTGCGGACCGGCCTCCCGGCCCGGATCAACGGCGAGGGACTGGCCAAAGGCCCGTGGGGGCCCGTCGCCCGCAGGCTGGGTCTGCGGGCCGCTGTGGCCGTACCCATCATGGTTGGGGGTTGCCGCTGGGGCGTGACGCTGGCCGCGACGACGCGGGAGGACTTCCCGGCAGGCACCGAGTCGCGCATGGCGGATTTCGTGGAGCTCGCCGCGATCGCGATCGCCAATGCGCAGGCCGAACAGGAACTGCGCGAACTGGGCGACACCCAGGCGGCGCTGCGACGCCTGGCCACGCTGGTGGCGCGCGGGGCGAAGCCCGAGGCGATGTTCGGGGCCGCAACCGGCGAGGCTCTGCGGCATTTCGGTGGCGGCACCGCCTGGATGATCCGGTACGAGCCGGACGGAACGGCGACGTTGCTGGCCAACGAAGGCTCGCCGGGGCCGCGCTGGCGCGCCGGGGAACCGTGGGAGGGACATCCGCCGGGCGGCGTGACCGCGACGGTCCTGCGTACCGGCCGTCCGGCCCGCGTCGAGGACTACCGCGACATCCCGGGCGGGGAGAGCAATCTGCGTGAGGGAGTGCGGGCGGCCGTCGCCGTGCCGATCCACGTCAACGGCAAGCTGTGGGGGGCGATTGCCGTCAGCTCCGGCCGCGGGCCGATCCCGCCGGACGCCGAGGTGCGGCTGGCCCAGTTCACCGACCTCGTCGCCACCGCGGTCGCCAATGCGCAGAACTGGTACTCGCTGGAGGCCGGCCGCGACGAACTCGCCGGTCTCCTGCAGGAGCAGGCCGC
>DATAUG010000045.1:0-6239 GCA_036268355.1 Sporichthyaceae bacterium
CCAGTCCCGCCTTGACCGTCGAGGCCCGCGTCCACGACATCAACCGTTCCCGGTCCCCGTCCCGCAAACCCAGTACCGCTGCACGCATGAGCCATTGTCCCGAACCCAACCGTTCAGAGACTATTGCAACACGCCACTAGGGGTGCGCTGCTCCTGATGGGCGAAGCGGCTGAGACGAGAAGGGGCGGCGCTATCCGTCGCCCCTGTCCAGCGCCGTTTCGATGTCGCTGATCTTCTGGACGAGAAGGAGGCTGTTCGGGAGGCGGCGGAAGCCGAGCGATTCGTAGAACTGGGCGACGTTTTCGTGCAGGGCGTCGACCACGACGAGGCGGGCGGCGACGGTTCGGGTTGCCTCGATGATGCGGGCCATGGCGTCGGCGACCAGGACGGCACCGAGCCCTTGGCCTCGCAGGTCGGTGGAGAGCGCGAGCCGGGCCAGGAGAACCGCCGGGATCTCGCGCGGGCCGCCGCGGCCGATCGCGGTCGGTACCTCCTCGCGGGCGACCCTGTGGGCGGCCAGGGCGTAGTAGGCGACGACCGTGCCGTGGGGGTCCAGCCACACCCAGGTTCGGGCAGTGCGGCGAACGGTCGCGGCAGCGGCCTGGTCACGGAGCCAGTCGTCAAGGCTCGGCTCACCGCAGGTGAAAGAGCCTGCGTCGTGGACTTCGGGATCGAATCGCTGGGAACGGTAGGCCATCCGTCAGTCGCGGACGACGATCTCGCGGGCCCGTCTCGCGGCAGCGGCCAGGTTGGCGTTCGCCGTCGGCGGGGCGTCGAGAGCCGCGAGCAGCTCGTCGAAGAACTCGGCGGGAACGGTCGTCGTGGCCTCGTGCTCACGCAGGATGCGCTCGGCCTTCTCCTCGGCCGCGCCGCGGGCGAACTCGCTGACCGGCTCGTTGACCAACGCCGCCGCAGCCTCGATCCGCGACTTGCTGGCCGGGCGAACCCGGAACTCCAACCGAGCCGATGCCGACGTCGCCATGCCCCCACCTCCACGTACGGACAAGTGTACGTACCTCGCGGCAGGACTGTCGACAGGTTCAGCCCGGGGTACAGCTTTGGACGCAGTTCAACGGCGTACAACTGGTGCCCGGGGCTTTGTACGACTCGTTGTACAGGCACCTCCAACGACACCGACCTCGCTCGCGGGGGCACACAGGTGAGGGCACCCCGCAGGCTCCCTGCCGGGCTTCGACAACAGCGTGTGCCCCACGACGGTGCGCTTTCCATCCCCCAGCCCGCCCGGGCCGTCTCGACCCGGTCGCAGCGTCCGAAGAAGAAGGCCTTCGGCCAGAACCGATTCAGACACACCAAGGCATCACGATCCGACGGCTGCCCAGCGGGCGCGTCTTTCACCGGGTGTCGTAACCGGCTGCAACCGCCGAACGTCGAGTGGCCGTGCTGGGTCGAAGGTTGAGGCGGTGTGGACCCGAGCACTGTGGGCCCGGAGGGACGATGCGCATCAGTCAGGGATTGACTTTGAGTCTCTCCGTTATGGCGGTGACCGGTTGGGCGGTGTACGCCGCCGCGCCGGGCTGCCGTGCCGGCGGCCCGGGACCCACGCCGTCGGGCACCGCGAGCGGCGAACTGCGTTGCTGTACCGCAGTCAGCAACGCAATAGCAGTCACGGAACCGCATGTGGCAATGTCAAACCTGAATTGCCCACGCCGCCTACGGCCAATTCACAAGTCGTCGAAATTCGGTTGTTCCTCGGCCGCAGGATTCGGCGCAGTGCCAACCCGAACGACCGTCGCCGGATCCGAAACGCCCTGACCGCCAGTCCCCGAAACGGAGGGTTGCGGAGACCGCGGACGCGTCGCGGTGATCAGGTGCGCCGGTGGCCCGGGGCGTTTCGGGCAAGTCACCCGTTGGGGTGCACATCGGTGCGGAACGGCCAGGTCCGCCCCATATTCATGACCTAAAAGCATCGGGCTCGCAGTTGCCCCCTGATGCCGGGGGCGCGACTGTTGGGGGGGCACAAATGTTCGGTCCGGTTTCGGTCCGGCGCCTGTTGGTGGCCGGGTTGTTGGCCGGTTCGGCCCTGACCGGCCCGCTCACCGCGGCCGGGGCCGGCGCGCTGTTGGTCGGGGTACCGTCCCCGGCGCACCACCGTGACGGGCAGGCCGGCGCCGGGTCCGGGCACCAGGCCTTCACGCGGACGCAACCGCGCCAGGCCGTGGGTCGACAGGCGGGTTGGGCGAGGTTGTCCCCACAGCAGCGCACGGGGATCTCGGCCGACCTGGGGCGCCGCGACCACCGCTACACCGTGACCAGGACGGGCCACGGCATGGTCATGACCGGCGCCCGGCACCTGCAGGTTGCCTTCACCCCCACCGGGGCCCGGGCCGCCGTCGGGGCGGGTCGGGGCCTTGGCCTGTCCCTGCACGGCATCGGCCGCGGCGGCCACCTCACCCCAACCCCGCCGGGCACCTGGCAGGCGAGCGGCAACCAGGCCGCCCGCAGCTACGGGCAGGTCGTCGAGACCTGGACAAACGGCCCGGCCGGGATCGAGCAGGCCTTCACCCTGCCCGCGGCCCCGCCCGCGGCCCCGCCCGCGGCCCCGCCCGGGGCCCGGCCCCAGGCGGTGGTCCTCGATCTGGGCCCGGCCGCCACCGGTGGGGCACTGGACCCCGGCCGCCGCGGAGCCGTCCTGACCGGCGGGGACAGCGCGCTCACCTACCGGGACCTGCGGGCCACCGACGCCACCGGGCGGGTGCTGCCCGCCGTCCTGAGCCTGAACCACCGGCAACTGTCCATCCACCTCGACGACCGCGCCGCGACCTACCCCATCACCATCGACCCCACCCTTACTGCGACCTCGACCCTGACCGACCCCGCCAACACCGCCGCCGACTTCTTCGGGGACTCGGTGGCAACCGACGGGAACACCATGGTCATCGCCGCCCAGGGGCCAACGGCGGCCAGGGCGCGGCCTACGTGTACGTCGCCACCGGCGGGGGCTTCCCGACCACCCCCACCACCACCCTGACCGACCCCGCCAACACCGCCGCCGACTTCTTCGGGAACTCGGTGGCCACCGCCGGGAACACCATCGTCATCGGCGCCTACGGGACCAACGGCGGGCCCAACGGTAAGGGCGCGGCCTACGCCTACACCGCGCCCTCCGCCGGAGGCGGTGGCGGGAACAGCGGTGGCGGCATCGTGGCCCGGCCCCACCACAGCCGATGCGCCTCGGCGGCATCCAACGACCCCGGCCCGTGCTGAGAACACCCTGGGCACGGCTTGCGGACCAACCTCGACATCGGCCCGGCTCCTCCTGCCCATGCCGACGGGTCCGCAACCGGCAGGGCGGCACCCGCGGCGCCGTCCGCGATCACTCAACGTGACTTCGTGCGCGATGCCGGGCTCCATCGGATCGTGATGCCTGGGTGTGATTGGAATGATCTTCTTCGTCGCACGGCGACGGTCGTTGCGTTGGGTGACCGGCTACATCCCGGGCGCGGGGCGAGGCGGGGCAGGCATCCTGGCTGCGATGGTCTCTGCGGCCTTGCGGTCCGATTCCGGCACCCAGGCCGAGTAGACGCGCAGGGTGGTCGCGCCGCCTCCGCCGTGGCCGAGGCGCCCGGCGACGGTGCGCGGGTCGACCCCGGCGGCGATCAGTTCGGTGGCCGAGTAGTGGCGCAGGGCGTGGAAGTGGGTGTCCAGACCGAGAGCCTTCGCCATCCGGCCGTAGCGCTGCGTGATGGTGCCCGGCCGCAGCGGCGTGGAGTTGTCCGGGTCGAGTGAGAACACGTAGGCGTCGGCGTCCAACCCGATGCCGAGCGCTGTACAACGCGCCGTACAACGTGAGCGGTGGTCGTCCAACAGTTGTACGGTCGCCGCGTCCAGGCTGATCCGGCGGCGCTGGTGGGTCTTGGTGTCCTTCTCCCAGCTGCGGCCACCGATCTGGCCGATCGACCGGCCGACGGTCAGGGTGACGCGGTCGAGGTCCAGGTCGGCCCAGCGCAGCGCGGAGAACTCGCCGCGGCGCGCGCCGGCCACCATGGCGAGCCAGACCAGCGCGCCCCAGTCGGGATCCTTGAACGCCTCGGTGAGGATGGTCGCTACTTCTTCGGGGCTCGGCGGGGACGGGTCGGGCGGCGGGATCGGTGGCGGGTCGACGAATGAGATCGGGTTCACCGCGATCCACTTCCACCGGACGGCGCGGTTCAGCGAGGTCTTCAGGATCGAGTGGATCACCCGGATGCTGCCGTCCGACAGCGGCGTACAGCGGTGCGGGCCACAAGAGCGCACACCGTCGCCTCCGGCACAGTCGTGGGCAACGTTTGGTCCGGTGCTGGACGTACGAGCGGCCGCCGCAATGCTCCTTGCAGCGCCGCAACGTGGCATAGAGCGAGTCGATCGTCTCGGCATCCAGCTTGCCGACCTCGACCTTGCCGATCGTCGGGCGGAGGTGCTTCTCGATCTTCCCCACATAGCCCTGCCGGGTCGTGGCCTCCAGCTTGACGACGTCCAACCAGCGGTCGATCAGGTCGTTCACGGTCACGCGCGAGCGCGGGTTGCGCCGCTCGTCGATCTGGCTCAGCAGCCGGGTTCGAAGCTTTTCCGCCTCGCGCCGGGTCTCCCGCACCGTCGGCCGGGCGGGCACCGTCTCGGTGAGGTCGTAGCGCTTCCCGGTGACCGGGTCGTAGCCGGCGAACACCCGCAACCGCATGCTGCCGCTCGGCAGAGTGTCGATGCGGCCCCCGTTTGCGCGCCTCGGCGGTCGATGGTCTGCCAAGCAGTACGCGGCGAGCAGTGCGAGCGTGGAGCGACGCGGAGCGTCGCAATGTGACGACCGACGATCCGGTTCGCGCTGTTCGCGAACAGACCCGCCCGGAGTCGGTGGAGCCGCCTATCGGAATCGAACCGATGACCTACGCATTACGAGGGCGCCGCCATGCGTCGCTCATCGCCCCACCAGCACCGACGTCACGCCACCGAACACTCCACGACCTCGGCGAACTGGGCGAACGCTGCAGCGGATTCCACGAGGGATTCCACGCGGATCCAGCGCGACCGATGCCGGAATGTCTGGTCGGGTCAGCAGGTGGGCGGGTCGTCGGACGGGTCGTGGCCGCCGTGGGATCAAATCCCGAACCCGCGGAAAAGAGGGCGGAACGGCTCGCCCTGATCGACCACAGCCCGCTGACCTGCACCTTCGTCACCGAGCCATCTACTGCAGGCGCCCTGACCGACCCTGTTTCATAGTCAAATTCATTGTCAGACCGACAGACGTCCCGACCCTTGCCGATGGCGGAACCCCGGACCACCTGCCGGTGCGCTGAGCGCGTGGGTGCGCGGCTTGACCGGCCCCGCACCATCAGGGATGGGCAGGGTTATTGACAGATGATCTTGAGTGGGGAGCTCCTGTTTTCAGCGGCCGTCGCCGGGCCGATCACCTCTTGGTTCGAGATCGTCTCCGCTGCCCCGGCCGGATTCCCGGGTGTCCAGCAGAGTGTTCCGATTTGGCACACCGGGCAGCTCGCTTTGCTGTTTGGCTAAGGACATGGACGGGACCAAGCTGCGCCGCGAGATCCAGCTCGCGTGGCATCGGGCCAGCCTCAACGGCCTGGACCCGGGCACGCCCCTGGTCGAGGAACCGATCTGTGACGTGGACCCGGGAAGTCGGCTGATGGTCGCGGCCGGCCCGGTCCTGGAGGACTTCGCCCGACAGATGGCCGGCATGCCCTACTGCCTGATGCTGGCCGACCGGCACGCGCGGATCATCGACCGGCGCTGCGGACAGCCCGGCATGAACGCCCTGCTGGACCGCGTCCTCTGCGTCCCGGGCCACACGTATCGCGAGGAGACCACCGGCACCAACGCCCTGGCCACAGCGTTCGAGCTGCGCACCGCGTTCGCCGTGTCCGGCGAGGAGCACTTCCTCGAGTCGATGAAGGACTTCAGCTGCTACGCGCACCCGATCCTGCATCCGCTGACTCGTCGCCTGGAGGGTTTGCTCGACATCTCGGCCTACGCCTCGCATGCGACTCCCCTCTTCCGTCCGTATCTCTCGTGGGCGGTCCGCGCCATCGAACAACGCCTGGAGCTCGGATCTGGGTTGACACAGCGTCAGATGCTCGCGGCATTCCAGGAACGCTCGCGTCGCAGCCGCAATCCGGTCCTGGTATTCGGCGAGGACCTCACGCTGGCCAATGCCGCCGCGTCCGACCGGTTCGACGGGGCGGATCAGCTCGTGCTGCGCGAGGCAGCGCTGGAGTCAGCCGGCGGCCGGC
>DATAUG010000046.1:0-42883 GCA_036268355.1 Sporichthyaceae bacterium
TACCACGTGCAGACCTCGGGCCGGTCGTTGCACGCGCAGGAGATGGACTTCAACGACATCCGCACGACACTGCAGGCGCTGATCGCCCTCTACGACAACTGCAACTCGCTGCACACCAACGCCTATGACGAGGCGGTCACCACCCCGTCCGCGGAGTCGGTGCGCCGGGCGCTGGCGATTCAGCTGATCATCAACCGGGAGTGGGGGCTGTCGATGAACGAGAACCCCTTGCAGGGCAGCTACATCATCGACGACCTCACCGATCTGGTGGAGCAGGCCGTGCTCGCCGAGTTCGACCGGATCACCGAACGCGGCGGCGTGCTGGGCGCGATGGAGACGGGCTACCAGCGCGGCCGGATCCAGGACGAGTCGATGCTCTACGAGCACCGCAAGCACGACGGCTCGCTGCCGATCGTCGGAGTCAACACGTTCCTGAACCCCGATGCCCGCGGCACCGTCGTCGAGCTGGAACTGGCCCGTGGCACGCAGGCCGAGAAGCAGTCCCAGCTGACCCGGTTGCACGACTTCCACTCGCGCAACGCCGCTGCGGCCGACCAGGCCCTGCATCGTTTGCAGCAGGCCGCGATGGCCGGCGAGAATGTCTTCGCGGTGCTGATGGACGCCGCCCGCGTCTGCTCGCTCGGTCAGATCACCGAGGCGTTCTTCGAGGTCGGCGGCCAGTACCGGAGGAACGTATGACGGAAATCCAGCGCGTCGGGGTGGTCGGCTGTGGCCTGATGGGCTCCGGCATCGCGGAGGTCTGCGCCCGAGCCGGTCTCGACGTCCTGGTCACCGAGGCCAACGCCGACGCCCTGGCCGCCGGCCGCACGCGGATCACGAAGTCCCTGGACCGCGCGTTGGAGAAGGGCAAGCTCGACGCCGCCACCCACGCCCAGACGCTGGGCCGGTTGACGTTCACGAGCGAGCTGAGCGACTTCGCCGCCGTCGACGTCGCGATCGAGGCGGTGGCCGAGATCGAACAGATCAAGCTCGACGTGTTCACGGCGCTGGACAAGATCGTGGAGAACCCGCGGGCGATCCTGGCCTCGAACACCTCCTCCATCCCGATCATGAAGCTGGGCATGGCCACCGGCCGCCCGGAGATGGTCATCGGGATCCACTTCTTCAACCCGGTGCCGGTGCTCAAGCTGGTGGAGCTGGTCTGCTCGCTGCTGACGGCTCCGGACACCGCGGCACGCGCGGCAGCATTCGCCACCGGAACCCTGCACAAGCAGTGCATCCGCAGCCAGGACCGCGCCGGGTTCGTCGTCAACGCACTGCTGATCCCGTACCTGTTGTCCGCGATCCGGATGATGGACTCCGGGTTCGCCTCGGCCGCCGACATCGACCAGGGGATGGTGCTCGGCTGTGCGCACCCGATGGGCCCGCTGGCGCTGGCCGACCTGATCGGGCTGGATACCGTGAAGGCGATCGCGGAGTCGATGTACGAGGAGTTCAAGGAGCCGCTGTACTTCGCGCCGCCGCTGCTGCTGCGCATGGTCGACGCGGGCCTGCTCGGCAAGAAGAGCGGCCGAGGTTTCCATTCGTACTAGCAAGGCGCACAACCACAGCCAGCCGAACACTAGCCAGTCGAACAAGAAGGAGCGCCACCATGGCCGGCAACGCCTCGTTCGACCTGTACTCCCTGCCCGATGAGTACAAGTCCTTGCGTCAGACGGTGCGCGAGATCGCCGAGGAGCAGATCGCGCCGCACGCGCACGACGTCGACGAGCACAGCCGCTTCCCCAAGGAGGCGCACGACGCATTGCGCGCGGCCGATCTGCTGGCCCCGCACATCCCGGAGGAGTACGGCGGTGCCGGCGCCGACGCGCTGGCCAGCGTGATCATCATCGAGGAGATCTCGCGGGTCTGCGTGTCCTCCTCGCTGCTGCCCGGCGTGAACAAGCTCGGCACGTTGCCGTTGATCCTGTTCGGTTCCCACGAGCTGAACAGCAAGTACCTGCCCCCGGTGGCCCGCGGCGACGCGATGTTCTCCTACTGCCTGTCCGAACCCGAGGACGGCTCCGACGCCGGCGGCATGCGCACCAAAGCCGTCCGCGACGGCGACCACTACGTCCTCAACGGCGCCAAGCGCTGGATCACCAACGCGGGTGAGTCCGAGTACTACACGACGATGGCGGTCACCGACCCGGCCAAGGGCACGCGGGGTGGCATCACCGCCTTCGTCGTCGAGAAGTCGGACCCGGGGGTCTCGTTCGGCGCCCCCGAGCGCAAGCTCGGCATCAAGGGCTCCCCGACCCGCGAGGTCTTCTACGACGACGTCCGCATCCCGGCCGACCGGATGATCGGTGAGGAGGGCCAGGGCTTCGTCGTCGCGATGAAGACCCTCGACCACACGCGAATCACCATCGGCGCCCAGGCCATCGGGGTCGCCCAGGGCGCGCTCGACCACGCCGTGGCCTACATGAAGGAGCGCAAGCAGTTCGGCAAGCCGATCAGCGACTTCCAGGGCCTGCAGTTCATGCTCGCCGACATGGCGATGCAGATCGAGGCGGCCCGCTCGCTGACCTACCAGGCGGCCGCGAAGTCCGAGCGCGGCGAACCCGATGTCGGCTACTTCGGTGCCGCCGCGAAGTGTTTCGCCTCGGACGTGGCGATGAAGGTCACCACGGACGCGGTCCAGTTGCTCGGCGGCTACGGCTACGTGAAGGACTACCCGCTGGAGCGCATGATGCGCGACGCCAAGATCACGCAGATCTACGAGGGCACCAACCAGATTCAGCGCCTGGTGATTGCGCGCGCGCTCATCAAGGGCTGAGCCATGGAGCGTGTCGGGCGGGCCACGCCGGGAGCCGGCAGTCCCGTCTCGCTGTGCCACGTCGTGGCGCCGCACCGCTTCCGCCGAGCACCCGCGAGATTGGTGCCGGCTGTGCCACGTCGTGGCGCCGCACCGCAGACGCCGAGCACCCGCGAGATTGGTGCGGCGCCACGCCGTGCCAAGAGGGGTATTTAACGTTTCGTTGGTGTTCGTCCGGGAATGTCGTGTTTCGATGTAGGGATCCCCCAGCTCCGGCCAGGCCGTCTTGACCGGATCGCGGGCAACCCCGCGTAACCCGCCGCAGTCGCGCTCAGAATCGGAGCAGGTATGGCCGACGCCGACCATCTGCGGCGCCTTGCCTACCTGATGCTCGCTCCCAGCCTCGGCCGGCGCCGCAGGCTCGAGTTCGCGAACGCCGCCGCCACGGCGGCCCGGGAGGCGGCCGATCCGGTTGCGCGCCTGGTCACACATGTCCTGCACGCCACGGCCGGCCGCACGGGCATGGCACTGTTCGCCCGCAGCGACGGCGTCGACCGGGAACTGGGCGCCCTGCCCCCCGCGGCGCGGATCGCCTATGTGCTGGAGCACCTGCAAGGCCTGACCGCCGAGCAGGCCTCCGGCGTGCTGCGCGCGGCCGGGGTCACCGACCCGGAGACGGCGATCGCACTTGCCGCCAAATCCGCACTGGACCCGGCACTGCTCGCCGGCGTCCAGGTACCCGCTTCGGCCGGCGGTCGCCCGTCCCGGCGGATCGCGGCCGCGGTTGCGGCCGTCGCCGTCGGCATCGTGGTGCCCGTGGTGGCCCACAACACCGGTGGCCACGACCACGCGACCGACACCGGCGTCTCCCGGCCGCTCGGCGGCGGTTCGGCGACAACGCCGCCCGCCGTGCGCGCCCCAGCCTCGCCCGACATGACCGCCGAGCTGGGCGCACTGCTCGCGAAGATCGACCAACGACTCGAGGGCGACACCGAACCCGCCGACCGCGAGAAGCTGAAGACCCTGCGCGACGCGGTTGCCGCGAAGCTGGCGCAGCTGTCCCGTTGACGCCACGCCGTGGCCGACTGTTCGCACCGGGGGGATGCAGATGGCCGGATCGGCCCGGTCGAGCGCGGCGCCACCAGGTCACCGGCGCATACCAATTTGCCCAACTCGCCGACCGGCCTGCGCCGACCGGTGGGCCGCACGGTGATCTACTCGAAAGGAGAACCATGTGTTGACCGCAGGGAACACGAGAGGCGCCGTGGAATGAAATTGCTTTCTGATCGCCGCAAGCTGGTCGCGGGGATTCCGATCGTCGTCGGAATGGTCCTGCTGACCGCTGCCTGCGGCACCACCCGCACGGTCACGGTCGCGCAGCCGCTGCCGCCTCCGCCGGCCAACCCGCCGGCCGCCACGGCCGACAGCACGGCAAAGCTCGTGGAGGCAGTCGCCGCCTACCTCGACTCCCAGGCCGCTCCGAAGAAGGACACATCCCTGGACCAGATCAACCAGCGCGCGCTTCATCAGGCCCTGGCCCAGGCCAAGGCAGAGATCGCCGCGGCTCAGGCGGCGCAGACGCAGGCGCATGCGGCCCTGACGGCGAAGCAGCCGAAATCGACGCCGCAGCAGCCGAAACTCGAGCAACAACCGGCCGCAACCGCGACCGGCGTCAAAGCGGTCGGTGCGGCGCCGGAGGAGACCAAGTCGCAGCAGGACGACAACCGCAGCCGGTACGACAAGCTCGCCGGTGTCACGGACACCGGCGTGACCAAGGACAGCATCAAGCTGGGTTCGATCAACATGCACGGCATGGCCCTGGCCAACGTGGTTACCGAGCCCGTGTACCGCGGCACGCTGGCGACGACCGAGGCGATCAACGACCGCGGCGGGGTGCTCGGCCGGCGGTTGACCCTCGACGACTGCGACGACGGTCCCGGTGAGGTGTCGCGCGCCAAGTCATGCCTGAAGAAGTTGGTCGGCGAGGACCACATCTTCTCGATGATCAGCAGCATCGACTGGGCCACCGCATCGCTGCACGACGACCTGCAGCAGTTCGGGCTCCCGTACGTCGGTTCCTGGGCCTACTCCCAGACCGAGTGGCAGGACCCGTTCATGTTCCCGACCCACATGTCGATGATCCACGAGGCGATGGCCGGCGCGAACTGGGTGCGCGACGTCATCAAGCCGAAGACCTACGGCCTGCTGTGCCTGACCAGCCCCGAGATGCAGCTGGCCTGTACCCAGGTGGAGAAGATCTTGGACGCCTCGGGCGCGAAGATGGTCAAGAAGGTCGAGGTGGCGATCTCCGAGACCTCGATGTCGGCCGCGGTGCTGAACTTCCGGGCGGCCAACCCGGACCACATCATCCACTACACGATCAACCCGGCGACATTGGTCAAGTTCATGGTCGAGGCCGGGCAGCAGGATTACTACCCGCCGCTCGGCGTCTCCGGAAACCACATGGCGGCCGAGGCGCTGGGCTCGTTCATCGGCAAGTGGCCGATCGACCGGTACTGGACCAACACCACCTACAAGCTGTGGGGCCCGGAGTTCATGGCGGTGATGGAGCGGTACTCCAAGTCCAACGTCGGTTTCACGCACCACATCGTCCAGGCCGCCTACGTCGGGGTGAACATGTTCGCCGAGGCCGCCAAGCAGGTCGGGCCGAACCTCACCCGCCAGCGGCTGATGGCCGCTTTGGGCAACGGTGAGGTCTGGAAGACCGACGCCTCCATGGACCAGAGGTTCAGCTACACCCCGGCCGAGCGCGGCGGGTCGTTCGAGGACCAGACCTGGAGCCACGACAGCGGCCAGGGTCGGGAGTTCATGTACAAGTACACCAGCGACAACACCACCTCCAAGCCGGACGGGTCGCCGCAGGGTTGGGAGCTGGCCGACCAAGGGGTCATTCACACACACGAGTAGGGCGCAACTGACGCAACGTCAGAAAATCTCGGGCCCGGCCGCTCGATCGACACAGCGGCCGGGCCCGAGTGTGTTCCCGGGCCGCAACGCACCCGGCTACCCGTGCCCGCGAGAACGGCCTAGGGTGGCCGGAAAGCCCCCGCGCGGGCACCGCGACCGACGAGGAGACGCCGATGACATCCCACGGATTTCTGCAGGACCGCGTGGCGGTCGTCACCGGCGCGGGCAAGGGAATCGGGCGCGCGATCGCGGAGGCGTTCGACGCCGAGGGCGCCGTGGTGGTCGTCTCGGACATCGACGAGGGAGCGGCCAAGGAGGTCGCCGGTCAGCTCTCCCGCGGCGAGGCCGTCGTCTGCGACGTGCGCGACGAATCCGCGGTGCAGGCCCTGATCCGGGGCACCGCGCAGCGGCACGGCAAGGTCGACATCGCGGTGGCCAACGCGGGCGTGGCGATCGTCAAGCCGCTGGCCGAGACATCGCTGGCGGACTGGCGGGCGGTCACCTCGGTGAACCTCGACGGCGTCTTCCTGACCGTCCGCGAAGCCGCGCTGGCGATGGCCGCCACCGGCGGCGGCTCGATCATCGTGCTGAGCTCGATCACCGCGCTGCGCGGCTCACCGCTGATCGGCTCGTACGCCGCGTCGAAGGCCGGCGTGGTCAACCTGACCAAGACCGCCGCCACCGAGTTCCGGCCGTTCGGCGTACGGGTCAACGCGCTGCTGCCGACGTTCACCAACACCGACCTGGTCAACGACAACATCCCGATCTTCAGCGCCGCGCTCGGCGGCGACTTCGAACCGCTGATCGCGCAGAAGCAGGTCCGGATGGGCGAGATCGGCGACATCACCCCGCTGGCCGTGTTCCTGGCCGGCGACCAGGCCGGCTTCATCACCGGTTCGGAGTACGTCGTCGACAACGGGTGGACGGCCTCGCTGCTGTAGCCCGGGGGTAGCCCGGAGCCGGCCAGGGCGCGTCATTCTGGCAAACGCCCGCGACTCGTGCTTATGGTGAACTTCAGGTTCCCGATTGCGCTGACGAGGCCGAGGCGACGATGAGTTCGCAACGACGCATAGCCCTGCCCGCACTGGTCGGGCTGGTGATCGCCGCGACGGCGCCGGTCCTGGCCGCACCGGCCGGCGCCGCCGAGGTGGGCGTCAGCTCGCTGGCGGTCAAGTTCCACGTCAAGAACACCGACACCTCCGCAGTCCAGTGCGACTCCGACGACGCCGCCTACGACGTGGTCGGCCACCTCACCGGTCCCTCGGACATCCTGCGCACCGATCTGATCCCCGCCGCAACGCTCTACCTGCACGGCGACGGCGTCGACGAGAGCTTCTGGCGCTACTCGAAGTTCCCCGGCTACGACTACGCCGGTGAGCTGGCCGAGCGCGGCCTGGTCTCGGTCACGATCACGCGACTCGGCTACGCCGGCAGCGGGAAGCCGGACGGCGACGACGTCTGCTTCGGCAGCGAGGCCGACGTGGCCCATCAGATCGTCGGTGCCCTTCGCACCGGGGCCTACCAGGTGGCCGGGATCGCGCAGGCACCGCACGTCGAGAAGGTGGGCCTCGCCGGGCACTCCGCCTCGGGGTTCGTCGCGATGGCCGAGGCGTACTCCTACCACGACATCGCCGACCTGGTCGTGGTCGCATCCGGTGAATACGTCACCCCGCGGGTGCCGGCGGCAGTGCTCGAGCAGCAGGCCCGCTGCCCCAACTCCGACGAGGACGGCTACGCGTTCATCGAGGCATCCGACGCCGAGGCCGCCGCCGACTTCTTCCACGACGCCGACCAAGCCGTCGTCACCGACGTGACCGCCCATCGGCCGAAGGACTCCTGCGGGGGCCTGGCCGCCGCGCCCACCTCGGTCGCAACCGACCTGAACAAGCTGCGCGAGGTGAAGGTTCCGGTGCTGGTGATCACCGGCGACAGCGACGCCTTCTTCGCCCAGCCCGAGCAGCAGGCGAAGCTGTTCAGCGGCAGCCCCGACGCGACCGGCATCACGTTGGCCGACACCGGGCACGCAATCACGCTCGGGCACTCGGCCGCGGCCTTCCGCGACAAGATGATCGCCTGGTTGACCTCACACGGGCTGGGCGGCAGCAGCTGACGCCAATCGGGTGCCCCGCGTGGCACCCTGGCGAACTGTGGACTGTGACGCGCTGGAGGCGGCCGCCCGCGAACGCCTGACGCAAGTGGCCTACGACTACTACGCCGGCGGCGCCGAGGACGAGAGCACGCTGGCCGACAACATCGCGGCCTGGCGCCGTATCCGGCTGCGCCCCCACGTGCTGCGCGACGTCAGCGTCGTCGACACGGCCGGCACGGTCCTCGGGACGCCGGTTCGGGCACCGATCCTCGTCGCCCCGACCGCCTATCAACGGCTGGCGCACGATGAGGGCGAGGTGGCAACCGCACGTGGCACGGCCGCCGCGGACACCGTGCTGGTGGTCTCCACGCTGGCCACCGTGCGCCTGGAGGAGGTTGCCGCAGCGGCCCCGCAGGCACCCCGGTGGATGCAGATCTACCTGCAGCGCGACCGCGGCGCCACCGCCGATCTGGTGGCCCGGGCGGTGGCAGTCGGGTACCGGGCGCTGGTGCTGACCGTCGACCTGCCGGTCCCGGCGAACCGTCGGCGGGACGAACGCAACGGCTTCGCGTTGCCGCCCGGCATGCTGCTGTCCAACCTCGGCATAGCCCATCCGGCGATGCCGGGCGGCGGGTCGGCGTTGGCCGCCCACATAGTGCAGGACTTCACCCCGGCGATCACGTTCGACGACATCGGTTGGCTGGCCGAGATCTCCGGCCTGCCGGTGGTGGTCAAGGGGGTGCTGCGTGGCGACGACGCCGCGGCGTGCGTGGCCGCCGGCGGCGCGGCGGTGATCGTGTCCAACCACGGTGGTCGACAGCTGGACGGCGCGATCGCCACCGCCGACGCGTTGCCGGAGGTCTGCGATGCCGTTGCCGGGCGCGCCGAGGTGTACGTGGACGGCGGGCTGCGCAGCGGAACCGACGTGCTCAAGGCGCTGGCCGCCGGGGCACAGGCGGTGCTGCTCGGCAGGCCGGTGCTGTGGGGCTTGGCCGTCGGAGGGGCGGCCGGCGTGCAGGCCGTGTTGGACGGTTACGTCAGGGAACTGGCCACGGCCATGGCTATGTGCGGCGCGATCGACCTGGCCGGACTCACTGCGGACCTGCTCACCTGACTGAGCGTCAGAACCAGTCGGCTTGATGTCGTTTTTCGGCTGGACAACACTCGCCGAGCCCGGTCAGGCTGGGGTCGTGCACGAACAGACCGAGGCCTGCTTGCGGGCCGTGGCAGCCAAGGACCCCCGTTTCGACGGCTGGTTCTTCGTGGGCGTCCGGACGACCGGGATCTACTGCCGGCCGTCGTGTCCGGCGAACCCGAAGGCGGGCAACCTGACCTTCCACCCGAGCGCGGCCGCGGCACAGCAGGCGGGCTATCGGGCATGCAAACGGTGTCGCCCGGACGCCGCCCCCGGATCGCCCGAGTGGGACGTGCGGGCCGATGTGGTCGCCCGCGCGATGCGGCTGATCGCCGACGGAGTGGTCGACCGCGAGGGCGCGCCGGGCCTGGCCGCACGCCTCGGATACAGCCTGCGGCAGGTGCAACGGCTGCTGCAGGACGAGCTGGGCGCGGGACCGTTGGCGATCGCCCGCGCACAACGGGCCCAGACGGCCCGGCTGCTCATCGAGACCACCGACCTGAGCATGACGGAGGTGGCCGCCGCGGCGGGATTCGCGAGCAGCCGCGCGTTCAACACCTGTGTTGCCGAGGTGTTCGCCACCTCACCCACCCAGCTGCGCGCGGCCGCACGTCGGCGGGCCGGAGCCGACCCCGAGGGCGTGCTGGACGTCCGACTGGCGTTCCGCGAGCCGTTGTGCCCGGACAACCTGTTCGGCCACCTGATCGCGACTGCCGTGCCTGGGGTCGAGGAGTGGCGCGACGGTCGCTACCGGCGCAGCCTGCGGCTGCCGCACGGCCCTGGTGTCGTCGCGTTGCGCCCGCCGACCGCCGGTCGGGGCGGCGGTTTCGTCGCCGCCCGGCTGCGGCTGGCCGATCTGCGCGATTTGCCGGTGGCGATTGCTCGGTGCCGCCGATTGCTGGACCTGGACGCGGATCCGCACGCGATCGCCCAAGTGCTGGCGGCCGATCCGGCGTTGGCTGCCGAGGTGGCGCGGGCGCCCGGCCGGCGCGTGCCGCGCACCGTGGACGGCGCGGAACTGGCCGTTCGAGCGGTGTTGGGTCAGCAGGTCTCGACGGCCGCGGCGCGGACCCACGCCGCCCGTCTCGTGCTCGCGCACGGCGAGAAAGTGCACGACCCCGACGGTGGACTGACTCACCTGTTCCCCACCGTCGAGGCGTTGGCCGGGATCGCCGGGGCGACCCTGGCCATGCCCGCCACCCGGCGCGCCACGTTCACCGCGCTGGTCGAGGCGTTGCGCGTCGGGGAGCTGGAGCTGGGCCCGGGTGCCGACGCCCAGGCCGCGCGGGAGACGATGCGCCACCTGCCCGGGATCGGGCCGTGGACCACCGAGGTGATCGCGATGCGCGCGCTGGGCGACCCGGACGCGTTCCCGGCCACCGATCTGGGCGTACGCCAGGCCGCGGCCGCGTTGGGACTGCCCCGTCCACAGGCCGCACTTGTCCACAGGTCCCGGGCCTGGGCCCCGTGGCGCTCCTACGCCGTGCAGTATCTGTGGGCAACCGGTACCCATTCGGTTAATCGGATCCCCGACGCAGCAGCAATCTGACGCACCGTCAACTGAAGGAGAGCGCAGTGGAAGCCGCCCGCCGACACCTCGTCGTCGACTCACCGATCGGGCCGCTGACCCTCGTCGCGCAGGGGCAGCACCTGACATGCGTGTACATGAGCGACCACCAACACATGCCGGACCCGGAGCGCTTCGGCCCCACCGTCGACCCGTTCACCGCCGACCTGCCCGCCGACGACGTGCTGGCCCGGACGGCCGAGCAGCTCGACGAGTACTTCGCCGGCGACCGCCAGGAGTTCGACATCGAACTCGACACCGGCTCGGGTACCGAGTTCCAGCGGACCGTGTGGGCCGCGTTACGGGAAATCCCTTATGGAGAAAGGGTTTCCTACGCCGAGTTGGCTGGACGGATCGGCCGGCCGACCGCATTCCGGGCAGTCGGCCTGGCCAACGGCCGCAACCCGATCTCGATCATCGTGCCGTGCCATCGAGTGGTCGGTTCGGCCGGGTCGCTCACGGGTTACGGCGGGGGCGTGGAGCGCAAGCAACAGTTGCTGGAGCTGGAGGCCAAGTATCGCCACACCGAGAGCGAGCTGTTCTGAGTCCGGTTCGTGGGTCCGACAGATCGGTCACCCGTTCGGCTCGCGGCTCTGTGGCATCGCCGGTCAATCCGGTCAGACTCGCCCCAGACGCACATTGCGGCCGAACGCAGACGTACCGAGGGCCCCCGCCCGAGGCACGGCCGCAAGGCACTCAAAGGAACAGCGGGCGCTGCCCGCCGGATCGTGGAGGAGACGCCATGGACCACAAGTCCCGCCGGGCCCCCAAATTAGCGGCATCCGGCGTATCCGCCCTCGGCCTGGCCGCCGCGCTCGCGTTGTCCGTGCCGACCGCCGCGAGCGCGCAGCATCGAGTCGACCACAACTGCGGCAACTTCGACCGCACCGACCCGGTCTTCGGTTCGCCCTACGACGGGCACCACCGGCACCGTGGGGCCGTCCACCCGATGGCGCACCGCATCGACGCCCCGGTGGACCCTCGGGACGACCACGGCGCGGAACACCCCGATGCCGACCACCCCGATGCCGACCACCACGACGCGGGCGACCCGATCGGCCATCACGCCGCCAACAACGCCGACCACGACGGTGACCGGGACGCCGACCAGAACCGCGACGCCGACCACCACGGCGACCACGACGCCGACCACCACGGCGACCATGACGGCGAGCACCGTGGCGATCTGAGCCACGACCACCGCGACAGCGACGAACGCGACAGCGCCTACCACGGCACCTGGAACGGCAACGGTGGCGGCGGCGACGAGGGCAGCTACAACTGCGACAACTTCGACCACCGCGGCAAGCAGATGTACATCCCGCCGGGCCTGTTCGGCGACGGCGACGGCGACAGCCACGGGCCGGGTCCGCGTCGCTAACGCCCCCCGGCGACGTCGAGCACGGCGCCGGTCACGTACGACGCGGCCGGCGAGAGCAGCCAAACGATCGCGGCGGCAACCTCCTCCGGGGTGCCCAGGCGGCGCAGCGGGATCGACTCGATCCGTTGCGCCGCCGCATCGCGCCCCTCGGGGTGGATGTCTGTCTCGATGATCCCCGGACGCACGCCGTTGACCCGGATGCCGTCGGCGGCAACCTCTTGCGCCAGCCCGACGGTGAGGGCATCGACTGCGGCTTTCGAGGCGGCGTAGTCGACGTACCGACCGGCCCCGCCGAGAACGGCCGCCCGCGACGACACGTTGACGATCGAGCCACCGGTCCCGCCGTCCTGCATCAGCCGGACGGCTTCCCGGGCACAGAAAAACGTGCCGAACACGTTGACCCCGAAGACCTCCTCGAGCTGGTCGGACTCCAACTCGGCCACGGTCCGCAGCGGCGAGACCACACCGGCGTTGTTGACCAGCCCGCGCACCGGGCCCAGCTCCGCGGCCCGTTCGAACAGTTCCAGGACGTCGGCCTCGACCGCTACGTCGGCCTGTGCCAGCATCACCTCGGCCCCGGCGGCGGCGCACCGCTGCGCGACCTCCTCGGCAGCCGCGACGTTGCGACGGAACGCCAGACACAGGTCCCACCCGTCGGCCGCGGCCAGCGCCGCGGTGGCCGCGCCGATCCCCCGGCTTCCGCCGGTGATCACCAGGGTGCCCTTGCGCACTAGCGTCCGCCGGCTCGGGTCTGTCCCGGGTGCGCGTCATCCGCCCCGGCCTGGTCGGTGGTCGGCCAGGGCGACGCGTCGAGCACGATGTCGATCGCCTGCCCCTGGTCGGTCTGCCGGAACAGGTGCGCCAACTCGCGCACGGCCAGTCCTTCGGCCACCGCGGCCAGATCCTCGATGTCGACCAACACGCCGGGGTCGGACGGCCCACCGAAACCGCGGTAGAAGTTGCTTCGCGAATGACCCACGTAGAGCAGCCGACCGGTCGGCGTCAGATGCGCCGCGGCCGCGCGGAGCACCGCGCTCAACTCCTCGACCGGAAGATGCAGGTATGCCACCAGCGCGAGGTCGACCGGGCCCGGCGCCGTCCAGGACCGCAGGTCGGCGTGCTCCCAGGTGACCGAGACCCCCGCCGGCGCCGACCGTTGCCGCGCCAGGTCCAGGGCGACCGTCGAGATGTCGACGCCGGTGACCTGCCAGCCACGCCGGGCCAGCCAACGGGAGTTGCGCCCGTTCCCGCAGGCCAGATCGACCGCGACGCCGGGCTCGGAGTCGGCCACCCGAGCCCGCACGAACTGATTCGGCGCCACCCCCCACAACGACGGCTCAGCCGCGTAACGCGCGTCCCAGTCAGCCCCCTGCACGCACCGTAAGCTACCGCAGCCCACCCGGCCGCCCCGTCGCCCGCCGCCGTCCAGGACCCCGGCCTGACTGACGCTACGTCAGATCTGCTGCGGGCTTGGGGAGCCGGCTCAGCCGGCGTCCGCGGTCGCGGTGGGCAACGGGGTGGCCACCCGGGTCCCGGGGTCGAATCCGGCCCCGTTCCACTGGTAGCGATGCACGGCCACCAGGTCCGGGCAGCAACGCGGGGCGTTGGGTCCGAATGCGAATGCAGTGATCACGGCCTGCGCACCCTGGCCGGACAGCTCGGAGACGACCTCGTCGTCGGCCGGTCGGAGCAGTTCACCGACGATCCTCGGCCCGCCGCCCCCCGCGGCGACCGCGAACACGGCCGACGGGGGACTGCCCGCCCCGGTGTCGCAGCGCACCGCGACCAAGGCGTCGGCGACCCCGTCGCCGGTGAAGTCCCAGGAGTGCTGACGCACCAGCACCAGTTTCGCGCCACCGCAGTCGGCCTGGCCGGTGAGCAACCCGAGCAGGTCGTCGGGCAAGGGGGCAGCCGCCGCGACCGTGGACCGAGCCGCCCCGCATCCGGCCAGCAACCCCACCACGGACGCGGCTACCCCGATCGCGACCAACTGGCCCGGCACGCGCGACAGGATACGGCCGACCCACCCGGTCGCGGCGCCTCTCGCCGCAGCGCCTCTTGCCGCCGCCCCTCTTGCCGCCGCCCCCTTCGTTGCGTCCGGCTGAACCGTCGCTAATAGGCAGCAGTTGGCCGGACGCAAGGCGAGGGGGCGAGGGGCGAGCGCCTGAGTCAGTCGGAGGCCAGTTCCTCGAGGGACGGGCAGGAGCAGACCAGGTTCCGATCGCCGTAGGCCCCGTCGATGCGGGAGACCGGCGGCCAGTACTTGTCCGCCGGGCTCACCCCGGCCGGGAAGACCGCCTCGGCCCGCGAGTACGGGTGCGGCCAGTCCGCGACCGCCAAGGTGTGCGCGGTGTGCGGGGCGTTGCGCAACGGGTTGTCCTGCGCCGGCCACTCGCCCGAGGCGACGCGGTCGATCTCGCCGGCGATCGCGATCATCGCGTCGCAGAACCGGTCGATCTCGGCCAGATCCTCGCTCTCGGTCGGCTCGACCATCAGCGTCCCGGCCACCGGGAACGACATCGTCGGGGCGTGGAATCCGTAGTCCACCAGGCGTTTGGCGACGTCCTCCACGGTCACGCCGGTCCGTCGGGTCACCGGCCGCAGGTCGAGGATGCACTCGTGGGCGACCAGCCCGTTGCGGCCGGTGTAGAGCACCGGGAAGTACGGCCGTAGCCGAACGGCCACGTAGTTGGCGGTCAGGATGGCGACCTGCGTCGCGTGGGTGAGCCCGGCGCCGCCCATCAGCCGGATGTAGGCCCACGGGATCGGCAGGATCCCGGCGCTGCCGAACGGCGCGCCCGCGATCGGCCCGACGCCGGTGGCCGGTCCGGCGTCGGGACTCAACGGATGGTTGGGCAGGTACGGCGCCAGGTGGGCGCGCCCCGCCACCGGTCCGACCCCCGGGCCACCACCGCCGTGGGGGATGCAGAAGGTCTTGTGCAGGTTCAGGTGGCTGACGTCGCCGCCGAACCACCCCGGCTTGGCCAGGCCGAGCAGGGCGTTGAAGTTCGCGCCGTCGACGTAGACCTGGCCGCCCGCGGCGTGCACTGCGGCGCACACCGCGGTGATGCCCTCCTCGAACACCCCGTGCGTCGAGGGATACGTCACCATGATCGCCGCCAACCGACCGGCGTGCTCGGCGAGCTTGGCCCCCAGATCGGCCAGGTCCACGTCGCCCGCCTCGTCGCAGCCGACCACGATCACCCGCATCCCCGCCATGACCGCGGAGGCCGCGTTCGTGCCGTGTGCCGACGACGGGATCAGGCAGACGTCGCGTTCGGCCTCGCCGTTCGCCTTGTGGTAGGCCCGGATCGCCAGCAGCCCGGCCAGTTCGCCGGCCGAACCGGCGTTGGGCTGCAGCGACACCCGGTCGTAGCCGGTGAGCTCGGCCAGCCAGCCCTCCAGGTCCCGGATCAGCTCGAGGTACCCGGCCCGGTCCGCCGCCGGGGCGAACGGGTGCATGTTCGCGAACTCCGGCCAGGTCACCGACTCCATCTCGGTGGTGGCGTTGAGCTTCATCGTGCACGAGCCGAGCGGGATCATGCCGCGGTCCAACGCGTAGTCGCGTTGCGCGAGCCGCATGACGTACCGGAGCATCTCCGTCTCGCTGTGGTGGCTGCGGAACACCGGTGCGGTCAGGAAATCGCTGTGGCGCAACAGATCCGCGGGCAATTCCGATGGGGTGTCACCCCCTACGACAACGTTGGCGCCCGATTCGCCCTGGTTCGTCCCGTCGGAAGGGGTGACACCCCCAACGTCGAGAGCGACCCGGAACGCGGCGAGGACATCGGCGACGACCGCGGCGGTCGTGGTCTCGGCGCAGGCGATACGGACCCGGTCCGGGCCGTCCGGGCCCAGGTTGATCCCCCGGTCGCGGGCCGCCGCCAGTACCTCTTCGGCTCGCCCGGGGACCCGGGCGGTGATCGTGTCGAAGAAACCGTCGTGCACCACCTCGACCCCGGCGGCCCGCAGCGCGGCCGCGAGGCTCGCCGCGTGGCCGTGCACCCGGCGCGCGATGGCCCGCAGTCCGTCCGGCCCGTGGTAGACCGCGTACATCGAGGCCATCACCGCGAGCAGGACCTGGGCCGTGCAGATGTTGCTGGTCGCCTTCTCCCGCCGGATGTGCTGCTCCCGGGTCTGCAACGCCAGCCGGTAGGCCGGACGACCGTCGGCGTCCACCGAGACCCCGACCAGACGGCCCGGCAGCGCGCGCTCCAACCCAGCTCGCACGGCGATGTATCCGGCGTGCGGACCGCCGAACCCCATCGGTACCCCGAAACGCTGCGTGGAGCCGACCGCGACGTCGGCGCCCCACTCCCCCGGGCCGGCCACCAGCGTGAGCGCCAGCGGGTCCGCGGCCACGGTCAGCAACGCCCCACGTTCGTGTGCCGCGGCCGCGAGCGCGGCGTAGTGCGCCCGCGGGTGCAGCACCCCCGAGGACCCGGGGTACTGCACGACCACCCCGAAGACGGCGCCCTCCGGCAGCCCGGAGTCCAGGTCGGCCACCTGCACGTCGATCCCGAGCGCCTCACACCGGGTCCGCACCACCGCGACGGTCTGCGGCAGGCACTGCGCGTCGAGCACCACCCGGCCGTCCGGCATGCCGCGGACCGAGCGCCGCATCAGCGTCACGGCCTCGGCGACCGCGGTGGACTCGTCGAGCAGCGAGGCGTTCGCGACGGCCAACCCGGTCAGCTCGGCGACCATGGTCTGGAAGTTCAACAGCGCCTCGAGCCGGCCTTGCGAAATCTCCGGCTGGTACGGGGTGTAGGCGGTGTACCAGCCCGGGTTCTCCAGGACCTTGCGCAGGATCACGCCCGGGGTGATCGTCTCGTGGTAGCCCAGCCCGATCATCGACGTGCGCACGGTGTTGGCGACGGCGAGTTCCCGCAGCCGGGCCAGCACCTCGTGCTCGGTGCATGCCTCGGGCACCGCCAGGACGGGGCCCGGCGCCCCGTCCGGCGCCAGTCGGATCGAGTCCGGAACGGCGGCGGCGGCCAGTTCGGCGAGCGAGGAATGCCCCACCACGGCAAGCATCCGGGCCTGTTCAGCCGCGTCCGGCCCGACATGGCGGCCGACGAACTCACCGAGGGGACTTGCGATCGCAGGGGTCATCAGGGCTCCGTCTCGTGTCCGGGGGCTGCCCGGAACTCCTTCGCCCTCCCCCTCTGTCATTGGTACCTGAGAGCTTCGCCGACCCGCCGCTGCGCGGGGCGACTTGCACCGTCGGTGAGCGACCCGCGGGTCGCTGCTTTCCAGAGTTGCCTGTCCCGGCGGTAGCGGTGCCTGAGAGATTCCGGGGAGGAGTTGCTCCTTCGGCGCCCCACAGCAGGTTCGTGAACGCGACGGTGTTCGGCGCCGAATTTCGGCGACTGCACCGTTCGCGGCGGCTGACCGCCTGGAGGGACTCTCCCGCTCGGGATGCGGCTGATTCAGTTGGGTTGCTGCGCAAACCCGATTCTAGGTGGCGAGCGACCACCCGGCCGGCCGGGTCACGGGGTGGGGGTGGCCGTCGGCGATGTCGGGTTGTTCACGATCTGTCGCATGCGCCAGCCCTTGGTGGGGGCGTTCCACAGGACCTGGGCCTCCAGCGGCGAGCCACTGACCGCCGGCGTGGTGTAGGCGATCGAGCCGTCGACGTTGGTCTCCGACAGCTTGTCGGAGCTGTACGACAGCATGATCGACACCAGGTTGTCGCCGGAGCTGGTCACGGTCAGCGAGGAGACCGACACCGTGCCGCCCTGGGCGCGGGTCCCGGTCACGGTGAAGTACGCCGCGTCGCCGATCGTCGCCCGGCAGATCACACAGTTGGGGTCGCTGCCCAGCGCGAGCGGTTGCACGTTGCCGGTCTGGTAGGCGGCGTTGACCAGCGTCTCGAAGTAGTACTTGACGAACGCGACGGCCCCGTCGTCGGTGTGCGCGGTGGCCGCCTTGGGGATCTGCGCCACCGGTGTGGGAGTCGGGGTCGGCGAGGCGGTCGGCACGGCCGGGGCGGAGGACTTGGCAGTGAGCTGCGGCTGGGCCGGCGCGCCCGCGCCCTGCAACGGGTCCGAGTTGCTGCCGCACGCCGCCAGCGAGAGCACGAGGGCGCAGCATGCGCCGCCGCGGAACACGGACCAGGGGCGGGCGGGCTTCTGGATCACATGATCAAGAGTATGCGTCGGGGAAGCGCGACATCTCGGACTCGCCGAATTCCGGGCTGGGCCTGGCCGCCCGATACTGCGCCATCGCGCAGCGTGCGGCCGCCATCTGGTCGGCGTTCAGCAGCCGGGGCGAACCCACCGCGGCGGCGCGCAGGTACACGTCGCACAGCCACTCCAGGGTGAGCGCCGCCTCGACCGCCGCGGCCAGGTCGGAGCCGGTGGTGACGGCTCCGTGGTTGGCCAGCAACGCTGCCGAGGAATCCAGCAGGGCCTCCGCCGCGCCCTGCGCCAGCGCCGTCGAACCGAACGGGGCGTACGGAACGACCCGGACCGCCGCGCCGAACGAGGCCAGGTAGTAGTGGATCGGCGGGACCTCGTCGAGCAGCAGGGACACGGCCACCGCGGCAGCCGAGTGCGTGTGCACCACGGCCCCGACCGTGCCGGTCGCGTGCACGGCCAGGTGCAGCGGCAGCTCGGAGGACGGCGCGAACGGGGCGTCGACCGGTGTCCCGTCGAGCGTGTGGACCCCGATCCACTCGGGTGCCAATGCGCCGCAGTCCAGGCCGCTCGGGGTGATGGCGATGCCGCCGGGCACCCGCACGCTGAGGTTGCCCGCGGTCCCGGCGATCAATCCCGCGGCGCGCAGCCGGCTGCCGGCGGCGACGATGGCCGCACGGAAGTCCCCGGCGCCCACCACTCAGTTGGCCGCGGGAGCGGTGATCACCTCGACGAACACGTGGGAGGCCACCGCCGAGTCGAGCTCCACCGACTCGCCGCCGCGGCCGACCAGCACGCCGCCGTGCGAACTGCGCGCGACGACGGCACCGCCGGGCCGGACGCCGGCGCGCCACATGCCGCGGATGACCGCGAGGTCCTCCTGCACCGGCTCCCCGATGCGCCGCACCACCACCGAGACGCCCGCGTCCGTCGCCACCCGGTCCAACGACTCCAGGCCGTCGCGGAACCGTTCGCCCTCTTTCTCGCCGAGCTCATCCAGGCCGGGAATCGGGTTGCCGTACGGGGAATGCGTGGGGTGGTCGAGCAGCTCGAGCAGTTTGCGCTCCACCTGTTCGGACATCACGTGCTCCCAGCGGCACGCCTCGGCGTGCACGTCGGCGGGCTCGAGCCCGATCACCTGAACCAGCAGGCACTCCGCCAACCTGTGTTTGCGCATGACGCGGGTGGCGTGCTCGCGGCCCTTCACCGTCAACTCCAGATGCCGGTCGCCCTCGACGGTGAGCAACTCGTCGCGTTGCATCCGAGCCACCGTCTGCGACACGGTAGGCCCGGACTGGCTCAGGCGCTCGGCGATGCGGGCGCGCAACGGGACGACGCCCTCCTCCTCCAACTCGAGGATGGTGCGCAAGTACATCTCGGTGGTGTCGATCAAATCGCTCATGCGGTCGCACTGTGTCTATTGATTCGCTCGCTGCGCTCACTCATCGGCCGACCCCCGTCCGCTTGTCCCGCACTTCCATTCTGTCCCAGTCGGCGCCCGAGTGACATGGTCGATCTTTGCGCTGCGGCAAACGGCCCGGCCGTTTAGGCTGGCCTTAGTTCTCGCGAGCCGGGGGGCGCCGCGGAATTGTCGGACCCGGGGGTCATCGTTGTGTGAAGGGGTCCGAGCGCGGGCGGGGACGGGAGGTGAACGCCGTGCGGCTCTACCGTCGTCACCAAGTGCGCCCGGAAGCAAGCATTCGCATGGTCGAAGACCCTGATCGTCGACCTGCTTCCGGTCGCATCGGTAAGTGGCTGCCGCTGCTGGCGGTCTGCCTCGGCACGTTCATGCTGCTGATCGACGTGACGATCGTGAACGTCGCGCTGCCGAACATGGTCGGCGATCTCGATACGTCCTTCTCCGCGCTGCAATGGGTGTTGGACGCCTACGCGGTGGCGTTGGCCGCGCTGGTGCTCGGTGCCGGGTCGCTGGGCGACATCATCGGGCGGCGGACCACATACATCGGCGGCCTGGCCGTCTTCGCCGGATCGTCGTTGATCTGCGGACTGGCCCCGAACGCGCCCGTGCTGATCGCGGCCCGCACAGTGCAGGGCGTGGGCGCGGCCGCCATGTTCGCCACCACGGTCGCGCTGCTCACCAACGCCTACAGCGGGCGCGACCGCGGTACGGCGTTCGGACTGTGGGGCGCGACCGCGGGAGCCTCCGGGGCGATCGGCCCGATCATCGGTGGGCTGCTCACCGAACTGGTCTCCTGGCGCTGGATCTTCTTCGTCAACCTGCCGGTGAGTGTCGCCGCCATCGCGCTGTGCCTGGTGGTGTTACGCGACGACCCGCCGGAGCACCGCCGCCGCATCGACCTCGCGGGCATGACCACGTTCGCCGCCGCGGCGGGCCTGCTCACCTACGCGATGATCCGGGCCAACGACCACGGCTGGGCATCGGGGTCCACCGCGGCGTTGGTGGCCTGCTCGATGGTCGGTCTGGTGGCCTTCGTGATCGTCCAGGCCCGTTCGCCGCATGCGATGTTCGACCTGGGCCTGCTGCGCAACCGCTCGTTCGTCGGGGTGCTGGTGGCGTCGCTGGCCGTGAGCCTGGCCTCGTTCTCGGCGCTGACCTACACCTCGATCTGGCTGCAGTCGGTGCTGGGGCTGAGCCCGATCGAGTCCGGCCTGACCGGGCTGCCGTTGTCGCTGGCCATCTTCGCCACCTCGGCGGCGCTCGGGCGCAGGTTGCACGGCGTCCACCCGGGGCGGGTCATCGGTGCCGGGCTGTTGTCGATTGGGTTCGGCGGGCTGCTGGGTCTGGCATTCGTGCGCGGCGACGCCTCCTGGCCCAGCCTGGTGCCTGGCTACCTGTTCATCGGCATCGGCGCCGGGTTGGCCATTCCGGCGTCGAACGCGACCGCGATGGACGCGGTTCCGTTGCAACGGGCGGGCATGGCCGGTGGCTCGGTGCGGGCCGTCCAGCAGCTCGGCTACGCCTTCGGGATCGCGTTGCTGGGCACGGTTTTCGCGGCCCGGGCGCACCAGGTGCTGAGCGGCCGCGGGATTCCGGGCGCGGCGGCCACGGCCCACGCCGTCGCCGGTGGCCAGTCGCCGCTACTACTGCAGTCGGCGCCCGCCGACACCCGCGCGGCCCTGAGCCAGGCGCTGCACGCAGCCGCCGTCTCCGGACTGCAGGCCACGCTGGGATTGTCCGGTGTCGTCGGGCTGATCGCAGGCTGCGCGGTGCTCGTGCTGATCCGCCGGCCGGCCCCGGTTCCCGACACTTCGGCGCAGGCACCGCAGGCACCGACTGCCCCGCCGGCAGCGGTCGGGCAGTCGGCCGCGGCCGGGCGGCGAGCCGCAGTCGGGCCGCCGCTCGGCACGGGGCAGCCTGTGCTCATCGGTCAGGTCAGCGACGAGACGGGGACACCGCTGGCGGGAGCGGTGCTCGTGCTGCTCGACCCGGTCGGGGTGGTGGTCGCTCGCCTGGCCACGGCCGGCGACGGCGGGTTCCTGCTGCCCGCCGCCCCGGGTGAGTACGTGCTGGCGGCGTGGGCGCAGGGCCATCAGCCGCGGGCCCTGTCGGTCGACGTCGGCGGGCGGCACGAGTTGAGCCTCCTGTTGCGGCGTGCGGCCGTCCCGGTCATCGCCCGGCCCGGTGCCCGGGTGCCGGTCAGCAGGCCTGCCGATCGATGATCGCCGGGGTGCGCCCGAGCGGGAAACCGAGCGCGATCAGCGATCGCCTTCGAACCGCACGGCCCCCCAGTACTCCGCGTCGAACCTGACCGGGGTGATTCGGACCGTTTCGGCCGAGCCGGGCGCCTCGATCATGTGCTGTTCGCCGATGTACATCGCGACGTGGTGGATCGCCCCCACACCTTCGTCCTTCGCCCAGAACAACAGGTCTCCAGGCTGCAGGTCGACAGCGTCGACCCGTTGCCCGCCGCCGTGCAGCGCCTGCGCGGACGCGTCACGCGGGATGTCAACTCCCGCCGCGGCGTAGACCATCGAGGTGAGCCCCGAGCAGTCCGGGGCGAATCCGGATCGGCCGCCCCAGAGATAGGGCAGACCCAGGAACCGCTTCGCGGTCTCCACCAGTACCGCGCCCGTCGGTTCCGGGCCGTAGCCGCTCTCGTCGGCCACCGCCACGTCGGCGGCGGAGATCCACCGCGGGCCGTCGGGGGTGTCCACCCGGACGGCGATGTCGACGCGGTCCAGCAGTGGGAGCCGGGTCAGGAAGCTGATCTGCATTGTTCTGGCGGTCAGCAGTGGGTCCTTGTACAGCCAGGCCGTCGGGGCCCCACGGACTTGCACCAAGGGTCGGTACGTTGCCGCGGCCGCGAAGCGCACACTGTCCGTCAATTGCGCCTTCGGAACCCAGCCGGGATATCCCAGCGGATTCTTCGGCGTCGACTGGCCGGGCAGGGCGATCCGACACCAGCGTGCTTTCTCGGACAACACGTGGACCGGGTCGCCGTACAGGGCCTGGGTCTGGCTGAGGTTCTGCTCCGACAACCCGAACTTGTCGGCCAGAGTCATGTCGGCCAGCCACTTCGGCAGGTCCACCGGGTTGGCCAGGGCGGGTGCATCCACCGGTCGCGGACGATCCGGGTCGGTCCACACGGTGGCCACCGATACGGCGACATACGCCCCGGGCGGCTCACTCACACTGGCTCCGGAGTAGTCGATCACCGCAGTCGATAGGCCGGGCAAAGTCTTGGCATCGTCCATTCATTCTCGCCGTTACAGAGTGTTCCTTCGCCGGAAACTGCTCTGACCCACTATGTCGTGGATGTCCGGGTTCTGCGCGGGTTGGAGTACAGATGCGAGACATCACATGAGCACCGATGGTGGTCTGTCCCGGCGTGGGTTCATGCTGGGCGCGGCAGGTCTGGCCGCCGGCGGTGCGGCGCCGGCCGCGGGCCTGTCCATCGGCTCGGCAGCGAGGCCGATGCCGGCGGAGCGGGAAGCCGCTCAACTCCCGAACGCTCCCGACTTCAACTTCCTGCGGGCCGGCACGGGGCGTTTCACGGCTGCCGATCGCCCCTGGGACGGCATCGACATCAAGTACATCGTCATCCACGACACCGAGGCGTCGTACGGCGACACGCTGTCCTTCTTCCACGGGGCCAGCGACGGCGCCGGCGCCGCCACCCACTACGTGATCCGGTCCTGGGACGGCCGCGTCACCCAGATGGTCCCGACCAACCACATCGCCTTCCACACCGGCAATTTCTGGTACAACATGCACTCGATCGGGATCGAGCACGAGGGCTACCTCTCCCACGGCCATCGCTGGTACACCGAGGCGCAGTACCAGTCCTCGGCCAAGCTGGTCCGCTACCTCGCCGACCGTTTCAACATCCCGTTGGACCGCGAGCACATCATCGGCCACGAGGAGATACCGGCCGAGAAGGCCGAAGGCTCCGCGAAGCAGCACTACGACCCAGGTCCCTTCTGGGACTGGGCGTACTACTTCCGCCTGCTGGACGCGCCGCTCTACAAGGAACGGGACTCGGCCCCGGACGGCCCCGACGTGATCGCGCTGATGCCACGGTTCGCCGACAACTATCACACGCTGACGGACTGCAACAACGGCTGCGTCGACCTGCCGTCCCAGGCCAGCAACGTGGTCTACCTGCACACCCAACCCAGCGACGACTCCTCGCTGCTGTCCGACCCGGCCCTGCACACCGCGGGCCTGCCCGGCACGTCCCAGACGTGGGACTGGTCGGCACGGGCAGTGGTCGGCCAGCGATTCGTGGTCGCCGACCGAACCGAGTCCTGGACCGCGGTGTGGTTCGGCGGCCACAAGGGATGGTTCCACGACCCGGACCACCGGATCGCTGCTCCCGCGGTCGGCGAGGTCGTCACCCCACGGGACGGTCGCGACTCGATCCCGGTGTACGGCACCGCTTATCCGGAGCGCAGCGCCTTCCCCGCGCACATCGAGCCGGACGACATCGTGCCTCTGCAGTACCGGATCCCTGCCGGGCAGCGCTACGTCGCAGTGGCGATCTACCACTCGGACGACTACCAGGGCAGCGCCGCCCACCCCGACGATCGGGTCCGCGTGGTCGGCGACCGGCAACTGGTGGAGATCTCGTACAACCACCGGAGAGCCTTCGTCGACATGGACGACATCCACTACCTGACCTGAGCCGGGCCGCGCCGCGGTCGGTGTCGGACGACGCCGACCGCGCGTCGGTCACCTGCTTCTCACCTCGCGGCGCATCGCTACGGCGTCGCGACCGGCGTGACCGGGAAGTGGCAGGCGACGCTGTGTTCCGGGTCGCCTGCCACCCGCAACGTCGGTTCCTCGCTCGCGCACCGCTCTTGCGCGCGTGGGCAACGGGTGCGGAAGCGGCATCCCGACGGCGGGTTGACCGGGCTGGGGACGTCGCCGGACAACCGGATCCGCTCCGGGCGCGGGCCGTCGGCCTCGTCGGCGATCTCGGGCACCGCGGACAGCAGGGCGTTGGTGTACGGGTGACGCGGGGTCGCGTACAACGAAGCGGCCGGGGCGATCTCCACGATCTTGCCCAGGTACATGACGGCCACCCGGTGCGAGACGTGGCGCACCACGGCCAGGTCGTGGGCGATGAACACGTAGGCGAGGTTCAACTCGCGCTGCAGTTTGCCCAGCAGGTTGACGATCTGTGCCTGGATCGACACGTCGAGCGCGGAGACCGGTTCGTCGGCGACGATCAGGTTGGGCCGCAGCGCCAGGGCCCGGGCGATTCCGATCCGTTGCCGCTGGCCACCGGAGAACTGGTGCGGGAAGCGGTTGTAGTGCTCCGGGTTCAACCCGACTATCTCCAGCAGCTCCTGAACCTTCTTCCGCCGTCCGCCCGGCGGGTCGATGCCGTTGACCTCCATCGGCGCGGCCACGATCGCGCCGACGGTGTGCCGCGGGTTCAGCGAGGCGTACGGGTCCTGGAAGATCATCTGGATCTCGCCGCGCAGTGGACGCAAATCCTTCACGCGCAGGTGCGCGATGTCGCGGCCGTTGTACTCGATCCGGCCCGAGTTCGGCTCGAGCAAGCGCGACACCAACCGCCCGGTGGTGGTCTTGCCGCAGCCGGATTCCCCGACCAGGCCGAGGGTTTCGCCCTGAGCGACCTCGAAGGAGACCCCGTCGACCGCCCGCACCGCCCCGGTCTGACGGCGCGTCAGGGACGAGCCACGGACCGGGAAGTGCTTGACGAGTTCATGCACCCGCAACAGCGGCGCACCTGAGACGACCGCACGGGGCGGTTCCGGGC
Source organism: Sporichthyaceae bacterium (assembly GCA_036268355.1). Lineage (GTDB taxonomy): Bacteria > Actinomycetota > Actinomycetes > Sporichthyales > Sporichthyaceae > DASQPJ01. The sequence goes on from DATAUG010000046.1 coordinate 25,210, forward strand.
GCACGGCGGTCACGCCGCCCCGCCCCGCCAGCGCGGTTGCAGATCCTCGACCAGTATCCGCCGCCGGCGCACCTCGTCGAGGTGGCAGCGCGAGGCGGTCGACATCGCGGGGACCAGCTCCGGCATCCGCGTCGCACAGGCGCCGTCGAGCACCTGGGCGACGTAGTCGCAGCGCGGGCGGAAAGCGCAGCCGGCCGGCAGGCCGATCAGGCTCGGCGGGGTGCCGCGGATCGCCACCAACTCAGCCCCCGCCGCGCCCAGCCGCGGGACCGAGGACAACAGGCCCCAGGTGTACGGGTGCGCGGGCCGGCTAAGCACGTCGTCGACCCGACCCGACTCGACGACCCGCCCGGCGTACATGACCAGCACGTCGTCGGCGACCTGCGAGATCACCCCGAGGTCGTGGGTCACCATGATGATCGCGGTGCCGAACTCGGACTGCAGATCAGCCAGCAGGTCGAGGATCTGGGCCTGCACGGTGACGTCCAGTGCGGTGGTCGGCTCGTCCGCTATGAGCACCTTCGGATCGCAGGCCAACGCCATCGCGATCATCGCGCGCTGCCGCATGCCGCCGGAGAACTCGTGCGGGTAGCCGTCGACCCGCCGGTCGGGTTGCGGGATGCCGACCCGGCCGAGCAGGTCGATCGCCCGCTTACGAGCCTGCGCCTTACCGGCCCCGGTGTGTCGGCGGTAGCCCTCGGCGATCTGGTTGCCGACCGTCCAGAACGGCGAGAGCGCGGTCAACGCGTCCTGGAACACCATCGCGATCTGCGCGCCCCGGATCGTGTTCAACGCCCGCTCGTCGAGGCCGACCAGTTCCTTGCCGGCAAAGCGGATCGAGCCGGTGATCTTCGTGCGCCGCCGGTCATGCAGGCCCAGGATCGACAAGCCGGTGACCGACTTCCCTGAGCCGGACTCCCCGACGATGCCCAGCGTCTTGCCCGGCGCCAACTCCAAGGAGATCCCGTCGACGGCCTGCACGACGCCGTCCTCGGTGTTGAACGACACCCGCAGGTCGGTCAGCGACAGCAACGGCCCCGCAGGGGGCGGCCCGCTCATCCGACCCGCACCCGCGGGTCGATCACGCTGTACACGATGTCGACGATCACGTTCGCGATCAGGATCAACACGGCGCCGATCAACACGGTGGCCATGATGATCGACAGGTCGGACTGCTGAACCGAGGTCAGCGCCAACTTGCCCAGGCCCTGGATGTTGAACACCGTCTCGGTGATGATCGCCCCGGACAACAGGCCGGCCAGGTCGAGGCCGAACACCGTGATGATCGGCGATAGCGTCGCGCGGCCGGTGTGTTTGAAGTGCAACAACCGCGAGGAGATCCCTCGGGCGCGGCCGGCTCGGATGAAATCCTCGCCCATGGTCTCCAACATCTGAGCCCGCGTCAGCCGGGCGTAGAACGCCATCGAGACCAGCGCCAGCACAAGCCACGGCAGCAGCAGCCCTTTGAACCAGCCCACCGGGTCGTCCGTGATCGGCACGTACTGTGGCGTGGGCATGATGTGCCAGTCGCGCACCAACAACTGGATCAGCACGGGCCCGACCACGAAGATCTGCAAGGACGAACCGAACACCGTGAAGCCGATCCCGAAGCGATCCAGCCAGCTCTGCGAACGCAACGCGGAAACCACGCCGAAGCCGATTCCGACGATCAGGTAGATCGTCGCTGCGCCGATCGCCAGCGAGACGGTGGCGGGGAACCGCTGGAGCAGCGTGTGCCAGACGGGTTGGTGGTTGACCGTCGAGTACCCGAAGCACGGAATACCGCAGTGCACCTTCTGGCCCGCCTGGGTGTAGTCGCGCCCGACGAAGAGCCCCTTGATGAAGTCCCAGTACTGCACCACGATCGGCTGGTCGAGGCCCAGCGTGTGGTGAATCTCGGCCAATTTCTGTGGCGTACAGACCTTGCCGCAGTCGATCCGGCCGGGGTCTCCGGGCAGCGCGAAGAACAGGAAGAAGGTGATCGCGCTGACCACGGCCAGGATCGCCACGGCGGACGCCACGCGGCGGATCAGGTAGCCGATCACGGTTTCAATCGCCTTTCCGGGTGATCTGAGGGGGCGTCAGAGGGTGTCTCACGTGGCCGGCCGTAGCGAGGCGCAGCACCGGCGCCGATCCGGCAAGGCGGAGGAGGAGCCGATACCGGGGTTGTATCGGCTCCGACGACAACGCAGCCGGGCGGCGTCGGGGCCGCGCCGCAGTAGGCCAGTTCGCCACGTGAGGCACCCTCTACCGTTTGACGTACAGGAAGTTGAGCGAGATCTCGCCGTACACGTTGTCGAACGTCGCTCCACCGATCCGCGGGCCGTAGATCTGCCGGGACCGGAAGTAGGTGATCGGGAACTCGGGCACCTGCTTGAGAATGTCTCGGTCGATCTGTGCCCAGCGCTGGCCGGCCTCGACGGGATCCGCGACGGTCTTGGCCTGGTCCATCTCGGCGTCGATGGCCGGGTCGTTGAAGAACGACTCGTCGGTGTTGCCACCCGCTGGGACAATCAGGCGGCCGTCCCACTTGGGCGGGTAGACGGTGGCGCCGCTGGGCCAGTCGGCGGCCCAGGCAGAACCGTACGTGTCCCAGGGATTGCTGGGGTCGCCCTCCTGGTCGAGCGCCGCCTTCGGGTCGGTCGGCTTGGCGATGACCTTGAAGCCGGCCTTGCTCAGGAATTCCTTGACGATGATCATCCCTTGCTGCGAATCCTCGGACTGCGGGTTGTAGGGGATCACGAGCTCCCGGCCCAGCTGGCCCGCCTCGCTCAGCAGGGCGCGAGCCTTGACGGGATCGCCCGCGGGCGGGACATGGAAGATGTCGTCGTCCTGGTGGCCGAGCAGGGTCGGCGACGACAAGGCGCTCGCGAATGCGCCGGTGTCCGCCCCGCCGGCCAACTGCCGGAGTTGGCACCTGGGCCAGGCGTACATCATGGCCTCGCGGACCCGCACGTCGGTTATCCGCTTGGTGTTGATCGCCTCGTAGTTCACGAACGGGGCCAGCGAGACGACCGACCGCGCCAGCAGATCCGGTCGAGCCAGGACCTCGTCCAACAGTTGGTGGGGAACCAGGTCGGACAACGTGATCGCCGCGGCGTCGTCACCGGCCGCCCCGATGAGCCGCTGGTACGTCTGCAACACCGCCTCGCCGAAGTTGAAGTCCCATTCGTCGGGGTAAGCGGTACGTATCGGATCCGATTCCGCTTTCCAGGCGGAGTTGCGGACCAGCACCATCGACTTGTCGATGTCGTGCGACGCGATCTTGTACGGACCGGACGCGAAGGGATGCTGGTCGTAGATCTCGCGGGTGTCGTTGCTCTCCTTGACGGGAGTGCCCTGCAACGCCATGTCGAACGGAGTGTCCGGTTGCGGGGTCTTGAAGGAGATCACGATCGTCTTCGCGTCCGGCGTCGCGATCGCGTCCAACGACTTGCCGTCGTACGGCCCCTTGTAGACCGAGTGGAAGTCGCCGGTGTTCGCGATCCAGGACTGGAAGTAGGTCGGACCCTCGCTGTAGTCGGCGACAAACTCGCGTTCCAGGCCGTACTTCACGTCGGCGGAGGTGATCGGCGAACCGTCCTCCCAGGTGATGCCGTCGCGCAGGGTGTAGGTCCAGGTCTTGCCGCCGTCGGTGGTCCGGCCGGTGTCGGTGGCCAGGTCGCCGACCAGGTGGATGTCGGTCCCGTGCTGCACATAGCCGGTCAGTGCTCGGCTCATCAGGAAGGCGACCGACTGCTCGCTGTTGACGTAGATACGGGCCGGGTCGAGGTGTGGGTAGTCCGCCCCGTCGTACACCCGCAGCGTCCCACCCGACCGCGCCCCGGGCGCCGGCGCCGCCGGGCCGTTCGCGGTGTTGTCGATCTTGTAGCTGTAGACAGTTGCCGACTCCGACCGATCCTTGGCGGCGCAGGCGTCGGCGGCCGCCGCGGTGGCGCCGTGTCCACCGAACTGACACCCACTCAGCGCGGCGACACAGATCAGCGCCAATGGGCCGGCGGCGCGCCGCACGCGCGCTTTCACTTGACGCCCTTCGGGTCCAGGGCATCGCGCAGCGAGTCGCCGAGCAGGTTGAACGCGATCACCAGAATCAGCAGTGCGGTACCCGGCACGATCAGGTAGATGGGGTCGGCGAAGTAGACGTCGGCGCCGTCCTTGACCATCCGGCCCCAGTCCGGGATCGGTTCGAGGATTCCGACCCCCAGGAAGGACAAGCCGGCCTCACCGGTGATCACGCCAGGGATTGACAGCGAAAGCATGATCATGATCGGCGACCACAGGTTCGGCAGCAGTTCCTTGGTCACGATCCGCCAGGTGCTGGCACCGGACATGCGAGCCGCGTCGACGAACTCCCGCTCGCGCAGCGAGAGCACCTGCCCCCGGATCAGGCGAGCCGAGCCCATCCAACCCAGGATCGACAACACGATGATCACGACCGCGAATCGCTTCCAGGTCGCCAGTTCCTCGTCGGGCGAGGAGAATTTGGTCTCGATGATCGGGCTCAGCGCGATCAGCAGGAGCAGCCCCGGGAAGGTCAACGCGATGTCGATGATCCGTCCACCGAGCCAGTCGACCTTGCCGCCCAGATAGCCGATCACAATCCCGAACAACACTCCGAAGACCGTGGTGATCACCGAAACCACGAACGCGATGAACAACGAGGTGCGGGCGCCGTAGACCAGTTGCATGAACACGTCGCGCCCCAAGCCCGGTTCCACACCCAGCCAGAACGAGCTGCTCATGCCGCCGAACCGATGCGCGGGTAGGCCGCTGGGCGTAAGCAAACCGCCCTCATTGACGCCGTAGGTGGTGTACGGGTTACGCCCGTATATCCAGCCGATCACCGGCGCCAACAGAGCCACCGCGAGGAAGAACACCACGATCCAGGCGGAAACCACACCGACCCGGTCGCGCCGGAACCTGATCCAGGCGATCTGGGCCGGCGAACGGGTGGGGCCAGGGGCGCCCGGGACAACGGCGCCCGGTGGCTCACCCGCGGGCGGGGCGGTGGCGACAATCAACGTGGGCGGCATGCTCATGGACGAGGCTGACCCGCGGCGGACTTGGACCGGGTCACGGGTAGCTCCTCCCTAGCCGGACGCGCCGGATCGCCGCAGCGTACGGCGTGGCGAGCGGCAGGGGAAAGGCAACGCACGGGGCTGTGGACAAGGTACGAGGGTGTGGACGCCGGGAATGTGGCGACCGACCCGATAATGACGGTACGTCAGGTCTGTCCGCCGCGCTGAAGTTCCGCGAACTTCATCCCCCACCGGCGTCGATCCCGAGCCCGAGCGCCGCGACACGTTACGTCGATTCCGGGAAATCTCCTCGACGGAACGCCCGCCGGCGTCGTACGGTCGTCAGTACACGGAAGGGAGGTGGTCCAGACTTTGTGTAGTCATCGGACGCGTGAGGTGGTTGCTAGCTAGCCGCTGACTCGCTACCTTCACCGGTCGCCAGGCGGGCGCACTGAGCCGTATACGGGTGTACTAACGCGCATACGGCCAGAAGTCCGCCGACAAGCACAGCAGCGGTCGGCGAATCCACAGCAGTCACCGAGACCCGCGGGTGCCCGGGGCACGTCCCTCCAGGCGGTCGGTTCGCCGACACCCCGCGGGTCTTCCCTTTGTCCGCTCAGGACAGCTTGTCGCACGGCTCAGGCCAGCGGGTCGACCTCGGCCGCGGGCATCCGGTCGGTGGCCTCGATCACCCGCATCAGCGACTGCTGGATGGCCATCAGGTCCTCGACCTCCATGCCGAGCCGGTCGACCACCGCGTACGGGATCTTCTCCGCCTCGGCCCGCAGGGCCCGTCCCTTGTGAGTGAGGTCGACGGTGAGCACCCGCTCGTCGGCGCTGCTGCGCTCCCGGGTCAGGTAGCCCAACCCCTCCAACCGCTTGAGCATCGGCGACAGGGTCGCCGGGTCGAAGTGCAGCGCCGCGGCCAGATCCTTCGCCGAACGCGGAGCGGCGTCCCACATGGCCAGCATCACCAGATACTGAGGGTGCGTCAGTTGGTGGGGCTCCAGCAACGGCCGGTACACCCCGATGATGCATCGGCTCGCCACCGACAGCGCGAAGCAGACCTGCCGCTCCAGCTCCAGCGGGTTCTCGCCGAGATAGACCTTGCGGGCGGTCGCTGTCTTCCTGGTCACATTGCCATCCTACCTCTGGATCGTCTCCACGCTATTTGTTAGTGTACTAACTACTAGCTCGCTAAGGAGTAGCCATGAAGACCGAAACCACCACCGTCGACAACGAACCGCACGGCTTCGAAGACCTGCCCTGGCGGATCGGGTACCGGGTGAAGCGCGGCCTGTTCCACGTCTTCGGCCCGCCGACGCTGAACGACCGCAACAACCCACACCTGATGCTGGAACGGGAGCGCGCCGCGCGCTACGCGCACCGCCGCCCGGCGGCCACCGAGTCGGCCGCCTGACCGTCCACCCGACCCCGCGTGCTGGACGCGGGGGCAGGGCAGTACCAGCTCCTGCCGAAAATTTCTCACGTAATGATGGCCTTCCGCATACTGCGTATGCATACTCGGTATCCATGAGCATCCGGCGCGGCCTGCTGGCGCTGTTGAGCGGTGGGTCCAAGTACGGGTACCAACTCCGTGGCGAGTTCGAGGCCGCGACCGCCGACACGTGGCCGTTGAACGTCGGGCAGGTCTATGCGACCCTCTCCCGCCTGGAGCGGGACGGGCTGATCACGCCGGACGGCTCACCCGACGATGTCGGCCGGATGCTCTACCGCATCACCGACGCCGGCCGGGCCGCGCTGACCTACTGGTTCGCCACCCCGATCGAACACGAGGCCCGCCCGCGCGACGAGCTGATGATCAAGCTCGCGATGGCGCTGGCCGACCCGGCCGTCGATGCGCTCGGCGTGCTCGACGCGCAACGTGCCGCCGCCCGACGTGCGATCCAGGCCGCCACGACACGCAAGGCCGACCTGGCCAGGAAGGCAGGCGACGAACCCGCGGATCTGCCGGGGCTGCTGATCATCGAGGCCGCGATCTTCGCCGCCGAGGCCGAGGTCCGCTGGTTGGACCACTGCGAAGCGGTGCTGCGCTCCGGCCGGGACGCGCGGTGACCGCGGTGCTGCGACTGACCGGCGTCTGCCGGGTGCACGGCACCGGCCCGACCGCGGTCCACGCCCTGCGCGAGGTCGACCTGACCGTCGAGGCCGGCGAACTGGTCGCGGTGATGGGACCGTCCGGCTCGGGCAAGTCGACGCTGCTCAACGTGGCCGGCGGCCTGGACCGGGCCACTTCCGGACAGGTCCACGTCGAGGGCACGCCGTTGCGCGACCGGAGCGCAGCCGAGTTGGCGGCGCTGCGCCGGCGCAGTGTGGGCTACGTCTTCCAGGACCTGAACCTGATCGCCGCGTTGACCGCGGCGGAGAACGTCGCGCTGCCCCGGGAACTCGACGGCGTCCGCGCCCGCGGCGCCCGTACCGAGGCGTTGGCCGCGCTGGCCGAGGTCGGCCTGACGGAGCATCAGAACGCCTTTCCCGAGCAGCTTTCCGGCGGCCAGCGGCAGCGGGTGGCGATCGCCCGCGCGCTGATCGGGCCCCGCCGCCTGGTGCTCGCCGACGAGCCGACCGGGGCGCTGGACTCTGTCGGCGGCGACGCGATCCTGGCCCTGCTGCGGGCCAGGTGCGACGCCGGCGCGGCGGTGCTGGTGGTCACCCACGACTCCCGGCTGGCCGGCTGGGCCGACCGGATCGTCAACCTACGCGACGGCGCGCTCCTGGCCGAACCGGTCATCCTGGACGGCCCACGAGCGAGCGCACAGGGGACATCGTGAGCGCGCGCATCGCCACACTGCGCCTGGCGCGCCGCGAGATTCTGCGACACGAGTGGCGCTCGCTGCTGATCGTGTTGTTGATCCTGATCCCGGTGGCCGCCGGCACTTGCTTCGACATCGTCTGGCGCACCTCGAACTCCAGGCAGGCGCTCGAGGAGCAAGTCTTCGGGGGCGCGGACGCGATCGTCGGCAGGCGGATCGGTCAGAGCCACCAATACGCCACCGACGCGCCGATTCTCGCCGCCCTGCCGCCGGGCACCCGGGCGGTGGGCCAGTCGATCAATGATGGAATCACGCTGAGCGCGCCCGGTCATCAGACCTACTCCTACCTGCTCGTCACCGACCATCTGGATGACCCGCTGCTCCGCAACCGGGCGCAGTTGGCGTCCGGACGCGCGCCGGTCGCGGCGGACGAGGCCGCGATCACGCCGGGCGTGGCCCACCGCCTCGGGCTGCTCAGCCATGGGGCGCTGCGTCCCGGGGCGACCATCGCGTACGCGGCGCCCCGGGGGCTGCTGCCCGGCCCGGTACCGGTGAACTCCGGCAACCGCCCTACGGTCTCGACATTGCCCGGGCCCACTGCGCCGAGCAAGGTCGTCGGACTGATCCGGGAGCCGTTCTGCCTGGACTGCTCCTTGACGGTCATCCCGTCGGCCTCACGGATCGACTCGGCGGAAACCCGCACCAGGGCCGACCGATTCCTGCTCCAGCTACCGCCGCAGTACCGCGGCCCACACGGCCGGCCGTTGACCGCGCTGAGCGCCCTGGGTGTCCCCGTGACGCGCCGGGACGACCGTCAGATCCGGCAGCTCCTGCCGCTGGATTCGCCCGGCCCGAGCAGGGCGCACCTGGAGGCGGTCGCGACCGGAATTCTGGTCGGGGGCGTCGGCCTGCTGGAGATCGTGCTGCTGGCCGGAACGGCGTTCGCGGTCGGCGCCCGCAGGCAGGCTCGCGAACTGGGCCTGCTCGCGGGCCAGGGAGCCTCGCCCCGTGACCTGCGCCGAGTGGTCCTGGCCCAAGGCCTGCTGCTCGCCGGTCTCGCCTCGGCAGGCGGGATCGCCATCGGGTTCGGAGCCGATCGCGCCTTGCGCGGGATCATCGAGGAGCAGACCAACCAGGTCGTGATCGGCACGCACTTCGGGTGGATCGAGCTCGGACTGGCCGCAGCGGTCGCCTTTTTCTCCGGGCTGGCTGCCGCAGCACTGCCGGCGTTCGCCGCGAGTCGGCGTCCCGTGACCGATGCCCTGCGGGAGCGATTCGCTGTCACGGCAAGGCGATCGCGGTGGCGCCCGTTGGTCGGCACGGTGCTGGTTACGGTGGCGGCACTCGCCGCCTGGGCCGCCTCGGCACACGCCCGCAGCATCGGAGTCTGCTACTACCGAGGCGAGGCGGACGGGCGACTCCTTCCCGAAGCTGCTTCCTGCCCGCAGTTGCCGGACCACGTGCACGACACGGTGTCGATCGTGACCGCCGTGTTCATCGGCGTCGCAGGTCTGCTCATGCTGATGCCCGCGGCGTTGGCCGCCGTCTCCCGGATCGCGCGCCGCCTGCCGGCAACGCCTCGGATGGCCGCTCGGGACACCGCCCGGCAGTGCCACCGGACCGGACCGGCGACCGTGGCGATCTCGGTGGCCGTCTGCGGGGCGGTGAGCCTCGCCTGCCTGATCGACTCCGGCCACGAGAAGCCTGGAGAACACCTGTTCGCGACGTCGCCACCGCACACGTTGTCGCTGTCGGTGATCGTCGAGTTCGGCGAGGACCCGGCCACCTTGGCGACCGCCATCGCGGCCGCGGTCGCGCAGCTTCCGGGCGCGCGAGTGATTCCGATAGCAGGGGCCACGGGCGGCCCGCACAACTACAACGGTGTGGTGGTGAACCCCAGTCCGGATGGCACGCAGGCGGGGGTCGCGGTCGGGACACCTGATCTGGTGCTGCTTGCCTCCGGCCGAACCGCCGACCGCGCGGTGGTCACCGCGGCCCTGAACTCGGGCAAGGCACTCGTTTTCGACCCGTCTCGAACCCGACGGAACCGTGAACCTCAGCGCGCCGAGTCCGCACGGGCCACGGGTGAAGGTTCCCACGGTCTCGGTCCCGGCGCTGCGCCTGACCAGACCGAAGGACTACAGCGGCCTGCCCAGTGCCTACGTGAGTGCTGCGGTATTAGCCGCTCACGGCTGGGATGTGTCCGACGCGCCCGGGGTCGTCATCGACTATCCGGCCGAATCGGCATCGCGTGCATCTGCCGCCCTGCAAGCGGCCCAAGCCGCCTTGAGCGGATACGCATACGCGCCCGACGCCGAAGCGACTTCCGATCGTCTGTTGCGGGACGCATCGGCCGGCGGTTCTGCCCTGGCCGGCCTGGCGGGCGTGCTGGTCTGCGTGGCTCTGTCTGCGGCCGAAGGCCGACCCGACCTGGCAACCCTTGCGGCGATCGGCGCTCCCCCGGGCCGGCGAAGGCGACTCGGCGCCGCACAGGCGCTACTGCCGGCCCTGCTCGGAACGCTCGTCGGTCTGGCCCTCGGGTTCGGATTGGCGTTCGCCGCCCGTCCCGCTGCGACGTCGAACGACCGGACGTTGGTTCCTTGGCTGGATCTACTGACGATCATTGCCGCCGTTCCGGTGCTCGCCGCGCTGACCGGGGTCCTCGGGTCTCTTCGCCGCCCGAGCCTGACCCGTCGTGCCGACTGAGCCGATGTGCTGACTGTCAGTCAGATCATCACGGGGCGAGCCGGTTGACGATCCATCCGTCCGGCTCGCGAACGAAGCGGAGCCGGTCGTGCAGCCGGGACGCACGGCCCTGCCAGAACTCGATCCAGTCCGGCGCGACCAGGTAGCCGCCCCAGAAGTCCGGGGCCGGCACCTCGACGTCTGCCGGCCATCGCTCGGCCAGCTCCTCGAAACGTTCGTCGAGCTCCGCACGCGAGGCCAGCACCTGCGACTGTCGGCTGGTCCACGCCCCCAGCTGCGAGGCCCGGGGCCGGGTCCGGAAGTAGGCCGCCGACTCCTCGGGCGCGACCCGCGCCGCGGTGCCGGACACGATCACCTGGCGCCGCAGCGCATGCCACGGGAACAGCAGACAAACCTGCGGATTGCCGGCCAAGTCGGCCGCCTTGTGCGAGCCGTAGTTGGTGAAGAACACGAAACCGCGCTCGTCCAACGATTTCAGCAATGCCATGCGCGACGAGGGCGCGCCGTCCGGGCCAACCGTCGAGACCACCATGGCGTTCGGCTCGGCCAGCCCGGCCTGGGCCACCTCCCGCAGCCAGGCCGCGAAGGCAACCAGCGGGTCGGGGTCGAGATCGGCCACGTCCAGACCCTCGGCCATGTACTCACGCCGCATCCCGGCCAGGGCAGGGTCCGGGCCCGGCAGCCCGGGATCCACCGGCGCGGTCAGCCGAGGCGATCGTGCAGGAACGCGGTGGCCTCGGCCCAGCACTTGGCGGCCAGCGCCTCGTCCAGGTTGCCGATGGAGTTGTCCGGGTTCATGAACGCGTGCCCGGCGCCCTCATGCACCGTGAGTTGCACGTCCTTGCCCAGCGCCTGCAGCTTGGACTCCAAGGCCGCCGCGGCGGCCGGGGCGAAGAAGTCGTCGACGCCGGCCAGGTGGCCGCGGACCACCGCGGTCAGCCCGGTCCAGTCCGGCTCCATCTCCGGCGGTGGGAAGCCGTAGAACGGCACGGCCGCCGAGATCCGGTCGCCGCGGCCGGCCGCGATCAGGAAGGCCAGCAGGCCACCCATGCAGAACCCCATGACACCGATCGTGGCGCCGGTGGTGGCCTCGTTCTCGACCAGGAAGTCGACGGCGCCGCTCATGTCCCGCGCCGCCCGGTCCGGCGGCATCGAGTTCATCAGTTCGGCGGCCTTGTCCATCTCGTCGTGGCCGGCGAGCTCACCTCGGTAGAGGTCCGGCGCCAGCGCCACGAATCCCGCTTCGGCCAACCGGTCGGCCATCGTCTTCAGCGCGGGATCCAGGCCCCACCACTCCTGCAGCACCAGCACCCCGGGCCCCCGCCCGGACGCGGGCAGGGCGAGGTAGCCGCTCGCGGTGTCGCCGTTGCTCGGGAACTCAACATTCGTCGCCATGCACTCACCCTACGAGGGAGTCGGAGTGGCCGACTCAACCGGGCCGGAGCCCCGGCCGATGCCCAGACGGGCGTCCGGGGCACGCAATTGTGGAGCAGGCGAACTTGAGTTCGTCGCACAATTTCGAGCGACGACCGTGGTCTGCGCGTCCAAGTTCGTCATTCGAGTGGAACCCTTGCCGTCCAGGACGGCATCGACCAGATCGGCGTCCGACACGGCGGTGCGCAGCCCGGAGATGATGCAATTCACCAGCGTCGTCGGCATGTGGTCGGTGGCAGCCTGCTTCTTCATTCCGGTCTCGAAGACAACGCGGAACGGTGACACACCCCCGGGCGCCTGCGCGCTGCACCCGTTGATCGCGTCGCCGAAACCGTTGCTGTGGTGGGTCTGGAGCCCGAGCACCATGGACTTGAACTGATCGTCGCCCTTGACCCCCAGTGCCGAGACGACGCACGCCCGATAGGTCGCATTCGCGAACGGGTCTTCGGCGCCCTGGGCCTGGTACCCGGGTCCCAATTGTTCGGCGTACGCCCCCCGCACGTAAGCGGCACTTTCGTCAGCCAACTCCCACTGACCGGCTGCCGATCGCTCGAATGTCCAAGGCCCAGTGGCGCCGTCAACAATCCCGCCGTGATCGGTGACCACTCCGGTCGCCCAATTTCCCGAGCCCAGGATCGAGGTCACGTTTGCCGAGGTCGGATAGTCGGAAAGGGTCTGGAATCCCCACTTCTGGCAGTCGGCGAGAGTCCCGAACGCCTCACTTATATATGCCGAGGTGAACAACTGCTTGCACTGGGCCTTGTAGTCGTGGATGACCTCCACCTCGGTCACCAGGTTCGTGATCGCGTCGTTGTCCGCCGATGGCAGGGGACTGCCGGTCGCAGTCGGTGTGGGTTTCGGCGCGACCGTTGCCGACGGGGCGGCGCTCGGCGCCGGACTCGAGGCCGCGGTGACCGACGCGCTGCCGCCGCACCCGGCCAGAAGCAGCGCTGCCCCGGCCGAGGTCCAGCGCATTCGCGCCATCAGTGCTTACCGATCCGGACGTTCGGGGTCACAGTCGGGGACGGCGCCGGGGACCCATCTGCGCAGCCTCGGTATGCGACATCTTCCAGCGCCTTCAGATTGGTGACCGCGACTGACCCGGCCGCCGAGGCGTCCAGCATCGCGTCGGTGAGGTCCGCGTCGGAGATTTTCGTCTTCAGGGCATCGATCGCGCAGGTCAGGTCCGCGGTCTTCGCTGCCGCGTTCGTCTGCCGGAACTGCGCGTCGAAGGCGGTCCGGAACGGCGAGACGCCACCCGGGGCCTTTGCATCGCAGGGTGCGACGATCGTGCCGATGGCGCTGCGGCCCGACTGGCCGGCAAAGCTCAACGCGACGAACTGATCGTCGGAAGGGCCCAGAAGCTTCTCCACGAAGCAGGTGCGGTAGGCCGCGTTGGCGAGCGGGTCCATGGCACCACCGTTCTGGTGCTGGGAAAAGCCTTCCTTCGTATTCGACCGCAGGTAGTCGATTCCGAGATCGGAGACCCGCCAGGCCCCGGACGACCGAGGAAATACCAGGTTCCGGTGGATCCACTCGCCGGCCCGCCGTGGTCGGTCACGTGCGCGGAGGCGACGTCGCCGCTTACCTTGACGTCGACGACGCTCACGCTGGTCGCGTTGCTACCGGCCGGGTTGCCGTCCTGACTGTGCTGGCACGTGTTCATGCTGGCAAAAGCTCGCGTCACGAAATCGGACGTGAAGGACTGCTCGCACACGACGTGCAAGTAGTTTGCGGTCACGTCGACCGACTTCACGAGCTTCGTGACGTCCGCCGTGTCGGTGGTCGACGCCGGAGTGGCGCTCGCATCCGGCGTGCTCACCGAGGCGACAGTGGCGCTCGCCGAAGGGCTGGGCGCAGGCGTGGATGCGGACCCAGTGGCGGTCGTCGGCGGCGCCGAGGGTGCAGCCGTGGTGCTGCCACCTTTACCACAGCCCGCCACGGCGAGAGCACCGATCAGAACAGAACCTGCCAGGCTTACCCGCATGTGGAGCCTCCTCGTGGCCGACAAGGCCAGGGGCAAGATCCCACGAAGCGCAGTGATCGTCGCAACGCGCTGTAGCTAAGAATCTGACAGCCTGGTGCGAGACAATGGATCTCGGTCCGACGACGCCGACGGCCATCCCGAAGCCGAGCGATCCTCGGCATCCACCGCAAGTCAGGAAAAGACCGTGACAGACACTGCCAAGATCGTGATCCCCGCCGACCTGCTGCCCGCCGACGGACGCTTCGGCTGCGGTCCGTCGAAGGTCCGACCCGAGGCGGTCTCCGCCCTGGCCGCCGTGGGCGGTTCGTTGCTCGGTACCTCGCACCGCCAGGCCCCGGTCAAGAAGACCGTTCGCCGGGTCCGCGACGGTATGCGCGCGCTGTTCTCCGTGCCGGACGGCCACGAGATCGTGCTGGGCAACGGCGGTGCCACTGCCTTCTGGGACATCGCCGCCTTCGGCCTGGTTCGGCAGCGCTCCCAGCACCTGCACTTCGGTGAGTTCTCCTCGAAGTTCGCCGAGGTCTGCAAGGGCGCGCCCTGGCTGGGCGACCCGTCGGTGATCTCCTCCGAGCCGGGCACCCACCCGATGCCGGTGGCGCAGGCCGGGATCGACGTCTACGCGCTGACCCACAACGAGACCTCGACCGGCGTCGCGATGCCGATCCGCCGACCTTCCGGCACCGACGCCGACGCGCTGGTGCTGGTCGACGCCACCTCGGGCGCCGGTGGCCTGCCCGTCGAGATCACCGAGACCGACTGCTACTACTTCGCCCCGCAGAAGTGCTTCGCCTCCGACGGCGGGCTGTGGCTGGCGGTCATGTCCCCGGCGGCGCTGGCCCGGGTCGAGGAGATCAGCGGGTCCGGGCGCTACATCCCGACGTTCTTCGACCTGCCCACCGCGATCGACAACTCCACCAAGGACCAGACCTACAACACCCCGGCGCTGACCACGCTGTTCCTGCTGGCCGAGCAGGTCGATTGGCTCAACGCTCAGGGCGGCCTGGAGTGGGCGGTGAGCCGCACCGCCGACTCCTCGTCCCGGCTCTACAACTGGGCGGAGAAGTCCGAGTTCGCCACGCCGTTCGTGGCCGACCCGGCGGCCCGCTCGTTGGTCGTCGGCACGATCGACTTCGTCGACGGCGTCGACGCGGCTGCGGTCGCCGCGACGTTGCGGGCCAACGGGATCGTCGACACCGAGCCCTACCGCAAGCTGGGGCGCAACCAGCTGCGGATCGCGATGTTCCCGGCGGTCGACCCGGCCGACGTGGAGGCATTGACCGCCTGCATCGACCACGTGGTCGCAGCGTTGGCCTGACCCACCGAACCGTGTCTGCTGCTGACCGGTCGCACCCGCGCTCGATGAGTGCGCCGGGCAGCGCAGGTCGAGGGAGCGGGCCGGCCGCGCAATATCAGCGGGATCGCGTCACCTGGCTGGTGCACTGGCAGCTGGCGCTGTGGGGCTACTTCCTGTTCGGCTTCGAGCCGGTCGTGCCGTTGCTGCGGTCGGAGTTCGGGCTGTCCCGCACGGTGGCCGGGCTGCACGGCAGCGCGATCTCCCTCGGCACGATCCTGGCCGGCCTGGCGTACCCGCGGTTGTGCGCCAGGTTCGGCCGCCGGCGCACCGGCTGGCTGGGTGTGGCCGGGATGTGCGGCGGGTTGGTTGTGCTGTGCACCGGCCGGCACCTGGGGGCGACGTTGGTCGGTGCCCTGCTTGCCGGAGGGTTCGGGGCACTGCTGGTAGCCGGGTCCGCGGCGATCCTCTCGGACAACCACGGGCTCCTCGGCGCCGCGGCGATCACCGAGACCAACGCGGTGTGCGCGGGCGCCGGCCTGCTCGGTCCGTTGGTGGTCGGTGCCGCGGTGGCGGCCGGCCTCGGCTGGCGGGTGGCGCTCTCACTGCTCCTGATCCCGGCCGCGATTTTCGTCGTGCGCCATCTGCACACGCCGGTCCCGGACGACGTGGCCCAGGTCCCGACCGCCGGACCGCGGCGCGACCGGCTCCCCCGCCCGTACTGGTTCGCTTGGCTCGTCGTGGTTGCCCTGGAAGGCGTCGAGTTCTCGATGACGTTCTGGGCGGCCGACCTGCTGCGCACCCGGGTCGGACTATCGGCCGGGGCCGCGACCGCGGCAGTCGGAGCGATCGTCGGCGGGATGTTCGTGGGACGCATGCTCGGGACGATTCTGACGCAACGTCAGCAGGTGGATGTCCTGCTGCTCGGAGCGGTGGCCCTGGCCGGCGTCGGATTCACGCTGTTCTGGATCGCCAAGACGCCGACCGCCGCGATCGCGGCGCTGGCGCTGACCGGGGCCGGGATGTCGTTGCACTATCCGCTGGCGGTGTCGCGGGCGGTGGCCGCGTCGGGCGGCCGGGCCGACCGGGCCTCCGGTCGGATCGCCATCGGCACCGGGTGCGCCGGGATCCTCGCGCCGCCACTGCTGGGCGCGCTCGGCGACTCCGTCGGACTGCACCGCGCTTTCCTGGTGGTGCCGATGCTGCTGGTGGCGGCCGCGGTGGCCGTGTGCGCCGGACGGACCTGATCGCGGTCGTTCGCTCGGTACCCTCGCCAGGGGCGTCGGAAGGGGGTGCGCGGTGGGACACGGCCACGGGCATGGGCACGCCCCGGCGACCACCACCGGCGCGGACCAACGGCGCCGCCTGCTCCTCGCATTCGCCGTGGCCGCCGTGTACCTGGTCGTCGAGGTCGTGGTGGCCGTGTCCACGCACTCCCTGGCACTGCTGTCGGACGCGGGGCACATCCTCACCGACGTCGCCGGACTCGGGATGGCGCTGGCTGCCCTGACCGCCGCGGATCGCAGCCGGGTCGGCGCGGGCAGCCGGACCTTCGGGCTCTACCGGCTCGAGGTCCTCGCCGCGTTGGCCAACGCGGCGCTGCTGGTCGGCGTGGCCGGCTATGTGCTGGTCACGGCCGCCCGCCGGTTCGGCGACCCGGTGTCGGTGTCGGCCGGGGCGATGCTCGCGGTCGCCGGCCTGGGTGTGCTGGTCAACCTGTTCGGCTTCCTGTTGCTTCGGGAAGGCGCACAGGACAGCCTCGCGATGCGCGCCGCCTATCTGGAATCCCTTTCGGACCTGGTCGGTTCGGTGGGCGTGATCGTCGCCGCACTGCTGATCGCGGCGACCGGGGCGCGGTGGATCGACCCGGTCTTCGCGATCGCGCTGGGCCTGTGGATCCTGCCCCGGACCGCCCGCCTCGGCGCGGCGGCGCTGCGCGTGCTGCTCCAGGCCGCCCCGGGCCACATCGACCTGGACACCCTTCAGGCCGATCTGCGAGCCCTGCCCGGGGTGGTGGGCGTGCACGATCTGCACGTGTGGACGCTGACCTCCCAGATGGAGGTGGCCACCGCCCATCTGCAGGTGCATCCGAACACCGACACCCACGCGGTGCTCGACGCCGCCCGGGTGATGCTCGCCCGCGACCACCACCTGGAGCACGCGACGCTGCAGGTGGAGCCCACCGACCACACCGGCTGCGAGGAGGTCGGGTGGTGACGGGCCGGGTTCAACGCAGGTGCAGGCCGGCCTGGGCTTCCCAGTAGCGGTTGCGCCGCGGTCTGCGGTCCGGATCGGTCCAGGGTGGTGGTCGAAGTTGGGGTCGGCCGTCGGCGCCTGTTTCGACGTCCCAGCCGCCGTGGTGTATCGCGTCGTGGTGCCGGCCGCAGACCAAGGCCAGGTTCTCAAGATCGGAGGGGCCGCCGTCGGCCCAGTGCCGGAGATGGTGAGCGTCGCACCAAGTTGC
>DATAUG010000047.1:0-35624 GCA_036268355.1 Sporichthyaceae bacterium
CTCGTCGGTGGCGGCCACTGCGGCGGTGTCGAGGCCCCGGAGCAGCTCGCGCAGCGCGGCCACCCGCTCGCGCAGCGCTGCCGAGTGCTCGTCCTCCGCGGGCAACCGACCCAGCGCCTCGCCGATGCGATCGAGTTGGTAAGCGATCGCCCGGGGGTTCTCCCGGTCGACGACGATCAGGTCCAGTGCGGTGGCCACCCCGGCCCGGGCGGCGTAGCGGCGTCGATAGGTGATGATGCTCTCCGTCGCGATCAACACCGACTCCAGCACCAGGCTCTCGGTGGCCGGGTCGTGCTCCGCGCCCAGCGCCTCGCGCAGCAGCGCGCTGACCCCGCAGGCCCGCTCGATCCGCCGGCCCAGTTCCAGGAAGCGCCAGCCCGCGTCGCGGACCAGGCTCTCGGCGATCAGCCCGGACAGGGCCAGCAGGCCTTCCATCACCTTGGCGATCGCGGTCGGGGTCGCGGTGTCCGGGCCGCGCGGCCGCCTGTCGGCGGCCGGCGGGCCGCCGAGCTTCGCGAGCTCGTGCTCCAGGCTGCCCAGCACCAACCAGGTGTCCGTGGACAGCTGCTCGCGCACCTCGCCGGCCACTTCGGTGAGCCGACGGACGGCGTGGGCCAGCGACCCCTGCCGCTCGTCATCGAGGATCAGCGAGCCGAGCTCCGCGGCCGGGTCGAGGCTGCGCGCGGCTGCGTCCGGTCCGGTGAACCCGGGCCAGGTCGCGGTCACCGCGGTCAACGCACCGAGCAGCGCAGTCAGCGCCGTGGCCCCGGCGGGCTCGGGGGAGCCGTGGAAATCGCCCCACCGGTCCAGCACGGCACGCAGCAGTCGGGCGGTGTCCTCGGCGCGCTCGGCGTAGCGGCCCAGCCAGAACATGTTCTCGATCACCCGTGGTGGCAGGGTCAGAGGCACCACCTGCGAGGGCGTCGCCTCGCGGACCCAGGGCGCCAGCACCGGCGCCCCGCGGGTGTTGCGGATCCATACGTCCTTGGTCATCGGGGCGGCCGCGGCGCCCGCCGGGTTGACCGGCCGTCCGCCGATCCGGGCCAGCGCGCCGGTCATCACCTGGTAGCCGCCGGCGGTGGCCACCGAGAACGCGCGCAGTACCAGGTCGCGCGGATGCAGGCCGTCGCCGACCACGCTGGGCGTGGTGCTGCAGGCCACCGCCTCCTGGCCCGTCCAGGCCCACGGCTCGGCCTGGATTCGTTCGCGCACTCCGGCCAGCCCCGATGCGGGCAGTTCCCAACCCAACTGGGTGACCCGGCCGAAGCCGCGTGCGATGGGCTTGATCACCAACTGGTCGAGATTGGCCAGCACGTGCGAGCGGTCCGCGGGCCGGCCGCACCACCACGTCGGCGCCGAACGCAGCCGCAGCGGCTCGTCGAGCAACTCCGCGCACAACGCGGGCAGGAACGGCAGCAGGGCGGGGTTCTCCAGCACCCCGGCCCCGAGCGAGTTGACCACCGTGACCGACCCGTTCCGGGCCGCCTCGATCAATCCGGCGACGCCGAGTTCGGAGTCCGGCCGCAGGTCCAACGGGTCGCAGTACCAGCTGTCGACCCGGCGCAGGATCACGTCGACGGGTTCCAGTCGCCCCAGCGTGCGTTGCCAGACCCGCCCGCCGGTCACCAGCAGGTCCTCACCGCGCACCAACGGATGGCCCAGCAGCACCGACAGGAGCGCCTGCTCGTAGGCGGTCTCGCCCTGTGTGCCGGGAGTGAGCAGCACGATCCGCGGCGCCTCGGCGGTGGCCGGTGCGACGTGCTCCAGGCCCAGCCGCATTGCGTGGAAGAACGGCCCGAGGCGGTGGATCTCGGCCTGCTGATGCAGGGTCGGCAGCACCCGGGAGACGACCCGGCGGTTGGCCATGGCGTACCCGGCACCGGACGGGGCCTGGACCCGGTCGGCCACCACGCACCAGGCGCCCTCCGAGTCGCGCGCCAGATCCGTTGCGGCCAGGAACAACTGCCGGCCCGTCGGGGCGACGACCCGGTCCCAGGGGCGCAGGAAGCCAGGATGGCCGAGGACGAGTTCCGGCGGCAGCAGGCCGGACCGGATCGTGCTGCGCGCCCCGTACAGATCGGCCAGCAGTCGGTCGAGCAACTCCGCGCGCTGCGCCAGGCTGAGCTCCAGGCCGGCCCACTCGCCCTCCTCGAGGAACACCGGCAGCGGGTCCAGGCCCCACGTCTGTTCTTCCGCCGCGCCGGCGGGCCGGTAGGTGACCCCGTCCTCGATCAGCAGCCGGGAGGCCTCGGCCGAGGCGGCGGCCAGCCCGAGCGGCCCGAGATCCTCGGCCACCGCGGACAGGTCGCGCCAACCGCGGCGCACCCGGCCGTGGAAGCCGACCATCTCGTCCCACTGCCGCCGGGTCGCCCGGCCCGCGGTCCGCCGGGCGGCATAGGCGTGGATCATCCCCGGCGCGCCCGGCTGCGACGGGGTGGCGGAATGCGGCACGGGCGAAGCCTGCCATGCGGCGGTGCCGGGTCGGTCCATCCCGGCCCGGTGCGTTAGAAGTAGGTGATGTAGTCCGTACGCGATGTGACGCCGGGTCAGTGGCGACCGGGTCAGGGAGCGGTGCCCGCGACGATGATCAGCTCGCAGGGTCCGACGAATCCGCCCGGCCCCTCGTGCTCACGCAGTCGTTCGTGGATCTGGGCCCAGGCCGCCGCTGCACCGGCCTCGTCCAGCCCGGCCAGCATCTGGTGCAGCGCGCCGAAGGACTCCTGCTCGAAGCGCACGCACTCCGCCGCCGAGGCCAGCAGGACCGGCGCGGTCAGTCGGACCGCGACCACGTCGACGAAGCCGGCGCTTGCCAGCGCCACCTGGGCCGCGCCCGGGGCGCCGAGGCAGAACGGCCCCGGGGCACCCGGCGGGGGCGGCGCCAGGCCGGCTCGCTCGCGAATCACGGCGACCGGGGTGGCGAAGAACGCGTTGGCAGCCGGGGTCGAGTAAACGACCGCCGACAGGCGGCCGCCGGGGCGCAGCGCGCGGCGCATCCCGGCCAGGGCACGGGTCCGGTCGGGGAAGTAGATCAGCCCGACCCGGCTGATCACCGCGTCGAAACTGCCCGGGTCGACGGTCAGGTCCTCACCGTCCATCTCGCGTGCCGCGACGTTGGTCAGGCCGGCGGCTCGGGCATTTTCCGCGGCCAGAGCCAGGATCGCCGGGGCGACGTCGGTGGCCAGCACGTGTCCGGTGGGGCCCACCCGCCGGGCCGCGGCGATCGTCTGGCCGCCGGTGCCGGCCGCGACGTCGAGCACCTGGCCGCCCTCGGGCAGGCGCGCCAGGTCCAGCATGACCTGGGTCGCCGGACCGAGCCACGACTCGAGGGTCGGGCCCCACCGGTCCCAGGCCGCCGCCGCGGCCTGCCACTGCTCGCGGGTGGTGGCCTTGTAGCCGGCCGCGTCGAAGGTGGTGGTCATTGCAATCTCCTGATGCTGCCTCAGATGTCTTCTATCCAGCCGTAGATGTCCTGCCGGTCCACGCCTGCCAGCACGTCGGGGTGGTCGGCGCGCATGTGCTCGGTGATCACGGCCACGACGTTGTCGTCGGTGTCGGCCCGAGCGATGAATCCGCACTCACAGCGGATCTGCTTGGTCATCACGTTCCCTTCCGTGCCCATCCCTACGCTGGGCACCCTGGCGAAACCTTGGGGAGAGCATGGCGCGGTCGGCGCGGATCCAGGTCTGCGGGAGGGTGCGCGTCGAGGTCGACGGCGTGCGTCGGGACGACCTCCTGCCCGGCCCGCAGGGCCGCCGCGCATTGGCTTTCCTCGTCGTGCGTCGGCATGACCCGGTGTCCCGCGACGCGCTGGTCGACGCGCTGTGGTCGGCCGGGCCGCCCGCGTCCGTCGACGCGGCGGTACACGCGCTCGTCTCCAAGCTCCGCCGCGTGGTGCCGATCGCCGCCGATCGGGTCGGGCTGCGCCTCGAGTTGCCGCCGGGAGCGTGGGTGGACATCGAGGCGGCCCGCGACTCGCTGCACCGGGCCGAGTCGGCGTTGGCCCGGGGCGACTGGGGCCGCGCGTGGGGCGCCGCGCAGACCGCCCTGTTCACTGCCCGGCGCGGCTTCCTGCCCGGGGAGGCCGCCGACTGGGCGGACGGCGTGCGGGCCGAATTGGAGCTGATCCACCAGCGGGCGTTGGAGGCCTATGCCACCGCCGCGCTGGGGATCGGGCGGACCGAGTCGCCCACCGCCGAACGAGCCGGCCGGGAGCTCGTCGGCCTGGCGCCGTTTCGGGAGAGCGGGCACCGACTGTTGATGCGCGCGCTGGCCGCCCAGGGCAACTCCGCGGAGGCGCTGCGGGTCTATGAGGCCCTGGCCCGACGCTTGCGCGAGGAGTTGGGGGTCGCGCCGGGGGAGGAGACCCGGGCGCTGCACGCGCAGGTGCTGGCCGGCTTGTTCGGTTCGGCCGACGAGCTCAATTCGCCCGGCACTAAGCGTTCGCGGTCCTGACGAGGCATGTTGTTCAGCCCAGCGCGCGCAGCCTCGGCATGACGTCCGCAGCGAACTGATCCATGAAGCGCACCTGGTCCGCGCCCGGCGCGTGGAAGACCAGGTTGGTGAAGCCCGCGTCGACGTAGGGCGCAATTGCCTCGACCGCCTCGTCGGGTCTGGCGGCGACGATCCACCGCTTGGCCACCTGTTCGATCGGCAATTCGTCCGCGAGGCGCTCCATCTCCTGCGAACTGTGCACGCTGTGCTTCTGCTCCGCGGTCAGGGAGAGGGGCGCCCAGAACCGGGTCTCGTTCAGTGCGAAATCGGCGTCGTGGTCGTAGGAGAGCTTGATCTCGATCATTCGGTCCAACGATTCCGGCGTGCGCCCGGCCTTCTCCAGGCCCTCGTTCAACGCCGGCACCAACTCGTCCTGGTAGAGCTTCATGCCCTTGCCGGAAGTGCAGATGAAGCCCTCACCGGCGCGGCCGGCGTAACGGGCGACGACCGGGCCGCCGGCGGCGATGTAGATCGGGATCGGCGTGGCCGGCTTGTCGTAGATCGTGGCGCCGACGGTCGTGTAGTACTCGCCGTGATGGTCGACATTCTCGGACGTCCACAGCTCGCGCATCAGGTCGATCGCCTCGCGCATCCGGGCGAAGCGCTCCTTGAACTCCGGCCACACCATGCCGGTCACCGCGACATCGTTCAGCGCCTCGCCGGTACCGATGCCGAGCATGATTCGGTCCGGGTACAGGCAGCCCATGGTCGCGAACGCCTGCGCGATCACGGCCGGGTTGTAGCGGAACGTTGCGGTAAGCACGGACGTGCCGAGCGTGATGTGCCGGGTGCGCTCGCCGACCGCCGTCATCCAGGAGATCGAGAACGGCGCGTGCCCGCCGTTGTGCCGCCACGGCTGGTAGTGGTCGCTGACCACCGCACTGTCGAAGCCGTGCTGCTCGGCGGCGACGCCGAACTCGACCAGATCCCGCGGGCCGAACTGCTCCGCCGAGGCCTTGTAACCGATCTTGATGCCCATACCTGGATCTCCTTGGCGCCCGTCATTTCGGTCCTTTCACCTTAATCACGGACCTTTCCGGGCATATCGGCGCAGTCGTTGTGCAAGCGCATCGGATGCGGCAAAGGATCGGCACAGCCTGGGTATCGCGGCTTCGAAGGTCAGGCATTTCCGGCCGCACGGGGCTCCGCCGGACAGTTGACTCGCGGGCGTGAGCGACTGCGACGAGCGAGGAACGAGCGAGGAGCACAAGCGATTGAGCCGAGCGGAGCGCGAACAAGTGAGCCTGCGAGCCTGTTCGCGCTTCCGAGGCGATCGAAGCCTGTTGACGAACGAAGTGAGGAACACAAGCGAACAACAAGCGCTGCGATGACCTGGCACGATTCGGCTGCCGGCGGTCCGCGGCACGGGGCGCAGACCCCGCCGCGGGCCGGATCGTGGCGTCCGGGCAGGGTCGTGGCGGTGGTGTTGACGATGGCCGTCGTCGGCGCGGGGACGTGGCTGCTCGGAGCCGGCGGCTCGGACCGTCCGGCGTCCCCGCCGGAGACCTCGGGTGTCCGATCGCTGCCCGCGGGCAGCGCCCCACCGTTGGCGGTGGCACCGCCGCCGGGCCGCTCGACCGATGCCCAGGCTGGACCGACCGGTTCGACGTCGGGCTCAGCGCACCGGCCGCGTTCGATGGCGGCCGGTGCCCACTGACGCACTCGGTCGCCGGCCGTTCATGATTGATGGCCTAGTGTCGGGCGTCGTGCGAATCGGCGTGATCGGAGCCGGCGGGGTCGGCGGTTACTTCGGTGCCCGCTGCGCGGCCGCCGGGCACGACGTCTCGTTCCTGGCCCGCGGAGCGAACCTGGCCGCGTTGCGGGAGCGCGGCATCAGCATTCGCAGCCCGCTTGGTGATCTCGCGATGCCGGTCGACGCGACCGACGAGCCGGAGAAGATCGGTCCCTGCGACGTGGTCCTGTTGACGGTCAAGGGCTACGCGCTCGCGTCCGTGTTGCCTGCGGCGCGCGAGATGCTGGGGCCCGAGGGCTGGGTGGCCGTGCTGCTGAACGGCGGACCGGGGCCGAGCGAGCAGGTGGCCGAGGTGATCGGCGCCGGGCGGACCGTTGCCGGCGCCGCGTACATCTCCTGCCACCTACGTGAGCCCGGGGTCCTGGAGCACCACTCGCCGCTGGCCGGGATGGCGCTCGGCGAGATGTCCGCCGGCGGCGGCGAGCGGCTGGCGGAGTTCGCGCGAGCCACCCGTCCGGCCGGCATCGACGTCGAGATCGCCCCGGACGTCCGGGTGCTGCTGTGGACCAAGTTCGCGTTCATCTGCGGACTGGCCGGGGCCACCGCGAGCACCGGGTATCCGATCGGGGACGTGCGGGCCACGGCGTCGGGACGTGAGATGCTGCGTGGCCTGGTCACCGAGGCGGCCGCGGTGGCGCGCGGGGAGGGCGTGGCGTTGCCCGCGGACTACGAGGCGACGACATTGCAACTGCTGGACGACATCGACGGCGGGATGCGCAGTTCGCTGCACGAGGACCTGGCGCACGGGCGTCCCAGCGAGCTGGAGTCGTTGCACGGGGAGATCCTGCGGCGGGCCGCCCGGTTGGGGCTGGCGGTGCCGGTGACCGCCACCGTGCACGCCGTGCTGGCGCCGCGGGCCGCGGCGGCGGTCGCTCGCGCCGGCCGGTCGTGACCCGTTGGCCCCTCGGGGGGTCGTCGGCCCGGGTTACCCTGGGAAGCGTTGTGGGCCCGCCCCGGAGGAAATCGTGAACCGCAGGCCGAGCCAGCTGCGCGTGGCTCGGTCCGACACGGTGCCCCGCGGCCGGCCGGAGCGCCTGGAGGATCTGCTGGTCGCGGTGGCCCAGGGCGACCAGGGCGCGTTCAGCGCGGTCTACAACCGCGTCTGTGCCCCGGTCTACGGCTTGGTGTGCCGGGTGCTGCGCGATCTGTCGCAGTCCGAGGAGGTCACCCAGGAGGTCCTGCTCACGGTCTGGCGCACCGCCGCTCGGTTCGACGAGACCCAGGGCTCCGGCATGGCGTGGGTGATGACGATCGCTCATCGTCGCGCGGTCGACCGGGTCCGTTCCGAGCAGGCAACGGCCGACCGGCACCACCGTTACGGCACCCGGGAGGTCGAGCCGGACTACGACTCGGTAGCCGAGTCGGTGGAGAACCGGCTGGACCGGGAGGCGGTGCGCCGCTGCCTGGGCGCGTTGACCGAGCTGCAGCGGCAGTCCGTCACGTTGGCCTACTACCAGGGCCTGAGCTACCGCGAGGTCGCCGATCGCCTCGAACTGCCGTTGGGAACCGTGAAGACCCGCATGCGCGACGGGCTGATCCGCATGCGCGACTGCCTCGGAGTGGCCGGCTGACTTCTGCCCGACGGCCACCCCGAGGATCGGTCGTCAGCCGCAGATCTTGGCGTTGATCGTCTGGGCCAGCGCCGCGAACTCCTCGGCCTCGTCCGCGCTCAGCGCGGAGCCCACGATCGCCGCCATCCGGGCGTTGGTCGTCTCCTCGACGTCCTCGCGCACCGCCTTGAGGTGCGAGACGTCCGGCCACGGCTCGGCCCAGCCGAACAGGCCCGCGTAATCCGTTCCGGGGCCGGGCCGACCGGGGCAGTTCCCGGGGTTGTTGAGCAGGTGGGCTTCCTTGGGGGTGATGCCGCTGTTAGCCAACGCGGCCATGTGGACCCCGCCCCGCAGTTCACGGAGCACCAGCAACACCTGGAACGCGTGACCCGCCGGGTCCGACACCCGCGGCTTGGCGGCCCAGCCGGCGAAGATCGGCATCCCGCCGCGGGGTGCGCCCGCGATGACCTTCTCACCGAGTTCGGCGAAGCGGTCCAGGCCGTCGACCCCGGCCAGGTGGCGGGCTGCCCAGTCGGCCGCCTGCTGGTGGTACAGGTCGGCCCCGCCGGTCCCGCCGTGCACCGGCTTGCCGGCCTCCCAGAACTGGGTGGTGACCTCGATCGGGAAGTGGTACAGCACTGAGGAGACGACCTCGGTCGGGGCCTCGCCGAGCATGCCGCCGCGGCCGGCGAAGTGGCCGGAGAACGGGTGGTCGTAGCCGGATGACAAGCTGGCCTCGAACTGCTCGGGGTGCAGCATCCATGCCGCGCCGGCGGCCTCGATGGGACTGGCCGCCGCGGCCGTGGCGGCGGTGATCCTGGTGTCGGTCACGTCCGACTCCTTCCGCTGTTTTCCGGTAGGGCGGGCAATCCGCCCCGCGGATGCGACCCTATTGCTCATCCGGATCCCAAGTCGCTGTCCGGTGGGGACAACTACCGGCCCACCGGCCACCCCCTCCTGGCCAAGGACGCTGTCCCTCGGTCGACGTCCCTCGGTCGACGCGGGCTCGACGCTTCGTCGCGCGCAGGTCACACCTCGATTCCGTAGTTTACCGATGCGACCGGAAGCGGCCCGACCGACAGAGCCTTCAGACCTGAGAATTCCGGCCGCTTCCGGGCGCACTTGGTAACGAATGGCGCTGTCTTGTCGGTTCCTGCCTGTTCTTGTACCCGATCGGGGTATTCCCCGTGATCGACTGGGCGGCCCCACGACCGAGAGGACGACCATGTCGAATCGAGCCCGCCGGGCGATCGCCGTGACCTCGCTCGTTGCGGTTCTGGCCACCGGTCTCGGCGGTTGCAAGCACAAGGGGTCGTCGGCCGCGACACCCAGCCCCACACCGACGGCCGCGCTGCAGATGTTGGGCACCGGCAACCCGTTCGCGGACATCCGCACAGCCGCCGCGCACATGCCCGACACGGCTGCCGCGCTCGCGAGCGGGATCGCGAAGGCGAACGCGCCGACCGCTTCGCCGGTCCCGACGCCCAAGTCCGCCGTGGTCTCCGGCAACCCGGACACCGCGGCTGCGGGTCTGCGCGCGAAGCTGACCTACCTGCTGACCGAGCACGTCTACCTGAGCGGGATCGCGATCGCGACGGCCTACCACTTCGGCGCCGACTCGCCGCAGTTCGACGCGGCGGGAAGCAGCGTCGCAAACAACTCCAGCGATCTGGCCGACCTGATCGGCACGGTGCCCGGCGCCGACAAGGATGCTTTCCTGCAGGCCTGGCGCCAGCACGTCACCGACTTCGTCAACTACGCGAAGGACGCCAAGGAGGGCGGGCCCGCGGGCGACGCCGCCAAGAAAGCCGCCGACAATGATCTGCTGGCCTACGCCAAGGCCGAGGGCGAGTTCTTCAGCAAGCTGACCCACGACGCCCTCTCCGCCGGCGCGGTGCAACAGGCCTTCACCACGCACATCTCCTCGTTCGCGACCGCGATCGACGCCATGGCAGCCGGCCACACCGACGAGTTCAAGCTGCTCAAGACCGCGGCCGGGCACATGACTGACGGCGCCGCCGCGCTGGCCGCCGGGATCGCCAAGTCGGCCGGCATCGCGGGCGACCCGGCCTCCAAGGCCTCGACGCTGCGGTCCGAACTCACCGGCCTGCTGACCGCCCACGTCTACCTGGCGGGCATCGCGGTGTTCACCGCGTACAGCACGACCGGGGCAACCTCGTCGCCGGCCTACCAAGGTGCTGCCGACGCCCTGGACACCAACTCGCAGGACCTGGCCGCCGAGATCGGCACGGTCGCCGGTCCGGACAACCAGAAGAAGTTCCTGTCCACCTGGCGCTCGCACATCGACGACTTCATCGCCTACGCCAAGGCGGATGCCACCGACGATGCTGCGGGCAAGACCACCGCGTCGAACAACTTGCTCGCCTACACCGGCGCCGCGGGGAGCTTCTTCTCCGACATCAGCGGTGGGGCGCTGAACGCCTCGACCGTCGCCGCGGCGCTGAAGGATCACGTGATCAGCCTGGAAGGCGCGATCGACTCCTTGAAGACCGCCGTGGCTGATGTCCCGGCGACCACGCCGCCGAGTTTCGGCCCGACCACGAGCCCGAGCGCGTCAGGGACGCCGAGCGCTTCGCCCAGCGCTTCGCCCAGCCCGTCGCCGACCGTCAGCGCGACCGCAAACGCGAAGGCGAACCCGAGCGCGAGCCCGACGCCGACCGCGGGCCCGACGTCGACCGCCGGCCCGACGCCGACGGCCAAGAGCAAGGCGAAGAAGAAGAAGGCGACCGCGTCGGCAAGTCCGAAGGCGACCTCCGACCGGAGGGACGACGACTCGAACGACAGGCCGGACGACCCGCCGGACGACGACCGGGGCGAGGGTCCTGGCGGGCTGCTGCCCTGAGCTGCGGCAGGAGCGGCGAGAACGGTCGCCCGAACGGGTGAGCCACCATCGGCCATTGGTTTCGAATTCGGCGCGTCCGTCGACGTTCGGGGGCGCAACGATCGTGCCCGACGTCAAACGGTCGAAGCGATCAAGGAGAGCGACGTGCGGCATCGGCCCAACCTGACCCGGCTGCTGATCTTCCTGGCGATCCTCGGAACCTCGGCCGGGGTGGCCGCCGCGATCATGCGCGATCCGGACCCCGCGGCCGCGGAGTCGGCGCCCGACGTCGTCGCGACGCCCACGACCGCGCCGGCCGCTCCGGCACCCACCGCACAGGCGGTGCAGGACTGTCTGCCGGGCAGCACCGGCACCTACGTGAGCCAGTACGGCAGCGTCGCCGTGCTCTGCGAGCTGAACTCGGCCGGCACGGTCTGGCAGTGGACCGGTGTCGAGCAACGGGACAACGCCTACGCCGCGGCTGGAACCGGGGCTACCGTGACCGATTCCACCGGCGCGAAGTGGATCGTCAAGCTGGCCAGCGGCGGTTCGCGGCTGTGGGTCTGGCTGCCGCAGGACAACACCGCTTGGCACCCGCCGACGGCGTCGTACCCGGCCGCCGGGGTAACCCCGTAGCCGCTCCAAAGCCGCTCCGTGACTCCTGAGCCCGACGGCCGTCAGGTTCCGAACACGGTCGCGACGAGCAGGTCGCCGAGCAGTCTGGCCACCGCCTCGGCGTCGGCCAGGTGCCGCTCCGCCGCCAGCGACCCGGCGAAGGTGTTCTCCACCGTCCACCACAGGCTCGCCGCCAGTTCGGCGGGCCCGACGGGGCCCGTCCCATGTCCCTGGGCGATCGCGCTCTCCAGCGCACCGACTATCCGGGCGGCCGCCTCCAGGTAAACCCGGCGCAGTTCCGGGCGGCGCGGCCACTCGTGAACCGCGTTGCGCACCACCGCGACCGGCACGCCGTCCAGCGCCAACCACCGGGGCAGGACCTCGTGCAGCCCTGCGGAGGCGTCCGGGCCGGCGAGCACGGCGCCGGTGAACGCGGCGACGATCGGCTCGGCGATCTTGGTGAACAACGCCGCGAAGGCGTCCTGCTTGCCGGCGAAGTAGAAGTAGAACGTCGCCCGCGAACAGTTGGCCGCCGCCGCGATCTGCGCGACGCTCAATTCCTCCAGGGTCGTGGTCCGCAGCAGTTCGCCGATCGCGGCGTGGATGGTGCCGGCGGTGTCCGGCGCGGCCGATTCCGGTGTCAGCTCCGGTGTGTCCGGGAGATTCGGTGCGTCGGGGAGATTCGGTGCTGCCGTGGGTGAGCCGCCCGGTGGGTGCGCGACGGTTCCCCGGACGGCCGCGACCGCCAGTTGGTCGATCGCCGCCGCGACGTCCGCCGGCGACGGGATCCGCGGGTCCAGCCCGCGGCTGCTCATGTAGAACGTCCGCTCCAGACCGCACACCAGCATCGCTGCGACTGTCTCGGCCGGGGCGCCGGCGTGGGCCGCGCGGCCGGCCCGCTCCCGCTCGATCTGGGCGGCCAACGCGGCGACGAACTTGTCGCGCACTGCGAACCAGGCCGAGCTGATCTGCGGTTCGGTGTAGAGGTGTTCCACGGCTGCGCAGGTCACCGCGCGGTGGTCGGACCAGGACTCGACGATCCGGTGCATGCTCGCCCGCAGGGCCCGGCCGGGCTCGGTGACCTGCTTCGCGTCGTCGGCCAGGCCCGCGATCAGCGCAGCCACGACGTCGAACTTGGAGGCGAAGTAGTGGTAGAAGCTCGCCCGCGACAGCTCGGCCCGGGCAATTATCTGAGCCACCGTCAGATCCTGCAGCGGGACCTCGGCAAGCAGTTCCTCGGTGGCCATGAAGATCGCGATCTCCGACCCGCTGCGGCCGTCGTGGGCCCGTGGCCGTCGGCGGGTCCCCGGGGGCGGTGTCACCCGTGGAGGCTAGCAATGTCTGGACACTGCGACCAGTCAGGCCGTCCAGGGGTTCGGCAAGTCAGTCGGTCAATGGGCTTGCCATTGTTCGAGCACCTCGGCGACGGGGGTGGGGGACTGCGCGGGTGGCGCCGGAGGGCCCGGGTCGCTGCGCGAGAACCGCGGCGCGGGCGCCGCCTGGACCACCCCGTCAACCTCGACGAGGGTGTTCCGGGCGCGGATCTGCGGGTGTTCGGCGACCTCCGCGAACGAGAGCACCGGGCTGACACAGGCGTCGCGGTGGGCGAAGTGCGCGGCCCACTCGTCGCGCGTGCGGGAGGCGAAGAGTTCGGCGAAACGCTTGCGCAGCAGCGGCCATCCGGCGACGTCGTGCTGCCGGGGCAGCGCTTCGTCGGTCAGCTCGAGACCCTCCAGCAGCGCCCGGTAGAACTGCGGTTCCAAGGCGCCCACCGCCACCGCGCCGCCGTCGGAGCATTCGTAGGTGTCGTAGAAGGGGGCGCCGGTGTCGAGCAGGTTCACCGCCGGGGTGTCGCTCCAGATCCCGGCGGCCCGCAGGCTCCAGATCATCTGCAGCAGCGAGGCCGTGCCGTCGACGATGGCGCCGTCGACCACCTGGCCGCGCCCGGAGCCGGCACGTTCGTGCAGCGCCGCCAGGATCCCGAGCACCAGGTACAGCGAGCCACCGCCGAAGTCGCCGAACATGTTGATGGGCGGCACCGGCCTGCTGCCGGCCGTCCGGAACGCGTTGAGCCCTCCGGTCAGGCCGATGTAGTTGATGTCGTGGCCCGCCGACTGGGCCAACGGGCCGTCCTGCCCCCACCCGGTCATCCGGGCGTAGACCAATCCGGGGTTGCGAACGCAGGCATCGTCAGGTCCGATGCCGAGCCGCTCCGCCACCCCGGGCCGGAAGCCCTCGATGAGCACGTCGGCCACCGTCAGCAGCTCGATGATCTCCGACTTGCGGGGTGGGTCCGTCAGGTCGGCCGCGACTATCCGGACGCCGCGCAGCATCCAGTCGCGCGCCCCGGGAGGCAGGACCTTGAGCCCGCCACCTGGCCGCTCGACCCGGACCACGTCGGCGCCCAGGTCGGCGAGCAGCATCGCGGCATGCGGACCGGGGCCGATCCCGCCCAGTTCCACGACGCGTAGATTCGTCAACGGACCAGGCATGTTCGCGTGCCTCCTCGAGATCGGCGCGCCTGAAGTATTCCTGGAGAATGCATGACTGCTGATCCACTGTCTCCGTTCCGGATGGACGGTCGGGTCGCGATCGTCACCGGAGCCAGCTCCGGGCTCGGGGCCGGCTTCGCCCGGGCGCTGGCCGGGGTCGGCGCCCGGCTGGTGCTGGTGGCGCGGCGGGGCCACCGCCTGCAGGAGGTCGCGGAGGAACTCGCCGGGACCAAGGCGGAGACGGTCAGTGTGGTCGCCGACGTGAGCCGCCCGGACGACTGTCGGCGCATCGTCGAGTCGGCGGTGGAGGCGTTCGGTGCGTTGGACGTGTTGGTGAACAACGCGGGGGTCGGTCGGGCGGTCCCGGCTTCCAAGGAGACCGTCGACGGCTTCCGGTCGGTGATCGACGTCAACCTCAACGGAGCGTTCTGGATGGCCCAGGCGGCCGCCGCGGTGATGCCGCCGGGATCGTCGATCGTCAACATCGCCAGCGTGCTGGGCCTGACCGCCCCGCGGTACCCGCAGGCGGCCTACGCGGCGAGCAAGGCGGGCCTGATCGGGCTGACCCGGGATCTGGCTCAGGAGTGGTCGGGGCGCAAGGGCATCCGGGTCAACGCGTTGTGCCCGGGCTACTTCCTCACCGAGATCAACGCCGACCACGCCGCGCGGCAGGCCGAGATGGTCGAGGCCAACACGATCCTCGGGCGGTTCGGCGAGCAGTGGGAGCTGGACTGCGCGCTGCTCTTCCTGGCCAGCCGGGCCTCGTCGTTCGTCACCGGCATCGCCCTGCCGGTCGACGGCGGCTACACCGCGCTCTAGAGATTCCCCACTTGTGCTGCCTGCCGCACCCATTGAGGCACCGCGACAGGTGCGACCGGTGCGCAGAAGTCCGGTGGTGAGGGCGCCTGGCCGGACGCTAGCGTCGCGGTCGTGTCGTTCGAGCTCGACGTGCCCTGGCGGCTGCACCCTCGGGTGGCGGTGCGGCCCGAGCGGTTCGGCGCGCTGCTCTACCACTTCGACACCCGCAAGTTGTCGTTCCTGAAGACCCCGCAACTGCTTGACGTGGTCCGCGCCCTCGCGGACGCGCCGACCGCGCGCAGCGCGTGCACGGACGCCGGGGTGAGCGCCGAGGCGCTGCCGGGTGTGGCGGTCGCGCTGGATACGCTCGCCAGGTCGCAGATGATCGTCCGTCCCCCGGAGGAGACATGACGCAGCCGGACCCAGCAATGACCGCAACAAGCCCGGTCGAGGCCACCGAGGACGTCGTGCTGTCGGACCTGCTGGTCGAAGAGGTCTCCATCGACGGCATGTGCGGCGTCTACTGATCCGATGGTCGCCCCGCTGATCGAGGAGTTCGCCCGCGGCCTCGACGCTCCCATCTGCCTGACCTGGGAACTGACCTACGCCTGCAATCTGGCATGCGTGCACTGCCTGTCGAGTTCCGGGCGCCGCGACCCGAACGAACTGACGACCAGTCAGTGCCGGGCGGTGATCGACGAACTGGAGGCCATGCAGGTCTTCTACGTGAACATCGGTGGCGGCGAACCGACGATCCGTCCCGACTTCCTGGACCTGCTCGACTACGCGACGGCGCATCGGGTCGGGGTCAAGTTCTCCACCAACGGCTCGCGGATCACCCCGACGGTCGCGAAGCGGTTGGCCGCCGACGACTACGTCGACGTGCAGATCTCGCTGGACGGTTCGACCCCCGCGGTCAACGACGCCGTTCGCGGTGCCGGGTCGTACGCCGTTGCGTACGGTGCCATGCGGAACCTGGCCGACGCGGGGATGCGCAACTTCAAGATCTCGGTTGTGATGACCCGTCACAACATCGAGCAGCTCGATGAATTCAAGGCACTGGCCGACGGATTCGACGCACAGTTGCGGCTGACCCGGCTGCGGCCGAGCGGACGTGGCGCCGACGTCTGGGCGGCGTTGCACCTGTTGCCCGAACAACAGCGAGTCCTCTACGACTGGTTGGTCGCGCACGGCGAGGGCGTGCTGACCGGCGACTCGTTCTTCCATCTCGCGGCCTACGGGGCGCCGCTGCCCGGCCTGAACCTGTGCGGCGCCGGCCGAGTGGTGTGCCTCATCGATCCGGTGGGCGACGTCTACGCCTGCCCGTTCGCGATCCACCCGGAATTCCGGGCCGGCAATGTGACCGACCCCGGCGGGTTCGTGCACGTCTGGCGCACCTCCGAGTTATTCGCCGACCTGCGCGAGCCGCAGACCGGTGGGGTGTGCCGGTCGTGCTCGGCCTACGACTCCTGCCGCGGCGGCTGCATGGCGGCGAAGTTCTTCACCGGACTGCCGTTGGACGGACCGGATCCGGAATGCGTGAAGGGGCACGGCGCGACCGCGCTGGCCCGGGTCGCGGGTGACCTGCCGCGGTCGCCGGTCGACCACTCGCGGCGGCGCCCGGTGTCGATCGCGATCTCCCGCCGCCGGCCCGTGGCGGTGCCCGACCGGGCCTGCGACGTCGATCCGCTGGCGGGCCTGCAGATCGTCAAACATTGAACCGGTCGGTCGAGCTGGCCGATCTGACCTGGCCTGCGGTCGAGGCGGGACTCGGCCCGGATCTGCTGCTGGCCGTCCCGGTCGGCTCGACCGAACAGCACGGCCGACATCTGCCGTTGTCGATGGATTCCGACCTGGCGGTGGCGCTGTGCCGGGGGCTGGCCCGGCGGCGCCCGCAGGTGCTGGTGGCCCCGCTGCTGCCGTACGGGTCCAGCGGCGAGCACGCGGATTTCCCGGGCACCTTGTCGATCGGGCAGCCGGCGCTGGAGTCGGTGCTGGTCGAGCTCGGCCGCTCGGCCTCGGCGACCTTCGGGCGGATCGTGTTCGTCTCCGGGCACGGCGGCAACGCCGAACCCGTGCACCGCGCGGTCGCCCGATTGCGCGAGGAGGGCCGCGACGCCCGCGGCTTCCAGCCGAGCTGGGTCGGCGACGCGCACGCGGGCCGGACCGAGACCTCGTTGGCGTTGGCGCTGGACCCGGACCGGGTGCGCCTGTCCGAGGCGGTTCCGGGGGACCGTCGGCCGTTGGCCGAACTCCTTCCTGTGTTGCGTTCGGCGGGTGTTCGCGCGGTCACCGCGAGCGGGGTGCTGGGTGACCCGGACGGAGCCGACGCGGCGGAGGGCGCGGCGCTGCTCGAACGGCTCGTCGACGACCTGGGCAACGCCGCGAAAGGCTGGTGGGGGCAGTTGTGACGGTGCGTCAGCCGGTTGCGTTGGTGACCGGCGCGGCCCGCGGGATCGGGGCGGCCACGGTTCTCGCGCTGGCCGAAGCCGGCTGGGCGGTGCTCGCCGTCGACAGCTGCGCGCCGGATCCGGCGATCTGCTACCCGATGCCCACGCCTGCCGACCTGCTTGCCGTGGCGACGGCGGCCGGCGACGCGGTTGCGGTCGCCGAGGTCGACGTCCGGGACGCGGCCCAGCTCACCGAGGTCGTGGCGCGGGTCGAGGAGCGCTGGGGCGGCCTGGACGCGGCGATCGCCTGCGCCGGGGTGATCGCGGGCGGGGTGCCCCAGTGGGAGCTGGCTCCGGAAGCCGAGCGTGCCGTCCTCGACGTCGACCTTGGTGGCGTGCTGAACCTGGCTCGGGCCGCCATCCCGGCGCTGTTGCGGCGCCCCGCCCCGCGGCAGGGTCGATTCCTCGCCGTGGCTTCGGCGGCCGCGACCCGGGGCCTACCGCAGTTGGCGGCGTACTGTGCCGCCAAGGCCGGGGTCTGCGGGTTGATCCGTGCCCTGGCGGTAGAACTCGCGGGCAGTGGGGTGACCGCGAACGCTGTCAGTCCCGGCTCCACGGACACCGCGATGCTTCGGTGGACGGCCCAGCTGTACGGGCTTTCCGGACCGGAGGAGTTCGCCCGGCAGGCCCCGCTGGCTCGGTTGCTCGACCCCGCCGAGGTCGCGGCAGTGCTGACGTTCCTGGTCGGGCCCCATGCGAGCGGGATCACCGGTGCGGTGGTGGCGGTGGACGGCGGGTTGAGTCTTTGACCGTCAGCGGTCTGCCTGCCGGCTTCCGCATCGAGTTCGACCCGACCGTGCGTCGGGTGCGCCCGGACCTGCTGGTCGGGGGCGTGCCGACAAGGATGCTGCGGCTGAGCGGCCGGGGTGCCGAGGCGTTGGCGGAGCTGGACGCCGGGCCCGTCCGTTCTGCGGCGGCCGGGGTGCTGGCCCGGCGGCTGACCGACGCCGGGCTGGCCCATCCGCGGCCGCCGGTTGTCGTCGATGATCTGGACCTGGTGGTGATCGTGCCTGCGCGCGACCGCTCGGGGTCGCTGGATCGGTGCCTGTCGGCGTTGGGCAAGCGCTATCCGGTCACTGTTGTCGACGACGGCTCGGTGGACCCGGCCGCGATTGCCCGGGTCGCGTCCAGGCACGGTGCTGCCCTGGTGTGCCGGTCGACCAACGCCGGCCCGGCCGCCGCACGTAACACCGGTTTGGCCGCGACGGCTTCGGAACTGGTGGCGTTCGTGGACAGCGACACCTTGCCCGAGGCCGACACCTTGACCGCGTTGGGGGCGCACCTGGCGGATCCGGCGGTCGTTGCCGCTGCCCCACGGATCGTCGGGGCGGCGGGGCGCACGTCCGTCGGACGCTATGCCCGGGGGCGGTCGGCGTTGGACTGCGGCCCGCGGCCGGGCCGGGTCGCCCCGCTCGGGCGAGTGCCCTTCGTGCCGACGACCGCGCTGGTGGTCCGGCGGACCGCGCTCGGGTCCGGGTTCGACGAGCACCTGCGGTTCGGCGAGGACGTGGACCTGGTGTGGCGGATCGATGCGGCGGGCGGCTGCGTCCGCTACGACCCGGGGCTGCGGGTCGCGCACACCGAGCCGGAAACCTGGTGGGCCCTGCTGGTGCGGCGCCATCGGTACGGCACCTCGGCGGCACCGCTGGCCCTTCGGCACCCGGGTGCCCTGGTCCCGTTGCTCGTCGAGCCATGGACGGCGAGCGCCATCGGGGCGGTGTTGCTGCGGCGGCCGCTGGTTGCCCTGATCCTGCTCGCCGGCGGGCTGGTCGAGGAGATTCTGATGCGGCGTCAGACCGGCTTGCCGGTGGGGGAGTCGGCGACGGCCGTGCTGAACCGGGCCCAACAGTCCTGCCGTTCGGTCGGTGGCTACGCGATCAAGTTCCTGGGCCCGGTGGTCGTGCCGATGCTGGTGCGCCGTCGTAGTGCCGCGGTGGCCGCGTTGCTGCTGGCCGAGCCGGTGGCCGACTGGTGGTCGGGTCGGGCGATTGCGACCGACCCGGTCACCCACGTGGTCGGCCACCTGGTCGAGGACGTCGCCTACGGCTCCGGGGTGGTGGTCGGCTGCGCGCGGGCGCGGACCGCCGCCCCCCTGCTGCCCCGGCTGCGGCGGGTGCGCGCGCGCTTGAGAAGCTGACGCGATGTCGAACTCGTGGTTCGAGACGGTGGCGCAGGCGCAACGCCGGGCCCGGCGGCGCTTGCCGCGGTCGGTCTATCGGGCATTGCTGGCCGGTTCCGAGCGCGGCGTCACCTACCGCGACAACCTGGCCGCCTTCGACGAGCTCGGATTCGCCCCGCACGTGGCCGGCGCCCCGGCCGGCCGGGATCTGTCGACGACGGTGATGGGCCGTCAGATCTCCTTGCCGGTCGTGCTGTCGCCGACCGGTGTGCAGGCCGTGCACCCGGACGGCGAACTGGCCGTGGCCCGGGCAGCCGCCTCCCGGGGAACGGTGCTCGGATTGAGTTCGTTCGCCAGTCGCCCGATCGAGGAGGTGGTCGCGACCGGGGCCCCGACGTTCTTCCAGGTGTACTGGTGCGGCGACCGGCAGGCCATCACCGGACGGCTGGAGCGGGCCCGCGCCGCCGGGGCCGTCGGTCTGATCGTCACCTTGGACTGGTCCTTCTCGCACGCCCGGGACTGGGGCAGCCCCAAGATCCCGCAGTCGATCGACCTGCGCACAGCGCTGCGGTTCGCCCCGGAGGTGCTGGTCCGGCCACGGTGGTTGGCCGACTTCGCGCGCTCCGGCAAGCTGCCCGACCTCGGCGTGCCCAACATGGCGGGCAAGGACGGGGCGGCGCCGGGCTTCTTCGCCGCCTACGGCGAGTGGATGCAGACGCCGCCGCCGTCCTGGGACGACATCGCCTGGCTGCGCGCCCAATGGGACGGGCCGTGCCTGCTGAAGGGCATCATGCGGGTCGATGACGCGCGCCGGGCCGTCGACGCCGGGATGACCGCGATCTCGGTGTCCAACCACGGCGGCAACAACCTCGACGGCACGCCCGCGGCGATCCGGGCGCTGCCGGCCGTCGCCGATGCCGTCGGCTCGCAGCTCGAGGTGCTGCTGGACGGCGGGATCCGCCGGGGCGGTGACGTCGCCAAGGCGGTGGCCCTGGGTGCGCGCGCCGTGCTGATCGGTCGGGCCTACCTGTGGGGACTGGCGGCCAACGGTCAGGCCGGCGTGGAGAACGTGCTGGACATCCTGCGGGCCGGGCTGGATTCCACACTGCTCGCGCTGGGCCGCGGGTCGGTGCACGAGTTGGAGCGTTCCGACGTGCTGGTGCCGCCGGGGTTCGACCGCGACCTGGGCCGGTTCAGCTGACCAGGCTGCGCCCGAAGACCCGTTCCAACTCGGCCACGGTTTCCTCGGCCGCCAGGTGCCGGATGGTGGTCATCCCCAGTTCCCGGGCGGGTTTGAGGTTGGCGCCGATGTCGTCGACGAACACCAGTTCGGTCGGTGGCAGCCCGATCAGGTCGACCGCGATCCGGTAGATCCGCGGGTCGGGCTTGCGCATCCGGTGCTCCCCGGAGATCACCAGCACGTCGAACATGTCGTCCCACCGGCTGCGGTCGTAACGCGTCGCGCCCCACGAGTTGGACAGCAGCCCGGTGCGGATGCCCGCCTGACGCAGCGTCACAACCACGTCGTGCATGGCCTCGTCGGCCGCCGCGCCCTCGAACAGCGCGTCGATCAGCCCCGCCGGCGGCACCCCGAGGGTGTCGGCCAGTTCGACCTCGAACGCCTCCACCGCCATCCGACCACATTCCAGGTCGAACACCAGCGCACGGGCCCGCGGATCGGATCGGATCGTGCTGGTGACCGCGCCCGGCTGCAGTCCGAGTCCGACGCAGTGGGCGTCGAAGGAGGCGAACAGGTTGCCGGTGAGCACGCCGCCCCAGTCGATGAGCAGGCCGCGGGGCGGTGGTTCAAGAGGGTGTCTCACGTGGCCGGCCGTGTTCCAACAAGCTTCAATCGGCTCGGGAGAGCGAACAGGCTCGCAAGCTCGCTTGCTCGCTCTCCGCTCGCCTCAATCGCTTGTAGCGAGGCGCAGCACCGGCGCCGATCCGGCAAGGCGGAGGAGGAGCCGATACCGGGGTTGTATCGGCGACGACGACAACGCAGCCGGGCGACGTCGGGGCCGCGCCGTAGTAGGCCAGTTGTCACGTGAGACACCCTCTACACGCCACGGCTCAACGCCTCGGCCAGGTCGGCCAGCGCCACGACGTTCTCGCCGAACGCCGCCAGATACGGATCGTCGGTGCTGCCGCTGACCGCCCGGCGGTAGTTGCCCTCCATGAAGACCGCCGCCTTCCATGCCGCGAGCACGCGGTACCAACGCAGGTTCGCGACCGACCGGCCGGTGCGTTCGGCGTAGAGCTCGCCCAACTCCT
This sequence comes from Sporichthyaceae bacterium, assembly GCA_036268355.1. GTDB lineage: Bacteria > Actinomycetota > Actinomycetes > Sporichthyales > Sporichthyaceae > DASQPJ01. Next base: position 21,382 of record DATAUG010000047.1, read on the forward strand.
CGCGACGCGGGAACCCGGGCCGTCGGGTGACCGGGGAGAGTTCCAACGGGCGCGGTCCGTCATCGGCCGGGTCGCACCACATCTCGCAGAGGTAGCCCAGGTCGGCCAGGGGATCGCCGATCGTGGACATCTCCCAGTCGAACACGGTCACGATCCGGCCCGGGGCAGCGGGGGCGGCCATTGCGTTGCCGAGCCGGAAGTCACCGTGCACGACGGTGCCCGGACCGGACTCCGGCAGGTGGGCACCCAACCACTGCGCCACCCGCTGGACCGCGGGCACCTCCCGGGTCGCGTTGTGCTCCCACAGCCCGTTGAAGCGACGTACCTGCCGCGCCAGGTATCCGGTCGGTTTGCCGTACCCCTCCAGGCCGGCCGCGATCCAGTCGACGGCGTGGATCTCGGCCAACGTGTCCAGCAGTTCGTTGCCCAGGGCCCGGCGCTGCGTCTCGTTGTCGAGTTCGGCGGGGATGTCGGTGGTGAGCACGGCGCCGGCAACGTGCTCCATCACGTAGAACGGCGCGCCCAGCACCGCCTCGTCCGCGCAGACGGTCAGTACCCGGGGCACCCGAGCACGGCCGGCCAGTCCGTGAAGCACGGTGACCTCGCGCAGCACGTCGTGCGCCGAGGGCGGCAGGGGGCCCCGCGGCGGTCGCCGCAACACCGCCCGCAGCCCGTCGCGTTCAACCAGGCAGGTGACGTTGGACGCGCCCTCCCCGATGCGGGTCAGTCGCATCGGCCCGGCACCGATCCCGTGGGCGTCGAGAAATTCCGTCAACGGCTCGATGATCAACAACGGCGGACGCACGTTGCCCGCCGCCTCGGCACGGGTGGCGACGACGTCGTCCGCGGCGAACTTCTGCACACCCATGCTCGGCTCGGTCGCGCTCGCCGAGGTCGCATCACCGATCACGGCGCCATTCCATCACCGGACCCGCACGTTGTGCGCGGGGCCGGGCGCAGGCGATGATTTGACGTCCAAACAGGTACTGTGGGGCGGCGCGTCGGCGATCCGGTGAGGAGCGTGGGATGTGACCATCACGGCCAACCCCTCGGTGCGTCAGGTGCTCGCCCAGGCGGTGCAGGACCCGCGCTACGCCGCGGTGGCGCGCAAGCCGGTGCTGTCGTGGCCGCACCTCGGCCTGGTGGGTCTGGCCTACGGTGTTTTCGGGTTGAGCACCTGGGGCTGGGCCGCGGGGCACGTGCCACTGGTCGTGATGCTGATCCTCAATCAGTTCGCGATGTACGTGAGCTTCACGCCGATGCACGACGCGGTCCACGGGGCGGCCTCCGGCAACGCGCGGCTGAACGACGCGATCGGGACCGTATCCGGGACGCTGCTGGTGCCGGGCATCTCCACGACGATCTATCGCACCCTGCACATGGAGCACCACCGTTGGGTGGGCGACAAGAAGCGGGACCCGGACGTCTGGTTCGTCCATGCCCGCAAACCGTTGTGGCCGTTGGTTTTCGCGGGCCCGGAGTGGATCTGGGCGGTCTGGTACATCCTGAAGCTCTGGCGTACCCGGTGCGTGCGCGAGCGGCTGATGTTCGCCGGGATGCTGGCGATCTATCTGGGCGTCTACATCGGGTTCCTGACCTCGTCGTACCGCGCGGCCTTCGTCGAGGCCTGGCTGGTCCCGCACTGGATGGCGTTCATCGTTCTGGTCTACGTGTTCGCGCACATCCAGCACCCGGAGGAGTCGACCTGGCAGGAGGCTCCGTTCCAGAGCACGGTCGAAGTGCGGGGGACCCGCCTCGGCAAGGTCTACTGGCTCGGCCAGACCGACCACTGCATGCATCACGCGATGCCGCACATCGCCTTCCACCGTTACCACCACCTGTGGGACCTCTCGGATGGCATCTTCCGCAAGCAGGGCATCCCGGAGCGCGGGCTCTTCCGGGGGCCGGACCACATCGAGCTTCCGCGGCAGGCGTATTCGACGGTGCGTCGGGCCAGGGTCGTCGAGGCCCGAGTGGTCGGTGGCGCCGGCATCGCGACGTTCCTGCTCGAAGGCGCCGACGAACCGCTGCCGCTGTTCACCCCGGGCGCGCACGTCGACGTCCACCTGCCCAGCGGGCGGGTGCGGCAGTACTCGTTGTGCAACGCCCCTGGGGACCGCTACCGGATCGCCGTCAAGCCGGAGCCGAACGGTCGCGGCGGATCGCTGGAGGCGCACGCGGCCCTGCGGGTCGGGACCGTCGTCACGATCAGCACGCCACGGAACAACTTCGAACTCATCGGTGCCGACCGGTATGTGCTCGTCGCCGGCGGCATCGGTATCACGCCGCTGCTGTCGATGGCGCATCACCTGTGGGCCAAGGGAACTCCGTTCACGCTGCACGTCTGCGCCCAGGACGCCGCTGCGGTGCCATTTGGTGGGGAGTTGCTGCGGATGCCGTTCGCCGCGGCGGTTCGGATCCATCCGGATGCCGGCCCGGGGCGCAGCTCGTTGGCGCCGGCCGAGCATCTCGGGTCGCCCACGCCGGGCGCCGCGCTCTACATGTGCGGCCCGGCCGGATTCATGGACTGGGTCCGCGATTCCGCGGTCGCGCAGGGTTGGCCGTTGGACGCCGTGCATCGGGAGTCGTTCTCCGGTGCCGTGCTCGACATCACCGACAGCCGCCCGTTCGACGTCGTCCTGGCCCGCCGCAACGTGACCCTGCACATCCCGGCAAACCGCCAGATTCTGGACGTGCTCGCCGAGCACGACGTCGACGTTCCCTGGGCCTGCTCGCAGGGTGTGTGCGGGACTTGCGTGACCCGAGTGCTGGGCGGCGAGCCGGAGCACCGCGACGCCGTACTGTCGCCGGAGGTCCGGGCGGCCAACACCGCGATGTGCCTGTGCGTCTCCCGCGCCAAGTCCCCGAAGATCATCCTCGACCTCTGAGTGCGCCCGAGCCTGACTTGCCCGGCGTCCTCGACCGTGGCCGGATATGACGCCGGGTCAGGTGCGTGATCGGCCGGCCGGCCGGCCGGGTGGTTCAGTGGCCGCCTTTGGTGGTGACGTGGTCGACGTCGACCTCGCTCGGGGTGTGCGGTTCGTGGGTCCGGCGTTGGACGGACTGGGCGTAGGCGCCTGATCGCGCGACGAGCAACGGATCGTCGGAGGCGGTGATGCCGGACGGGAGGACGAGGGGGTCGAAGTTGATGTCGCGTGCGTTTCCCGACGCCTCGGTGTGCACGGCATCGATGGTCAGGGTGCCGACGTCGACCGCGGGCCGGTCGGCGGGCCACGGCAGGGTCGCGTCGTGGGTGGGGTCGTGGGGTGCCCCGAGGGTGATCATCAGGTGCCAGCGCGCGGGGCCGGACCGCAGCCGACCGATCAACGCGTCGAACAGGTAGTCGTGATCGGCTTGCGGCTCGCCCGAGCCGGGGCTGAAGGCATCCTCGGGTGTCAGGCTCCACCGGACCGGGACGATTTTGCCGGCCCGGTTGGTGAAGTGGAAAGCGTTGAGGCCGCGGAAAGTGCTGTTGGCGAAGCCGCTTGCCGGTGGGGTCTTCTTGATCAGCGCCATCGCCCGGGCGGTCTCGGGATGCTTGGCCAGGAAGGCGGCGACTTTCGCCGGATCGGGCTTTCCCGTGGCCGGCATGGGAGCGAGGGCCGGCACGCGGTCGTAGAAGCCGCGCGGCGTGCTGTCCGGGAACACCGGCAGGTTGACCATCGCGGTGCGCCACTCCTCGCCGGCGGGGTGCTGGAACACCACCGCCAGGCCGCGGATCGTGGGGTTGGCGTCGATGGCCGCGGGCAGCCCTCCGGCCAGGGAGAAACGGGCAGTCACCGGCGTGGAGCCCGATGCGAACACTGCGGCGCGACACAGCCGCGCGCCGGCGCCGTTGCTGCTGAAGGTCCCGGACGCGCTCAGGCCCTTGGCGTGATTGCGACGGAAGCCGCGGTGGATCCCGTAGACATGTTCCAACCGGTCTACGAACATCGCCGGCGTCAACCGGTCGGCCGGCGGCCGTTGCGCGGCCCACGCGGATGCGCCCCCGCCGAACGCGGTGAGCCCACCGACGGCGGCCATGCCCACGACCATCTGACGCCGGGTCGGCCCCACGCCGGGCGGCGGTTGCGCCGAGCCGGTCGACGGCGTCTGGCCCGGCCGGATGCGCTCGTCCAAGTTCTCCTCCTCGTGGGCGTTGCGCCGGCAGCAGGCTCGCGGCCCGATGGGGCGCTCAAGCAGAGAACTCTGACCCACGCAGATGACCCCGCTGAAACACGAAACTCACCAGTCCTGATCCGGCCCATCCCTGTTCGGACCCATCCCTGTTCGCAGGGGCCACCCTGCCTTCGACCCCGACCGCTCGGCCACGGCTTGTCGATGACCCGGGCAGATACGCTCGCCGCGTCCGACGGGGAGAATGGGGACGACGATGCCGCTCGACGCGCAGATCGCCGGGATCATGACGCAGGCCAAGGCGATGGGCGCGAAGGCAGTGCACGAACAGACCGTCGAGGAGGCTCGGGCCGCCATGGCGATGCTGTGCGTGATGGGTGGCCGCAGCACCGCGACCCTGGCCGGCGTCGCGGACCGCACGATCCCCGGGCCGGCCGGCGACATTCCCGTGCGCGTCTACACGCCGATCGGGACCGGGCCGTTCCCGGTGCTGTGCTTCTTTCACGGCGGCGGCTTCGTGCTCGGCGACCTGAAGACGCACGACGGGGTGTGTCGCGAGCTGGCAGCGGGTGCCGGATGCGTCGTGGTCGCCGTCGACTACCGGCTCGCACCGGAGCACAAGTTCCCCGCGGCGGCCGACGACTGCGAGGCGGCGGTGCGGTGGACGGCCGAGCACGCCGGCGAGATCGACGGCGATCCGGCCCGCCTGGCGGTCGGTGGCGAGAGCGCCGGCGGCAACCTCTGCGCCGTCGTCGCGCAGCGCCTGCGCGACCGAGGCGGGCCCACGTTGGTGGGTCAGCTGCTGGTCTACCCGGCGACCCGCTTGGCCGGGGCTCCCACCCCCTCGATGCTCGAGAACGCCGAGGGCTATTACCTCGAACGCAAGGACATGGAGTGGTTCGGCGCGGCGTACCTGAGTGACGCGGCGGAGGCGAACCTCGTCGACTGCTCACCCGCCCTGGCGAGCAGCTTGGCCGGTCTTCCGGCGGCGCTGGTGATCACCGCGGAATTCGACCCGTTGCGCGACGACGGCGAGCAGTACGCCGATGCCCTCCGCGCGGCCGGTGTCGCGGCCGCGCTGACCCGGTACGACGGCGCCATCCACGGCTTCTGGAACTTCTTCGGCATCCTGAAGCTGGGTCGCACCGCGATGGAAGAATCCACCTCCTGGTTGCGCGGGCGGTTCGCCGCCTGAGCCGACCTGGCGGCGCGCCTCGAACGTCGGCACCGGTTCGGTTGATAGAGGTTAACGGGATCTCTCACCCCCGCAATCGGGAGACCCTATGAGGCGGGCGGCGCGTGCGCTCCTGGCCGGTATTCTGACGATCGCGCCGATGGCGGCACCGCAAAGCCTTCCGCGGGCCGCTGCGGCCCAGGTGTTGTTCTCCGACGGGTTCCACGATCCGACCACGACCAGCTCGGTCACGGCGCTCAACGTCGAGAGCCCAGGCCTGCCTTGCCTCACTGCCGGGGCGGACCCGGGTGCCTCCCCGATCCCCGGCTGCGGCGGCTCGACCGATCCGGCCGGGTCCGGTGTGCTGCGGCTGAACGACAACCAGCAGTTCGAGGACGCCGCGCTGACGTACCAGCCGGGTTTTCCCTTGGCGCAGGGCTTGAGCGTCGAGTTCAAGCTTTATATGTACGGCGGGGCGGTGGGGGGCCGAGGCGACGGCGTTTCCTTCGATTTCGCCGTGGCACCGCCACCCCCGGGGCAGCTGGGACCCAACGGCGGCGCCCTCGGGTACAGCAGCAACGTCGAGACTCAGCCAGGCCTGCCGGCCGGGTGGCTGGGTGTCGGCTTCGACACCTACGGAAATTACGCGCCTGCGAGTGGCCAGCCCGAGGGTTGCCTGAACGCCGGGGGACCCGCCGGCGGCTACCCGAACGCGGTCTCCGTCCGCGGGCCGGGGAATGGCAGCACCGGATACTGCATGCTGTCCTCGACCGGCTTCGGCGGTGCCCCGTTAGGTTTCACCTTGGACGGGCCGGACGCGGTCCGTTCACATGCCGAACGCGGCGTGAAGATCGTCATCGACCCGTCTGCCGGCACCTACACAGTCGGTATGGATCCAACCGGCGGCACCACCTACTCGACCGTCACCAGCGGCCCACTGCCGAGCAGTTACTACGACCAGTTGGGTAATCAGCAGACCGGATTGCCTGCCCAGCTCACGTTCGTGGTCGTGGGCACCACCGGCGAGTTGGGCACCGATTTCCACGAGATCAGCGACCTCAGCGTCTCGAATCTCTCATCGGTGCCGCCGCCACCGCCCACGCCGCCGCTCGCGCCCGCGCCCGCGCCCATCCACCGCAACGACCACGCCGGCAGCAACGATCCGAACCCGAACACCAACCCCACCACCGCGCGGGTCGCCACGACCAACAATCCGACGGTCAGCACGTCGTGCTCCAGCGCATGCAGCCTCGGCGCGGTCACCCGCGACGAGCGGGTGACCATCGACGCGGCGGACACCACAACGACTGGTGGTGCGCAGGTTCCGGCGTTCAGCGCCGCCTCCGTAGGTCCGGCGGGAACGCCGGTCTTCTCCCTCACGATCGACGGTGGCGGGGCCAGACCCAGCTGCCCCGGTTACCGTCCCCGGGACCGGGACTGGGTGCAGTTCGCCTTCGAGTCCGGTGGCAGCACGTTCCGCAAGACCGGGACGATGACCCCGAATTTCGGAACGCCGCGCGCGGAGGCCGAGGACCGACTCGAGCGCGACCAGGTCTGCTTCTCCGCGCCGTACCGATTCACGGCGCGGCCCGGTTTCCGGCTGCGGCGGGCCGGAACCTGGTTCGACGGGGTGTTGCCCGAGTGCGCAGCCTTGCCGGCTCGCTCGCGTGTCGTGCCGTGTGTGATCGACCGGTCGATCGTGCGGATCGGCGACGGCTGGGGAGTACGGCTGGAGTTCTGGGTGCCCCAGGGCCGGCAGGACCCGAAGGCCCTGGGCTGACGCCCCACTCAGCGGGAGGTCATGCCGCCGTCCGCGGCGATGATCGACCCGGTGAGGAACGAGGACTCCTCCGAGGCCAGGTACAACGCCAGGTTCGCGATGTCGTCGGGCTGGCCCAGCCGACCGATCGGGTACTTCTCCAGCGTCATCGCCATACCGCGGTCGTAGTCCCCGCCGCCGCGGATGGCGACCAGACTCTCGATCAGCGGGGTGTGGATGGTGCCCGGGCAGATCGCGTTGACCCGTACCCGGCGCGGCGCGAGGTCGTTGGCCATCGCCTTGGTCAGCGCGATGACCGCGCCCTTGGCCGCACAGTAGGCGGCGACGTTCTCCACGGCCACCAGGCCGGCGACCGAGGCGGTGTTGACGATCGAGGCCGTGGTGCCCTCGGCCGGGCTCATGTGCCGCAGCGCCGCCCGGGAGCAGAGGAACACACCCTTGACGTTGACCGCGAAGCAGCGGTCCCAGTCGTCCTCCTCGGCGACCGCGACCGAGCCGCGGCTGAAGATCCCGGCGTTGTTGAACAGCACGTGCAGCGGACCGAGTTCGGCCACAGCCCCGTCGATCGCTGCTTCGACGCTGCCGGCGTCGGCGACGTCGGCCTCCAGAGCGATCGCACGACCACCGGCCTTCTCCACCAGCGCCGCCGTCTCCGCCGCCGCGTCCCAGCGCAGGTCCAGGGCGGCGACCGCCGCGCCCTCGGCGGCGAACCGCAGCGCGGCCGCCCGTCCGATGCCGGAACCTCCGCCGGTGATGACCGCGGTGCGGCCTGCCAGTCGTCCAGTCATTTCACGGGTTCCTTCCGTCGGTGGTTGCGCCGTGTCGAACCGAGGCGAAGGTGGCATACCAGCGCAGTATCTCGGGGCTGTCCACCGCGGCGATGTTTGCCGCCCGGTCCAGGGGCACCCCGGTCAACAGCTTCTTGACCGGCACCTCGAGTCGTTTGCCGGTCAACGTGTGCGGGACGCCGGGAGCCGCGACGATCTCGTCCGGAACGTGACGGGCCGTCAGCTTGGTCCGTAGCAACGTGTTTACCCGGCCGCGCAGCTCGTCGTCAAGTTCCCGGCCGGGCGCGAGGACCACGAACAACCCCAACCAGTAGCCGCCGTCGGGCAGGTCGACGCCGATCACCAGCGAGTCGACGACCTCCGGCAGCGAGTCGACCACCTCGTAGAAATCGCTGCTGCCCAGGCGGACCCCTTGCCGGTTCAAGGTGGCGTCGGACCGGCCGTGGATCACGAACGAGCCGTGCGAGGTCCGGGTCGCCCAGTCGCCGTGCCGCCAGATCCCCGGCCAGGTGTCGAAGTACGAGTCGCGGTACCGCGCCCCGTCGGGGTCGTTCCACAGGTACAGCGGCATCGAGGGCATCGGCCGGGTGACCACCAGTTCGCCCACCTGGTCGACGACCGGCCTGCCGGCGTCGTCCCACGCATCGACCGCGACACCGGCCAACGGGCCGGAGATCTCGCCCACCCGGACCTCGAGCAGGTCGTTGCCGCCGACGAAGCCGGTGCACACGTCGGTGCCCCCGCTGGTGGAGTCCATCCGGGCGTCAGCGGAGATCTCCTCCAGAACGAAACGGTAGCCGTCGGCGGGCAGTGCCGATCCACTGATCAGCAACGCACGCAACTTGCTGAGGTCGTAGCGCTTGCCCGGGGCGATCCCGGCGTTCTGCACGGCGGTGACCAGGGCCGCGCCCAGGAACACCACCGCGCTTTCGGTGCGCGCGGAGACCTCCCACACCGCACCCGCGTCGGGGTAGCCAGGGCTGCCCTCGTAGAGCACCGCGGTGGCGCCCTGGATCAGACTGGACAACAGGATGTTCCAGAGGACCCATCCGGTCGAGGTGTAGCTGAAGCTGCGCTCCCCGGGACGCAGGCCGGCGTACAGCCCCGCCCACTTCAGGTTCTCCAGCACGATCCCGCCGTGCCCGTGCACCAGGCCCTTCGGCAGCCCGGTGGTGCCCGAGGTGAACAGCACCCACAGCGGATGGGAGAACTCCACCTGTTCGAATTCCGGCGCGGCCGCGACGGCCAACAGGTCGGCCCAGTCGTCGGATCCGGGCGGGCCCGGCTCGTCGAAGACGTACCGGGCGTGTACCAGGCGTTGCACCGTGGGCAGGTTCTCGCGCAACCGGGCCACCACATCGCGGCGGTCGATGTCCTTGCCGTTCCAGTGATAGCCGTCGGTCGCGATCAGGACCGTCGGTTCTAGCTGGGCCAGTCGGCCCACGGTGCCCTCGGCGCCGAAGTCGGGGGAGCAGCACGCCCACACCGCGCCGATCGACGCCGTCGCCAGGCACGCGATCACGGCGTGCTCGGTGTTCGGCAGGTACGCCGCGACCCGATCGCCGGGACGCACCCCGGCCCGACGCAACCAGCCCGCCGCGGCCGCGACGTCGCGGCGCAGCTGCGCCCAGCTGAACTCGCGGGTCGCCGCCACCCCTTCGCGCACGCAGATCAGCGCGGGCGCCTCGGGTTCACCGGCGCGCAGGATGTGCTCCGCCCAGTTCAGGCGGGCGCCGGGAAACCAGCGCACGTCGGGCATCTGACCATCCGTCAGCACAGCTGAGTACGGCGCGCTGGACGAGACCTCGAAGTAGTCCCAGATCGAGGTCCAGAAGCGCTCCAGCTCATCTACCGACCAGGCCCAGAACTCGTCGTGATCGGCGAACCGTCGGCCCTCGCGCACCTCGAGCCAGTCCAGATAGGCGCGCAGCGCGGAGGTCGCCATCCGCTCCGGCGACGGGGTCCACAGAACTGTGCCGCTGTCCACGGGCGGACCTTACAGGTCGCGTCCGCAGGCCCACCCGGTGTGCCGGGTGACGGTGGGCTCCTTGAGCGCCGAGAGACGAACCGGAGGCCCGCGACTTGTCCGGGACGACGGAAGCCCAGCGACTCCGCCCGCGACAAGATTGCCAATGCGACCGGAAGTAGGCCCACGGACAGAGCCTTCAGACCTGCGAATTGGCCTACTTCTGGGTGCACTTGGTTACGAATGGCACAGTGCCCGGAGCCGGATGCCTGTCTGCCCCGTCGATGTGGAGGACGACCATGAAGCTGCGCGGCCGCGAGGTCCTGTTGCCGACGACCCACGTCGGGTCCTACCCACGCCCGATCTACATGCAGGGCAAGGTCTTCGACACCGGGATCGACGCCCCCGAGTTCCCCAGCTACCGCACCCGCGAGCTGTACCGGGCCGCGGTGGCGGCCGTCGTCCGCGACCAGGAGCGGCTGGGCCTGGACATCGTCACCGACGGCGGGCAGCACTACGAGAACGAGACCGACTACGAGTTGTCCGAGCTGTTCCACTTCCTGCCCAACCGGCTGGCCGGGATCATGCCCTACGGCGACCGGATCCAGGTCGGCGTCTACGACATGCCGATCTACAAGCCGACAGTCGTCGGCGAGATCGGCTGGCACCGCCCGATCTTCAAGCCGGTCGCCGAGGCGACCCAGGACGCCACCGACCTGCCGGTGAAGGTCAACGTGGGCCTCGGCCCGTTGACGATGGCGCTGCTGAGCACCGACAAGCACTACAACGACCTGCCGGCGTTGGCGCGCGCCTACGCCCAGGCCTACAACTTGGAGTTCAAGGACCTGGCCGCCCGCGGGGTCGATCAGATCCAGTTCGCCGAGGCCTACCCGATCGTGTTCGCACTGCTCGATCCCGCCGACTGGATGTTGGACGTCATCAACACCGCGCTCGACGGCGTGGACCTCTACAAGGTCGTGCACATGTGCTACGGGCACGAGGAGGGGCAGAACGCCGTGCCCGAGTCCGGCGCGATGGGCTCGAAGATCTTCCCGTGGGCATTCGACATCAACGCCGACCAACTCCAGTTGGAGATGGCCAGCCACAACTTCGAGGACACCAAGGCGTTGTCGGCCTGGCCGACGGACAAGGACCTCGGCATCGGGGCGGTCAACGTCAAGGACCTCAACCTCGAGCCGGTGAGCCGGATCGCCGACTGGATCCGGGCCACGATCGCCATGGTCCCGCCGGAGCGGGTGTGCATCTCCACCGACTGCTCGATCGCCTCGCTGCGTCGGATCGTCGCGCAGAAGAAGCTGGGGTCGATGGTCGCCGCGACCAAAGTGGTGCGGGCGGAGCTGACCGGCGCCCAGTGACGAGCTCGCCATGATGAAGAACCGTCGCCTGCTGTTCGTCGGTCACCCCGCCGGCGAACCGACCGACGACTGCTTCGAGCTGTCCGTCGACGAGGTACCGGAGATCGGCCTCGGCGAGGCCCTGGTCCAGGTCACCCATCTGTCCGTGGACCCCGCCCAGCGGATGTGGATGAACCCCGGTGGGGTCTACGAGGTGGGAGCCCGGATCGGTTCGCCGATGCTCAGCCTCGCGGTCGGTGAGGTGATCGCCTCACGCTGCGCCGCCTACACGGTCGGCGACCGGGTCAGCGGAATGCTGGGCTGGCAGGAGTACGCGGTGGTCGACGCCGGGCTCCGGCGGGCGATGCCGGTACCTGCCGAGGTCGAAGGACCGGCCGCGCTCGGCGTGTTCGGGCTCAACGGCCAGACCGCCTACTGGGGCCTGTTGGACGTCGGGCGGCCGGTGCCGGGGGAGAGCGTGCTGGTCTCCGCCGCGGCCGGGGCGACCGGCTCGCTGGTCGGTCAACTGGCCCGGATCGCCGGGGCCGGGCAGGTGGTCGGGCTGGCGGGCAGTGCCGCCAAGCGGGAGTGGCTCACCGAACTCGGGTTCGACGCCGCGATCGACTACCGGGCCGACGATCTGGCCGAACAACTGGACCGGACCTGCCCGGCCGGGATCGACATCTACTTCGACAACGTCGGCGGCCCGTTGCTCGACCTGGCCCTGGAGCGGCTGAACGTCGGCGGGCGGATCGTGCTGTGCGGGGCGATCTCGGCCTACAACGACAGCGGCTGGGGGCCCGGCCCGGTCCAGTACCGCCAGCTGATCCGCAAGCGCGGTCGGATGCAGGGCTTCATCGTCATGGACTACGCCCCGCGGTACTCCGATGCGCTGCTGCGGCTGCGGGCCTGGGAGGCCGACGGTCGACTGCGCCACCGCGAGGACATCGTCGACGGGTTGGACCGCGCGCCCGAGGCGCTGCGTCGGGTCCTTCGGGGCGATCACGTGGGGAAGCTGATCGTCGCGGTCTGACGCGGCGCCCTCCGGATTCAGTGGCCCTCGGCGGTGACCCAGGTCGAGGTCTGACCGGTCCCGACGGCGTTCACCGCGGCGAGCCGGTAGTAGTACCGCTTGTCGTGCTGGGCACTGGTATCCGTCCAGGAACACTCGGTCGTGGTGCAGGAAACCGCTCGGTAATAGCTCAGTCGGCCACCGACCGTTCCGCGATAGATGCGGTAACCGGCCACCACGGCGCCCCCGTTCCCGGCCGGTGCCGCCCAGCTCAGGGTGACGCCGTGGGTCTTGGCCGGCTTGGCAACCGGATCGCGGGGCGCACCCGGCACCGTGGCGGGCGGGGCTACCGGCGCCTCGCCGCAGACGAGGTCGGCGTCCGTGTCGGCGGCGTCGGAGTACTGGGCCAGCGCCGCCGCGGCCCCGGTGAAGGTCTGGCTGCAATTGGTGTACGCGCCCGCCTCGCCGGCTGCCCCGGCGATCCACAGCGGCGCCGCCGACAGTGCGTGAGTGGGCGTCAGATAGCTCGACCAGGCGGCTACATAGGCGGACTGGGTCGTGGTCGTCAAGCCGCCGGTGATCTCCTGCCACTGCAGGTCCGTCGAGTAGATGCCGACCTGCGTCACCTCGTTCGCGTACAGGCCGTCCATCTCGCCCTGCAGATCGGCGGCGTTGGCCTGGTGGTCCGCGGCGGTCGCGGCGGCGCCGGTGTTCGGGGCCCAGCTGTTGTCCTGCTCGACGTCCAGCCACCAGGTGCGCCCGGACACCGTGACTCCGGCCGCCTGGGCCGTCGCGACTGCGTTTGCCGCCGCCGCCCAGCCGTAGTCGTATGCGCAACCCGGGTCGTCCGGGTCCGTGGGTGTCACGCATTTGGCCGGGGTGGTGGTCGGCGAAGTGGGCCAGTGCGAACTGCTCGGCCCGGGATTGCCGGTGTTGACGTACAACCCGGTTGGGTAGCCGGTGGTGCTCAACGCCGCGTACTGCCGGCTCAGGCACGGGTTCGCGCTGAAGGCCAGGCCGTCCGTCAATCCGACGATTCCGAAGGCCCCGCCGGTCGGCGGCGTGCTCGCGCACTGCGGGTACGAGACGTCGAAGCCGACCGACCCGGGCGGCGCAAGCAGGACAGCGGCATCCGCGGTGGTCCCGACCGAGGTCGCCAACATCGTCAGACCGGCGCAAAGCGCCAACGGCAGGCGTCGCATCGCCCGCACCTCCCCCCGGATGGCGGGTTCCACCTTCACCCGGCCCACGCCGACCTGTCCGCGGAATCGCAGATCTTGATCCAAAAATCGGCCGAACGTCCCATCGGCGATTCAGGACGAACGCCGGGACCGGTACGACCGTCAGAAGGATTACCGTGTCAACTGCTCTGGTGCGATGAGTGCCGGCTTCGACCAGGCAGGTGATCGCCCCTGCCGGGTTTGGGCAGGGCCAGGTGTGACATCAGAACGGGAACTCCTCGTCCTGGTTCGGCAGGATCGTCTCGACGGGCGGTTCGGTGCCGATGGCCGTGGGGGTCTGGTTCGGTAGACCCGGCCGTGCGGTGTGGTGAAGGTGAGCGTGCCGTCGGGGTCCTGGGTGGCCGTCCAACCCGGCAGGTGTTTGACCCTGTGATGCCGACGGCATAACGCCGAGAGGTTGATCCGAATCGTGCGTCCACCGATCCTGAAGGCGACCGTGTGGTCCAGATCCGTGTGCCAGGCGGACTGGCGGCAGCCGGGGAATCGGCATCGCTGATCGCGGGGTCCGGACGAACTCGGAGAGGCGATCCGAGGGGGCGTAGCGGTCGGCGCCGAGGTCGAGGGCGGCTCCTGTGTCGGGGTCGGTCAGCAGCCGCCGCCAGCTCGCGTCGGCGGCCAGGTCGCGGCAGACCTCGGCCGGGATGGGTCCGTGGCCGGGGACGTGCCCGGGGGTGTCCTGGGTGCCGAGCAGGGTTGCGAAGGGGACGAGCACCCGCATCTTGTAGTTCACCCGGGACTGCCCGTCGGGGTTCAGGATCAGGTCGACCAGCGCGTCCGCCCGCAACGCGTCGATACCGGATTCCTCTCCGGC
>DATAUG010000048.1:0-5839 GCA_036268355.1 Sporichthyaceae bacterium
ACCGATGCAGCCGACGGATCTCCGCCCAGTCCTCCACGCTCAACACCCCTTCGTCCTCCCGGCTCGAGTGGAGCCAGGCTCGAAGGCAGGGGGTCAATTTCCGGGCGGCGACTCGGGGTCATTTTTCAGGCGGCGCGGACAGAGCCTTGCTCACGGGGCCGGCGGCCGCGTCCGGATGCGGGTTTGCTCGCCCTCGAGACCGGACCGCCTGCAGACCGGGCAATCGCCGATCACACTGATGAACGAATCGAAGGTCTCGTCCGTCTATTTGCCAGCAAGCGACCAGCCCAGCGAGCGAGGCAGCAGCCAAGTCGGACTGCCCCGCCCCCCTCGGACATGTGGCCATGTGGTGGAGGTGAGCAGTGTGAGGCCCTGGCTGCTGGGAGCGGTCGGCGTCGCCACCGCCGTGTTTTGCTCGGCCTGCGGCAGTTCCCCGGACCAACCGGCCAAGTCCGCGTCGGCCGGTCCCGCCCGGGATTCCTCCACCGGGTCGGGGCCTGTGGAGACCGCGAGTTCAAGCGGGACCTCGACTTCAACCACCACCGCAAAGCCGAAACCGGCCGTTGACTTGCAGTGCTCGGGTTCGGAACTCCGTCTCTTGCGTGCCGACGCGGCCGCGCCGCAAAGCCAGGTCCTGATCGTTTCGCTGAGCAACGAGGCGTCCTCCCCCTGCCAGGTACGCGGTTATCCGGTCGTCCAACTTCGCGACCAACGGGGCGCCCTGCTCCCGTTCGGATATCTCCCAGGCGTGGCGGGCCAGCTGGTTCCCACGGTGAACGTGTCACCGGGTGGACTCGCCTCTTTCGCGATCGTTCCTGAGCGCTTGTGCGGCCAAGGCCCCGGATACCGGGCCGTCACCATAACGACGACGTTGCCGAGCAGCAACTCGGCGGGGACCGTCCTACTTCCCGCTGACCCAGTGGTGATCAACTGCGACCCGACCAAAGGGGTGCTCCTGAGCCCGATCGAACCCACCGCGCAAGCGGCGGTGGGATTCCTGTACGACGAGCGGGGCAGGAAGTAGGCACACGCATCTCGTGCCGCAGGGCCTACCCGACGAACATCGAACCGCTGTAGCGATTGCAGTAATCGGCGCTGCAACGAGTTTCGCCGGCATCAGATCCGTAGGTACCAGGGCCGTCCGAATCCATCCGGCATAGGCCGTTCGTGCTGGTCGCCCGCGCAGCCGTGGGCGGATCGGTCTGCCGTCGTCCAGGCCAGTGCCGGGTTGTAAGGCTCCAGGTTTGGCTCCCGCTGGGGTCTTGAGTGCCG
Organism: Sporichthyaceae bacterium; assembly: GCA_036268355.1. GTDB lineage: Bacteria > Actinomycetota > Actinomycetes > Sporichthyales > Sporichthyaceae > DASQPJ01. The sequence goes on from DATAUG010000048.1 coordinate 1,273, forward strand.
TCGCCGCGAGACGCACTCTGGATACGGACGGAGGATGAGGCGTGTTGAGGTTGGGTTCACGTCTCACGCGGGCCAGCCCTCCCGCTGCGCTTACGGGCGCGCTCACGTTGCTGCTGTCAGTTGCCGGCTGCGGAACCAACGTCGCGTCGCAGCCGCCGAGCGGGGACTGGCCGACCGCGGCCGCCAGGGCCCTGGCCGCTTGGGCGGCCTTCCCGGTGGACGCCGAATCCCGCCCGATCGTCCTGATCGCCGCCGCGGACTCGAGAGTACCGTTCGGGGTCGCGTACCGGACCGAAGCGGGCCACCTACCGTCGGGTCCGGCAAGGTTCGACGGATACCCGGTCATCTCCGCGCACCAGGCCCTGGACCGATTGCAGGCCGCCGCCTACCCCCAGATCCATACGGAGGGCGACACGGCAGCGACGGTCACCCACGTGCGACTGGCCGGTGAGAAGTTCCAGACCGACCGTGGCCCGATGACCTTGCCCACGTGGGTGTTCACGGTCAGCGGCGCCTCCAGTGCCGCACAGGTACCCGCGCTCGCGCGCGGCGCCCGCTACATGCTTCCCGACGACGCGAGGGCCGGCGGCATCCCGGTGCAGGTCACCGCCGAGGTCCCCGGCACCTGGCCGGGCGAGACCGCCACCGACACCGAGGCGGGCAGGAACGGAGTGCGGATCTCCCCGGACGGCCGGGAACTGACTTTCAGTGTTCTCCACCAGCCCGACCCGGGTGACGAACCGTGCGGACAGGGGCCCACCGACACCCGCGTCGAACTCGTCGAATCCGCACACGCCGTCGCCTACCGGACCGTGTTCACCGAGCTGCCCAGAAGCGGACCCCCGCGGCCGTCCAAATACGGCTGCGCAGCGCCCGCGGTCTTCGGCTTCAAGCCGGTCACGTTGCGCCTGGCCGCACCCCTCGGCAACCGCGTCCTGGTCAAGGTGATCAACCCTCCGGTTCCCTGACCTGATGAACCCGAAGTGGCGTTTCCGGCCCCTCGTAGCAGCTGAGACACGCACGGTGCGGCGCGGGTCAAGGGTCGCGAAGCAACCTCGCAGCGGCTTGCCCTTGAGGCGGGGCGCGGCGCGGCGGGCGCAAGATGTCGCGGCGAGGGGGCGGCGAAGCCGGCCGCCGTGGCGCACTGTAATCGGACCGCCCACGCCCGACGCCCCGTCAGATCGTGATGCCTTGGTGTGCCGAGTTTGTAATTCTCGGCGCGCGGAGTGCCGAGACCAACGTGCGTTACCGGGTGTCACCCCAACGGCGGGAATGGGTCTCGTCGCGAACGTCCATGCGGGTCCGGTTAGGCAGCGCCGATTTCGAGACCGGCAGCGACGAACGCGCGGCTTCATCCGCAAGCGCGGCAAGGCGGCTCGGATCGTGCCGCCGAACGTTCCGGGACCGCGATGACCGTCCACGCGTTCGTCGACGAGGGCAAGCACAACGGCTTTGTCCAGGTCGCGGCTGTCGTTCTCCCACGCGACCTGTCCGGCGCCGGACGGCAATGCGAGTTCTCTGCAGAGGTCACCTGATCGCCCAAGATCAATCGTGATAAGCGACTTACACTCACGTTCATGCCCATCAGGGGCGTTGCGCCCGGGAGCCTCCGTCGTCGGCTGACCGCGATGTCGGCCGCAGGCTCAGTGGTGGTCGTCGCAGCGTTGGGTTTTCTGTTCACGGCCCATGGCCACCGTGCGGGCGTTGCCGGGCCCGCCGGGGCGGCCCGAGCCTCCTCTGCCGTCGTGACCGAAGAATCCCACGCCGCGGTGAGCGAGGCCTGGTACGCCGCTGCCGCGGCCGAAGCCCATCGGCTGGTTCCGCTCGTCCAGCCGCCCGCGGGATCCCGCCTGCTACTCCCCGAGCTGGTGAACAACGTCCGCGGCTCCGATACGTATCTGGTCGGGCGGGGCGATACCTGGACCGTGGCGCTGTCCTCCGCGCAGGCGACTGAATGGTTGACGTCCTACGACCCGCCCGGCTTCGCGCGCCACGGCGTCGTGCTGCTCAATGCGCCCGGAACGATCGCGAGCGACATGGGACTCTCGCGGCCACCGGGCTCGCCCTGGTACGGGCGGTTGAGTTGGGCCGAGCGCGCATTTTCGGACGCCCGGCCGAGCCGGATCTGGTCCGCGGCCCGGCTGTCCATCAGCCTCGTGCCTGTCCAAGCGCCCCGGGAGATCCTCCTGGAGATCCATGCGGTGATCACCCTGCGCGGTCAGGACCTGAGCCGCGACATCGTTGCGGGATCTCGGTTGCGTGTTGCCTCGGCCGGTCCGTGCCCGGAGAGCGTCGAGGGTGCGGTCGGAGTGGTCAACCCCGGCCGGCCCGAGTTGGACCGGATGCTGGTGCCCGAGGGAACGCCGAGCGGTGGACGGATTTGTTTCTACGGGGGGTATACAGCCGAAGATCAATTGCGCCTGCAGTCCGAGCGGGTGCTCGACCGGGCAGCGGCCGCCCGACTTGCCGGAATCGCGCGCATGGTCCAACTCGGCCGGTCGGATTACATGGGGCCGTACAGCGGACTCGGCAACGGTCCCGGGACGGCCGTCGTCGTCCTCGCCTATCCGAGCGGCCCGGACGTGGACCTCTGGTCCTTCAACGAGGGCCGCGGAATGGTGGCCAACGGGCACGTCGAAGCCGACAGTTCATACGCCGATAGCGGCTTCTCCGGCTTCGTCGCCGACTTTCGTCCCCCGGAGACCCCGGCCCCTGGCCCATCTCGGAGTAGCAGGGAAGTGCCTGAGTAGGGCACAGCTCGGGCCGGGCGCCGCGAACAATCATCCGTTGGACGGATGCCCGGATCCGGCATTCAGTCCATGTGCCCAACGAGTTTGTATTACAAACTTGATGGCATGACGAACGAGTCCGGCCCTGCGATGGCCGACCCCGAGGATCTTCTGTCCGAGACCCGCGCGCTGACCCGTCGGGTGCGCTCGGCCCAACGCGGGGCCTGGTTCCCGCTGCTGGTGTTCGCCGTGGTCACGTTGGCCGCGGTGCCGTTCGACCGGTACGGCCCGCACCCGAAGACCTGCAGCGCCGGGCCCGGCACCTACGTGTGCAGCGTCCAGCCCACGCTTGCACTCTGGTACTGGCCGGCAGCCTTGATCGTCGGCTATCTGGCCGTCGGCTGGTTCTACCTGAGCCGGACGCGACAGCTCGGGGTAGGCAGCCGCGTGCAGCCGTACCTGGCTGCCGGGTTCGTCCTCACCGCCCTGGCAACGAGCTGGGCCCTCTGGGCAAGTGCGCACCCGGCCTTCCTGGCCACCACCCTGGGTATGCGTCCCGGTCAATCCGAGGTATTCCTGCACCGCTTGGCCAGTCCCGCGGGCGTCATCGGCCTGGCGCTGCTCCTGCTGGCCCGGATCGAACGCAGTTGGGCGCTGCTGACCGTCACCGTCGTATACCTCGTAGTGGTCGTAGCGACTGTCGGCATGAATTGGTTCAGCCAGCCATCGCCTTGGACGTTCCTGCCGCATCTGCTCCTCGACGCCGTCGTCCTGTTGATCGGCAGCATGATGCTGACCGTGACCGATCGCGCCGACGGGCCGTTGCCGGCATGACCGATCACCCGGTCAACGGCATCAACGACGTCGTCCACCAGCGCGTCCGGCTCGGCATCCTGGCCATCGCGCAAGAGGCACGCAAGGTGGAGTTCGGCTTCCTGCGCCAAACACTCGACCTGACCGCCGGGAACCTGTCCCAGCACCTGACCGTGCTGGAGAACGCCGGACTGATCAGCATCGAGAAGGGCTACGAAGGCCGCCGAGCCCGCACCTGGATCGAGCTGACCAAGGCCGGTCGGCAGGCGCTCGAGGCGGAGATCGCCGCGCTCAAGACCCTGATCCACAAAGTCGAGAAAGGCCGACCCTGACGGGACGGCTGGCAGCGGCTGTGCAACCAGGGACCTTGGTAACGATCAGCGCAGTACTGTCGCCGGGTGAAGGTCGTGGTCATCCTGGTGTGCTGCGCGTTGGCCATCATCGGCCTGATGTACCGGGGGGTCGGGGCCTGGCTCCGAGACCGTCAGCGCAACGCCGAGAACCGGCGCTCACGCGGCGGCGGTGAGAACGGCCAGTGACATGTTCGGGCGCCGGCATCTTCGATGTCCGGCGCGCGGGGATCAGTTCGGCGGGTTCCGACCGGCCCAGCGTGCCGGCGGCGGATAGGTGTACCGGGCGATCGTCCCGCTGACCCAGGAGATGGCGAACCCGGCGAACACGTAGAACACCGGGCGAGCGTGGTGCGCCCCTCGGGTGGCGACCACCGCAACCAGCAGGACCGCCCAGGTCACCGCGAGTCCGGCGCTGTAGACCCAGTAACTTCGCTTGCGCCCCACGGATCAAACCTAGCCTGAGCCCAAGCACCCCAACCACTGCGACTTGTGCCGCCTGTCGCACCTTTCGGGGCCCTTCCATCGGTGCGACGGGTCTGTCTCGCTAACGGTGTTTCCGGCGGCTTCCATCAGTAGGTTTCGGCGCTCGGGAATCGGTCGCCGAAGGTGATCGCGAACGCGTTCAGTGCTGGTTTCCAGCGCATGGTCCATCGTGCTCGGCCGGTCCCGGTG
>DATAUG010000049.1:0-7420 GCA_036268355.1 Sporichthyaceae bacterium
ACCGATGCAGCCGACGGATCTCCGCCCAGTCCTCCACGCTCAACACCCCTTCGTCCTCCCGGCTCGAGTGGAGCCAGGCTCGAAGGCAGGGGGTCAATTTCCGGGCGGCGACTCGGGGTCATTTTTCAGGCGGCGCGGACACGATCCTTGGTCCAACTTCACCGCGCATACACCAGGAGGCGCCACGACGAGCCCGAACCACGACACAAATGCGCCACGGACTCCTCCGCCGTGGGCAGCAAGACCAGGACCGACAAGGATCAGCCCCCGACCCGAAGCTGCAGGTCAGGGGCCGAATTACCGATCCGGTGGCAGGTCCAGGATTCGAACCTGGGTAGCTTGCGCGACGGATTTACAGAAGGCTCCCACGCACCCGCTCACCTGCTGATTTCCATTTCCGCAACGGTTTTCGACGCGAATAGGGCGCGGATAGTCGTTGACCCTCATCGCTCCTCGGAGCCAACTGGACCCGGAGACGAACGTCCCGACCAGCGTCGCCCCAGCGCTTGGCGCAGTCATAGTCCCGGCTTGTCTCCTTCCCCGCTGTCCAGGATGAGCATCGCTTGCTCCACGCATCTGCTGCTCGGGGTGCTGCGCCACCGCGACGTGTAGCGGCGCCAGTCGCTGAGTCAGGCCGTTGCGACTTGGTTCTTCAAGTCACCTCTGCCGTATCGGGGGTCCGTCCACGGCGTTGACATTCGCCGCGACAAACCCGCAGGTCAGCCCCCTGACCGATCGCTCAAGGCCGAACAGTGAGCCAACTCAGGTCCCAATGAAGTTATCCGGATCGATGCACGCGATGTTCATGTAGACCTCCTCGTGTACGCGAACAACTGATGAGCGACCGCTGCCTGCGTTTGCAGCAGGCAAACGATTGCAAGCGGCAGTTCGGCCGCCCACCGCGTGCGATTGTCCGATGGGCACTCGGGTAGCGACCCAGCAGAAGAATCCGCGAACGAAGGAGGGCGTCATGGCGTCAGTGACCGAATCGGTCGATGTGGAAGTACCGGTCTCGACCGCGTACAACCAGTGGACCCAGTTCGAGTCGTTCCCCCAGTTCATGGCGGGGGTCGACTCCGTTACACAGCTCGAAGATGACCATCTGAAGTGGAAGGTGACGGTAGGAGGAGTGAGTCGGGAGTTTGACACCCGGATCACCGAGCAGCATCCGGACGAGCGGGTCGCTTGGAGGAGCACCGATGGGACGAGCCATGCCGGGGTGATCACCTTTCACCGTCTGGCCGACGGCAAGAGTCGCGTGACGGCGCAGATCGACTGGACGCCCGACGGACTGGCCGAGAAGGCCGGGGCATTGGTGGGCGTCGACGATCATCAGGTGAAGGCAGATTTGGCACGGTTCAAGGATTTCGTCGAATCTCGCGGGTCGGAAACGGGGCGCTGGCGCGGGGACGTCGACCAGGCCGACGCGCGCCCTTGATCCCGCAGGCGCCGATTGCTGCTGGCCCCGGATTCGGGGGAGCCGGGAAGCGCGGTGACGGTCGGGTACACCGTGTGAGACATCCGATACAGCCCAGCCCAGTCCCGCCCGGGCGGGCCTGGGCTGTATCGGAGTGCTCACGAAACCCATATCCGGCGCCGACACCTCAGCGCATGACCCGCATTCCACTGGCAGCATCTTTCCTATTTTCTGCTTCCGGAGGTATGGCGGTGGCAGTCAGTTTGGATGACACCTACTTTGGGGAGCGGCATTGCACCAGGTGGCCTGGCGCGTGGCGCGCACATGGGACCGGTGACAACGTCGAGCGGTTCCCGGTCGCACTGATCCGCGAACGGTGTCGGTGCTGGCCTCCGTGCATCCGTCCGCGATCCTGCAGGCGGAGCATATCTGACGACCCACCAAAAATTCCGATCGGGATGGCCGCGTCCAATCTGGTTTCCGGACGCGAGTCGGAGGTAACCGAAAATGCAAAGGTATTTCTCGACGGGAATCACCGCTGATAAAGAAAGGAATTTCTGTGATGGCGAACGAGAATCGTGGATTTGCCGGGATGGACGCCGAGGAGCAGCGCCGGATCGCAAGTGAGGGCGGCAAGGCCAGCGGCGGAAATTTCGCAAAGGACCCCCAGCGCGCGAGTGAGGCAGGCCGGAAGGGCGCGCAGGAGCAGCCGACCGAGGCCAAGGCCGAAGGTGGCCGGCACAGTCACCAGAACCGCTGAGGCTCTCCTCACGTCGGGCCCGTCCTTCGGGGTGGACCCCGACGGATTTTCTGTTCAGCAGGACGGTCGGACCGCATTCAGACGACGGACTGCAAGCAGGCCTTCGTCAAGTCTGATGGCCGGCACGATTGCGGTCGCCGTCGCGAGCCAAGTGCCGTGGCCGGATCACTCTCGCCGGGACTCGGTGACGACCCGTGCCAATCACTTTTTTAGTCGGACCTGCTTCCTGATCGCCTGGGTCGGGAGCGGTCGAAGGCTCGACGGCAACATCCTGCCATCGGCGGCGGCGGCGCGCCCGCCGGCCGGCCCGGGCGCCGGACAGCCGTGAGAGTCGGCAGTTGTTGATGGCAGGTACGCGGACCATTGCCGGCCCGCGACCGCCGCCACCCCAGGCACCACCGGTTTCGCCGCCGGGCCCGGTCGAACACCTCTCGGCCGTCCCGGCGGTTCCGGGACCGAACGGCACGCCTCCGCCAACCTCCGCCGTCCGGTCTTTCGGCCTGGCATCGGCAAGGGTTTGCCAAATCGGGTGAGACCCCGGTCGACGCGCCGGGCCGCCCCTGCAAGGGGCGCGGCGCGTCGTGGTTGCGGGACGTCGCAGGGGGCAGGTTGGAGGTATCGAGGGGCGATTCGGAGGCACGTACAAATGGCGGTCACCAAGGGCTTGGACCTCTACCTGAAGGATCATCTGGCCGGTGCGACCGGCGGCAGTGAACTCGCGGCCAAGCTGTGCGCTGACCACCCCGACGGGCCGCTGGGAGCGTTCCTCGCGGAGTTGTCCCGGGACATCGACCAGGACAAGGAAACGCTCCAGGTGTTGATGCACTCGTTGGGCGTGGAACCGGGCGCAATCAAGCAGGCCGGGGCGTGGCTGGGGGAGAAGGTGAGTCGCCTGAAACTGACCGACGCGTTCACCGGCAGCCCCGAGTTGAAACGCCTCCTGCAATTCGAGATGTTGGCCCTCGGGATCGAGGGCAAGGGCGAGTTGTGGCGTTCCCTGACCGCCGTGGCGAAATCAGCGCTGGTGATCGACGCGGACCTCGAGGCCTTGACCCGCCGGGCCGAAAACCAACGTGCCGGTCTGGAGGCACATCGACTCGAGGCCGCCCGCGCGGCTCTCGTCTGATCGACGCTGCCCGCGCGGCTCTGGTCTGAGCCCCGGGCCCCGGACGCCGCCGCCGGAGTGCCGGCCGATCGGGACGCCCACAAGCATGAGCGCAACCACGCCGATTCGGCGGAGGTACCGGGCATGAGTGGCGCCCGTCACATAGCCGTGTCCTGCCCGGTCGAGCCCGACTGGCGGTTGCCGTCATTCTCACTCCGACATTCGCAACCGATGGTCCCTTATCTTCTTCCGGCATGAATTTCTCTGGGTGATCGGCTCTCGGAGAGGTGCTACCCCTGGATCGGTTCGCCACCCGCTCACCACGGCGCCGGCCGGGACCCGTTCGGGAATTCTCGGTCCGGTCAGACGGCCCGCCGGCGGTTCGGTGTCGGCCGGGCAGGGAATGCTGTTCGGATGGACCCCAGCTCGTCGTGCAGCCGGCCTGATCCATCGCAGTTGGCGCCGATGCTGGCCACCGCGGGCAATCTGGCGTTGTTGGGTGATCAGGCTGCGTGGGGTTTCGAGATGAAGTGGGACGGCGTTCGTGCGCTGGTCCACGTGCATGCGGGTCGGGCGCGGTTGGTCTCGAGAAACGCCGTGGACATGAGTCGGTCCTACCCGGAGATCACCGCGGTGGCCGGAGCCCTGGCGGGTCGCTGCGCGGTGCTCGACGGGGAGATCGTGGCCCTGGACGCCGCCGGCCGGCCCAGTTTCGCCCGGCTGCAGAAGCGGATGCACATCGCCGAGGTCCGGAACGCGACCCGGCTGGCGAGCAGTGATCCGGCGGTGTTACTGGCCTTCGACCTGTTGCACCTGGACAGTCAGTCGTTGCTGCAACAGCCCTGGACGCTGCGCCGGGAACGACTGGAGTCGCTGGAGTTGGCCGGCCCCGCCTGGCAGACACCGGCGGTATTCCTCGGCACCGGCACCGAGGCGGTGGCCGTCAGTAAGGAACAAAGCCTCGAAGGTGTGGTCGCGAAACGATTGGGCTCGGTCTACACCCCGGGCCGCCGCTGCCCGGACTGGGTGAAGATCAAGAACGTTCGCACCCAGGAAGTCGTGATCGGCGGCTGGACACCCGGGCGCGGTCGGCGCGTCGGGATGATCGGTGCCTTGTTGCTCGGCCTGCCCGGCCCGACGGGGATGATCTATGCGGGCAAGGTCGGGACAGGTTTCACCGATGCGATGCTGCGCGACCTGGCCGGCGAGCTCGGCCCGCTGGCCACCGCGAGCAGCCCGTTCGACCAGGTGCCCCGGCCCGACGCGCGGGAGGCCCGGTGGGTCAGTCCACTACTGGTCGGCGAGGTGGTGTTCACCGAATGGACCGGCGACGGGCGGCTGCGCCACCCGACCTGGCGCGGCCTACGCCCGGACAAGTCTCCCGACCAGGTCACCCCGGAGACCTGAGCCGTGCCCGCGACCTCGACCGCAAAGGCGCCGCCGGCCACCGTCCCCGACTTCGAGCAGGTCACCCCAGGAGCTGTACGGGCTGTCTGCGCACGAGTTCACGGCCGCCTGCAGCCGGTACGAGAAGCAGGCTCGGCTGCGCCGCGATCGCAGCGCACCCAGGTGAATGGAGCGGCGAGGCCGGGTAGCCGTTTGAGGGGAAGGGTGGTGGGGTCGTGGCTGGTGCGGTGTGGTCCGGGGTGATCAGCTTCGGTCTGGTCGCCGTCCCGGTGGGCCTGTTCACCGCCACCGAGGAGCACCAGCCGCACCACTTCGCCGCCGGCGGCAGCGACCGCGTCCGCTACAAGCGCGTCAACGAGCGCACCGGTGAGGAGGTGGACTACGCCGACATCTCCGGCAGGGCACCGGCCACCACCGCGAGAAAGGCGCCCGCGAAAAAGATCACCACAGCCGGGACGACCACGGCTGCGCGAAAGGTTCCGGCCAGGAAGGCCGTTGCCTCGGACAACGCGCCCGTGAAAAAGACGCGCGCGAAGAAGGCCACCCGGAAGGCCTCATGACCGCGCAGGCCGATCGACTCGTGCCCTACCGGGCGAAGCGTGACTTCGAGCGGACCCTCGAGCCGGCCGGCGGTGGTGAAAGTGCACGCAAGGCAGCTCGCAAAGATCCAGATCCCGGCTTGCCCCGGTTCGTGGTGCAGCGGCACCGGGCCCGGCGGCTGCACTACGACTTCCGCCTGGAGATCGGCGGGGTGCTGGTCAGCTGGGCGGTGCCCAAAGGGCCGAGTCTGGATCCCGACGTGCGGCGCGCCGCGTTCCACGTCGAGGACCATCCGCTGGAGTACATCGACTTCGAGGGCTTGATCCCGGCCGGCCAGTACGGCGGCGGCGATGTGATCGTGTGGGACTCCGGCACTTGGGAGCCGCACGAGGCGACTGACCCGGCGGCCGCCGTTTCTGACGGCGAGTTACATGTCGACCTTCACGGGGTGAAACTGCGCGGCCGGTTCGCGCTGGTCCGCACGAAGACCGATCGGGCAGGCAAGGAGCAATGGCTGCTGCTGCACAAGCACGACAAGCACGCTGTGTCCGGCTGGGACCCGGAGGACCATCCCAGCTCGGTGCTGTCCGGGCGGACCAACGAACAGGTCAAGGCCGAACCCGAACGCCGGTGGCGCGCCGACCTGCCCGCCGACCACGCTGCGGTCCCCGTGAAGCCGGATCCCGGCGCGCCGGTCGACCCGCAGGAACTGGCGGCCCTGGACGCCTTCGGGGCCAAGGCCACCTGGTCGGTGTTCGACCGCGAAGTGCCGGTCACCAACCTGGACAAGGTGCTGTTTCCCGCCCGCGCCGGGGAAGAACCGGTCACCAAACGGGACCTGCTGCGCTACACCGCGCAGATTGCCCCGCTCGTGCTGCCCTACCTGCGCGACCGCGCACTCAACATGCACCGATTCCCCAACGGGTCGATGACGAAAGGCTTCTGGCACAAGGAACTGCCCGACCATGCCCCGGACTGGCTACCGCGCTGGGAAAACCCCGACGCCGCCCCCGGACTGACCCGCACCTACCTGGTCGTCGACGAACCGGCCGCCTTGGTCTGGGCGGCGAACTTCGGCGTCCTGGAGTGGCATGCCTGGACCTCCCGGGTCGAGCGAACCGACCGTCCCACCTATGCCCTGATCGACCTGGACCCCGGCCAGGGCACCAGCTGGGCGGACCTGGTCACCCTGGCGCGGCTGCACCGCACGGCGCTGGAACACCTGCAGGTTCGGGCCAGTCCGAAGGTCACCGGCCGCCGCGGGATCCAGATCTGGATCCCGATCGCCCCCGGCCCTTCCTTCAACGACACCCGAGCCTGGGTCGAACAGCTGTCGCGAACCGTCGGTGCCGTCGTGCCCGAGTTGATCAGCTGGAAATGGCAGGCCGACGACCGAGGTGGAGCAGCCCGCCTGGACTACACCCAGAACGCGATCAACAAAACCCTCGTCGCCCCCTACAGCCCGCGCCCGGCACCCGGCGCCCCGGTGTCTGCACCGATCGGCTGGGACGAACTCGACGACCCCGATCTGCGCCCGGACCGGTTCACTGTCCGCTCACTCATGCCGCGACTGGCCGAAAAAGGCGACCTGTTCGCCGACGTCCTGCGACACGACCAGACGCTGCCGGCCCTGGACCAGCCATGATCGGCGTGCGCCCCCGCCCAGTACGCCGGCAGGCACCGGTCGTCGGTGCGGGACCGTGGCGCCGGAAAACCCATGAGGTACTTGGGTCGTGCGTCGGAAAATCGATCCCTGACGCCAGATCCTGACCCGCTCAGTGCGATAAAGCTCTGCATCCGACGGTCCCGCCGGATCGCCTCGACCAACTCCACCCCCCCGACCGCGCCGTTCCCGACCTCCGCGCCGAGAACAACGACGCGAAGATCCGACCCAAGGTGGGGCCGAAATTCGTGACGGCGGCGCCCTGGTGTTCGCTCATGATGGCGAGCAGTTCCTCGATCGGGTCGTCCGCTGCGCAGCTTCTGATTCGTCGACGTTTCGGGGCTCCCCGCGCGATGGCCCTACCCCAGCGGCACGCCGGCACAATCCGGTCGGCCGCCGGCAAAACATTCGAAACTAGTGGCGTGTTGCAATAGTCTCTGAACGGTTGGGTTCGGGACAATGGCTCATGCGTGCAGCGGTACTGGGTTTGCGGGACGGGGACCGGGAACGGTTGATGTCGTGGACGCG
>DATAUG010000050.1:0-2879 GCA_036268355.1 Sporichthyaceae bacterium
GGGGGCGCTCCACCGGGCATTCGAGCTGACGGGGCTGGTGGTCTCCTCCTACCAGGCCGCATCGGGTGCCGGTCAGCCCGGCATCGATCGGCTGCAGGCCGAGATCACCGCGGTCGCGGGCAAGTCGGTCGGCAATCGGGCCGGTGACGTCGTCGAGGCGTTGGCCGCCGCCGGACTGTCCGTGGGTCCCGACTCCGACTCGCCGTTCCCGGCGCCGCTGGCCCTGAACGTGGTCCCGTGGGCCGGTTCGGTCAAGGAGGACGGGTGGTCGTCCGAGGAGCTGAAGGTCCGCAACGAGTCCCGGAAGATCCTGGGCATCCCGTCGTTGAAGGTGTCCGCGACCTGCGTGCGGGTTCCGGTCGTGACGACGCACGCGTTGGCCGTGCACGCGACGTTCGCCAACGAGATCTCGGTCGACAAGGCACGCGCCGTCCTGGCCGCGCAGCCGACGATCGTGGTGCGTGACGACCCGGCGGCCGGCCAGTGGCCGACCCCGGTCGACGTGGTCGATGGCGACCCCACCTGGGTGGGACGGCTCCGGCAGGCGCTCGACTTCCCGAACACTCTCGAGCTGTTCATCTGCGGGGACAACCTACGCAAGGGCGCGGCGCTGAACACCTACGAGATCGCCGAAGTGATCGCGAACAGTTGACAAGTCCGGCCGGCGGGAACCGGCGGAGGTTCGGTGCACGTTTGACGATGTGTCCACGTGCCCAGCGACAGGGAGAGATCGTCTGTGAGCCTGCATGAACTGTTGTCCCGCCGGCCTAACCCGTGCGCGTCCGTCGATCCTGAGTTGGGGCACCTGCCGTCCCAGCAGGTCGCCATCGTGACCTGCATGGACGTTCGGATCCCGCCACTGGACGCGTTCGGGTTGAAGCTCGGTGAGGCCCACGTGATCCGCAACGCGGGCGCGGCCGTCACCGACGACGTGATCCGGTCGCTGGCGATCAGCCAGCGCAAGCTGGGCAGCCGCGCCGTGCTGCTGATGGCGCACACCGGGTGCGGAATGGCGACGTTCACCGACGCCGACTTCACCTCCGAGCTGTGCTCGGAGACCGGTCAGGAGCCGTCGTGGCGGACCTACACGTTCGATGATCCGGCCGATCATGTGCGGCACGGTCTGGCCCGGCTGCGGTCCAACCCGTTCCTGCACCCGGATATCGAGGTCCGCGGATTCGTGCTCGACGTCAAGTCCGGGTCCGTCGAGGAGGTCACGACCGCCTGACCAGCTCCGGTCAGCTGGTCGTCCCGTTCGTGCTGTCGGGGGTGAGGTGGCGGTTGTTCGGCGCCGCTCACTCGGGCGCGGGAGTCAGCCCGTGCGGTGAGCCGGTGGCTGACTGGTCGGGCGCCTGGGGCAGTTGTGCCTCGCCCGGCGGTGGCGCCTGCGGGACGCGGGTGCCCGCCTTCGGGAGCTGGGCTTCGCCACCGGGACCGTGCGGTGGACCGGCGGCCGGGTGGTCGGGCGCCTTGGGCAGTTGCGGCCCGCCGGGTGGTGACGCCTGCGGGACGCCGGTGCCCGGGGCCTTCGGCAACTGGGCCTCGCCCGGTGCCGAGGAGGAGCCGACCGGGCCGGCCGCCCTGGGAACGGCCGATCCGGCTGATCCGGCGGGGTCGGCTGCCTTGGCAGTCGCTGATCCGGCCGGGCCCAGGGCCTTCGGAGTCGCGGAGCCGGCCGACTGATCAGCCACGATGGCGGGATCGGTTCCCAGGAGGGGCCGCTTGACCGGTGCTCCGGTGACGTTGGCCCGGACATCGCCGAGCACCTGGCCGACGAAGCGCTGGATCAGTCCTCGCAGCAGGTCCAGGAACGGCTCGGCGCCGACCGCGTCGGACTGCGCCGACGGCAGGGAACCGCCGGAGGCCGCGATCCCGCCCCCGCGCGTCCACGGGCGGGGTCCGCCGGATCCGTCGGTGAACGGGTCGTCGTCCGTGCCGCTCGTGCCGTCGGACCCGCCGGATCCGTCGGCGGGGGCGGCGAGTCGGGCCGATGCCGGCGCGCTCGCGGCTACCGCCGCCGGTGGCGGCGGCGCCGGCGAACCGACGTGGAGCGGGCCGGACAAGACAACCGCGAGCGACAGCGCCGCGACCACCACGTCACACTCCCCCTGCAGAAGTGGCCAGGAGCGCGACGATAACTGACGATCACCTGCCGGCCGAGCGCTTTTGCGCCGGTCACGGACCTCCGGTGCCGACCAGGCGGAGATCCTCGGTGTGCTTGTACCAGACCCAACGCTTGACCGGTCGGGGATGCTCGACGCCGTCGCAGGTCACGGTCGTTTCGAGGCACCCGACCTGCAGCGCGCGCCCGTGAGCCGCCCGCACGCGGCGGCGTAGCGTTCCGGTGCTCACCCGAACCTGGACCCCGACCGGGGCGAGCGGGCTCACCACCAGCCTGCGTGCCGCCCCGCGAAGGACCAGTTCGGCGTCGCAGTACGCCTCGCCCCGGGCGATCCGCATCGAACCTTTCCCCATCAACACCCCGCCGGCATCGTCGCGCACCAGTGGCACCGGGTGCGCTGGACCGGCCACGATGGCAGCCAGCGCCGACGGGCCGGTCGGCAGGCGCCACGCCTGCACGGCCGGTGAGTGGGGGTCGACGGGCAGGTACGCCAGCTCCACCGTGGCCAAACGTTCGGTGCGCAGCAGACGCACGGCGACGGCGGCCAGGTCCGCGTCGGTGCCGGCGACAACGAGTCGGGAGCCGTCGGTCAGCAACGGATCGACGTCGTCCTTACCCGGGCGCTCCGGTACGCGGTGCACCTCGTCGAGCCCGGGGAGCGCTGTCGTCCACGACGGGCAGGCCAGTGCAGTGATCTTCATGACGATCCCGAGCCTGCCACACGACTGCGATCCCCGGCCTCAGCGATCCCCGGCCT
>DATAUG010000051.1:0-36962 GCA_036268355.1 Sporichthyaceae bacterium
GAGACAGCTACCGCCTCAAAGACCGAAACCTCGGCCGCGTCCCCGCGGCCGGCCAACCAGAGGACTGACCAAGATCATCTGACGGGCCGGGGGTCAGATTTCAAGCGGCGAAGGGGGGTCAAATTTCAAGCGGCGTTGACAAGGTCGACCAGCTGCGCTCATCGGATCGTCTCCTCGCCTCGCCTCGCCAGCAGAAAACACCGCACCGCGGGCGGACGTCAAACGAACAAATTCTCGTGACGAACAATCCTCGGCTCTCGGCGGCCCGGACAGCACCAGGGGGTTTCACGGGCGCGAAGCGCCCGTCGGGGGAGCGATCGTTGCTCGCAGCGGCCGGCAGAGGCGATGTGCTGCCATCTCGTCCGCCGTGGGGGTGGCGAACCGGCTCGTCATTCTCGTTGCTCGGTACGAACGAAGGAGCTTCGATGCGTGCTGCACAGGTCCTGCCCAGTACCGGTCTCGAACTGGAACATCCGATGTCGCTTGCCGTGTACGAGAATTACGCGGACGCTCAACGAGCCGTGGATTACCTGTCGGACAAGGACTTCGGTGTGGCTGGTCCGGTCATTGTCGGTATCGACCTCAAATCGGTGGAACGTGTCACCGGGCGGTTGACCCGGGGGAAGGTGGCTGCGGCCGGCGCGCTTTCCGGGTTGTGGATCGGTTTGTTCGTCGCCTTCTTGTTCACGTTGGTCGACCGTCGGGGCGACACGGGTGCGCTGCTCACGACGCCGCTGGTGGGGGCGGTGTTCGGGCTGATCTGGAGCCGGCTCGGCTTCGTCGCGACGACCCGGGGCGGAACACGGGATTTCTCCTCGATCAGCCAGGTGGTCGCGACCAAGTACGAGGTCATGGTCGAACATCGCCTCGCCGAGCAGGCCCGGGCGCTGCTCGCTGCGATGCCACCCGTTTGATGCGATGAGCGGAAAGGACGAGATGTCTTCAGTACTGGTCGGATTCGACGGGACGGACCTCGCGCGCGCGGCCCTCGTGGTGGCCGCCGGGGAAGCCAACCTTCGTGGTCTGCGACTGCGGATCCTGCACGCCGTCGAGGCCGTGGAGGGTGCGGGGGAATCAGGCACACCGGCGGGGGTGGTGGAGGCGGAACTGGCCGAGAAGGCCGCGGCATTGGCTCGGTCCGTGCTGCCCGCCGGTCGTGTCGACGTGGAGACAGTGCACGGCTGGGCCGTGGACGAACTGCTCGCCCGCTCGGCCGGGGCACAGATGCTCGTCCTGGGCCGCGGACATCCCGGTGTGCTGGGCGCGTTGCTGGGGTCGGTCGCCCTCGGCGCGGCTACCGGCGCGTCCTGCCCGGTGCTGGTGGTACCGGATCCGGGTCCGGGCGGACCCCGCTCGGAAGGCATCGTGGTTGTGGGCGTCCACGGCGTCGAGGACTCGACAGATGCGTTGCAGGAGGCCTTCACGGAGGCCGACCTACGGCGTGCGCAGCTGGTCGCGGTCCACACGTCGCGCTTCGCCGCGTGGGCCGGGGCCCCGGAGCCCGCAGGGCTGAGCCGTGACCCGCTGGGCCTGGAGCGCGACGAGGCCGCCGTCCTGCGCGACGCCTTGCTGCCGTTCCGGGCGAAATTCCCGGGCGTCGGGGTCACCGAGCAGTTGGGTGAAGGCAATCCGGCGCAGATCCTGGTCGAGATTTCGGCGCAGGCACAGATGCTGGTCGTCGGCACTCGGGGTCGAGGGCCGGTCGAGGGGCTTGTGCTCGGGTCTGTCGGGCAGCACCTGATCCGGCACGCCAACTGCCCCGTGCTGGTGGCCCGACCCCATGTCGACGGTGGCTGATGTGACAGATCGTCAGGTCGGTCCCGGCGCACCGTAGGCGACAAGAACGGCCTCTCGGACGCCTTACGCGCCGCCTTCGCCCGCGACGCGCCCCTTCCGACTGTTGAGCGAACAACCGCGCCGACCGCGCATCGATATCCCGCTTGCTCAGCGCCAATGGTCGACCTCGACCACGGCGTCGGCGAAGGCCTTGGGGGCTTCCGCAGGCACGTTGTGGCCGATTCCCTTGAGGATTCGGTGTGCATACCTGCCGGAGAACAGCTTCCGGTAAGCCGATCCGTTGGCGGCCGCGCCGTCGAAGTCGCTGGCAATGGTGATCGTGGGAACATCAATGACGGGTGACTTCTCGAGCCTCGACTCGAGGTGGTCGTACTTGCTTTCGCCGTCGACCAGGCCGAGCCGCCAACGGTAATTATGAATCACGATCTTGACATGATCCGGATTGTCGAAGGACGCCGCGGTGCGATCGAAGGTCGCGTCGTCGAAATTCCACTTGGGTGAGACGATCTTCCAGATGAGCTTGTTGAAATCGTGGGTATGCTCGCTGTAGCCGAGCACGCCCCGCTCGGTGGAGAAGTAATACTGATACCACCACCCCAGTTCCCCGGCCGGGGGTAGTGGCAGCCGTTGCTCCCGGCGATCGGTGATCAGGTAGCCGCTCACGGCGACGAGCGCCTTGCAGCGTTCCGGCCACAACGCCGCGATGATGTCGCCGGTCCTGGCTCCCCAGTCGAAGCCGCCCAGGATGGCTTTGTCGATTCCGAGAGCATCCATCAGCGCGATGATGTCGGTGGCGACCACGGCCTGTTGGCCGTTGCGAAAGGTGTCGCCGGAGAGAAAGCGCGTGGCGCCGTAGCCACGCAGATACGGGACGATCACCCGGTAGCCCTCGGCGGCCAACAGTGGGGCGACGTCGGTGTAGCTGTGAATGTCGTACGGCCAGCCGTGCATGAGTATGACCGCGGGACCGTGGGCCGGGCCGGTCTCGGCATACGCCACGTTCAGGACGCCGGCATCGATGTGTTTCAACGAGCCGAACGAAGTGCGCGCTGATGCGTGCCCCGGTGTGGTGGCACTGCCCAATTCCATCGTGCTCGATCGCGGATCACCACGACCGGTGACGCCGAGGCTGATGGCACCGACCGCTGCGGCCATGGTGCCCAGGAAACTGCGGCGATCTACGTTCGACATCTCTCTCCCGTCATGTGGTCGGCAATGTTCTGTCTTCCTGCGGCCCAGGCGTGCATCAACTCCCGAGCCGGCCTTGCTGCCGGCTCGGCGGCCAGGACCGCGTGCACCCAACGAACCGCGCCGGCGCCCTCGCCGACTGCTGCCGCGCCCAGGCACATCTTGTCTTCTCCTCCTCGGCGCCGCCGCGTGCGGCTGGGCCGCCGCAGTCGTCCGCGCCACCTCAAGGTCTCCGGGCGGTGTTCGCCCATGGCGTCGATCCCCAACCACGAAAGGGATATCTCAAATGACGGTCTCAATGACGGCCCCGACAATCACGGTTTCCGTGCCGACCGCCAGGGCGGGGGGCAGGGACAGGCAAGTGGTCGAGGTGCGCGACGAGGAGCTGTTCCGGGCGCTGCGATCGGCCCAGCCGCGCGAGGCCGAGCGGATCCGGGAGATCCTGGTCACTCGACACGACCGGCTGGTGCGATGGACGGTCGGGCGGTACGCCCTTCCCGCGGTCGACCGCGGGGAATTGTTGCAGGTCGGCTACCTGGGCCTGGTGCTTGCCATCGAGCGGTTCGACGTCGACCGTGGGATCGACTTCGGCTCCTACGCCGTGCCCACCGTGCAGGGCGAGATCCGGCGCTGGTTCCGTGACAAGCGGCGCTGGGTCCGCCTGCCCCGGAAACTGCAGGAGACGAAAGCCAGACTGCAGGTCGAGGGGGAGTTGCTGACCCATCGGCTGCATCGCGCGCCCCTACCCAGGGAACTAGCCGCACATTGCGGTATCCCCGAGGAATTGGTGATGCAGGCGCTGGCGGCCGAGGACAACTTCCCCCCCGCCTCCCTGGACGCTTCGGTCGGTCAGGACGTGGACGAGGACCTCAAACTTGCCGACGTTCTCGGCGTCGAGGACTCCGCGATCGACCTGACGATCGACTGTGCCGTTCTTCGGCCGCTGTTGGAGCAACTCGACGAATTTGAACGGCGACTGCTGCGAATGCACTGCTACCACGAATTGCCGCAAAGTCGCATCGCTGTCGAACTGGGCTGCTCGCAGACCCAGGTCTCGCGCCTGCTCAAGCGCATCCTCACCGACCTGCGCCACCAATTGCCGGCTGAGTCTGCTTGAGCATCCAACTGCACAGCCGTCCGTCCCGACGGTTGCGGTTGTTCGGCGGTTGCTCGACCGACCGGGCAGGACAACTGTGTCCGCTCCCAGAGGGTGCGACCATTGCGGGATGCGCGCCCGACACCGTCATCACGCCTTGCCCGTGGCCGGCCGCCGGAGCTGGACCCGTAGGCCCCGGCTCAGGGCCATGACGTCGCTCGTGGTTGCCGTGGCCGTCACCGCGGTGGCCGCCCTCGGACCGGGACCCACCGCGTGGGCGTGGACCCAGGGCGCGGAGTGTCCGTCCGATCTGGACTGCCGGATCGTCGCGGCGGCAACGGGTCACTTCGCGCCCGCCAACCGGCCGGACGACGGCCTGCGCATCCGCTACATCGTGATCCACGACACCGAGCTGAGCTACGACAGGACGATCGAGGCCTTCAGCAGGCCGGGCCCGGGGGTGGCGGCCAACTACGCCGTCCGCTCCTCCGACGGGTTGATCACCCAGTTCGTGCCGACACGGGACATCGCTTACCACGCAGGGAATTTCTGGTTCAACATCCACTCGATCGGCATCGAGCACGAGGGGTTCATGGCGCAGGGCGCCCGCTGGTACACCGAGGCGATGTACCGGGCCTCGGCACGGTTGGTGCGTTGGCTGGCCGACCGGTACGGGATCCCGTTGGACCGCGCCCACATCCTCGGCCACGAGGAGGTGCCCGGCCAGACACCGGCCACGGTGCCCGGGATGCACTTCGACCCCGGGCCGTTCTGGGACTGGAAGCACTACTTCGACCTGCTGCGCGCCCCGCTGACCGGATCGCGCGAGAGGCTGCCACACCAGAAGATCCCGTACCTGCCGTTACCCGGGCCGCGCGTGGTCGTGATCGCGCCGCGGTTCGAGGACAACTTCGAACCGTTGACGGACTGCGCCCCGACGGGCTGCCCGGCGCTGCCGCGGCAGGGCAGCGACATCGTCTACCTGCACACCGAGCCACGGCCGGACGCGCCGCTGATCGGCGATGCTGACCTGCACCCCGACGGATCGCCGGGGACCACCGATCTGGGCGACTGGTCTGCGCGGGCGCTGACCGGGGATGCCTACGCGGTGGCCGCCCGGATCGCCGGTTGGACCGGGATCTGGTTCGCCGGTCGGTTGGCCTGGTTCGCCGACCCCGACGATTGCGTGGGCCGTCCCGTGCACCGGGTGCTGGTCACCCCGCGCCCGGACCGCGGATCCATCCCGGTGTACGGGGCCGCCTACCCTGAGCCCGGCGCCTACCCGACCGGCGTCGAGACCACCTCGATCGAGCCGCTGCGGGAGACCATCCCCGCGGGCCAGTTCTACGTCGGGCTCGAACTGGTGCCCGGCGACGACTACGCGAAGACTCCCGCCGCCGATGTTCCGACCGGCCGTGTCCACGCGGTCGGGCAGCGACGGCTGGTGGAGATCTCCTTCAACCACCGGCGCGCGTTCGTCGACGCGACCGACGTGCTGATCCTGGACTGAACGGCGATCCCCGCCGGATCTGACGGTACGTCATCCGTGACACAATCCGCTGGTGACCTGTCGATGACCAGCCTCGAGACGATCCGGGTCGAGGCGGCGGAACGATGCGCCACCCTGGTGCTGGTGCACGGTGCTTGGCACGGGGCCTGGTGTTGGCAGGACGGCTTCACCGGACGGCTCGCCGACCGCGGCATCTCGACGATCGCGCTGAGCCTGCGCGGCCACGCCGGGTCGGCGGACGGTGTCCGGTTGAACCGGCTGCGGATGCGCGATTACGTCGACGACGTCGCCGGACTCATCTCCAGTCTCGACATGCCTTTCCTCGCCGGTCACTCGATGGGTGGCGGTGTGGTCCAGGGCTTTCTTTCCCGCGCCGACCGCCCCCGGATCGCCGGTGCCGCGCTACTGGCGTCGATGCCGCCGCGCGGGGTGATCGGAATAACCCGCCAGGTCGCCACGCACACGCCCGGTGAGTTTCTGATGGCGAATCTGAAAACCGACCTCGGTCGACTCGTTCGCACCGCGGAGCAGGTCCGGCAATTGTTCTTCCTGCCCGGTACGCCGCAGGCGACCGTCGCGGCGACCGCGAAGCGGGTCCAGTCGGAGTCCTACCGGGCGTTCCTCGACATGTTGGTTCTCGACCGACCCAAGCCGCGCCGCGTCGACGAGCCGATCCTCGTCGTGGGCGCCGTCGCCGACCCGATCTTCCCGCCGAAGGACGTCGCCGCGACAGCGGCGGCCTGGGGCACCGAGCCGGTGATGCTCGACGGCATCGGCCACGACCTGATGCTCGACGCCGGTTGGGAACGGACCGCCGACTGCCTGGCGGGCTGGGTGCTGGCGCACGCCGGCTAGACATCGGAACATACGGGACGGGCGCTCTGGTGACGTTCCTTCACGACCCCGCCACCGGCGCCGTGACCCCGACCCCGGAACTGAAACGCCATCACACACACCGACCGGGCTCCGTGCCGCCGTTCTCGGCGATCCTGTGCAGCCATATCTGCATCGCTCACGGCGCGGTCGTTGCTTCCGGCCGGCGGGCGGTGGCAGGCTCCGGGGGCGCGCCCGAAGGCGGGCGGCGCCCGCGAGCCTGACGCAAGCCGCAGTGGAGGCAACCGATGCCCTATCGCCCGTGGAGATACCGCCACCGAACCGGCATGGTCGCGGTCCTGGTCGGCGGTGCACTGGCGCTCGCCGGGTGCGGCGGTGCGGCGGCCGGGCCCGGCGCCGCGGTGGGGACCGCGGCAGCGACGCCCTCGGCCGGCGCCGGCCTGCACTTCGCGGTCATCACCCACGGCACCGCGGGCGACGCGTTCTGGAGTGTGGTGAAGAACGGCGCGCAGGCGGCGGGGCAGAAGCTGGGCGTCGCGGTCGACTACCGGTCCGACGGCGACCCCGGCGCGCAGGCCAAGCTGATCGACAACGAGGTCGCGCAGCACGTCGACGGACTGGTGGTGTCGATGGCCAACCCGGATGCACTGGCGACCTCGATCCAGAATGCGGTCCATGCCGGCATCCCGGTGATCACGATCAACTCCGGTGAGGACCGCAGCGCCGCGTTCGGCGCGCTGACCCACGTCGGGCAGAACGAGGGCATCGCCGGTGAACAGGCCGGCACGCGGTTCAAACAAGCCGGCCGGACCAAGCTGCTCTGCGTGATCCACGAGGCCGGCAACATCGGTTTGAACCAACGTTGCGACGGCGCCAAGCGCACGTTCGGCGACGTGACGACCGTGCAGGTCGACGTCAACAACCCCACCGACGCGCAGGCCCGGATCCGTGGCAGTTTGCAGGCCGACCCGCAGATCGACGCGGTGCTCGCGCTGAACTCGCAGATCGCCGCCGGTGCGGTGGCCGCCGTGCACGCCGCGAGCAGCACGGCGCAGGTGGCCACCTTCGACCTCAACTCCGACGTGGTGAACGAGATAAAGGCAGGCGACATCGCGTTCGCCGTCGACCAGCAGCCGTACCTGCAGGGCTACCTGCCGGTCGTGTTCCTCCAGCTCTACAAAGAGAACGCCGACACCGTCGGCGGTGGCCGACCCGTGCTGACCGGGCCCGCGTTCGTCGACAAGTCCAACGTGGACACGGTCGCGCCTTACGTTGCCCACGGAACGCGGTGATCGCAGGTGGCGGTGCCGGCGCAGGCTGAGGCGACAAGCAGCCGGCCGGTCCGCCGGTTCACCGATCGGCTGATCTCCCGACCCGAGGTCGGCGCGGCGCTGGGTGCACTGGGCGTCTTCGTCTTCTTCTCCGCCGTGACCGAGCACTTCCTCAGCCGGCTCGGCGTGGCCAACTGGCTGGACGACGCGTCCACGCTGGGTGTGGCTGCCGTCGCCGTGGCGCTGCTGATGATCGGCGGGGAGTTCGACCTCTCGGCCGGGGTGATGACCGCCTCGACAGCGTTGGTGACGGCAATCCTGGCGACCCGGGAGGGGATGAACGTTTGGCTCGCGTTGGGCGTCTCGCTGCTGTTCGCGCTCGCGGTCGGGGTGTTCAACGGGTTGCTGGTGGTCCGCACCGGGCTGCCCAGCTTCATCGTCACCCTGGGCACGTTTCTCGCGCTGCAGGGCCTGAACCTGGGCGTCACCCGCCGTCTGACGGGGACGGTGCAGGTGTCGGGCATGCGACAGACGGTGGGGTACGCCTCGGCATCCCGGGTGTTCGCCTCCACGGTGAAGGTGGGCGATACCGCGTTTCCGGTCTCGATCCTGTGGTGGGCCGCGGTCACGGCGGTGGCCGCTTGGGTATTGGTCCGCACCCGGTTCGGCAACTGGGTCTTCGCGGTCGGCGGGTCCGCGTCCGGTGCGCGCGCGGTCGGTGTCCCGGTGGCCCGTACCAAGGTCGCCCTGTTCGCCACGACCGCGTTCGCCGGCTGGCTCGTCGGCTCGATCACCTTGCTTCGTAACGCGAGCGTGCAGGCCAACCAGGGCATCGGGCTGGAGTTCCAGTACATCGTCGCCGCGGTGATCGGTGGCTGCCTGCTGACCGGCGGGTTCGGGTCGGCGCTCGGCGCGGCGATCGGTGCGTTGATCTTCGGGATGGCCCGGCAGGGCATCGTCTACGCGCAGTGGGACAGCGACTGGTTCCAGCTGTTCCTCGGCGTGATGCTGCTGGCCGCGGTGGCGGTCAACAATGCCTTCCGGCGCCGGGCGGAGCGGGTGGCACGATGAGCGTCCCGCTGCACCGGTGTCCGCCCCAACGGTTGCGGTTGTTCGGTGGTTGCTCGACTGACGAACTTTTCACGTGCGCCCTCGCCGCCGACATATGGATGGTGCGCCAATGCGCCCGTCCCTGATCGAGGTCGTCGGCGTCGGCAAGAGCTACGGCAGCGTGGTCGCGCTGGCGGACGTCTCCACCGTCGTCAAGGCCGGTGAGGTGACCTGCGTACTCGGCGACAACGGGGCCGGCAAGTCCACGCTGATCAAGATCCTGGCCGGGGTGCACCGGCACGACCGGGGCGAGTTGCGCCTCGACGGTGCCGCGGTGCGGTTCCGCTCGCCGCGGGAGGCGCTGGACCGCGGCATCGCCACGGTGTACCAGGACCTCGCCCTGGTTCCGTTGCTGAGCGTGTGGCGCAACTTCGTGCTCGGCGCAGAGCCGGTAACCGGGCGCGGTGTGTGCCGGCGGCTGGATCGACGTCGGGGCAGGGAACTCGCCAGGGCCGCGCTCGCCGAGCTCGGCATCGGCCTGCGCGACGTGGAGCAACCGGCTGGGACGCTGTCCGGCGGGCAACGGCAGTGCGTGGCCATCGCGCGAGCGGTGCACCTCGGTGCCAAGGCGCTGATCCTGGACGAGCCGACCGCCGCGCTCGGGGTGAAGCAGGCCGGGCTGGTGCTGCGGTTGGTGGCCCGGGCGCGCGACCGCGGGCTGGGCGTCGTGCTGATCACGCACAACCCGCACCACGCCTATCCGGTCGGCGATCGATTTCTGCTGCTCCAGCGCGGGCGCAGCCTGGGCTGTTTCGACAAGGCCGGGATCACACTGACCGAGTTGACCCGACAGATGGCCGGTGGCGCCGAGTTGGCGGCCTTGGAGCACGAGCTGCGGCGGCCGCCCGGCTGACGGCCCAGGCGCCGGCGCATGTCTGACGACCCGTCATTGCCTAAGGATGGCTGACGCCCCGTCAGGGCGCGGTAACCGGGCAGCAGTCCGACGGGTCGCCGAGACGGTGGGCGCCGATCACCACGACCTTCGCGGCAGGGACTCAGCGTTCGGCAGCGTCGTCCGGTTGCCCGCCGGACACCTCGACGATCCGGGTGTCAACGCGGAGGTTGTGGACCTGCCGCTCGAGGTGTGGGTAGGAACGGTGGGCGCGCTGGTCGGCGTCGTTCTCGGCGTCGCCGGAGATCATGGCGCGCAGGCTGCGCGGCCAAAGTCCGCGGACCAGCACCGCGTTCAACTCCGCGCAGTACAAGGTGATCTGGGCAAGCAGGTAGAGCCAGAACAACAGCCCGATGACGACCGCGAACGTGCCGTACGTGCCCTGCGCGCCGGCGACCTCGTGGTTCACCAGGCTGACGCCGACTTGCTGCAGCGCGAACCAGGCCACCGCGGCAACCGTGGCGCCGGGCAGTACCTCGCGGACCCGCAGGGTGACCACGGTCAGCCGGCCGAACAGGTAGACGAACACCGCGATGTCCAGCACGGCCCCGCCGAGGGCGGCCAACAGCACCCCACCCAGTCCCAGGTTCAGGCCGTAGACGTCGGCGCCGTGGACCATCCCCTGGAGCAGGGTGCTGGCGGTCAGGCCGACCCCGCCGATGCCGATCACCTCGATGCTGCGCAGCAGTTTGGGCACAAACCCGGGCCAGTCCACGCGCGGCACCCCGTAGATCCGGTTGAAGGCCTGCTGGGCGACCTGCGCCACCGACAGGCCGCTCCAGATGGCCAGCGCGAGCCCGATGATCAACCCGACGGCGTTGCCGGTCAGCGGTTTGGCGGAGCCGTGGCTGCCGATGATCGGGAACTGACCCAACGTGGTGGTGAACACCCGTTGCTGGAGGGCGGGGTCGTCGCCGAGGACGTAGCCCAGGATCGTGGTGGCGGCCAGCAGCAGCGGGAAGATCGAGAAGAATGCGTAGTAGGCGATCAGCGCGGCCAGGTTGCCGGCCTGGTCGTCGCCGAACTTGCGCCACACCGCGAAAGGCAGCCCGAGGAACCGGTGACGTTGCTGGTAGTCGTCCAATCGACGGAGCAGGCCGGTCCAACGCCCGGCCTCCTGGCCCGGCTCTTCGCCGGCCTTCCGGTCCGGCGCCGTCCCGACGTCCGTCATGATCGCCGACTACCCGTCGGCCCGGCGGCGCACTCCCGCGGCGGGGCCTTGCGGATTGCCTGCCGTGCCGGCCTGCTGCGATGCCACCGCCCACCGGGCCTGCCGGGGCCGGTCCCGCGGGCGCTGACGACCGGTCGGGCCGGACCGCCCGTTTGCCCGCGGCGGTCCTGGGCGTCCGTCAGGACCCCGAATTCGTGAGGTCGAGCACGCCGTCCTTTCCGCCGTACTCGTTGGGTTCGAACCGGTCGGCCGTCTCGTCGTCGAACCAGTCCCCGGAATCGGTTACATAGCGGAAACGGTAGACGCTGTCGGTCGGCAGCGTCAGGGTGACCGATCGGACGTCGGCGTGCTTCTTGCGTTTGAGCGGGTTGACCGCGGCATCCCAGCCGTTGAAGTCCCCGACCACGCTGACCTGTTGTTTCGAATCGGCCGGGGCGGGGACGGTGAAGGTCACGGCGACAGTCGGGCTGGTCTTCCTCGGCTTTCGCTGAATCACGTCCGGTCTCCGATCCAAGGTCGTCCACCGCCGGCCCCCTGGTCGGCCCGTCACCGTGGTTCCACGCGCAGGATAGGCCCCGCGGGCCCCCGCCTGCACCTAGGGCGGCGCCGACGATGACCCCACCGCCTGCCGTCCTGACTCCTGACGAGATGGCAGAAACCGCAGCCGGTACGAACCGGGTGTTCGGGATCCTGATCGATCATCCGCGCGCACCGCGCTGCGCCCGGGCGCGCGAAACATTTGTCGGTGCAATCGATCTGACTGATGATCAGATCGGTGATCGGCCGTGAGATTCAAGACCGGCCCGGGTCACCTTGTCGCCGCTCGCGAAGTCGCCGGACGCCGGGGGCGTACAGCCCGTCGGGAAGGGGATCGGCGGTAGGTAGCAGGGGACTGCCGGCCTGATGGGCGTGGCAAGTGCGGCGTGCGGGCCGCCGATGGCCGAACTGGTCGATCCCGCGGCCGGGTCCGCGAGGCTCGGGCCGACGGCCAGCGCCGAGGCGAGCGCGGCGAGTGCAACGGCGGCCTTGGGCGTTTTGGTCAAACGCATCGTCGCTCCTTGAAGGTCCGGTGCCTGGGGATTGGATTGCGGGTGAGCGGGCCAAGTCGGACTGTTTCATGCCTGCGTCTTCATGCCTGCACGGGCCGGCCGGCGCCCCGCGGATCGACCGACGCTGGAACTGACGTGCCGTCAGAGGCGTTGACGGGCGACCGATGCACCCGACCGGTACCGAGATTCACCAGCGTGGCACGCAGCCGGGCCGCGAGCAGTGCCCCTACCACCGGGGCTACCAGGTACACCCAAAGGTGGGCGGTACGGCCGGCCGCCACCGCCGGACCGAACTGGCGGGCCGGGTTGACCGAGCCGCCGGTCGTGGTCCCCAGCGCTGCGATCGCCGTTGCGACCAGTGCCGCGACCAGCCACGGGACCAGTGCTGCCAGTCGCGGTGCGGCCAGGAACAGACCGACGAACAGGACGATCACTCCGGTCGGGATCGCCTCGCCCGCGAACAGTGCCCCGTCCGACCAGCCGGGAGCCGGTGCCAGGGACGCCCACTCAACCGGTGGGCGCCCAACCACCGGGCCCCACACGGCACGGCCCGCGAGCGCGCCGACCAGGGAGCCTGCCAACTGGGCGGCGACGTAGGGCCCGACCGCCGCGCCGGGCAGTGCACCGAAGCGCCACATGGCCACCGAGATCGCCGGATTCATGTGCCCGCCCGAGGCCTTCCCGGCCGGGCTGCGCATCAGCCCGACCAGCAGCAGACCGACGCAGGCACCGATGACGACCAGTCGCGGGTGGATCCCGGGGAGCACCGCGCTCAGCGAGGAGGGCCCGGCGACCCAGCGCACGATCGTGACGACACCGAACAGCAGCACACCGGTCAGCAGGAACTCCAGCGCGCTGCCTCGGGCGAGATCGCGCAGTCCCGGCCGAGGGGCGCCCGACGGCGCTCCGGCGGGCCGGCCCGCGGTCGGGGGCACGCCGCTCAGGGACATATGACCACCCGGCCCCGTATCCCGTCGGCCACCGCCTGGTAGGCCGAGCCGGCGTCCTCGAGGCGGTAGGTCCGGGCGATCGGCAGTGGGCGGAACCGGCCGGAGTCGAAGAACGGGGCCAGGCGCGCCAGCAGCCCGGCGGATTCGACGAGGCCATGGTTGACGCTGTTGCACCCGTGGATGGAGATCTCCTCGCGGTACAGGTCGATCAGGTCGATCTGCACCGTCCGGGTGCCGGTGGCGCTGATCACCGCCAGGCGGCCCCGGCGGGCCAGACCGGCCAGCGCGGCCGGTGTAGTGACCCCGCCGACCGCGTCGTAGGCGACATCCACGCCCCGGCCGCCGGTCAACTCCCGGATCCGCGCCGCCGCCTGCTTGGGGTCGGCGCCGTCGAAGGGCACGAACTCCTTGAGCACCGACGCCGCGGGGGCATCCGCGGCCGGTTGCACCCGGTCCACGCCGAGCACGTGGGCGCCGAGGCTGTCGGCGATCTGTGCGACCGCGCCGCCGACCCCGCCCGAGACGCCGAACACCGCGATCGTCTCGCCCGCGGCGAGGCTCGCAGCCTCGACGGCGCCGAGCCAGGCGGTCACGAAGTTGACCCCGACGGCTGCGGCCTGCTCGAAGCTCAACTGCCGCGGCTTGGCGACCAGCGCCGCCACCGGGACCGAAAGCAGCTGGGCATGGGAACCGTCGCGGGTGAACCCGATGTCCCCGCCGGTGCCCCACACCTCGACACCGAGCCACTCCGGCGGTCCGTCGACCACGACACCGGCGAAATCCCGTCCCGGGACGCGGGGCAGGGTCGTCTCCGGGAACAGGCCCGCCACATTCTTCAGATCCGACGGGTTGATCGAGGCCGCCGTCACGGCGACCACCGCCTGCCCGTCACCGGCCTGCGGGTCGGGCACCTCGGCCACCCGCAGCACATCGGGACCACCGAACCGCTCCACAAGCAACGCACGCATGAGGACCCCTCCTCGGGAAAAAGTTGTCCGCCGGCCCGCGGACCCCCGTCGAGCATGGCGCCGGACGATCCATCACGTCCAACGAAAAGATTCGATGATCCTCATCTCGATCAGAGATGATGGCGTCATGGAGCTTCGCCAGTTGGAGTACTTCGTCGCCGTCGCCGACGAACTGAGCTTCTCCCGCGGGGCACGTCGGGCCGACGTTGTCCAGTCGGCCGTCTCCACCTCCGTCGGCAAACTCGAACGTGAACTGGGGACGCCCCTGTTCGACCGATCGCGGCAGCGCATCGCCCTCACCCCGGCCGGGCGGACCTTCCTCGAGCAAGCCAGGGCGACGCTGGAGGCCGCTCGCCGGGCCAGGGACTCGGTCGCCGGGTTCGACGGTCGGCTGACCGGCACCGTCGAGATTGGGACGCTGATGTCCAGCGGGCCGTTCGACCTTCCCGCGGCCCTGGGCCGGTTCGGTACCGCGCACCCGCTGGTGTCGGTGCGACTGCGGCAAAGCCCCTCCGGGTCGGCCGGGCATCTGGCCGCCGTCGCCGAAGGGTCCCTCGACCTGGCGCTGGTCTCCACCACCGGCCGGCCCGCCAAGGTCGAACTGCGGCCGCTGGTAACCGAACCGCTGGTGTTCCTGTGTCGCCCGGAGCACCATCTGGCCCGCCGCAGGAGAATCGAGGTCGCCGACCTGGCCGAAGAGACGTTCGTGCACTTCGTTGCGGGCTGGGGAATCCGCCGCGAGGTGGACCGGGCATTCCGCGACGCCGCCGTCGAACCGGCCGCACCCTACGAGGTCTCCGACTACGCAACCGCAGTCGGACTGGTTCGTCACGGACTCGGCACCACCCTGCTGCCGCGGTCGGCCGCCCGTCCGGCCGCCGACCTGCGCGCGCTACCCGTTTCCCC
Organism: Sporichthyaceae bacterium; assembly: GCA_036268355.1. Taxonomy (GTDB): domain Bacteria; phylum Actinomycetota; class Actinomycetes; order Sporichthyales; family Sporichthyaceae; genus DASQPJ01. The sequence goes on from DATAUG010000051.1 coordinate 14,743, forward strand.
GGCCTTGGGCTGGCAGTTGTCGTTGGCCCTACCGGAAGCACGCACACTGCCCGCGGCCGCCGCGGCCCTCGCCGAGGTTCTCGGCAGCCGGCAGCGCCAGTCCTGAGACTCAGGTCGGCCGGGCGACGCCCGCACCTCCATTCCCGGTGGCGGGCTCGACTTGCCACGCCCGGGTACTGTCCCGATTGTGATCGTCCGAGGAAGGCCGAGTTCGCAGGGTCGAAAGCTTAGGCGCCCGTTCACCCGGCGTGCACGCGTTGCTGCCAGACTCCCGCGATGACCGACTTGATGCAGCCGGCCGATGCCCTGGGCGCCCCGGTCGAAGCGCGGGGCCACAGCCGGACGGGCACGGACGCCGACTCGCTCCGTCGAGCGATCATCGACCATCTGCGGTACTCGATCGGCCGTCCGGCTGCCGCGCTCAAACCCGACCACTACTACCGCGCGCTGGCCCTGGCGGTGCGGGATCGCATGCAGGACAACCGGGCGGCGTCGACCCAGATATCGCTGGACCTCCACCGGAAAATAACGTGCTACCTGTCGGCCGAATTTCTGATCGGGCCGCAGCTCGGCGCGAACCTGCTCAACCTCGGCATCGAGGGCGCGGCCCGGGCGGCGCTGGCCGAACTCGGCCAGGACCTGGACGAAGTGCTGGGCTGCGAGCCGGAGCCCGGGCTCGGCAACGGCGGTCTTGGCCGGCTGGCTGCCTGCTACCTGGACTCGCTCGCCACACTGCAGCGCCCCGCCATCGGCTACGGGATCCGCTACGAGTTCGGCATCTTCGACCAGGAGATCCGCGACGGCTGGCAGGTGGAGAAGACCGACAACTGGCTGGCCAACGGAAACCCGTGGGAGATCGCCAAGCCCGATGTGAGCTACCGGGTCAACTGGGGCGGTCACGCCGAACACTACGCGGACGAGGCCGGCCGCAATCGCGTCCGATGGATCCCGGGACGGGTGCTGAAGGGGGTCGCCTACGACACCCCGATCCAGGGCTACGACGTTCACACGTGCAACGTGTTGACGCTGTGGAGCGCCAGGGCGGTGGAGTCATTCGCGTTGGACGCGTTCAACACCGGCGACTATTACAAAGCGGTGGAGGACGAAGTCAACTCGGAGACCGTCACCAAGGTGCTCTATCCCAACGACGAGCCCGAAGCGGGTAAGCGACTTCGGCTCCTGCAGCAGTACTTCTTCGTGTCGTGCTCGCTGCAGCACGTCCTGCACATCATGGCCGACCTGGAAGATGCGTCGCTGCACGACCTCCCGCACCGGTTCGCCTTGCAACTCAACGACACCCACCCGTCGATCGGTGTCGCCGAACTGATGCGCCTGCTGGTCGACGAGCGCGAATTCGGCTGGGACGAGGCGTGGGGCATCACGGTCGCGACGTTCGGCTACACCAACCACACGCTGTTGCCGGAGGCCCTGGAGACGTGGCCACTGGCGATGTTCGCCGAGTCGCTGCCCCGCCACCTCGAGATCATCTACGAGATCAACCGGCGCTTCCTGGACGAGGTGCGTGCGCAGTTCCCCGGCGACGACGACCGGCTGCGGCGTATGTCGTTGATCGGCGAGGACGGCGGCAAGAATGTGCGCATGGCGCACCTGGCCACAGTCGGCAGCCACGCGATCAACGGCGTCGCCGCGCTGCACACCGAACTGCTCGAGGAAAGTGTCCTGAAGGACTTCTACGAGATGTGGCCGGAACGGTTCTCCAACAAGACCAACGGCGTGACTCCGCGGCGATTCCTGGCCCTGGCGAACCCCGGCCTGCGGGCACTTCTCGACAGCACCATCGTCGACGACTGGATCCGTGACCTCGACCTGGTCCGTGGCCTGGAGAAATTCGCCGACGACCCCGAGTTCCAGTGGGAATGGCGAGCGGTCAAACGCGCCAACAAGGTCCGGCTCGCCCAGTACGCGCAGGCCACCACCGGCGTCGAGCTGAACCCCGACTGGCTCTTCGACATCCAGGTCAAACGGATCCACGAGTACAAACGGCAACACCTCAACGTGTTGCACATCCTCACGTTGTACCGCCGCCTGAAGCAGAATCCGGACCTGGCGATACCGCCTCGCGCGTTCGTGTTCGGCGGCAAGGCAGCCCCCGGGTACTTCATGGCCAAGCGGATCATCAAGCTGATCAACGCCGTCGGCGCGACGATCGACAACGACCCCGACGTGAGCCGGTTCCTGAAAGTGGCATTCGTGCCGAACTTCGACGTGAAGAACGCGGAGATCATCTACCCGGCCGCCGACCTGTCGGAGCAGATCTCGACGGCGGGCAAGGAGGCGTCCGGAACCGGGAACATGAAGTTCATGCTCAACGGGGCGCTGACCATCGGCACGCTCGACGGCGCCAACGTCGAAATACGCGAGGAGGCCGGGCCTGAGAACTTCTTCCTGTTCGGTCGCACGGCCGAGGAGGTCGAGCGCATCAAACGCGACGGCTACCGTCCCGCCGACCACATCGCGGGCAACCCCGAACTCGCCGCGGTTCTCGACATGCTCGCCGCCGGAACCTTCTCCCGCGGCGACACCGAGGTGTTCCGTCCGCTGGTCGACAACCTGCGCTTCGACGACCCGTTCCTGGTGTGCGCGGACTACGCGTCCTACATCGAATGCCAGGAGCGGGTGAGCGCCGCCTGGCAGGACCCGGCGCTGTGGTCACGAATGTCGATCCTCAACACGGCCCGAAGCGGAAAGTTTTCGTCCGACCGGGCAATCACCGAATACTGCGAAGGTATCTGGAGCGTGGTACCGGTTACCGTCAAGGTCTAGCCGAACCGTCAGCTCCGGAGCAGGCCGGGGGCAAGGCTCAGCACGCCGTGGGCGATCAGTTCGACGGCGATGGCCAGGATCAGGAATCCGAAGATGCGGGTCAGCGCCGCGATGCCGGTCACGCCCAGTCGGCTCAGCAGCGGGTCTCCGGTGATCAGGATCAGCGCAACGACCACGCCCATGGCCACTGACCCGAGCACGATGCCGAAGATGGCCGGCGCGCCGTCGGAGCGACTGGCCAACGCGATGACGGTCCCGATCGCGCCGGGCCCGGCCAGCAACGGCATGGCCATGGGGGAGAACGAGATGTCCGCGGCGGCCATCCCGGCCCCGTGTTCGGCCTCGGTCAACCGGGGTCCGTTGGTGACCATCGCGTAGGCGGAACGGGCGACGACCAGCCCGCCGGCTATCTGCAGCGCCGGCAGGGAGACCCCCAATCCGTGCAGCAGCTCCTTGCCCAGCACGGTGAACACGACCAACAGCCCGACGACCCATCCCGCGGTGCGCAACGCTTGCGCGCGGCGCCGGGCCGGACTGTCACCGGTGGTCAACGCGAAGAACGCCGGCAGGTTCCCGATCGGGTTCATGATCGGGAACAACGACAACAGCGTCACCGAGAACGCGTTGGGAACGCCGCGCAACACGACCAGCCAACTCCTCCGCGAACCCGGGCGAGCCGCAGCCCGTCCCCGGGTCCGGCGCAGCCGCACCCAGCGTACGGTTGAGTACCCGGCCCCGCCCGGGTCGGAACGGTTGCGACGAGGAGGCTGGCGTCACCGTGTGTCGAATTTCATCGTCCTTTCATGTTCATGGTCCTTGGGTTGGGGAAGGTCCGACCCGACCCGTCCTGGAACGGCGGATGCGCAGCGGGTCGGGCTCTGACATGCTCGCTCGCCCGGCTGCACGGAAGACAGCGACGGTGGCCCGATGGATTCGTTGACAGCGCTCACCTTCTCCCGGGCCGTTTTCTGGCCCTCGATCATCAACGGCGTGACCACAGCGGGCCTCTACGGCCTGATCGCGGTGGCGATGGTGCTCAGCTACCGGGTCAGCCGCACGGTGGCGTTCCTGCACGGCGGCATCCTGATGGGTGGCACGCTGCTGTTCTGGTACTTCTGCTCGTCGAACGCCGCGGGGGGCGCGAGCGGGTACTTCGCCCACCGGCCGGAGCTGCCGATGTTCCCGGTGATCCTCGGGTTGATGGTCGCCGGGGCGGTGATCGCGGCCCTCTACGGGTTGGTGGTCACCAGCAGCAGGCTGTCCAGCTATCCGAAGGTGACGCTGACCAATTTCTCGTTGGCCATGATGATGATCCTGGTCGGGCTGTTGTTCCAGTACAACAAGGCCAACAACGAGCCCGCCCCCTCGCCGTTCGGCAGCGACAAGTTCCACCTCGGCGTCGAAGTGGTGACCCTGCATCAGCTGATGACGCTGGTGATCCTGGCGGTGGTGGTGGTCGGGTTCACGATCCTGTTGCAACGGACCCGTTTCGGGATCTACGTGCAGGCGATCGCCGACAACGTCGAGGCGAGCAAGCTGGTCGGGGTGCCGATCGGTACGGTCGGCACGGCGGTGTACGCGTTCTCCGGGGCGGTCTCGGCGTTGGGTGGCGTACTGCTGGGCAACTACATCGGCACCGACACCACGTCGATCCTGTTCGTGTTCCTGCGGGCACTGATCGTGTGTGTGCTGGGTGCCTTCGCCAGCATCCCGCTGGCGTTGGCCGGTGCCCTCGTGCTGGCGCTCCTGGACTCGATGCTCAAGTCCGACCTGTTCGGAACAGTCGGCGTCGCCTGGCGCGAGCCGATCGTGGTCGCGATCCTGTTCACGGTCGTCATCCTGATCGACCGCTTCGGCAAGAAGGGCAGCTCCGTAATCGCCCACTGAGGCCGGGCGCGCGCCGCCCTGTTTCCCGTCAGGGCGCACTGGCGGCCAGGGCGGCTGTGTCCGGCACCACCGGGGCCTTCGGCAGGGCCGTGTAGAAGGCCACCAGCAGCGCGGCGTCGGTGACGAGAAAGGCCACTGCGGCACCCTTCACGCCTATCGAGGGAACCAGCAGGAGGTTGGCGAGCACGTTGCCGACCAGTCCGACGACGGTCAGTTTGGCGACGTGGTTACGACGTGCCAGCAGCGCGATCGGGGTGATCACGCCGAGGGCGGCGCCCGGCAGGCCGGCCACCATCAGGATGTCCACGGCCGGGCTCGCCGATCCGTAGTGGTCACCGAAGGCGGCGCGCAGCAGTCGCGGCGCCAAGAGCGCCACGATCAGTGCGATCGGCGCGGCCAGCGCGATTGCCCGCAGCGCGAGTCGGCGGGCCACCGGCCGGGCGTTGCCTGCCAGGTCCGGGCCGACCGCGGCGACTGCGGCGGAGGCCATCGCCATCGCGGGCAACAGCACGGTGTCGTAGAGCTTGTAGGCCGCCACGTAGACCGCGACCGACCCGCTGCCCTTGAGCATCGCGAGCAACCAGATGTCGACGCGCTCGTAGGCGCTGCCGATGATGCCCGCGGCGGCCAGCGGCAACGTGGCCCGCAGCCGCAACTCCGCCCGCTGCAAGGGGTCCGGGTCGGCGGTCAGCGACAGCCGCGGTTTGACGAAGGCCGGCAACGCCAGGGACGAGACGACGTCGACGAGGACGAACGCCGCGACAACCCCGGACGGCTTCCAACCCGCGGCGAGGGTCGTCACCCCGACGGCGAGCAGCGCCAGCTTCGAGACGACGTTGTAGGTGGCCTCGACGATGCCGATGGCTCGGCCGCGCAGCAGCGCCAGGAATGACTCGCCGAACGGGCTGACCGCGACCGAGATGGAGTACAACCCGGCCATCCACCACCGATCGGCTCGCGCGGCGTTGACCCACAACCCGATCAGGACGAGTCCGGCGACCAGCCCGGCCACCAGTCGCGTGATCACCGCTGCGCGGATCGCGCCGACGTCGATCCGGTCGTGGTCGCAGGCCACCTTCGACAGGGCCAACGGGATGCCCAGGTCGGTGCCGATGCTCACCAGCGATCCGAGGCTGAGGACCAGGGCGACCTCGCCGAACTGACTCACACTCAGTTGGTGGGCGACGATGCCGAACCAGGCCGTCGTGAGCAGTCCGCTCAGCGCCCGGGCGATGCCCAACTCGACGCCCATCCGGTCGGAGCCGGAGGGCTTGCGTATCTGGTGGTGCCAGCGCGCGCCGATGTGCAGGTCCATGGCGCCCTCATGATGGCAGGCGCCGCCGCCGTGGTCGGATCCGGGGAAATGTGTCCGAGGCACGAATTTCGGGCCGGCCGGGCTGTGTGCCCCGCACAAGCTCACCGCGGGCCGCTCGGGGCAATACTGGGCCGCGCCGACCGATTCGACCGCGGAAGGAGCGGGTGCATGGATCTGGGTGTCAAGGACCGCGTTTACCTGGTGACCGGGGGCACGCGGGGGCTGGGTCGGGCCACCGCCGAGCAGTTGGTCGCCGAAGGCGCCCGCGTGGTGATCTCCGGCCTGGGCGAGATCGAGACCAAGCAGGCTGCCGCGGAGCTCGGCGAGGACCGAGCCCTCGGCGTCGCGGGGGACAACGCTGACCCGGCGACCGCGGGAACCCTCGTGGCCGCCGCCGTGGAGCGCTTCGGGCGCCTCGACGGCGCACTGGTCAGCGTCGGTGGACCACCGCCCGGTCCGGTGATGGAGGTCGACGACCAGCAGTGGCGCACCTCGTTCGAGGCGGTGTTCCTCGGTGCCGTCCGGATCGCCCGGGCGGTCGCGGACGCTGTCGACCGGGACGGGTCCATCGCGTTCGTGCTCTCCTCCTCGGTGCGCGCACCGCTTCCCGGGATGGCCATCTCCAACGGCCTGCGGCCCGGCCTGGGCATGGTCGCCAAGGCGCTGTCCGACGAACTGGGCCCGCGGGCGATCCGGGTCAACGGGTTGATGCCCGCGTGGTTCGCCACCGGGCGGGCCGCCGAGTTGGTTGCCGCCGGCGGCGACCAACCGCTGAACTCGCTGCATCGCCGCGGAACGCCGGAGGAGTTCGGCCGGGTGGCGGCCTTTGTGCTGTCGCCCGCGGCGAGCTACCTGACCGGGGCGATGATCGCCATCGACGGCGGCGCGTTGCCCACGATCTGAAGCCCATGCGGCAATCGTTCCAGCGCTCGTGCCGCCATCTTCGAGTCACGACCACGCCGGCTCGCACAACTGGGAACGCATCTGCTGAATGTGATCGACACACGAAATCCGCGATCAAGGTCCTGTGCGTGCACCACAAGGTGGCGAGGACGGGGTAGCTCGATACTGAGGCGCGTCGGGGGCGGTGGGGACATTTGCACCAGCGCCGGGTCTTGAGCCGGTTCTCGCCGGCCCTGGAGAGAACGGACGAAGCCTGTGACATCCACCGTGCGAACCGTCACCTACGACCTGTTCCGACGCTTGAGAATGACCACAATATTCGGCAATCCCGGGTCGACGGAGCAGACCTTCCTGCAGGAATTCCCGGACGATTTCACCTACGTGTTGGCCCTGCAGGAAGCCTCGGCGATCGCGATGGCCGACACCTTCGCCCAGGTCACCCGACGCCCGGCATTGGTCAACCTGCATTCCTCGGCCGGAATGGGCAACGCCATGGGGAACCTGGTCGCGGCCTACCACGGCAACACCCCGCTGATCCTCACGAGCGGACAGCAGCACCGTGGACTGGTGATCGGGGACTGCTATCTGGCCAACCGCGAGGCCGTCACATTCCCCAAGCCGTGGGTCAAGTGGGCCTACGAACCGGCACGCGCGCAGGACGTTCCCGACGCGTTCATGCGGGCCTACGTCACCGCGCTGCAACCGCCGGCCGGCCCGGTCTACCTGTCGGTCCCGATGGACGACTGGAACGAACCACTGGCCGCCTTCGACCGGCAGCGCACGTTCAGCCACCGGGTCGGCCCGGACCCGGAGCGCCTGCGGATATTCGCCGACCGGATCTCGGCCAGTCGTAATCCGGCGCTCATATTCGGTCCGGAAGTGGACCGCAGCGGCGGATGGGATGCGGCGATCGTGCTGGCCGAGAAGTTGCGCGCCTGCGTGTACCAGTCGCCCCTGCTGGACCGCGCCTCATTCCCGGAGGACCACCCGCAGTTCTGCGGCGTGCTCGGAATGTCGGTGAAGAGCATCAGCGATCGGCTGGTCGGGCACGACCTGGCCGTCGTGATCGGTGCCGAGGTGTTCCGGTACTACCCCTACGTGCCGGGCGAATACCTGCCGGCCGGCACCGCGCTGCTGCAGATCACCGGCGACTCGAACGTCGCCGCCGCCGCCCGGGTCGGCGACAGTCTCCTGGGCGACCCGAAGCTGGCGATCGAGATGCTCACCGAGCTGGTCGCCGACGGTGCCGAGCGCACCGCGCCGGTCACCATGGCCCGGCCGCGGGCGCTGCCGGAGGTGCCGAACAAGCCGCTGACCCCGCCGGAGGTCTACGCCGTGCTGAGCCGGATGAAGCCGGCCGACACCGTCATCGTCAACGAGTCGACCTCGACGATGGCCCAGCAGATCGAGTGGCTCCCGACGGCGCGGTCCGGGTCCTTCTTCGGCACGGCCAGCGGTGGGATCGGCTGGGGTGTCCCGGCGGCGGTCGGGGTTGCCCTCGGCGACCGCGAGAACGGCGTCGAACGCACGGTGTGGGCGCTGATCGGCGACGGCTCGTTCCAGTACTCCGTGCAGGCCATCTGGACCGCGGTCCAGCACAAGCTGCCGATCGTCTATGTGGTCATGCGCAACAACGAGTACTCGATCCTGAAGAGCTTCGCAGTGCTGGAGGAGACCCCCGGGGTCCCGGGCCTCGACCTGCCCGGGATCGGCATCGATTCGGTGGCCCGCGGATTCGGCTGCCACTCCGTTGTCGTCGACACAGCAGGCGACCTCGAGCAGGAACTCAAGGCATCGCTGACCGCGGACACCACTACCGTGATCGTCGTGCACACCCAACCGCAGAAGGCGATGTTGTAACGCGGATGGCCTCCCACGTCGCGCTGATGCCCGGCGAGGCCGCCGATCGGCTCGCGATCCGTGAGCTGTTCGACGCCTACGCGCACTGTGCGGACCGGCGCGACGCGGCGGGCCAGAAAGCCCTGTTCATCGAGAACGCACGGTTTGCGGTCCACCTGGACGGTGCGGGCAGCGAGCCCAGCTATGTGCTGGACGGACGGGAAGCGCTCACCCCGGTCTTCGCGGACCTTCGGCGTTACGAGGTCACCACACATTTCAACGGGCAGCAGACTGTCGTGCTCGACGTGGACCGGGCGACGGGGGAGAGCTACACCATCGCCCACCACGTATGGACGCAGGATGGCACCCGCCAGATCATGATCGCCGCGCTGCGCTACCTGGACAGCTTCGTCAAGGTCGACGGAGGTTGGTACTTCGCCGAACGCATTCTGATCCTGGACTGGACGCAGACGCAATCGCTGACCACCACGGCTGACGGAGCTCGGTGACGAAGGTGGACAGCTCCACGCTGTGGAGAACGGCTGGTCCCTGGTCACCAAGGACCAGCGGCTGCGCCGGTACAAGCACCGGACCCGCGTCACGCTCTGGTGAGCCGCAGGCCGGAGGACGCGCCGATGTGGGCCGCAGCAGCCTGACGTGCCTTACGCCCACACCCCGGGCGGTCGGTCGCCCAGCGGTTGAGCCAGCCGGGTGGCGATGACCAGTTCCAGCACGCAGTCGAGCTTTCGCAGGTCGTAGCCGGTCTGCTCGCTGATCCGGTTGAGCCGGTAGTGGGCGGTGTTGGTGTGCACCCGGAGCCGCTCGCTGAGCACCTTCACGTTCAGATCGCTGGCCAGGTAGGCGAGCAGCGTCGTGGTGAGCACGCCGCCGTGGGCGATGTCGTCGGCGACGAACTGGTGGATCGCCGCCGGGACGAGGCGTTGCGCGGTCGAGTCGTGGAACGACGTCAGGTAGTCGAATGCGCTCAACGACGGCAGCGCCAGCACGCCCCCGTCGGGCCCGAGGCTCTCCGCCGCCCCGCGGGCCTCGCGGTGCGCCGACGCGACCCCGGCCAGCCCCTGGTGCACGGTGCTCAGCCCGATCGCCAGCCGCACGTCCTGCTTGGCCAGGCGTTCGGCCACGACGGACAGCTCGGCGATCACCTGGCCGATGTCCGAGTCCCGCGTCGGGGCGACGAGGACGATCTCGTCACGCCGCATTACGACCAGCGGACGCAGCCGGGTCCCGCACGCCCGGGCCAACGCCCCGGCCGCGGAGCGGATCACCTGCTCGTCCTCCGGCACCGCGCGCGGCAGCGCCAGGACCACCAGGCACGGGATGTCGCGACCCAAGCCGGCATCCCGGGCGGCGTCTCGTCGTGGACCCGGTGGCACCGGCCGGGAGGCGACCAGGTCCTCCAACAGGTCACGGCGGACCCGCTCGCCACCGGCCATGTCGAGCTGCTCGATCTCGATGTACAACTCGGCCGCGTAGGTGGTCGCCAGGTTGATGTGGTCGAGCAACGGGCCGACCAGTTCGAGGACGGCTGCCGGGCCGCCCGCGGCCTGCGCCGACTCCACCAGGACGTCCCAGATGATCTCCTGCGTGATCCGGAACGCCTTCAGGTAGTCCGCAATGGGAACCCGGCCGACCCGCAAAGCGGTGTGGCGTCGGGAGAACAGCAACGTCTCGCGGCTCGGCGGGGCATCGCCGGCCAACGTCGACCGGAGTGAGCGGACGTGCTCACCGATGTGCGCCGCCACGTCCTCCCGCAGGCCGGGATCGCGCACCGCGGGGTAGCCGGGAATCTCGTCCCAGATGCGGTCCACCGCCCGGGCGACGACCTCCTGCCAGCGTTGCTGCAACCGGTCCAGCACGACCGGGACGATCGACGAGCCGGTCCCGGAATCCTCCACCCCTGTCATGTCCGCTCCCGGCGGTGCAACTGCTCCGACCGGACGGCGCCGGCGTGACTCGTACTTGTGCTCGGCCCACATTATTCGGCCGCAACGATGGTGGTCGGCGACCGCGGTTTGCGCGCCGGGATCGGGCTACCGTCGCCGGGACGTCTCGCGCTGCGCGTGCCTGCCCACGTTCGCAGCCCCTGGTGGAGGCTGCCCATGCTCGCGGTGAGCACCGACGGCGTGTGATCGCGGAGAACTCCAGCCGGTGATCATGGCCGCCCCGCCGGGCGCGGAGAATCCGAAGTCGGCGCAGAATTGCGCAACGGGCTGACCAGGGAGCGCTCATGACGAACCTTGCGACCATCCTTGTCGAGACGCTCGGCCGTCATGCCGACCGGGTTGCCGTGCGCTTCGATGACCAGGTTCTGTCCTACCGGGAGATGGACGAGCGTTCGGCGCGGATCGCGGGCCGGCTGCGCGAGAGCGGCCTGCAGCCGGGCGACCGGGTCGGGCTCATGCTGCCCAACGTCCCGGCCTTTCCGGTCCTGTACTACGGCGTGCTGCGCGCCGGCGGCATCGTCGTCCCGATGAATCCGCTGCTGAAATCCCGTGAGGTGAAGCACTACCTGGCCGACTCCGGCGCGCGGGTCATGTTCGCCTGGCACACCGTGCGGGCCGAGGCGCAGATCGGTGCCGAAGCAACCGGCGTCGAATGTGTCCCGATCACCGAGGACACGCTTTCGCAGACCGCGGCGCTGCCGTTCTGGCCCGACGTGGCCCCGCGCGCGGACGACGACACCGCGGTCATCCTCTACACCTCGGGCACCACCGGGACGCCCAAGGGCGCGCAGCTCACCCACGCGAACCTGCGCACCAACGCGGCGGTGGCCGCCGAGAGCCTGCTCGGCCTCGGCCACGAGGACGTGATCGTCGGGTGCCTCCCGCTGTTCCACGCCTTCGGGCAGACCTGCGCGCTCAACGCGGCCGTCGTCTCCGGCGCCGCGATCAGCCTGATGGCCCGGTTCGACGCGGCCACGGTGCTGAAGGTCATCGAGCGCGACCGGGCGAGTGTGTTCGCGGGCGTGCCCACCATGTTCATCGCGATGCTGGACGCGGGCGCGCAGGTGGCCGACACGTCCACGCTGCGGCTGTGCATCTCCGGCGGGGCCGCGTTGCCGGTGGAGGTGCTCAACGCCTTCTGCGCGGTCTTCGGTGTCCCGATCCTGGAGGGATACGGGCTGTCCGAAACCTCCCCGGTGGCCTCGTTCAACCACCTCGGGCACATGCGGCCGGGATCGATCGGACATCCGGTCCAGGGCGTGCAGATGAAGGTCGTCGACGACTCCGGTGTCGAGGTGGCGACTGGTGAGGTGGGCGAGATCGCCATCCGCGGACACAACGTCATGCGGGGCTACTGGAACCGACCGGAGGCCACCGCCGAGGCGATCCGCGACGGCTGGTTCCTCAGCGGCGACATCGGCCGCGTCGATGCGGACGGCTTTTTCTACATCGTCGATCGCAAGAAGGAGCTGATAATCCGCGGCGGGTTCAACGTCTATCCCCGCGAGATCGAGGAAGTCCTCTACGAGCATCCCGCCGTCCTGGAGGCCGCGGTGGTCGGCATCCCGCACCCGACCCACGGCGAGGAGGTCGCCGCGGCGGTGGCGCTGAAACCCGGCGGCGAGGCGACGGCGGAGCAAATACGCGACTGGGTCAAGGAACGGGTGGCCGCGTACAAGTACCCCAGGGTGGTGTGGTTGGTCGACGCCCTGCCCAAGGGGCCGACCGGCAAGGTGCTCAAGCGGGAGATCGTGCCGCCGGGTGGCCGCTGATGGCCGCGACCGCCCGCGACGACGGCGCTGCCCTCGCCGTGCCCCTCGATGAATTGCTGACGCAGGCCGCCGTCGGTGGCGTGCGCCGGCTGGTCCCCGGTGGGTCGCTGCTGCGGTTCGGGGTCGCGCTGGCGCGAGACCCGCGCCCGGTGATGGCGCGGGCCAGGGCCGCGGCCGCGGAGTTGGGCCGGGTCGCTGCCGGGCGCTCGACCGTCGCGCCCGGCAGCCGCGACAAGCGTTTCGCCGACCCGGCGTGGACCCAGAATCCCTTGCTGCGCCGCATTGTGGCGTCCTACCTGGTCCTGGGAAAGGCTGCCGAGGAGGTGGTCGCGGCCGTGCCGATGGAGTGGCAGGACGGCGAACGGGTGCGGTTCGCCGTGACGAACCTCGTTGAGGCGCTGTCGCCGAGCAACAACCCGCTGCTCAGCCCGGTCGGCTGGAAAGCACTGATCGACACCGGCGGCGCGAACGTCGTCACCGGCTCCCGGCAATTCCTGCACGACATGGCCGGTCCGCCCCGGGTCCCGACCATGGTCGACCCGAATGCCTACACGGTCGGCACCGACCTGGCCGCCAGTCCAGGGGCGGTGGTGCTGCGCACCGAGATCCTGGAGGTGATCCAGTACCGGCCGGCCACCGAGACCGTCCGGACCGTGCCGCTGCTGATGATCCCGCCGACGATCAACAAGTTCTACGTCCTGGACCTGGCCCCCGGACGGAGCCTGATCGAGTATCTGGTTGCGCAGGGCCAGCAGGTGTTCGTGATCTCCTGGCGCAACCCCGACGGCAGGCACCGCGCTTGGGGATTCGACAACTACGCCGGCGCGATCCTCGACGCCTTCGACGCCGTCGACCGGATAACCGGTGCCGGCTCCGCCCACGTGGTGGCCGCGTGCTCCGGCGGCCTGCTGGCCGCGATGACCGCCGCGCACCGGGCCGCCTCGGGCGGACTGGACCGGCTGGCAAGCCTCAGCCTGCTGGTCACGATGATCGACCAGAGCCGGGCCGGGACCACCTCGGCGATCCTCGACGAGCGAGTCGCCGCTGCGGCAGTGGCCCGGTCCGCGCGCGTCGGCTACCTCGACGGGCGCCGGCTCGCCGAGGTGTTCGCCTGGCTGCGACCTTCGGACCTGATCTGGAACTACTGGGTCAACAACTACATCCAGGGCCGGCCGCCACCGAGGTTCGACATCCTGTTCTGGAACGCCGACACCACCCGGATGACCGCCGGCCTGCACCGCGACTTCGTCGACGTCGCACTGCGCAACCGACTGGCCCGACCCGGCTCCGTCACGGTGCTGGGCACCGAGATCGACCTGCGGGACATCACGGTCGACTCCTATGTCGTGGCAGGTTCGGCCGACCACATCTGCCCGTGGGTCAACTGCTACCGGAGCAGCCAATTGCTCGGCGGCAAGGTGCGCTTCGTGCTCTCCACCAACGGCCACATCGCCGCCCTGGTGAACCCGCCCGGCAACTCGAAATCCGGCTACCAGGTCTGCGACGACAACACCCTGGACCCCGACGACTGGCGCCGGGCCGCAACCACCGAAACCGGCTCCTGGTGGCCGGACTATGCCGCCTGGCTGGCCGCCCGATCCGGTGAGCCCAGACTCGCCCCGGTGGAGCTGGGGGGACCGCGCCACCCCGTCCTCGGTGCGGCGCCGGGCACGTACGTCCGCGACAGCTGACCCGCCGTGGACCGCCGACGGTGGCAATTTGCTTTCGGCGCTGTCGGGCGCTCGCGGAGGTGCGGTATTGATCATGGTCGATGGGTCGGCGCTCCTGGACCGTTTGCGGTGCTCGGCGTTGAACACGCATGATTCGCCGGGACGGCGGCGGCGGGCCGACCGGGAACCGGAGGTAAAGATGCGTCTGATCGCGACACCGACGCTTGCGTTGGTGGTCACCGGCCTGCTGCTGACCACGGCGAACGCGGCCGTGGCGGGCACGGTGCCGGCCGGGCCGTCCGCAGGCTGTCATCGGGTCCATGGGCACTGCGCGCACTCGATCAACTACAACGCTTCGAAGTCCAACACCGGGAACCGACGCCTCAAGCCCGGGGCGACCTCCTTCGGTACCGCACGCCGGCACACCCACCACGAGGTCCTCGAGTACAAGGACCCCGAGGACTCCACCGTTCGCCCCCACCGCTGACCGTCGTCACCACCGACCGAGCCCAAGGGCCGGAAGCCCTTGGAGGGGGAGTTTTGAAAGCTGTCGGCGGGCGGGGCAATTGCGCCTCGAGAGTGCGTGGAGCGCTGGCGCTGCTTTGGGCGATGATGCTGCTGATGGGCGTGTCGTTGCCGGTCGCCGACGGGGCGACCAGTCGGCCGGCGGCAACGGCGCCCTCGCAGGCGGTGTGCTCGGAGAAACCGCAGAAGGGGCACTTCACGTGCCTGTCGCGGCGCCGGACCGACACGCGCCGACGGTCCGATCTCGAAGCGCTGGTGCCGGCGGTCGCCGACCCGGTGGTCGGCTACGGCCCGAGCGACCTGCAGTCGGCCTACAACATCCCGGCCGACGCGGGGTCGGGGGCCACGGTCGCAGTGATCGACGCCTTCGACGACCCAACCGCGGAGGCGGACGTGGGCGTCTACCGCGCCGAGTTCGGCCTTCCCGCCTGCACCACCGCGAACGGTTGCTTCCGCAAGGTCGGCCAGACCGGTGGTTCGCCGCCCGCCAAGGACACCACCGGGTGGGCCGGAGAGACCGCCCTGGACATCGACATGGTCTCCGCCGCCTGCCCGCTGTGCCACATCCTGCTGGTTGAGGCGACCACCGACGCCGAGTCCGATCTGGCGGCCGCCGCGGGCTGGGCCGCGGGCCAGTCGGGCGTGCGGGCTGTGTCCAACAGCTACGGCGGCTCGGAGACGGGCAGTGACACCGCCTACGGCGCCTACTACTACAACCACCCGGGTGTCGCGATGGTCGCCGCGGCCGGCGACAACGGCTACGGCGTGGAGTTCCCGGCCGCCTCGCCGTACGTGATCGCGGTGGGTGGCACCTCGCTGACGGCGGTCTGTGGGGGCAGCACCGGGACGACCTGCGCGACCGGTCAACGTCCGTGGAGCGAGACGGTCTGGAACGGCCTGGCCGCCAAGTTGGGGGCCACCGGCAGCGGTTGCTCGGCCTACGAACCGAAGCCGGCCTGGCAGCACGACTCCGGCTGCAGCCATCGCACCGTCGCCGACATCGCCGCCGACGCCGACCCGACCACCGGCGTCGCCGTCTACGACACCACCGGCAGCGCCGAGGCCGGTGGCCCGGCCTGGGGGGAGTTCGGCGGGACCAGCGCGGCCGGGCCGGTCGTCGCGGCGATGATCGCCGAGGCGAACATCGCCAACCCGTCGGCCTCCTACGCCTACGTCGCGGCCAACGCGTCGGGGCTCAACGGCGTGACCAGCGGGACGGACAGCCAGTCCGGCTGTTCACCCGCCTACCTGTGCACGGCCGGGATCGGCTACAACGGCCCGACCGGTCAGGGCACGCCCAACGGGCTGCTGGCCCTGGGTGGCACCGGCTCGACGGCCTACCAGTTGAACGTTCCGGCCTGCCCGAGCGGGAACCTGCTGGCCAACGCGGGCTTCGAGTCCGGCGGCACGGGTTGGAGCCAGTCCTCGTCGAAGCTGATCGCCAAGCACACCGGGACCGGCAAACCGCACACCGGCAGCTGGTCAGCCCTGCTCGACGGCACCGGGCACGCCCGCACCGACACCTTGTCGCAGAAGGCCGGCTTCTCGGCCTCCTGCCGCACCGCAACGGTGTCGTTCTGGTTGAAGATCAACACGGCGGAGACCACCACGGCCAAGTACGACACGCTTGTCGTGACCCTGGGGGCAGCCACGGTCGGGACCTGGTCGAACCTGCAGCACAGCAGGTACAAGAACTATCTGCACGTGACCGTGCGGATAACCCTGCCGCTCGACACGTACAACGCCAAGACCGGGGCCACACTTTTCTTCAACGGGAAGGAGGACAGCTCGAAGCAGACGTCTTTCGTGATCGACGATGTGTCGATCACGCTGAATTGAGCCGGGGGTAAACCGTCGATCCTGATGGCCGCCCGGGAGCGACCCGTTGCCCGAATCGCGGCGTCACATGTCCAGGACCAGGTCGGAGGTCGGCCGCGCGCAGCAGATCAGCACCGACCCTTCGGCGGGCATCTCCAGCGGTGCCGGTTCGTAGCAGACGGTGCCGGACAGCAGGGGGGTGGTGCACGTGTGGCAGACACCGGTTCGGCACGCCCAGCGCGTGGGCACGTCGCAGGCCTCGGCGAATTCGAGCAGGTTCGCGAACCCCGCACCGTCGAAAGGCGCAGTCAGCCCGCTGCGGCTGAACGTGACCGGGGGCCCAGGCCCGGGAGGCCCGGCGGGCACGTGCGGCGCCACCGGCGGTTTTGCCACCACCCCTGGATTGACGGCGTCCTGCGGCCCGAACAGTTCGGTGTGTACGTCGGAAACTCCCAGCGAGTTCAGGGCATTGCGGATGTCGGCCATGAAAGCCGGGGGACCGCACAGGTAGGCGGCGGCTCCGGTCGGCAGCGCGAGGCCGGTCAGCATCTCGGCGGTCAGCCGCCCCCGAGCGGCCCCGGTTGCGGCGGCCTCGTCCGGCGTGGCCTCACTGTAGAAAAAGAAACGGCGGGCGCCGTCGAGGCCGGCGAGCAGGTCGAGCGTCTCGGCGGCGAAGGCGTGCTCGGCCGGGTTGCGAGCCGAATGCAGCCACCAGACCTCGCGCGGACCGCCGGCCTTCGCCAACGCGTGCAACATGCTCAGGACCGGAGTCACCCCGATTCCGGCGGAGATCAGCACGACCGGGGCGGTTCCGTCCTGAAGGACGAAATTGCCGCGCGGTGCCGCCGCCTCGATCGTCGAGCCAGGTTTCAGCGAGTCGTGCAGATAACCACTGACCAGCCCGTGGGCCTCGCGTTTGACACTTATCCGATAACGCGACGCCCCCGGTGCAGAGGACAGGGAGTAGCTGCGTACCGGCGCCGGTCGGCCCGCCTCAGGCACCCGGGCGGTGAGGTACTGACCGGGGCGAGCGGTAGGAAGCACGGCGCCGTCGGGATCGTCCAAGATGATCGAGACGACCGAAACGCTTTCCTTGACGACTTCTCGCACCTGGAGCGGACGAAAGCCCGCCCAGCCCGGCTGCGTATCCGTGGCGGACCCGCTGCCTCGGTCGGGGTTCTCCGCTGCCTCGAGGAGATCCCGGAACGAACTGCGCCACCCGGCACTCAGCGCCGGGATGCGCAATGCGCGACGCAGCTTCGCGGCCGGGTGGTCCGGCAGGTACAGCAGTGCGTCGACATCCGCGACGGTCAACCGCTGTGGCCCGTCGGCGATTTTGACGATCTCGTCACCCGCCTGGACCCGGCCCTCGGTCAGCACTCGCATGTAGAAGCCCGGCCGGTGGTGCGCCACGAGCAGCGCCGCCATCTGGGGCTCATCGAGCCGGATCCCCAATCGGAAGCAGGTGACCCGCGGTTGGGTGACCTCGAATTCCGCTTCGCCGATGCGATATCGGTCGCCCACGCACACCTCGTCGTCGGCCAGACCGTCGACGGTGAGGTTCTCCCCGAACGACCCGAACTCGAGCTCGCCCCACCCCAACTGCGCACGCCAGTACCGATACGCCTGCGCCTGGTACACGAGCACGGCGCGATGCTCCCCGCCGTGGCCGGCAAGGTCCCCCTGTCCGTCGCCGTCGATATTCAGGCGGCGGACCAGCCGCGGGCCGTCCACCGGATGTTTCCAGATCCCGGTCCGGACGGTCCGGCCGCGCCAGTCGACCTCGCGGGACAACCCGACATTCAACGAGAGCAACGAGGCCATCCGCAATCCTCTCCGGCGTCGTTGCTTGCGCAGGCAACAGGTGGACGGGCCGTCAGCGTTCGGCCGGCTCGGTGCGGTAGATCTCGGCCGCATCCGGCACCTCGGTCACGCCCAATTCCTCGGACACGCTCGCCAGCGCCCGGGCCGCTACGGACGGATCGTGGCGGCCGTCGACCGTGAAATACGGTGCGACGTAACGCTCGTAGTGCGCGCGGGCCTGCGCGCGACCCAGGCTCGGCATCAGCGCGTTGACGTAGCGGGTGGCGAGATCCGGATCGTCGTGGATCGTTCGTAGGGCACGGCGGTTGGCCCGCACGAGGGCCTGTACCGCCGGATCGTCGGGTGCCAGGTGGGTGGGGTCCACGGCGATGCCCACCGTGGGGATCATGAACTCCGCCCCGACGAAAGCCAGCAGCCGCAGGTTGTTCTCCTCGGCGACGACCTCGGGCGCCAGCGTGCTGCCGACGAACGCCGCGTCCAGATCGCCGTCGACCAGCATGCGGAGATGGCGGCCGTAGTCGCCCGGGGCCATGACCACCGACACCAGGTCATGATCCGGGTCGAGCCCGTGCTTCCTGAGCACTATTCGCGAGAAGCAGCCGGGGGCACTGCGGGGCGGATGGATGCCGACCCGGCCGCCCTTCAGGTCCTCGACGCAGGAGTAGTCGTAGCGGCCGAGCAGCCAGAAAATCGGCCGTTGGGTGTTCACGCACAGCACCGTCCAGGGCACGCCGTCGGTCACGCGTGCGAGCACCGCTCGGCCCAGGCCGATGGTCGCGGTCCGCCGGACGCGTTCGTCGCCCCACGCGCCACCGTCGCGGACCGCGACGTGGACGCCTTCCTGTTCGAAGTAGTCCTCCTGGTCGGCGACGTAGGCGACCAATTCCTCGTGAATTCCCAGCCCGACGTATGTCAGGTCGATGGTGTGCATGTTCGAAGAACTTCCTTCCGCCGATCCGATCCGGTCCGATCCGATCCGATCCGATCAGTCCATGGCCAGGCCGCCGTTGACCGGCGCGGTGGTCCCGGTGATGAATCCGCTGTCGTCACCGACGTAGAACGCGATGGCCCGGGCCACGTCGTCGGGGGTCGCGATGCGGCCCAATGCAGTCTGCGCCGCCTGGTTGCGCTGCTGTTCGGGATTCAGAACGGCATCTGCGGTCCTGGTCTCGGCCACCGGTCCCGGCGAGACCAGGTTGACGGTGATACCGCTCGGGCCCAGTTCCTGTGCCACATAACGTGCGAAGACGTTCAGCGCCGCCTTCGCGGTGCCGAGCGCGATCATGCCCGCACGCGGCTGCCGACTCAGTACGGTGTCGAGGTAGACGATCCGGCCGTAGCCCAGCTTGGTCATCCCGGGCACGACGGCCTTCGTGATCAGGAATGCCGCACGCATCTCCTGGTCCAGCTTGCCGCCGAGTTCGGCCCAGGAGATCTCCGCGAATGGCTTGACGGCGTAGGGGATCAACGCGTTGTGGACCAGCACCTCGACCTCGCCCATGGCGCCACGCACCTGCTCGACCATGCTGTCCACCGCCGGCTCCTCGCGCACGTCGGCCTGCACGGCCATTGCCCGGCCGCCGGCGGAAACGATCGACGCCACCACGTCGTCGGCCTCGCCACGGCTGGTGAGGTAGTTGACGACGACGCGCATCCCGCGCGATGCCAACAGCCGTGCCGTCGCCGCGCCGATTCCCCTGGTTCCACCGGTGATCAGGGCGACCCTGCCGTCCTGTGGAACGTTCGTCATGCGTGCCCCCATTCGGTGCGTAACGGGACTACGGCCCCTCGCGCAAACTGCCCCGCGATACCGAGGGTGACCGCCGGCCCCGGCCCCTCGCACCAGGGAATCACCCTGGCCAAGTCGTGACCAGTGCTCGGACGACCCGTCAGATCAACTCCGGCTCTTCAGGTGGTGCCAGGTGGAGTCGCAACAGATCGTCGGGCAACGGGATGCGTGAGCGAAGCAGGAGCGGCAGGGCGTGATCGGTGTCCGCGACGGCCGCCGGCGCGTCCGCCAGGGAGAAGCGTTCTCGCAACCGGCCGAAGAAGTCCTCGTGCTCCGGCACGATCAGGCACGCCCGGCGTGCGGCGGGGAACACGGCCACCCAGTCGCCGGGATCGAGGACTCCCTGGACCCGCCCGTCGAGAACGACGGCGACCGGGCCGGACCGATCCAGCACCCGCACGCCGATCGGCTCGTCGGGTGCGACCACGATGCTCCGGTTGAACGCCATGTGCGGCGCCACCGGGGTGAACACCATCGCGTCCAGGCGCGGCGACAGAACCGGCCCGCCGGCCGCGAACGAATAAGCCGTCGCCCCGGTCGAGGTCGCGATCACGACGGCGTCGGCCGAGTAACTCGCGAACAATCGCCCGGATATGTAGACGGCGAGGCTTGCCTGCCGGTCGCGCCCGACCTTCTCCAGCACCACGTCGTTGAGCGCGGTGAGCGGCAGCGGCACACCCCAGCCTGCGTCCGCGGCCTCGTCCGGGCGATGTGCACTCGGTGATCCGCCGCCGAAGCGCAGCAGCCCGTCAAGATCCGCCGGCACCCGTGGGAACCGGGACGCGCGCAACGTGAGGAGCATCCGATCCACGGTCATCACGTTGCCGCCGATCGCCGCCGCCAGCACGGTGGCGAGATCCGCGGTGGTGAACTGGGTGAGAAATCCGAGTCGACCGGCGTTCACGCCGAGGACCGGAGCGCCCGCCGCGACGGCGACGTCCAGCCCGCGGAGCAAGGTGCCGTCGCCACCGATCGTGAGTACCAGATCCATGCGTTCCAGCAGGCCGGTGACCAATTCACGGCACGGTCGCTCGTCGCTCCACACGTCGACGGTCACGTGCCGAACGTCGCGCTCGGCACAGATCCGCTTCGCAATCTCCGCCGCGGCGGCCGCCTCGGGGCGCGACGGATGAATCACCAGCCCGACGAGCACACTTCACCGCCCCGCTGCGGCGACCGACGCACGAAGCGGCCTGCCAGTGGGCCACCGGCTCGGCGGGCGGTCACACCGGTCGGTGGAATTCGATGTTGTCGACCGTGTGGATGCGGGTCATCGGTCGGGTGGCGCAGTCGCCCTGGACCGGGAACATGTCGATGGTGCCGGTGAAGCCGTCGCCGGAGAGCTTCCCGCCGAGCAGGCCGCCGCGCTCGGGCAGGGCCGTGTAATCGAACGTGTAGCTTCGGGTGATCGTCTGCGGTCCGGCGTCGGTGGGTACCACGATCGTGAACGTCCCATTGCCTGCGCCGCCCAGACAGTTGGCGGCCTTGCCCTGCCCGGTCTCGGTGAACGTCCCAGGCTTGGTGATCCGGTGGCCGTCGGCCTCACCGACGCAGGTGATCGACGCGGTCGCCGGGGTACGGTAGGCGATGTCGGCCTGCTTCAGGGTCAGGCCGGGTTCGATGACGTCGTCCTTGTGCAGTGCGCATCTCGGGCCGTCCGCCGCTGTCGCGTGGGCCTGGCCCAACCCGCCAGGGGCCAGGAGACTCCCGAACGCGAGCGTCAGCGAGCCGGCGCGGGCGAGGAAAGTTCTGGCCATGACCCCGTTCCTACCGTCAGATCCGGGGCGTGTCCATTCATCGGCCATCAATTTCCGATCGGGCCCGGCGGCCTACCGATGGACAACGTCGCTGACGGTCGGTCAGTTCTGTTGCCGCCGAGGGCAATGCGGTCAGGATCGCGTCGAACAGCGCGATCCATTCGCTGGACGGGTCCTCGGTGTGGTCGTCGGGCCGCAACGCGGTGAATACGGCCACGACCCAGCGGTCCGGGTCGCCGGGAAGGGCAGGAGGCAGGCGACGCGCCGGTGGGGCGGCGGGATGCCGTGGGCGGGGTCCGCCGGCCAGGTGCGCTCGGTGCGGTTGCACGCGGCTCCGGCGAGGACGACCTGCTCGGCATCCGGGGCGCCGGCC
>DATAUG010000052.1:0-2194 GCA_036268355.1 Sporichthyaceae bacterium
TCAAGGCCTACAAGGAGGCGGGCATGACCATGCCGCTGCTCTGGCCGCCGTTCAACGACGTCCCCACGGCCAAGACCATGGACGACCTGAAGGTGCTGGCCGAGGAGATCATGCCGAAGGTCAACGCCGGCTGAGCTTCCAGCTGTCCGGTCCGGGCCCATGCCGTCGCGGCGTGGGCCCGGATGTTTGTCAGCCGCCGATGCCCGCCATCCGCGCGAACGCGGTCAGTTCCCGGTTCAGGTCCGGTCCGGCCGGCTGGTAGATCGCCTCGGTGGCTCCGTCCTTCTCCAACTCGCCCAGCCGATCGCGCAGTTCGTCGGCCGGGCCGGTGAAAGTCGAGGACCGGATCCGCGCCGGGGTCAACGCCAGACGTTCAGCGGGCGAGGCCTCCACCAGGTGCCGGCTCCACACCGCCCTCGCCCGGTGCTCCAGCGGCACCGCTTCGATCGCCGCCCGGTAGTCGGCTCCGCTGGGCAGTTGGTCGACCGTGTCGCCGCCGGTGGCGTAGGTGATGTGGTACGCCGCGCCTGCTCCGGCACCCGCCGCGGCGAGCAGGTGATCGTCGTCGACCGCGCCGGCGGGCAGCACGGTGCCGTGCAGCAGCACCGCGTTCCACGCAAAGCCGCTGCGGGCCACTCCGAACGAGATCACGCCGTCGGCGACCCGGCCGGCGATCTCCAGCCCCTTCGGGCCTTCGGCGGACAGCAGGATCGGGACCTCGATCGGGCGCTCCGCGACCACGCCCGGCGGGTGGAGCAGCTGATGCGTCGTCCCGTTCCACTCCACCGCCTCGCCGCGCAGCAGCGCCCGCAGCGCGACCGTGTAGGCCTCCAGGTCCTTCCACAACCCGGGCTTGCCGCCGTGCATGATCTGCGCACGGCCCGGCCCCAGCCCGATCGCGACTCGCCCCGGAGCCTGCCCGGCCAGGGTTGCCGCGGCGGTGGCAGTCGCCATCAGATGCCGGTAGTCGGGGATGATCACCGCCGTCCCCAGCCCGATGCGGGTGGTCCGATCCGCTGCCCGGGCGAGGGCCATCCAGATGTCGCCGAAGACTGCGGGTGCGTCATAGCACCAGGCCCGGTGGTAGCCGAGTTCCTCCGCACGGACGATCAGATCCGGGGTCTGCAAGCTCGACGGGAATCCGACGGAGATGTCCATGTCCCCAGCCTGTCAGGCGTGCCGCCGTTGCCGGGTACTCAGTGGTTTGTTGCCGTGCTGCGGCTGCGGTTCAGACGGCCTATAGGAGGGAGGGGGTTCGGACCGTAACCACCGTGGAGGTCCGTTGCACTTCGGTCACCGGGTCCCAAGTCCGGTACCCCTGATCGCAGTAACCAACTACGGCGCCCGGCCACGGGCAGTTCCGATCCGGATCCAGCGCGCGGCAAGGGCCGCACGGGCGCTGACCGGTCCTGGTGGGGACGGGGAGCGCGCGCTGAATCCGGGTTCCGTAACGGCGGGCAACCACAACGGACGCACCGCTCGACACCCGCCCCGGCCACCGGAAAACAGGTCCGTGGAGTCTCTATTTCCCTTGCAGAGATGGGAAAACCGGGAGAGAATAGTCTCATGTCGAACACCAGTTCGAACCGACTCAGGTCGGTCGACCAGGCCGTGGACTGGCTCGCGGCCAGCCGCGACGAGACCATCTGGACCGGCGCGGTCACCGACGGCACCGATGTGCTGGCCCGCATCGGGGTACTGGAACGGCAGATCGCGATGCTGCACGGCGAGCAGGTCCTGGCCATGGCCGAATGGGTCGCCGACTCCCTGGACCGGCACCGCGCGGAATGCCCCGCCTGGGTGGACCCGCAGACTTGGGAGCAGTCTCAGGAGTTGGAGTTCGCCGAGCGTTCGGCCTATGCCGAGGTCGCCCTGGAGCTGGGCCCGGCCGACCGCACCAGTGATCACCGGGTCCATGCCGCTGTCGAGCTGACCCGGCGCCTGCCCGCCACGGTGGAAGCCCTGTGCGCGGGGCGGGTCACGCTGGCCAAGGCCCGGGTGATCCTGGAGGAGACCGCCGAGCTCGACGCGGAACTGCTCGCGCAGGTCGAGGCGGCAGCGCTGGGCAAGGCCGAGGGACTCACCCCGGGGGAACCTGCGCCGACCCCACCCGCCGCGCCGTGGCCCGCGTCGACGCGGACGCGGTCGCCAAACGCCGGGCCAAGGCCATCGCGCAACGCTCGGTGAAGATGTG
>DATAUG010000053.1:0-10895 GCA_036268355.1 Sporichthyaceae bacterium
CTGGCGTGTCGCTCGCCCTTCGGGTCGCCCGAAGGGCGCGCGACACGCCAGAAGATGGATATGGGGGTGACTCATCGCTCGCTCCCGTCTCCCGCGGCGCCCGGGTTCGCCAAGTCGATGATGACCCCTGTCGCGGTGTTCACACCCACACCCGGCCCGGGCAAACCGGCCAACGCCGCGTGAACGGCAGCCGCCGTCCGCGGCCCGAAACCGGGCACCGCGGCGATCTCCGAGACCTCGGCGGCGCGCAACCGACGCAACGAACCGAAGTGCGCCAACAGCTGCGCCCGCCGCTTCTCCCCGAGCCCGGGCACCTGGTCGAGCCGGCCGGCGAGCATCGACTTGGACCGTCGCGTGCGGTGATGGCTGATCGCGAACCGGTGCGCCTCGTCGCGGACCCGCTGCAACAGGTAGAGGCCTTCGCTGCTGCGGGGCAGGATCACCGGGTGCGCCACGTCGGGCAGCCAGACCTCCTCGAGCCGCTTGGCCAGCCCGCACAGCGCGACATCGTTGACGCCGAGCGCGTCCAGCGCGGCCGCAGCGGCGGCCACCTGCGGCGGCCCGCCGTCGACCACCACGAGGTTCGGCGGGTAGGCGAACCGGCGCGGCCGACCGGTCTCGGGGTCGATCGGGCCGGCCGCCACGTCGATGTCCACGCCGGCGCGTTCCTCGAGGTGGCGCCGGAACCGCCGGGTGATCACCTCGGCGATCGAGGCGACGTCGTTCTGCCCGGCCACCCCTTTGATATTGAATTTCCGGTACTCGCTCTTGCGGGCCAGTCCGTCCTCGAACACCACCATCGCGGCGACGATCTCGGTGCCCTGCAGGTTGGACACATCGAAGCACTCGATCCGCAGCGGAGCCTCGTCTAGGCCCAGGCAGTCCTGCAGCTCCTGCAGCGCCACCGCACGGGACGTCAGGTCGCCGGCCCGACGGGTCTTGTGCAGCGCCAGGACCTCGCCGGCGTTGCGCGCGACGGTCTCCATCAGCGCCTTCTTGTCGCCGCGTACCGGCACCTTCAGCTCGACCCGGGCGCCGCGCCGCCGGGCCAGCCACTCGGTCAGCGCGTCGGCGTCGGGCGGCAGCTCGGGGACCAGCAGCTCGCGGGGCACCACCTCACCGGGCTCGCCCTCGTCGCCGTAGAGTTGTTGCAGGAAATGCTCGACGAGTCCGGCCGTGGTCACGTCCTCCACCTTGTCGACCACGAAGCCGCGCCGGCCGCGCACCCGTCCGTCGCGGACGTGGAACACCTGGACAGCCGCCTCCAGCGGGTCCTCGGCCAGGGCGATCACGTCGGCGTCGGTTCCGTCGCCGAGGACCACGGCGTTCTTCTCCATGGCCCGGCGCAACGCACCCAGGTCGTCGCGGATGCGGGCCGCGCGCTCGTACTCCTGCTCAGCCGCCGCGGCCACCATCTCCTTCTCCAACCGCCGCAGATAACCCGCGGTGCGCCCGGCCATGAAGTCGCAGAAGTCGTTGACGATCCGGCGGTGCTCCGCCGCAGTGACCCGGCCCACGCAGGGCGCCGAACACTTGTCTATGTAGCCGAGCAGACAGGGTCGGCCGGACAATGCGGCCCGCCGGAACACCCCGGCCGAACAGGTGCGCGCCGGGAACACCCGCAGCAACAGGTCGAGGGTTTCCCGGATCGCCCAGGCATGCGCGTAGGGGCCGAAGTACCGGACGCCGCGTTTCTTCGGCCCACGCATCACCTGCAGCCGGGGGAACTCCTCGTCGAGCGTGACGGCCAGGCTCGGGTAGGACTTGTCGTCGCGGTACTTGACGTTGAACCGGGGTTCGAATTCCTTGATCCAGGAGTACTCCAACTGGAGTGCCTCGACCTCGGTGGCGACCACGGTCCAGTCGACCTTCGCGGCGCTGGTGACCATCGTCTGGGTGCGCGGGTGCAGACCCGCCGGGTCCTGGAAATAGGAGCCCAGCCGGGACCGCAGGCTCTTGGCCTTGCCGACGTAGATGACTCGACCGTGGGCGTCCGCGAACCGGTAGACCCCCGGGGAGTCCGGGACCGAACCGGGGCGTGGGCGGTAGGTGCTCGGGTCGGCCACACCGCCAGCCTAGGCATCGGCGTAGCGGTTCCCGATCCGCGCGGCGGTGGAACGGATGATCAGGTCACCGAGATGTTGCCGCCGCTGACCGTCACGGTCTTGGCCGCCAGCGGCTGCGCCGCGGGGCCGCGGACCACCGAGCCGTCGGTGATCGAGAACTCGCTGCCGTGGCAAGGGCAGTTGATCGTGGTGCTGACGTCGCCGACGGTGCACTGCTCGTGGGTGCAGACCGCGGTGAACGCCTTGTACTGGCCCGTGCTCGGCTGGGTGACCACGATCTTGGCGGTGGAATAGACGGTGCCGCCCCCCACCGGGACGCCGCTCGCAGGCCCCAGCGTGGTGCCGCCGCCCGAGGCCGCCGCCGAGCTCGCCGAGCTCGCCGCCGGGCTGGCCGCCGGGGTCGGGGTGCTCGTGGTGGTCGGGCCCGACGTGGTGGATCCCCCGGTCGTTGCACCGGTCGAGCCTGAACCGGAGGTGCCCGAGCCGGAGGTGCCCGAACTCTGCGAGGCGGAGTCCGACGACTTGTTGCCGCACGCCCCGAGTGCTCCACCGAGGCCGACCGCGCCGAGCGCCAGGGCGCCACGCAGGACGGTGCGCCGGGCGTAGGCGGAGTCCGAAGGGTCGTCGGAGTTCACGGGGGTGCGCGGGTCTTGGGTCATGCGGGCATCCTCCAGGTCGGCGCCGGCGGGGGCGATCCGTCGCGGTCAGTCAGCAGCCTATTCGGCCCGCGCCATGCATCGGGTTGCCCGGGGTTGAAGTTCCGATCACCGCCGGGCGCGAGCGCGGGGAGCCGGGGCGGGGCCGGCCAGCAGTGGCGCCAGGAACCGGCCGGTGTGGCTGTCCGCACAGGCGGCCACCTCCTCCGGCGTCCCGGTGATCACGATCTTGCCGCCGCCGGAGCCACCTTCCGGTCCCATGTCCACGATCCAGTCCGCGGTCTTGATCACGTCGAGATTGTGCTCGATCACGATGACCGAGTTCCCCTTCTCCACCAGCGAGGTGAGCACGCCGAGCAATTTGCGGACGTCCTCGAAGTGCAGGCCGGTGGTCGGTTCGTCGAGCACGTACACGGTGCGCCCGGTCGACCGCTTCTGAAGTTCGGCGGCCAGCTTGACCCGTTGCGCCTCCCCGCCGGACAGGGTCGGCGCGGGCTGGCCCAGCCGGACATAGCCCAGCCCGACCTGATTGAGCGTCACCAGGTGCCGGGAGATCGCCGGGATTGCCTCGAAGAACTCGGCGCCCTCCTCGATCGGCATGTCGAGAACCTCGGCGATGGTGCGGCCCTTGTAGTGCACCTCGAGGGTCTCCCGGTTGTAGCGGGCACCGGCGCAGACCTCGCACGGGACATACACGTCGGGCAGGAAGTTCATCTCGATCTTGATCGTGCCGTCGCCGGAACAGGCCTCGCAGCGGCCGCCCTTGACGTTGAACGAGAACCGCCCGGGCAGGTAGCCCCGGACCTTTGCCTCAGTGGTCTCGGCGAACAGCTTGCGGATGTTGTCGAACACCCCGGTGTAGGTGGCCGGGTTCGACCGCGGGGTGCGCCCGATGGGGCTCTGGTCGACGTGGATCGCCTTGTCGATGAGCTCCAGGCCGTCGATGCGGGTGTGCCGACCGGGGGCGGTCCGGGCGTTGTAGAGGTGCTTGGCCAGCGCGTTGTAGAGGATGTCGTTGACCAGGCTGGACTTCCCGGATCCGGACACCCCGGTGACCGCGACGAAGCAGCCCAGCGGGAAGCTCACGGTGACGTCGACCAGGTTGTGCTCCCGCGCCCCACGCACCGTCAGTTCGCGGCCGCGTTCGGGTTTGCGCCGAGCGGCCGGCACCGCGACCGAGCGGCGACCGGACAGGTACGCGGCAGTCAACGAGTCCTCGACCGCGAGCAGTCCGGCGAACGGACCGGAGTACACGATCTGCCCACCGTGCTCGCCCGCGCCCGGACCGATGTCGACGACCCAGTCCGCGATGCGGATCGTGTCCTCGTCGTGCTCTACGACGATCAGCGTGTTGCCCATGCCGCGCAACCGCACCAGGGTGTCGATCAGGCGGTGGTTGTCGCGCTGGTGCAGTCCGATCGACGGCTCGTCGAGAACGTAGAGCACCCCGACCAGGCCGGAGCCGATCTGGGTGGCCAGCCGGATGCGCTGCGCCTCGCCGCCGGCCAGGGTCGCCGCCGCACGGTCCAGGGTCAGGTAGTCCAGCCCGACGTCGAGCAGAAAGCCCAGGCGGGCGTTGACCTCCTTGAGCACCCGCTCGGCGATCTGGCGCTCGCGCGCCGTCAACTCCAGGCCACGGAGGAACTCCGCGCAGCCCGCGATGGGAAGTGACGCCACGTCAGCAATGGACCGGCCGCCCAGGGTCACCGCCAACGACACCGGTTTGAGCCGTTTGCCGCGGCAGACCGGGCAGGGCACCTCGCGCATGTAGCCGGCGAAGCGGTCGCGGCCGGCGTCGCTCTCGGCCTCGGCGTGCCGGCGGGAGACCCACGGCAGGACACCTTCGTAGCCCGTGTAGTACGACCGCACCCGGCCGTACCGGTTCTTGTACTTCACGTGCACCTGGTGCTGGTGGCCCTCGAGAATCGCCTTACGAGCCTTGGCCGGCAGCTTCTCCCACGGGGTCGACGTGGTGAACCCGATGGTCTCCGCCAGCGCGGTCAGCAGCCGCCCGAAATATTCCTGGGTGGTCGCCGAGGTCCACGGCGCGATCGCGCCTTCGTCGAGGGACTTCGACGGGTCGGGCACCACCAGATCCGGGTCGACCTCCATCCGGGTGCCCAGTCCGCTGCACTCGGTGCAGGCCCCGAACGGGGAGTTGAACGAGAACGAGCGCGGCTCCAGCTCCTCGAAGTCCAGGTCGTCGTAGAGGCAGGCGAGGTGCTCGGAGAAGACCCGCTCGCGGTGCGGGTCGTCCTCCGGCAGGTCGACGAAGTCCAGCGTGACCAGGCCGCCGGACAACCCGAGCGCGGTCTCCACCGAATCGGTCAGCCGGCGTTTGGCCGAGTTCTTGACGGCCAATCGGTCGACGACGACCTCGATCGTGTGCTTCTCCTGCTTCTTCAGCGTGGGCGGTTCGGTGAGTGAATGGACCACCCCGTCGACCCGGGCGCGGGAGTAACCCTTGCCGACCAGTTCCCGGAACAGCTCGCCGTACTCCCCCTTGCGCTCGCGGATCACCGGCGCCAGCACCTGGAACCGGCTGCCCTCCTCGAGCTCCAGGACTCGGTCCACGATCTGCTGCGGCGTCTGCCGAGAGATCGGCCGGCCGCACTTGGGGCAATGCGGCCGCCCGGCTCGGGCGTAGAGCAGCCGCAGGTAGTCGTAGACCTCGGTGATGGTGCCGACCGTCGAGCGGGGGTTGCGGGAGGTGGACTTCTGGTCGATCGAGACCGCCGGCGACAGGCCTTCGATGAAGTCCACGTCGGGTTTGTCCATCTGGCCCAGGAACTGTCGGGCATACGCGGACAGCGACTCCACGTAGCGACGCTGGCCCTCGGCGAAGATCGTGTCGAAGGCCAGGCTGGACTTGCCGGAGCCGGAGAGCCCGGTGAACACGATCAGGCTGTCGCGGGGCAGGTCGAGCGAGACGTCCTTGAGATTGTGCTCCCGCGCGCCCCGGACGATCAGACGGTCGGCCACGGGCGCCCCTCCACGTCTGGGCGGTTGTGCTCCCGCGCGTCGGTGACCATCAGGACGATCAGACGGTCGGCCACGGCGCCCCTCGTCCTCGACGAAACTCGAATTTCGCTGCACACCCCTGATGGGTGGGGCACCCCACCGGGCCCCCACTTTCCATCTTAAGCAACCGGTCCGACAGTTTGTCGGGCCGGCCCTGGGCCGACTCGGCCGGCCACCCGGTGCCGGGCACGGATCATTGGAGCGGCGGACCCGCCGAGAAGATCTCGGGCGTCGACGCCCGCACGTCTCGGGGACGCCACCGCGGGGCTCGGCGACAAGCACCTGACCAGGGGTCACCCCGACCGTGATCATTACGGTCCTCCGCAGCTGCGGGCACAATCGGCGCCGACGGTATCTTCCACCTGTGAGATCGGCACCACAGGGCCCGATCCGTCCTGGCGAAGGGCTTTGGCGATGACGCAGGTGCTCGACGCGGTCGGGGTCGCGCTGGCCGTCGACGAGATAGACATCGCCTCCGACCGACTCCTGGACGCGGTGAGTGCACTGACCGACGAGGCACTTCGGGGGCCGTCGAGGTTGCCCGGGTGGACCCGAGGCCACCTGGTCACCCACGTGGCTCGCAATGCCGAGGCGCTGCTCAACCTGCTGCACACCGCCGCCACCGGCCAACTGCGGCCCATGTACCCGAGCATGGCGGCGCGCAACGACGCCATCGAGGCCGGTGCAGGGCGCGGCGCCGATGAGATCACCCAGGATCTCGCCGTCGCCGCGGCCGAGTTCAGCGACGCCGCCCGGTCGCTGCCGTTGGAGAAGTGGAACCACGAGGTCACCCTGCTCAGCGGCCGGGTGGTCCGGGCCCGCTGGTTGCTGCCGGGCCGGATGCGGGAGGTCGAGTTCCACCACGTCGACCTCGGCGGCGGCTACACGACGGCGGACTGGGATCTCGGTTTCGTCCGGGCCTGCTTGGACGAGTACGTGGCGTCGATGTCCGGCCGGGCGGGTATGCCGGACCTGACCCTGCGGGCGACCGACGGCCGATCCCCCGACGTCTGGGCGGTGCATGGGGTCGGCACTGCACAGTTGGTGACCGGTCCGCGGGCGGCGTTGCTGGCATGGATCTGCGGCCGGTCCAACGGCGAGGGCTTGCAGGCCGGCGATGACGGCTTGCCCGAGCTGCCCCCCTGGCCCTGACTTCCGCGGCCCGGACGCCCGCGACTACGAGGAGGACACGCGATGACCGGATACAGCGGCAAGGTCAAGGTCGGCGGGACGCCCGACGTCCGGGAGCTGCCCGGCCTGGTGATCACCAAGGTCGCGGTCGGGCCGATGGACAACAACTGCTACCTGCTGCGCTGCCGCGACTCCGGCGAACAGTTGCTCATCGACGCCGCCAACGACGCGGACACGTTGATCCAGCTGCTGAACGGGCCGCTGGAGCGGATCGTGACGACCCATCAGCACTACGACCACTGGCAGGCACTCGGCGCGGTGGTCCGGCACACGGGTGCGCGGACCACCGCACACGTCCTGGACGCCGACGGCATCCCGGTCCCCACCGACGACGAGGTCTCCGACGGCGCCGAGATCACATTCGGCCGGGTCAGCCTGCGCGCGATCCATCTGGTCGGCCACACCCCCGGCAGCATCGCGCTGCTCTACGACGACCCGGAGGGCCGGCCGCACCTGTTCACCGGCGACTGCCTGTTCCCCGGCGGGCCCGGCGGGACGTTCGGCAACGCGGCGAACTTCGCGAGCCTCATGGACGGCCTGGAGACGAAGCTCTTCACGCTGCCCGATGAGACCTGGGTCTACCCGGGCCACGGCACGGACACGACGATCGGCGCGGAGCGCCCCAGCATGCACGAATGGCGGGCCCGCGGCTGGTGACCGCTCAGGTCGCGGTGATCACGACGGTTCCGCCGGAGTTCCCGCCCGCGACGGCGTCGCCCGGCCAGAGCGCCCGGTAGAGGTGCCGGCCCGCCCTGACCGACTTGACCCAGAAGTGCGCGTGGCCGCCACCGTTCAGCGTGGCGCCGGCGATCGTCGTCCAGCGCTTGTCCTTGAACTCCTGCAGGATCACCGGGGTCCCGGGCTGCGCCGGGAGCTGTTCGACGTCGACCCGGACCGCGTGCCCGCGCTTCACCAGGGTCTTCTCGGGCGTGGCCACGACCTGCCCGGTGAGCGTGCCGACGACCTGCCCGGACGCCGACGCGGCGAAGTCCGCGTTTCCGGTGTACTGCGCGGTGTAGGTGGCCCTCGCCGCCTGCGGCACCGAGACGCCGAAGACGAATTCGGCGACCGACGTCGTCGCCACCAGGGCCGGCGCGGTCGAATCCGGGTACGTGGCGAAGATCGCAACGGTGCCACTCACCTGGTCCGCGGTGTTCGCCGTGTCGGTCACGTTGCCCCAGACGCCGAATCCCTCACCCGGGGTCTCCGGCCGCTGCGGGAGCATCTGGAGGCTCACCGAGGTCGGGTCCGGGCCGGTCGTGCCGGCCGCGACCGGCGACGCCGTCGTCAGGCCCACCAGCGGCATCGCGAGGACCGACGCCGCCAGGCCGAAACCGCGCACGCCGACCGAAGTTCGTGACCACATGCCGCTTGGGCGTACCGGAGGCCTGCCACGTTCCGGGCAGCGGCGAAATGAGCCATCCGGCCCGGCGCACATCCGTCGGCCGGTGGATCCCGGGTCAGTCGTCGACGAGGCTCAGTGCCTCGGTCGGGCAGCCCTCGACCGCCGCCTCCACCTCTTTCAGCCGGTCGACCGACGGACACTCCTGGAGCACCTTCATCGTGCCGTCGTCCTGGATCTCGAATACTCCCGGTGCACTTTCCTCGCACATTCCCAGGCCCGTGCACCGTTTTCGGTCGACGACTATCCGCTTCGTCATCTCTGCCTCCGGGGCGCGAAACGCAGGCGGGCTACTTCTTGGCGTCCTTCTCCGCAACGAGTTCGCGGTACATCGGGAAGAGCGGCTTGGTCAACGGAACCAGTTTGAGGATCTTGTTCACCGGACCCTTGGCCTTGACCTGTCCCTTCGCCAGACCGACCGCGAGGTTGTACTCACCGCGCCAGAACTTGTCGGCGATGTCGGCAGGCATCGCCAGCGTCACGTCGGCGGGCTCGTCGATCGGACCCTGCACGATCTTGAACGCCTCGCGCATGACGATGTTCATCTCCACGTTCGGATCGGTGTAGAGCACCCGCATCACGATGTTGGCCGCTTTGAGCTTCGGCCCGGATTCCGGGTGCTCGGCAGCGAGGCGGAACACCCCACCGATGTACTTGTCGACCTCAGCGGCGTCGGCGAAATAGGCCATCTGGATCGCTCCTCTCGGACCCGATGGGCCGCTTCCGGGGCGGCGGCCGGGCGTACCGGGCGTCGTGGAGAATTCAACACCTACGCGCAAGTAGCAATGCGGCAGGGTGTCCGCGGAGGAGGGGAAGCCATGACGGAGGCAGCCGCCGCGACCGTGTCCGGCCGAGTGCTCCAGGTCCGGCTCACGGCGCCGGAGCGGTCGAACTCGCTGGACCTCGACGGCGCCGCCGTGCTGGCCAAGGCCCTCGATCAGTTCGGACCCGGCATCGGAGCGCTCAGCCTGCTGCACGACGGGCCCAACTTCTGCGTCGGCGGCGACGTGCGCGGCTTCCGGGACGCCGCCGATCCCGAGCAGTACATCCTGGAGTTGGCCGACTCCGCGCACCGCTGCGTCCGCCTGTTGGTCACCGCGCCGGTGCCGGTCGTGATCGGTGCCCGGGGCTGGGCGGCGGGCGCCGGGATGGCGCTGCTGCTGACCGCCGACGTCCTGGTGCTGGGCGAGTCCGCCCGCATGCGGGTCGCCTACCCGGCGATCGGCATCACCCCGGACTGCGGGCTGTCCTGGCACCTGCCCCGCATGGTCGGGCAGGCGCGGGCTCGCGACATCCTGCTGACCAACCGTGTGGTCGATGCCGCGGAGGCACTGACCATCGGCATCGCGGCCCGCGTGGTCCCGGACGAGGCGGTGGAGGCCACCGTTGCGCAGGTCGCCGCCGAGCTGGCCGCGGGGCCGACCGAGGCCTACCGCAACATCCGCCGACTGCTCGCCGATTCCGCGTCGCGTGCGCTGGACGAGCACCTGGACTTCGAGGCGCTCTCGATCTCCCGCAGCGCAGGGACCCCGCAGGGCGCCGAGGGCATCCGGGCCTTCCTGGAGAAACGTGCGCCCGTCTTCCATCCTGACGGACCGTCAGCATGAGCGAGTTCACCAGTGTCGAGTTCACCGGCGGCACTGCCCTCCCCGGCACCATCGCCTATCAGGGCGAGCCCGGCTCGAACTCGCAGCTGGCCTGCGAGCAGGCGTGGCCGGAGCACGCCACCGCCCCGTACCCGACGTTCGAGGACGTCTTTGCCGCGGTGGTCGACGGGGAGGTCGACCGGGCGCTGATCCCGATCGAGAACTCCCTGGCGGGGCGGGTGGCCGACATCCATCACCTGCTGCCGACATCGGGGTTGTTCGTCGTCGGTGAACACTTCCTGCCGATCACGTTCCACCTGATGGCGCTGCCCGGTGTGCAGGTGGCCGAACTCAAGACGGTGCACTCCCACATCCACGCCCTCGGCCAGTGCCGCAAGGTCATCCGTCGGCTGGGCCTGCGGCCGATCGTGGCCGGAGACACCGCCGGCGCCGCGCGGGAGATCGCCGAACTCGGCGACCGCACCGCGGCCAGCCTCTCCCCGTTGCCCGCCGCGGCGCTCTACGACCTGGATGTCCTGGAGCACAACGTCGAGGACGAGGCGCACAACACCACCCGGTTCGTGATGCTGGCCCGCCGACCCGCCGAGGTCTCGCCCGGTGTGGTCGAGGTGGTGACCTGCTTCGTGTTCCGAGTCCGTAACATCCCGGCCGCGTTGTACAAGGCCCTGGGCGGGTTCGCGACCAACGGCGTGAATATGACCAAGCTCGAGTCCTACATGGTCGACGGTCAGTTCAGCGCCACCCAGTTCTACGCCGAGGTCGACGGGCACCCGGAGCAACCGCCGCTGCGCCGGGCGCTCGAGGAGCTGAGCTTCTTCGCGGCGCAGATGCGGATGCTCGGGACCTTCCCGGCCTCGCCGCTCCGGCGCGACCTGGTGCAGAGCGGCTGAACCGTCGCGGCCGCTGAACCGCTATTGCGTCCGGCGGACCCGACGCCAATAGCGTCGGGTCC
>DATAUG010000054.1:0-13682 GCA_036268355.1 Sporichthyaceae bacterium
GCGCCCTATCGCGGACGCGAAGGGCGCGCGACACGCCAGAAGATGAGGTCGGGGGCGGGGTGTCGGGGCGTGTCAGTTGAGCCGGGCCCGGGCGGTCCGGGCATCCTGCCGGGCCGATCGGGCGACCAGCGGCTGGTCGCCCTCGACTCGCTCGGCGTAGGCCTCCAATTGTGCCGCCGCAGCGGCGAACTCCCCGGTACGCGCCAGGGCCTCGCCATGTTCGCGCCGCAGCACCTCCGGACAACCGGGGACCAGCAGCGACAGCTCGAGCGCCCACAGTCGGGTCCGCACGCGGTCGGCGCGCCCGGCCCAGGTGCGCACGTTGGCCAGGATTCGCAGCATCGTCCGCCGGGTGTCCCACGGGCGCAGGTCGCGCGCGGTGGGTTCGTGCCCGATCGCGCGGTGCACCACGAACGCCGGTACCGGCACTCCGCCCGCGAACGGGTCCACCAGCACGAAGTCGTCGGTGCCGGCGTCCTGCAGGTCGCCGATGCCGACCACGAAATGTCCGGGCAGGCCGATGCCGTGGGCCGGGACGTCGATCCGGCGGGCGACTTCCAGCCACACCACCGAAAGCAGGATCGGCAGGCCGCGGCGGCGCATGAGCACCTCGTGGAGCAGTGACGAACGCAGGTCGCCGTAGTCCCCGGCCGAGCCGGCGAATCCGACGTCGCCGCCGAGGGTGGCACGTAAGTGCCGGCCGATCGCGGCCGGTCCGGCCGAGCCGGGCAGCCCGGCCGCCACGACATCGGCCAGGGCGTCCAACCGGCTGGTGAACCGCTGCGCGTCGAGGGTCGGTTCGACCTCATGACCCATCAACAGGCACGGCAGGTCCAGGGGCGCCGTGGCGTCGGCCATCGCTGCCGCGAACTGCTCCCGGTGCTCACTCAACGGGTGCCCTCCGCCCCGTCACGCGGTATTGCGTCCGGCAGATGGCGCCCGGTGGGCCACGTTCTGCCGGACGCCGGGGAATGGTTCGGTGCCGCCGCCGCCGGCGCCGCGGCGGATCGGTACCGGTACGCATGGTGCTCCGCGAACCCCAGGCCCCGGTAGAGCGCGATCGCGGGCTCGTTGTCGTCCGCGACCTGCAGGTAGACCTGCCGCGCGCCGGCCGCCCGGCCGTGTTCGACCAGCGCGCGGACGACCTGCTTGGCCAAGCCGCGGCGACGGGCCTCCGGCGCGGTTTCCACGGCGCTCAGGCCCAGCCAACCCTCGTCGAGCGTGCCGCGCGCGATCGCCGCCACTGCTTCGTCGACACGGATCGCGGCGAACACGGCGGTCTGATTGCCCGTCAGAACCCGCACCGCCGCGGCGGGGGTTTCCCCAAGGCTCCGGTAACAGCCCAACCAGCCGTCGTCGGGCGCGGCGGCCAACCGGACCGGAGCCACGGATGTCCCCGGGGGGAGTGCGGCCATCGCGGCGACCATGACCAGGATCCGCCGCGAGGTCGGCGGCCAGCCCCTGGCGTCGAGAGCCGGCCACAGTTCGGGTTCCAGCAGATCCGGGATCGAGAAGACGACGGGCAGACCGCGGTCGGCGTACCAGTCGGTGACGAAGTCCAGCGCCTGGTCCATCGCCGTACCCGGCGGGGCCGACGTGAGCACCGAGTTGGCCCGCAACGTCCAGCCGGCGGAGGCGCGCAGCAGCCACCCGCCGAGCCTCGCGGTGTGCAGCGCGGGCCAGCCGAGAGCGGCGATCCGTTGCAGGTCCCGGATGCGCGCCGCCGTGCCGGCCGGTCGCTCCGGCGCCGGCGGGACCTTCTTGCCGGCCACCAACGCGGTCTCGGTGATCTCGGTCACTGTGCCGTCGCGTCGGGCCACCGAAAGCGTCCCGTCCGACCAGCGCAGAAGCTGTCCGACCGCGTCCGTCATACCCCCTTCAGGTAGCCGCCGCCGCACGGACACCCGGCATCCGACGTCCTCCGGTGAGATCTTCAACGCGAGGACGAAACGCTGCTCCACGCGCCGCCCCCGTTGTCGTGTCGACCTGCCTGCACCGTGATACTAAGTCGGCAGTCAGATCGCTAGGAGGAACCTTCCGTGACGTACGTGATCGCCCAGCCCTGCGTCGACCTGAAGGACAAGGCCTGCATCGAGGAGTGTCCGGTCGACTGCATTTACGAGGGCGAGCGGATGATGTACATCCACCCCGACGAGTGTGTCGACTGCGGAGCTTGCGAGCCCGTGTGCCCGGTCGAGGCGATCTTCTACGAGGACGACGTCCCCGATCAGTGGAAGGACTTCTACAAGGCCAACGTCGAGTTCTTCGACGACCTGGGATCGCCCGGTGGAGCCGCCAAGCTCGGCCTGATCGAGCGCGACCATCCCTACGTCGTGGCGCTGCCGCCACAAGAACACGAAGAGTGAGCCAACCGCACAACAGGCCACCCAACCTTCCCGACTTCCCCTGGGACCGGCTTCAGCCGGCCAAGGAACGCGCCGCCCTGGCTGCCGGGGCGGGCGGTTTGGTCGATCTTTCGGTGGGCACGCCGGTGGACCCGGCGCCGAAGGTGGTGCAGGAGGCGTTGGCCGCCGCCGCCGACGCGCCCGGCTATCCATCGACTTCCGGCACGCTCGGGCTGCGTGAAGCCGTTGCGGCTTTCCTCACCCGCCGGTTCGACGTACGCGGGCTCGCACCCACCGCCGTGCTGCCGACGATCGGCTCCAAGGAGTTGGTGGCCTGGCTGCCCACACTGCTCGGCCTGCAGGCCGGCGACGTGGTGGCGCACCCCGCACTGGCCTACCCGACCTACGAGGTCGGGGCGCGGCTGGCCGGGGCCACCCCGATCCGGGCTGACGATCCGTCAGAACTCGACCGGGCCGGCGAATCCGGTCCGGTCGGGCTGGTGTGGGTCAACTCGCCGGCCAATCCCTCCGGGCGCGTGCTGTCGCCGCGGCGGCTGCGCGAACTGGTCGACTGGGCGCGGTCGGCCGGCGCGGTCCTGGCGAGCGACGAGTGCTACGCCGAGTTCGGCTGGGACGCCGAACCGGTGTCGGTGCTGCATCCGGAGATCTGCGGCGACTCGCATGCCGGCCTGCTCACGGTGCACTCGCTGTCGAAGCGGTCCAATCTCGCCGGTTACCGGGCCGCCTTCCTGGCCGGCGACCGGGAACTCGTGGCGCACCTGCTCGAGGTGCGCAAGCACGCCGGGATGATGCTGCCCAGCCCGGTCCAGGCGGCGCTGGTCGCGGCCCTGCTCGACTCCGACCACGTCGCGGAGCAGCGGGACCGGTACGCGGCACGGCGAGGCGTGCTTGGCGCCGCGCTCACCGAGGCCGGATTCCGGATCGACGAGTCGGCCGCCGGACTCTATCTGTGGGCCACCCGGGACGAGGACTGTTGGGCGACAGTCGACTGGTTTGCCGACCGGGGGATCCTGGTGGCGCCGGGCGAGTTCTACGGCCCGGCGGGGCAACGCCACGTCCGGGTCGCGTTGACGGCCACCGATGAACGGGTGGCGGCGGGCGCCGGGCGACTGGCGCTGTGACCGTCAGCCGTGGGCGACGATGACGACGAACACCAGTACGGCGAGTCCGATCACGGTCGCCATCACCACGATCGGACCACGGCTGCCGGCGCGCTCCTGGTAGGTCTGCGCGCTGCTCACGAACGCGCGGAACATCTCGGTGTTGCCACCGGGGTCGATCTCGTCGTTCGACATTCACCGACCATAGGGCCGGGCGCCCTCGGCGTCAGGCGATCTGCCGACAAGATCGGCTGAATAAGCCCGAATGCGCTAACCATCCGCTTCGGGAGGCCCGGACACGGGTTGTGGCGTCGGGTGTGCGCGCCGAGGGGCCCGGTTCGGCGTCCAGACCTGATGCTGCTCGGGCTCGACGACCTCGGCATGCCGCCGCGCGCGCTGGTTGGTCGAGGTTTCGCCCGAGGTGCCGCCGCTGGACCGCACCTCGGCCGAGTTGCCATCGCCCGACGAGCTCTCGTCCGACGATCTCGTGCTCGGCGCGCGTTCGGTACTCGTGTCGGAGGCAACGGCCCGTTGCCGTGGGCGCGGCGTCGCGGCCGGGGTTTCTGCGACCGGCCCCCAGGTCGGCAGCGCGGTGGAGCCGTCGATCGTGGTCGCCGGTGCCGCGGCCGGGGCATCGGTCGGGACGCCGGGGGAGGAGTCCATGTCGGCGAACACCACGACGTTGCCGTCGTAGCCGACCCCGCGTTGGAACGGTCCGCCGCAGGTGACCAGGCGAAGCACCGGAGTCGGGCTGGAACCGTAGACCGCCTCGGTCGGGAACTGGTCGTGCGGGTAGCTGCCGACCTCGGTGACCGTGAAGTTCGCCCTGGTCCCGTCGGCTCGGGTCACCGAGAGGTGGTCGCCGGGGCGCATCGCGCCGAGGTTGAAGAACACCGCCGGGGCCTGGGGCGAGTCGAGGTGGCCCACGATGACCGCGGTGCCCGCCTCGCCAGGGCTGGCAAGGTAGCGGTACCAGCCCGCGGGAGCCGTGGAACTGTCCGGCGGGACCTCGATCGTGCCGTCCGGCTGCAGCCCCAGCTCCAGCAGGCCGGTTTCGATGCCGACCCGCGGAATGCTCAGGTGGACCGGGCGGGACCGTGCCAGCGACGTCACGTAGCTGGGCGTGCTGCCCGCGCCGGCTGCCGCGCGCGAGCCCGATACGGAGCTGTCGACGGCGCCGGAATAAGCGATCGCCGCCGCCTGCACCGCTGGGGGCGGTACGGGCGGCGGCGACTTGCCGAAGCTGAGACCGACGATCAGGAACGTCATGCCTACCTGGCTGAGCACACCGGCGCCGGTGAGCGCCAATAGTCGTGCTTGGCCTTCGCGCATCCTCGATTACAGGCTGGAGCGACGGCGCAGCGCAACTCCACCGATCGATGCGGCCAGAAGCATGGCGACCGCACCGCCGACGACCAGAGCGTCGTTGTCGGAGACTGCCGTGCCGCCGCCACCGGTCTTCGGCGCGCCGGACGGGATCGCCCCGACGCCCTTGGCCGGGCTGCTCGGGCTGCTCGGGCTGCTCGACGAGGCGGCCGAGGACTTGCTGGTTGAGCTGGAGGAACCCGAGGAGCTGGACGAGCCCACGGCGCTGCTCGAACTGCCGGACTTGGGCGCCGAGGCGGCGGACGAGGAACTCTTGTCCGAGGCGGACGAGGAGCCGGAGGACGAACCGGTGTCCATCTTCATGCCGGGCGGCATGTTGCCCATCGACGAGGACGCAGCGGAGGACGAGGACGCGGCGGCCGCGCTGCTGGCGGGTGTCGCCTTCGCCGGCGCCGGGGGCAGAGTGACTGCGACGGTGCTGCCGCCGCTACCCGAGCTGCTCGACGAGGTGGCCGCGCTGCTCGCGGGTGTCGCCTTGGCCGCCGCCGGGGGCAGAGTGACTGCGACGGTGCTGCCGCCGCTGCCGCTACTGCCGGACGCGGCGGCCGAGCCGGCCGCTGCACCGGCAGGCGCGCTGGTGTCGGCAGGCGCGCTGGTGTCGGTCGGTGCCGCGCTGGCGGTCGCCGAAGGGGCAGCTGTGGACGATGTGTCCTTCTGGGACCACAGCCCGATCAGCGACAACACCCCGGCGAGGACGGCAATCGCAATGATCGCCCCGATCACCCAGGACGTATTGTTGGTGTCTCCGTCCCCAGTGTCTTCGGGGTCGCCCGTCTCATTGTTCGGCTTCGCCATCTTCGCTCCCGTTGCGATGGTTTATGCCGAAATCGTATGGCTCGAAAGGTGAACAACTCCTCAAACACCTGCCCCGACCTGTGCAAATGGGATAGCCCCGAATCCGGCTCCGGTCATCGACTGACGAAACGAAGATCATCTTCACGCAATGCCGGGAGTCTGGTGAAACACCCAGGACGCGGTAGGTTGGCCGCCGTTGTCCCCATCCGGAACCCAGGAGGCCGGCCGCATGACCAGGAGGCGGTCGCAGATCACGGGCGGCGGAATCGTGGGGGTCAGCTACGAGGGGCGGTCGGTGGCCGAGTTCATCACCGGACTGCGTCTGGACGGGGTGCAGATCGTGGTTGACGCGCGGCTGGTGCCCCGGTGCAATCGCCGGGGGTTCTCGCGACACGCGTTGGCCGAGTCGCTGCGGGCCAACGGCATCCAGTACGTCCATTACGAGGAACTGGGAAATCCGGAGCCGTTTCAGGTTGGCTTCCGGGCGCCGACGGAAGCTGCGGCGGCCGCGGCCAGATACCGCGAACACCTGGCACTGCCTCCGGTCCGCGGCGTCATCCGCGACCTTGTTGCGGTATCCGCGTCCCGCAAGGTCGGCGTGATGACCGTCGACCTCGACCAGGACCGCATGCAGCGAGCCGTGCTGATGGACGAGATCGCGTGCTGCCGCCCCGACCGGGTGGAGATCGATGACGTGCTGGCCGAGTACGCCGAGTACGAGAAGCCGGCGGCGTCGGTTGCGGCCGACTCGGACGACGCCCGCGACCGACTGGAACGCGAGATCGACGCCCTCCTCGCGGAGTTCGACTGAAGCCGGCGGCTAGTTGGTGTGCAGGTCGGCGTTCAGTCCGCCCCACTGCCGGTCGCCGCGGGGCAGCGCCTCGACCGCGCCGGTGAGGCTGTTGCGGCGGAACAGGACGCCGTCGCGTCCGGAGAGTTCGCGGGCCTTGACCGCGGTCCCGTCCGGCAGGCGCACCTTGGTCCCGGCCGTCACGTAGCAGCCGGCTTCGATCACGCAGTCGTCGCCCAGTGAGATCCCCAGCCCGGCGTTGGCGCCGATCAGGCATCCCCGACCGACCCGGATGACCTCCTTGCCGCCGCCGGACAGCGTTCCCATGATCGAGGCCCCGCCGCCCACGTCCGAAGCGTCGGCAACCACGACCCCGGCCGAGATCCGGCCCTCGACCATCGAGGCGCCCAGAGTGCCGGCGTTGAAGTTCACGAAGCCCTCGTGCATGACGGTCGTCCCGGGGGCCAGGTGCGCGCCCAGCCGGACCCGGTCGGCGTCCGCGATCCGGACTCCGCTGGGCACCACGTAGTCCGTCATCCGGGGGAACTTGTCGACGCCGAACACCTGGACCGGACCGGCGGCGCGCAGCCGCAGCCGGGTGGCCTCGAAGTCCTCGACCGGGCACGGCCCACGGCTGGTCCACACCACGTTGGACAACAACCCGAAGACGCCGTCCAGATTGGCTCCGTGCGGGGCGATCAACCGGTGGGAGAGCAGATGCAGCCGCAGGTAGGCGTCGGCGGCGTCGGCGGGTGGGTCGTCCAACGAGGCGATCCGGGTGCGGACCACCTCGACGCGGACGCCGCGCAGCTCGTCCTTGCCCTCCAACGCGAGCAACTCCGCCGGCGCGGCCGAATCGCCTGCGCTGCCCAGAGCCGGCGACGGGTACCACGTGTCGAGGATCCGGCCGTCCGCGGCGGCGACTGTCGCCAGGCCGTCGCCCCATGCACTTCGCTGCGTCACGGGTGAACCGTATCCACGGCGGATAGCGTTCCAACCGTGACCCGCGATCCCGGAGCCGACCTCGATCTGTCGCTGGACGGTGCGGCGTTGACGGCAGAGTTGGTGGATCGGCCGTCGGTGAGCGGGACGGAGGGACCGCTGGCCGACGCGGTGGAGCGGGCGCTGCGCGGGCTGCCACATCTGGTGGTCACCCGCAACGGCGATGCGGTGGTCGCCCGGACCCAGCTGGGGCGCGCCGAGCGGGTGGTGCTGGCGGGGCACCTGGATACCGTCCCGGCCGCGGACAACCTCGCGGCCCGCCGGGTTGACGGCCGGCTCTACGGCCTGGGCGCCGCCGACATGAAAGGTGGGGTGGCCGTCGCGCTGCGGCTGGCCGCGACGCTGACCGCGCCGGTCCGCGACGTCACCTATGTGTTCTACGACAACGAGGAGGTCGCCGCCGAGTTGAACGGCCTGCGCCGGCTGGCCGCGGCGCACCCGGAGTGGTTGGTCGCGGATTTCGCGGTGCTGATGGAGCCGTCGAACGCCGGTGTCGAGGCGGGCTGCCAGGGGACGTTGCGGGTCGAGGTGACCACGCGTGGGGTGCGGGCGCACAGTGCCCGGGCCTGGCGCGGGGACAACGCCATCCACGCCGCCGGCGAAGTCATCGACCGGCTGCGGCGATACGTTCCGCGCCGTCCGGTCATCGACGGGCTGGAGTACCGGGAAGGGCTGTCCGCGGTGTTCGTCCGCGGCGGGGTGGCCGGCAACGTCGTGCCCGACGAGTGCGTGGTGACCGTCAACCACCGGTTCGCCCCGGACCGGTCGGTCGGGCAGGCGCTGGCGCACGTCACGGAGGTGTTCGACGGCTACGAGGTCCGGTGCGTGGACGCCGCGCCGGGCGCCCGACCGGGGCTCGACCTGCCGGCCGCCGCCGCGTTCGTCGCCGCGACCGGTCGCCCGGCTGCCCCCAAGTTCGGCTGGACCGACGTGGCCCGCTTCTCCGAACTGGGCGTCCCCGCGGTGAACTACGGCCCGGGCGACCCGGGCCTGGCACACAGCCGCGACGAGTACGTGGAGGTGGCCGAGATCGCTCGGTGCGAGACCACCCTGCGCGCCTGGCTGTCCGGTCAGGCCAGCGCCTGTGCGACCAACTCGTAGGAGCGCAACCGGGCTTCGTGGCTCCACACGTTGGTGAGGATCATCAACTCCTCGGCACCGGATTCGGCCATTCGCCTGGTGAGCTGCTCGCGAACCTGGTCCGGGTCGCCGATCACCACCAGCGCCCGGCGCCGCTCGATCGCCGAACGGTCGGCCTGCGTGAACGGATAGGCCGCCACTTCCTCGGGGCTCTCCAGCGGTCCGAACTCACCCCCTCGATCCGCAGCCAACCCAGGTCCATCGTGGTGGCCAGCCGCTCCGCCTCGTCAGGTGTGTCCGCACATACCACCGCGACCGCCAGGATCGAATGGGGCTCCGGAAACTGCTCGCCGGGCCGGAAGTTGTCCCGGTAGGTCCGCAGCGCGCGTCCCGGCGGATCGGCAGTGAAGTGCGTCGCGAACGCGTAGCCCAATCCGGCCCGGCCGGCCGACTCCGCGCTGGCTCCGCTGGAGCCGAGGATCCAGATGGGTGGCGGGACGGCGTCGTCGGGCATCACCTTCAGCGTCGCGAACGGGTGCGCCGGGCTGAACAGCTTCCGGGTCAGGGCCAGCAGTTCGGAGACCATCGACGAGAAGGAGTTCCCGTCGAAGGCGCGCAGTGCCTTTGAGGCGACGGCCTCGGATCCGGGTGCCCGACCCAGGCCCAGGTCGATCCGGTCCGGGTGCAGGGCCGCCAAGGTGTTGAACGCCTCGGCCACCCGAAGTGGGGTGTGGTTCGGGAGCATGATCCCGCCCGACCCGACCCGGATCCGCTCGGTGTGCGCCGCCACATGGGCGATCAACACCTCGGGCGAGCTGCTGGCCACCGCGGGCAGGCTGTGGTGCTCGGCGAACCAGTACCGGCGGAAGCCCAGCCGATCCGCGA
The DNA here is from genome assembly GCA_036268355.1 of Sporichthyaceae bacterium. Lineage (GTDB taxonomy): Bacteria > Actinomycetota > Actinomycetes > Sporichthyales > Sporichthyaceae > DASQPJ01. The sequence continues at coordinate 9,405 of DATAUG010000054.1, forward strand.
GCCTGGCCAGATCGACCGTGCGTCGCACGCACTCCGCGGCCGACGTGCCGGTCGAGACCGGCGCAAGATCCAGGACGGACAGCGGGAAGGCCATGGCGGATCGCATGGTGTCACGGCCCGGCGGCGAGCCGACCGCCTGGCCGTCCGGGCTCACCCACTAACGTCTCGCGCATGACCGAGCAGAGACCCACGGCGGCCGCCCTGGGACGCGGTGAGGGAATCGACCGGCCCGAGCCGCACACCCCGGAACGCCATCGCGGCCCGGTGATCCTGCGGCGCCGCCAGGTGCCGGGGTCCACCACCGACCAGCGGTTGCTGGACGGAAAGGGGCCGAGCGACTGGGTGCACACCGACCCGTGGCGGGTGCTGCGCATCCAGGCCGAGTTCGTCGAGGGGTTCGGGCTGCTGGCCGAGATCGGCCGGGCGATCACGGTGTTCGGCTCGGCGCGCACCCCCCGCGATCACCCGGAGTACGAGCTGACCCGGCAGCTGGGCTTCCAACTGGCCAAGGCAGGCTGGGCGGTGATCACCGGTGGCGGACCGGGGGTGATGGAGGCGGCCAACCGTGGCTGCGTCGAGGCCGAGGGCACCTCGATCGGCCTGGGCATCGAGCTGCCGTTCGAACAGGGCCTCAACGAGTTCGTCGACATCGGAATCGACTTCCGCTATTTCTTCGTCCGCAAGACGATGTTCGTGAAGTACGCCCAAGGCTTCGTGTTCATGCCGGGCGGCTTCGGCACCCTCGACGAGTTGTTCGAGGCGTTGGTGCTGGTCCAGACCCAGAAGGTGACGCGGTTCCCGGTGGTGCTGATGGGCAAGCACTACTGGCAGCCGCTGCTGGAGTGGATCGGCACCCGGGTGGTGGAGGCCGGGAAGATCTCGCCCTCCGATGTCGAGCTGATCCAGGTGACCGACGACATCGATGAGGTCGTGCAGATCATGCGCGACTCCGACGAACGGCGCCGGCCCCGGGAGCGCGCGGCCGGCGACGCGTTGGCGATCGACATCGCGGCCCAGGCCGGGGAGTTGCGGGTGTTGCGGATCCCGGCCGAGGGCTGACCCGCGCCCGGCAACGCCATGGCCACGATCTGCGTCTTCTGCGCCTCCAGCGAGTCGATCGACCCGTGCTGGATCGAGTTGGCCGGGCAGGTGGGCTCCGAGCTCGCCGCTCGCGGCCACAACCTGGTCTCCGGCGGCGGCGCCATCTCCGCGATGGGTGCGCTGGCCCGGGCCGCCCGCGCGGGCGGCGCGCACACGATCGGGGTGATCCCGCAGGCGTTGGTCGACCGCGAGGTGGCCGACCACGACGCCGACGAGCTGCTGGTCACCCTGGACATGCGCACGCGGAAGGCCGCGATGGACTCCCGTGCCGACGGGTTCCTGATCCTGCCCGGCGGCCTGGGCACGCTCGAGGAGCTGTTGGAGATCTGGGTCGCGCGGGGCTTGGGGATGCACGACCGTCCGGTGGTGGTGCTCGACCCGGGGGGCCTCTTCGCCCCGCTGCGCGAGCAGGTCAAGCTGCTGGTCGCGCAGCGGTTCATGCACCAGGCGACGGCGGACCTGCTGAGCTGGACCGAGTCGGTGGGCGATGCGTTCGACGCGCTGGAGGCGGCCGCCTCAGGCGGCCAACGGCTCCGAGAGTTCGGCGGTGGCCGGCTCGCCGGCGGCGGTGAACACGAACCGGTGGTAGCTCCAGAACCGGAAGACCGTGCCGAGGACCATGCCGACCACGTTCGCGGAGATGTTGTCGGCGAGCGGTGAGGTCAGCCCGAGCACGTAGTGCGAGAACCCGAGGCAACCCAGTGCGATTGCCAGGCCCACGGCGTTGAACGCGAAGAACAGCGTGTACTCCCGCCGCAGCCCGGTGCGCTCCCGGTGGCGGAACGTCCAGTGGCGGTTGCCGAAGTAGGCGACCGTGGTGGCCAGGACCGTGGAGATGACCTTGGCGGTCAGCGGCCGGTCGGTGAGCGCTCCGGAGCGCAGGGCGTTGAACGTGCCCACGTCGACCACGTAGGCGACCGCGCCGATCACCCCGAACTTGGCCAGCTCGTGCAGGAGGTTTCCGAACCGCAGGCGCAGTGCGGCGGCCGGCCCGCCGCTCCGCGTCTCACCCGTGCTTCGCGCGAAACTCACCGATCAGGGCCCCCTCGTCCGACCGGGCGTGCCCGGAGTTTGCGCTGCGACTGCGTGCCGCCCCATTCTTCCCCACTGGTACCCCGTTCCGTGGACATCCAGCGTGAAGCTGATCGCATTTCGTTACCCGATTCGGTAACGGAATGGGCACAATCGGTTACACAGGTCTAGCGGGACCGCTGCGGGGATGGTTCGTCCGGGCCTCGATGGCGCTCGCGGTACCTTCGGCCTCGTGGTGACACCGGTGGTCGGGATGGTCGGGGGCGGGCAGCTGGCCCGGATGACCGTGGCCGCCGCAATCGCGTTGGACATCCGGCTGCGGGTGCTCGCCGAGAGCGCGGACAGCTCGGCGGCGCAGGTCGCCGCCGACGTCGTGATCGGCGACCACGACGATCTCGACACGTTGCGCGAATTCGCCGCCGGTTGCGACGTGCTCACGTTCGACCACGAGCACGTGCCACCGGAACACCTCGAGGCGTTGGAGGCCGATGGTGTGGTGGTGCGACCGGGCTCCGCCGCGTTGCGGCACGCCCAGGACAAGGTCATCATGCGGCAGGCGCTGAGCCGGTCGGGCGTGCCGGTCCCGGACTGGGAGCTGGTCGCCGACGTCGACGCGCTGGCGGCCTTCGGCGCCCGGGTCGGCTGGCCCGTGGTGATCAAGACGCCGCGGGGCGGCTACGACGGTCGCGGCGTACGGGTGGTCGGCTGCGCCGCTGAGGCGGCCGACTGGCTCGCCCGGGGTCCCGTGCTGGCCGAGCAGCGGGTGGAGTTCGGCCGCGAGCTCGCCGTCCTGTTGGCCCGCAGCGCGCACGGGCAGGCCGCGGTTTACCCGGTGGTGCAGACGGTGCAACGCGCCGGGATCTGTCGTGAGGTGCTGGTGCCGGCTCCGATCAGCGAGGCGCATGCGCTGGCCGCGCAGCAGGTCGCGCTGCAGATCGCGGGAGAGCTGGCGGTGGTCGGTCTGCTGGCCGTCGAGATGTTCGACACCGCGGCGGGGGTCGTCGTCAACGAGTTGGCGATGCGGCCGCACAACAGCGGGCACTGGACCATCGACGGCGCCGTGACCAGCCAGTTCGAGCAGCACCTGCGGGCCGTGCTGAATCTGCCGCTGGGCGAGGTCCGCATGTGCGACCGGCACGTGGTCATGGCCAACGTGTTGGGCGCCGACGAGCCCGACTTGTTCGGCGGTTACCTGCATTGCATGGCGCACGACCCCGGACTGCGCATCCACAACTACGGCAAGAAGGTGCTGCCCGGCCGCAAGGTCGGGCACGTGACGGTCAGCGGCGCCGACCCCGTGGACCTGCTGGCGCGGGCGCGGCACGCCGCGGCCTTCCTGGCCGGCGAACCCGACCCAACCGAAGGGGGCGAAGGTGGCTGAACCGGACGCTCCACCGTCGGCCGCGCGCAGTGCCGCCCCGCTGGTCGGGGTGGTCATGGGCTCGGACTCGGACTGGGCGGTGATGGAGGCCGCGGCGGACGCCCTGGCGGAGTTCGACGTGCCCTATGAGGCCGACGTCGTCTCGGCGCATCGAATGCCGCGGGCCATGCTGGACTACGGCGCGACGGCCGCCGAGCGTGGCCTGCGGGTGATAATCGCGGGCGCCGGGGGAGCGGCGCATCTTCCTGGCATGCTTGCAGCGATTACACCATTACCTGTGATCGGTGTTCCGGTGCCGCTGCGAAACCTGGACGGCCTGGATTCACTGCTGTCGATCGTGCAGATGCCCGCCGGCGTGCCGGTGGCCACGGTCGCCATCGGTGCCGGCCGCAACGCGGGCCTGCTCGCCGTGCGCATCCTGGCGACCGCCGACCCGGACCTACGGGCGCGGATGAGTGACTTCCAGGCCGACCTGGCCACGGCCGCCCGGGCGAAGGGCGCCGCGCTGCGCAACCGGCAGGCCATTACTCCCGCGGGGTGACACCCCCACCGACAGCGGCGAGGCAGGTGACACGCCTGCGTGGCCTGCCCTGGGGGTGACACCCCCACCGACAGCGGCGAGGCAGGTGACACGCCTGCGTGGCCTGCCCAGGGGGTGACACCCCCACCGACAGCGGCGAGGCAGGTGACACGCTTGCGAGGCCTGCCCTGGGGGTGACACCCCCACCGACAGCGGCGAGGCAGGTGACACGCCTACGCGCCCC
>DATAUG010000055.1:0-1504 GCA_036268355.1 Sporichthyaceae bacterium
CAGGTCGACCACCCCGAGGACCGGCAGGATTGCAGGCAGACCGTGTCGCACCAGATCGAGACCCACGGGACCCGCGCCGCCGCAGTGTTCGCCCGCACTGACGCCTGGCACCGGCTGGGCACCACCCTGACCGACGTGTTCACCGCCGAGCAGGCTATGAGCGTCGGACACCTGGGCGGGTGGAACGTGCGCAAGACTCCCCTGCACACCAGCGAGATCAGTCCCGACGGGGTCAGTGTGCTGGAGGTCCCCGGACACTTCGCCACCGTGCGGACCAACCCGTTCACCGGCGCCACCGAACCCCTCGGCGTGGTCGGCGAGGGTTACCGGCCCATCCAGAACGAGGACCACGCCGACATCCTCAACCGGCTCGTCGACGACTCCGGCGCGATCTTCGACACCGCCGGATCGCTACGCGGCGGCCGGCAGGTGTTCGTCTCCCTACGGCTGCCGGAGACGATGCGCATCGCCGGCACCGACGAGATCGACCGGAACATCGTCGCGCTGAACTCCCACGACGGCACCTCGGCGTTCCGACTGCTGGTGACCCCCGTGCGGGTCGTGTGCGCGAACACCCAGGCCGCCGCCCTGGCCAACCACTCTGCCTCGATCAGCATCCGCCACACCGCCAGCGCCAAAGCCCGGGTCGCCGCCGCCCGCGACGCCCTGGGCCTGACCTTCCGCTACCTCGAGGCCTTCCAGGCCCAGGCCGAGGCGATGATCCAGCAGGCCATGACCGACGCCGAGTTCCAGCGCCTGACCGCCGAACTGTTCCCCGCACCCGAACGCGATGCCGGCACCCGCGCGCAGAACGCACACCGGGACCGCGAGTACATCCTGACCCGGCTGTGGGCCGACGCCGACACCCAGGCCGGGATCCGGGGCACCAAGTGGGCCGGCTACCAGGCCGTCGCCGAGTACATCGACCACCACTCCCCCGCACGAACCCGCGGCGACAAGGCCACCGCTCGCGCCGTCCGCCTGCTCACCACCACCGAACCGACCCGCCTGAAGAGCCGCGCCTGGCAACTCGCCAACAGCTGAGGCGCACCCGGGTCGGCCCCGCGTCGCGGGGCCGACCCGAGACGGGTCCCCCTGACCCGCCCGAGGCCTCGAAGCGCAGGCGATCAAGCACGGCGGGCCCGACCTCGCTCCCGGGCCGGCGCCTAGTTCTGCAAGCGCCTTCCGTCGCCGCGGAAGGGTCGTATCCCCGCCCGGGACCTGCAATGTATGCGACGTGACATAGGAATGAACCGCCGACCCGGCGTTCCGCGGCAACCCTGCATCTGAATCGCGGGCCCATGCCCGCAGGCTGACCTGCCTCGACCCGCTCATTGCATATCTATGCGTGCCCAAGGGGTGCCCGCTAACTGTTGCAAGCACCAGATTGGAGACCAAGGACGGGCGCTCACTTTCCGTGTTCGGACACTCCGACCGGCGCGGATCCCTGAATCCGAATCACATCGGTGGCATTCTGTGTCCATGGAACGCCGCAAGCCGGGCC
>DATAUG010000056.1:0-10377 GCA_036268355.1 Sporichthyaceae bacterium
TCTTCTGGAACTCGGCGCGGGTCAGCGTCTCGTCCATGAACAAGGCGTTCTTCTCGGAGTCCTGCGTGATGTAGGGCAGGTTGATCGCGGTCTGCTGGGTCGAGGACAGCTCGATCTTCGCCTTCTCGGCCGCCTCGCGGACGCGCTGCATCGCCATCTTGTCCTTGGTCAGGTCGATGCCGTGCGCCGCGCGGAACTTCTGCACGAGGTGGTCGATGACCCGCTGGTCCCAGTCGTCGCCGCCCAGTCGGTTGTCGCCGCTGGTGGCCTTGACCTCGACCAGGCCCTCGTCGATCTCCAGCAGCGACACGTCGAAGGTGCCGCCACCGAGGTCGAACACGAGGATGCGGTGTTCGGTGGTGTCCTTGTCGAGCCGGTAGGCCAGCGCGGCCGAGGTCGGCTCGTTGATGATCCGCAGCACGTTGAGGCCCGCGATCTCGCCGGCCTCCTTGGTGGCCTGCCGCTCGGCGTCGGAGAAGTAGGCCGGCACGGTGATCACCGCGTCGGCGACGGGCTCGCCGAGGTAGGCCTCCGCGTCGCGCTTGAGTTTCTGCAGCACGAACGCCGAGATCTGCTGCGGGGTGAAGGTCTTGCCGTCGATCTCCTTGGTCCAGGACGTACCCATCTCGCGCTTCACCGAGCGGATCGTGCGGTCGATGTTGGTGACGGCCTGACGCTTGGCGACCTCACCGACCAGAACCTCGCCGTTGCGCGCGAACGCCACGACCGACGGCGTGGTACGCGCACCCTCGGCGTTGGCGATGACGGTGGGCTCGCCACCCTCCAGAACGGCTACGACGGAGTTCGTCGTGCCCAGGTCGATGCCGACCGCTCGTGCCATCGTGTTTCCTCCAGCAGGTGATTTGTCTGATTGGTCTTACTTCTTGGTCTTACTTCCGGTTGGTCTACGTCCGGTCGAGTTGCACCGGCGGCGCCACCCGACTCAGCGCGGACTCTGAGTCAACTAGGCTCAAGTTTGGCCCATGCAGTCGCACCCAGTCAATACGATTGAGTCATGTCGGCTCAACTTCGTCTACCCAGGTTTTGTTCCGAGGCGCCGAGGTACCGGTCGTTGACGGGCCCGGATCCGTGTGGAAGCGCAACAATTGCCGGTCACCGGGCAATCGCCCCAAACGCTGCTCACCCGGCAGGAAAGGTTGGCGCCGGGATGACATCGGCGTCTGTCCAGCCTCCCGGGCGGCGACTATCCTCCGGGCATGTTGCGGACCATGCGGGCGCCCAACGGCGGACTGGCACTGCGCACACGCCTGGTCGCGCTCATGGTGGCGGTGGGCATGCTGTTGGCTGCGGCGCCGGCGTTGATCCCGATCATCCGCTGGATCGTCGACCAGTTCATCTGAACCGGCTCAGCGCAGCGGGCGGCCGTCCTTCCAGACGCCGGCGACCAGCGGCACCCCCGGCCGATAGGCCAGGTAGGCGGGATCCGGCGCGGCGAGCACCACCAGGTCCGCCCGGGCTCCCGGGCGCAACGTGCCGACGTCGGGGCGACGCAGGGCCCGCGCGCCTCCGGCGGTGGCCGCCCACACCGCCTCGGCCGGGCTCATCCGCATCTCGCGGACGGCCAACGCGATGCAGAACGGCATCGAGGTGGTGTATGCCGAACCCGGGTTGCAGTCGGTGGCCAGCGCGACGGTGGCGCCGGCGGCCAACAGCCGACGGGCGTCGGGATACGGCGACCGGGTGGCGAACTCGGCGGCCGGCAGCAAGGTGACCACGGTGTCGGAGGCGGCCAACGCGTCCACGTCGGTGTCGCTCAGGTGCGTGCAGTGGTCCGCGGACGCGGCGCCCGCCTCGACGGCCAGCAGCGCCCCCGGGCCGGGTCCGAGCTGGTTGGCGTGCACCCGGGGGACCAGGCCGGCGGCCCGTCCGGCGGCCAGCACGGCCCGGGCCTCGTCGACGTCGAACGCGCCGCGGTCGCAGAACACGTCGATCCATCGGGCCCGTGGCGCGCACGCCGCGAGCATCGGCCCGGTCAGCAGGTCCAGGTAGCCGGCGCGGTCGGCGGCGAACTCGGCCGGTACGACGTGCGCCCCGAGAAAGGTGGTCTCCGCGGTGAAGTTCTGGGCGACCGCCAGGCAGCGAGCCTCGTCGGTCACGGTCAAGCCGTAGCCGGACTTGATCTCGACGGTCGTCACCCCACAGGCGCGCAACTCGGCGACGAGCCGGTCCGTGTTGGCCAGCAGCACCTCGTCCGGTGCGGCCCGGGTCGCTGCCACCGTGGTCGCGACGCCACCGGCCGTATAGGCGGCGCCGGTCATACGAGCGGTGAACTCCGCCACCCGGTCGCCGGCGAACACCAGGTGGGTGTGGCTGTCCACGAACCCGGGCAGCACCGCGCCGCCGCCCGCGGAGGCGGCGATGTCGCAGGCCGGTGCCACGGCGCTTCGACCGACCCAGGCCACCCGGCCGGAATCGACGACCAGCGCCGCGCCGGGTATCTCGCCCAGCGGCGCCGGCCCCAACTCCGGGTCGTTGGTGACCAGCACCGAGATGTCGGTGATCAGCACGCTCGGCATCAGGACGTGACACCCCGGATGGCTCGGTCCAGGCAATGGGGGAGGTCGGGCAGCCGCTGATGCAGGCCGTCGACGACGATCACCTGGCCGGAGGCGACCACGTGTCGCACGTCGGTGGCCGAGGCGGCGAAGACGGCGGCCTCCGGACCCGGCACGCACCCGGCCGTGCGGACCGAGTCCAGTGCCACAGTGACCAGGTCGGCCCAACAGCCCGGCTCGATCCGGCCGGCGTCGGACCAGCCGAGGCACTCGTGCCCGGCGACGGTGGCGGCACGCAGCAGGTCGGCGGCGCGATGGTGCCCCCGGGTGCCGGTGGCCAGGCGGTCGTGCATCTCGACGCCCCGGGCCTCCTCGAACAGGTCGACGACCGCTTGGCTGTCCGAGCCCAGGCTCAACGTGACCCCGGCGTCGCGCAACGCCGCAGCAGGGCCGATGCCGTCGGCCAGGTCCCGTTCGGTGGTGGGACACAGGCACACCGTGGCCCGGGTCAGCCCGTAGAGGGTGATGTCGGCCTCGGTCAGATGGGTCGCGTGCACCGCGGTGAGGTTGCTCGCCAACGCACCCGCCTGGTGCAGCACCTGGGTGGGGGTCCGGCCGTACGCGGCCAGGCACCCGGCGTTCTCGGCGGGCTGCTCGGAGACGTGGGCGTGCAGCACGGCACCCCGGGCCGCCCACTCCGCCACGACCTCGATGTCTCGCGGCGGCACCGCACGCACGGAATGCACGGCTGCGCCCAGCCGCGCCCGCGGGCCGGGGTCGAAACGTGACACCCGGCCCAGCCAACCGTCGATGTCCCCGTCGGAGAAACGCAACTGAGCCCCCGTCAGTTCGGCGCCGAACCCGCCGGACAGGTAGCAAGTGTCGAGCACGGTGACGCGGATGCCGGCCGCCCGGGCCGCCTCGGCGATCGCGTGGCCCATCGCGTTCGGATCGGCGTACGGCACCCCGCGGGCGCCGTGGTGCAGGTAGTGGAACTCCCCGACGCAGGTGATCCCGGCCAGCGCCATCTCGCCGAAGACCGCCGTGGCCAGCGCCAGATGGCGGTCCGGGTCCAGCCGGTCGGTGACGGCATACATCTGCTCCCGCCAGCCGAAGAAGTCGCCCGGGGTCTGGGCCCGCCCGCGCAGCGCGCGGTGGAACGCGTGCGAATGAGCGTTCGCCAGGCCGGGCAACGTCAGGCCGGGCAGCCGCCGCGCGTCGGTAGGGCACGGTGAGTTCGCCTGGACCGCGGCGAACCGTTCGCCGTCAACGCGGATCAACACGGCGTCGGCCACCCGGCCGGGCGGCAGCCACGCGTGCTCGCACCAGAAAGCGCTCAACCGCCTCGCCCCTCATCCATCCGCCGGCGTGTCGCGCGCCTTTCGAGGGCGCTTGACGGGCGCGCGACACGCCAGAAGATGCGGAACTGGGCGGCGCTCACCGGCGCACCATCGGTGGCAGGTGCAGGCCGGAGGTGGCGGGCACTGTGACCTTGGTCCGCTCGCTCATCGGGCGGCCAACGTGGCCAGGGCGTCGGCCAGGGCTCTCACGCCGGCCAGGCAGTCGTCGCGTTCGGCGTGCTCGGCCGGGGCGTGCGAGACCCCGGTGGGGTTGCGGACGAAGAGCATCACGGTGGGAACCCCGGCCCCGGCGAGCACCCCGGCGTCGTGCCCCGCGCCGGAGGACAGCAGCGGTGCGCCGCCAAGTCGCCGGGCCACTCGTTGCGCCAGGTCGACGTCGAGGATCACCTCGGGGCTCCACGACTCCTCGACCAGGCTCACCTCGACGTCCGGGTCGGCGGCCGCCTCGGCGACCCGGACGACCTGCTCGACCAGCGCGCGGACTGCTGCTGCGTCCGGGCTGCGGGCGTCGAGCCAGATCGTGGCGACGGACGGGATCACGTTGGTGCCGTTCGGCTCCACGAGCACGCGACCGACCGTGGCCAGCGCGCCGTGGGTGGCGGCGGCCTCGCGCACCGCGAGGACGGTGCGGGCCAACGGGAGCATCGGATCGTGCCGGTCGGCCAGCGCCGTGGTGCCGGCGTGGTCGGCCCGGCCACGGAAGGTCAGCCGCCAACGGCCGTGCGGGTGCAGGCTGCGGCCGACGCCGACCGCGCAGTCGGCGTGCACCAATCCCCGACCCTGTTCGACGTGCAGTTCGATGAAGGCGCCTATCCGGCGCACCCGGTCCGGGTCCCATCCCAGGCCCGCGCGCTCGATGCCGGCCGCTTGCAGCGTCTCGGCGTACGTGGTCCCGTCGGCGTCTCGCAGCCCCAGCGCCCGCTCGCTGCCGATTGTCCCGGTCAGCAGCCGGGAACCCAGACACGGCACCCCGAACCGGGCGCCCTCCTCCTCCACGAACGCGACCACCGCCAGCGGACCGGCCGGGACCCGACCGGTGGAGGTCAGGCAGTCGAAGGCCGCGAACCCCGCGACCACGCCGAGGGCTCCGTCGAAGCCGCCGCCGTCGGCGACAGAGTCCAGATGCGAGCCGGTGACGATGGCGTCGCCCGCGGCGTCCGGGTTGTGCCAGGCCCACAGGTTGCCGTTGCGGTCGGTCTCCACGCTCAGCCCGCGCTGATCGGCCCCCTGGGCGAACCACTCGCGGGCGTCGTGGTCGGCGCGCGACCAGGAGTAGCGGCGGTAGCCCCCGGAGGACGGCTCACGCCCGACCGGCAGCAGCGATTCCCAGAGGGCGTCGAACGACCCGGCGTCGTCCACCGGCTACCGGTCTGCGTGCTCCGCGGCAGACCCACCGGCCAGTGCGCCGGCGGCAAGCGGTGCCCCGGCGCGCGGCTGGGGTACGACCGCTTGCGCCTTCGGCGTGGGCAGCTTGCCCGAAGCCCCGGGCGTGACCAGTCCGGCGCCGAACCAGGCGACCAGCAGGTCGACGGCGACGGCCAGCGCCGCCAGCAGTACCCCGCCGGTGGCCACCTCGCCGTAGTTGTGCACGCTCGGCGACTGACCGTCGATGATCATTCGCCCCAAACCGCCCGCACCGACGTAGCCGGCCACCGCGGCGACCGCGACCACCTGCACGGCCGCCCGGCGCACGCCGATGACCAGGGCCGGCATCGCCATCGGGATCTCGACCTCGCGCAGCACCTGGTTGGGCAGCATCCCGGCCGCGCGGGCCGACTCGACCACCTGACGGTCGACCAGGCGGACGCCGGTGTAAGCGGCCGACATCATCGGCGGGATGGCCAGCAGGACGAGCATGAAGAACGCCGGTCCGCTGCCGGTGCCGACTTTCATCGCGAAGTAGACGAGCACCCCCAGCGGCGCCAGAACCCGGCCGAGCACCGCGAAGAGGATCGGCAGGTCGTCGCCACGACCGCTGTGTCCGACCGTGGCGCCCAGGGGGATCGCGATCACGCCGGCGCAGAACAACGCGGCGAACGACAGCACGACATGCTCGGACAACCGCTGCGTGATCCCGCCCGGCGCGGTCCAGTGGGCCGAGTTCGTGAGGTAGGTCCAGAAGAGGTTCATCGTGCCGTCACCGCACCGGCGCGAGGCGCGACCAGGGCGCGAAAGTCCGCTGCGCCCGGATGAGCAGGGTCTCGACCAGGCCGATCAGCACCACCACAACCGCGGCCCCGGACAACACCTCGGCGTCCGAACGGGTGGCGAAGCCGTCGGTGAACGTCAGCCCGAGGCCGCCGCCGCCGACCAGGGCGGCCAACGTGGCCAGGCTGATGGTGGCGATCGCGGCCGCCCGCAGGCCGTCGATGATCGCCGGCAGGGCGGCGGGCAGGTCGACCTGCCAGGTCCGCGCCGAGGTGGTGTACCCGAGCGCATCCGCCGTGTCGACCAGTTGCGTCGGCACGGCCGTGAGCGCGCCCGCGATCGACCGGGTGAGCATGAACGTGACCAGCAGGGTGAGGCCGATCACCACGTTCACCCGGGCGGACAGCGAGGTGCCCAGGAACCCGGGCAGGAACACGAACCAGGACAGGGCCGGGATGGCCTCGACGAGGGCGCACAGACCGAGGGCCCAGGTGCGGGAGCGGGGAGAACGAGCCACCGCAATCCCCAGTGGTAGTGCGAGCACCATGCCGAACAGCAGCGGTAGGAACGCCAGGTAAACGTGCTCGGACAACATCCGGCCCAGTGGGCTGCGGTTGTCCCAGGCCCAGGTCACCGTTCGCCTTCCTCAGCGTGGGCGCCCGCGGCGGACGGCGGGTCGGCGGGGGTCCGCAGGACTTCCACCCACTGGCCCAGCTCCGAGGACCACTCCCACTGCGGTTCGGCCGCGCCCACCGCACGTTCCGAGCGACGGGGCGCCGGCGGCGGGGTCGGTTCTTCGTCCTCGGCAACGGAGCTCTCGCCGCCGATCAGCCACCGGGTGACCGGGTCGAGCGCCCCGTTGGCCGTGCGGGTCGCGGACGTGGTGTTCTCCCCGCCGCGGATCGTGGGCACGGTGGCCTGCTTCGGGGGAGCCGCCGGTCGCGCCACCGGGGCCGGGGCGGGGATCGGCATGACCTGCGTGGGTCGGGCCGCCTCCTTGACCACCGGAGTCGCAGCCTGCGCCACCGGGACCCGACGTGGCAGCGCCGCGTCCGGACCTGGTCGGGCTGCCCCGCCGGGCTCCTCGCGGGTGGTCCAGGTGGTTCCGGTCGTCTCGGCGGGTTCGGTGGCCTCGGACTGGAACGCATCGAGAGTCCGGATGGGCGCCGTTTTGCCCTTGCCGCGCTCGGGCGGGCCGGGGCGACGGGTCGGCTGCCGTTCCGCTGGTTCGGGCGCCGGCGGCGGTGCCGCCAGCGGCAGGCCGGGAATCGCGGGGCCACCGGCGGCGACGGCGCCGCCGGTCCACAGGTTCGCCGGCAGTGTCGCCAGGTAGCGGGCGATCTCGCCGTGGTTCACGACCCCGGCCGCCAGGCCGTCGTCGCTCAGGCACACGGCCAGCCCGGAGGGCGACAGGATCGCGGCATCCAGCGCGGCGAGCACGCTCTCGTCGGCGTAGAAGCTGCCACCCAAGGGGTGGACCACCGCCCCGGAGATGATCGCCTCGGGCGCCAACACCTGGGAGTCGACCCAACCGCGCGGCCGCCGATCGGAGTCGAGCACCACCAGCCAACGTTCGCCGAAGGTCTCGGCCACCGTCTGCGCCCGGCTGCCGGTGGTGCCCGCCTGGACGCAGGCCGCCGGCTTGAGCGGGAGCTCGCCGGCGGGCAGGAACGAGAGCTTGCGGATGCCGCGGTCGCGTCCCAACAGGTCGGCCACGTACTCGCTGCCCGGCGCCGACAGCATCGTCTGCGGGGTCGCCAACTGGACCAGGTGGCCCTCGGCCATGACCGCGATCTGGTCGCCGAGCTTGATGGCCTCGTCGATGTCGTGGGTGGCGAACAGGATCGTCTTCGGAGCCACGCGCTGTAGTTCCAGCAGGTCGTCCTGCAGGTCCTGGCGGACCGCGGGGTCGAGTTGGGCGAACGGGGAGTCCATCAACAGGATCGGTGGGTCGGCGGCCAGAGCGCGTGCCAGGGCGACGCGGGCCTGCTGCCCGGCCGACAACTGGGCCGGGTACTTGTCCGCGAACGCCGCTGAGAGCCCGACTCGCTCCAGCAGGCCGCTTGCGAGTTGACGCGCCTCGCCGCGGCCGACGCCCAGCAGCAACGGCACGGTCTCGATGTTGCGGACCACGGTGCGGTGCGGGAACAGCCCGCCCGCGCCCAGGTAGCCGATGCCCCGGCGCAGCGTCGACCGCCGGACCGAGGTGTTCGGCTGGCCGCCGATAATCACGCGCCCGGCCGACGGGTCCAGCATCCGGTTGACCATCCGGAGCAGGGTCGTCTTGCCACAACCGGGTGGACCGACGATTACCGTCGTCCGTCCCGTCGGGGCAACCAGATTCACGTCGTCCACGGCCACAGTCCCGCCGGGGAAGACCTTCGTAACGCCTTCGAACTCGATCACCGGACCGACCCCACCGGACACATCCCCGGGGACGCGCAAGCGCCCCACACCTACTGAGGTCTCCAACGTAACCCGGCCGGCCCGTTCCCGAGGGCTGACCACACCGAACGGACCCAACCAACCTCTGCAACCTCCGTTGCGTCCGACCAGATGTGGCCTACCGGCCACGTTCAGTCGGACGCAACGGAGGCAGGAGGGGCCGGTGAGGTCATCGGGACGGTGAGGCCGCGTTCGGCGGCGATCTGCTGGGCCCGCTCGTACCCGGCGTCCGCGTGGCGGAGCACGCCGGTGGCCGGATCGTTTGTCAGCACCCGTTCCAGTTTCTGTGCGGCCAGGGCGGTGCCGTCGGCGACGACAACCTGACCCGCGTGGATCGAGCGGCCCATGCCGACCCCGCCGCCGTGGTGGATGGACACCCAACTGGCTCCGGAGGCCACGTTCACCATCGCGTTGAGCAGCGGCCAGTCGGCGATGGCGTCCGAGCCGTCGGCCATTGCCTCGGTCTCGCGGTACGGCGAGGCCACCGACCCGCAGTCCAGGTGGTCGCGGCCGATGACGATGGGGGCCTTCAACGTTCCGTCGGCGACCATCCGGTTGAACTCCAGCCCGGCCCGGTCGCGCTCCCCCGCGCCGAGCCAGCAGATCCGCGCGGGCAGGCCCTGGAACTTGACCTTCTGCCGGGCCGCGGCAATCCACCGGGTGACTGAGGGGTTGTCGGCGAACAGTGCACAGACCGCGTCGTCGGTGGCCGCGATGTCGGCCGGGTCGCCGGACAGTGCCGCCCAGCGGAACGGGCCCTTGCCCTCGCAGAACAGTGGTCGGATGTAGGCCGGCACGAAGCCGGGGAAGTCGAACGCCCGGCGGTACCCGGCCGCCTGGGCCTCGACGCGGATCGAGTTGCCGTAGTCGAACACCTCGGCGCCTCGGTCGGCGAAGCCGACCATCGCCTCGACGTGCGCGGCCATCGACTCCCGGGCCCGGCGGGCACACGCCTCCGGGCTCTCGACGCGGGCGCGGGCCCACTGCTCCAGGGTCATCCCCATCGGCAGGTAGGCCAGCGGGTCGTGGGCGGAGGTCTGGTCGGTGACGATGTCCACCCCGAGGCCGCGCCGCAGCAGGTCGGGCAGCACCTCGGCGGCGTTTCCGAGCACGCCGATCGACAGCGGCCGTTTGTCCGCCCGGGCATCCTCGGCCTGCCACAGCGCGTCGTCCACGGAGTCGGCCCAGCTGTCCAGATACCCCTGGTCCAGCCGACGGCGGATGTGAGTCGGGTCGCACTCGACGACGATCACCACGCCGTCGTTCATGGTCACCGCCAGCGGCTGGGCGCCGCCCATGCCGCCGAGGCCCGCGGTCAACGTGATCGTCCCGGCCAGCGTTCCGCCGAATCGTTTGGCGGCAATGGCGGCGAACGTCTCGTAGGTGCCCTGCAGGATCCCCTGCGAGCCGATGTAGATCCACGAGCCGGCGGTCATCTGCCCGAACATGGTCAGCCCGAGTGCCTCGAGCCGGCGGAACTCCGGCCAGTTCGCCCAGTCGGGCACGAGGTTCGCGTTGGCGATCAGCACCCGCGGTGCCCATTCGTGGGTTCGCAGCACGCCGACGGGACGGCCGGACTGCACCAGCATGGTCTCGTCGGGGCCCAGATCGGTCAGCGTGCGGACCAGCGCGTGATAGCTCGGCCAGTCGCGGGCGGCCTTACCGCTGCCGCCGTAGACGACCAGCTCGGCGGGGTTCTCGGCGACGTCCGGGTCGAGGTTGTTGGCCAGCATCCGCAACGCGGCTTCGGCCTCCCAGGTGCGGGCCGTCCGCCGCGTGCCCCGCGCCGCCCGGATCTCAGCCACCGTGCCTCCCGATGCAGCCCATCCAGCCCATCCAGCCCATCCAGCCCATCCAGCCCATCCATTGGTCGTTGCGTCCGGCTGACCGACACCTAATAGGTGCCG
>DATAUG010000057.1:0-60877 GCA_036268355.1 Sporichthyaceae bacterium
ACTGGGCTTGGCGGCCATCGCGGTGTGCTCCATCGAGTCGACTGTGAGAGGTCTCTCGAGGATCACGCGGTGGCCGCCCTACGCGTCTGTGCCACGCCCATCAGGCCCGGCTGTCGCACACCACTCTGCGGGACGCCACTCTCGGACGACCCCGAGGTCCGCACTGAAACCTCCCGGCGAGGTGCAACGCGCCACTGGGGTCGACGCTGACCGCGAACGCCTCGGGCGTCGCTACCTGCCGGACGAGCTCCGCCGGTCCGCAGCCGTAGGAGAGGGCTGGGCCGAACACCGTGCTCGCCGCCCGAGCCGTCTTCAAGATGATGGGGCTGGTCGGGCTGACCGTGGCCTTCGACGGGGTCAACGACCTCAGCGGGCAGTACGTGGTCGAGCTGACCTACAGCACCTTCGCGGGTCCCGACGGCTGCGGATCAATGGCCCACCCGGCGAAGCGATTCCCCTGCGCAAGGGCGCCTGTGGCGTCGTAACGTTGTTCGAGGACACGCCGGGTTCTGCTCCGGTGGCGAACGTTTCGCCGTCGCCCAGCGTCGCTATCCACATGGCTGTTCGAACGCGCGGTCCGATCGGCCGGCTCGCGGCCGCCTTGGTCGCGCTGGCGGGCCTCGGGGTAGCGGCCTGTGATCCCCCCAGCAGACCGGCGGCCCGCCCGACGCCCACGCCGACGCTCGCTGCCGCACCGGCCCAGGGCCACAGTGCCGCGCTCGCCCGGTCCGGCGCGGCCGGCGAGGTGTTGCGGTGCGACAGCAGGATCATGGAGGCGCAGTCGGGGTTGGGGCCGAACAGCGGTTACCCGAGCGGCGCGAAGACCCCCGCCGCCGCGCTGGCCCAGTACGTCGGGCCGTCGGGACGCAGCCTCCCGGCCGCCGGCTACCGGCAGGTACGCTCCGACGGCACCCGGGTGCTGTTCGCCTTCGACGTGGCCGGTCGCCCGCGCGTCGCGATCGAGGTTGTCCGACGACCGAACCCCAGGACGGGCCGGGCGGGTTGGGGCGTCGCCGGCTTCGCCTACTGCGACGTTTCGGAGTTCCCCCCGGAGTCGGTCCCGAACCTCTACACCCAGGTCTGGACCGATCGCAACGGTCACCGCGTCGCGACCCACCTGATCCAGAGCTATCCGGGCCCGGCGCACTGCGATTGGACCTCGGTGACGTTCCTGGACCTGAACGATCGTGAGCAGGAGTATCTACGCGACCCGGACGGCATCTTCGCGAAGGACGAGCGCGTGCCTTACCAGGCGGGCGGCTCCGTGCCCGGTAACGCTCGCGACACCGGCTATCGCCGCAACGGCGTGGCGCTCTGGCTGACCGATGACGCTGCCTACGTCGTGGGCGCCACCGTGGAGCGGTGGCCCCGAGTGCCGGAGGCCATCGGCTGCATGTGATGCGCCGCAGGTACCTCCCCCGGCAGGTCCCGGGTGCAGAAGGCGCAGACGGTGGCGGCCTGGGGCGCGATGCTGTGTGACCCGGTAGGTGGCAAGTAGTCAAGTTCGGTTGGGGTACTCGGGATCAGTTCTCGTGTGCGCGAGCTGGTGCGTGGTTCTGTCAACCCGAACTGTCCCATCCTGCCAGGGCGGATTCCATCGCTGCGACCCCTCACGCTCGGATGTTGCAACGGTCGATGGAATCCGCCGTGTCAAAGCCACGCAGGTGGACAAGATCGTCCAGGAGTTCGGGCCGAGGCCGATAGTCCCGGTCCGGCCGAGCGAGGTCAGAGAGTGGACGGCGCGGCTGCGGGAGCATTACGCGCAGCGGACGGTGAGCAGCTTCTGTCGGACCTTGGTCCAGGTGTTCGCCGATGCCGCCCACGACGGGGTGATTCAGCGTTCGCCGTGCTCGCGGCGCACCTCGCCGCCGATCGCCAGGCAGCAGCCCGTGATCGCCTCGACCGAGCAGGTGTGGGCGCTGTATGAGGTGATGGATGAGCGGACCCGGGTCGCGGTTTCACTGGGGGCTTTCGTCGGCTTGCGAGCAGCCGAGACCTGCGGACCCCGCGTTGCCGACATTGACTTCATGCGCGGCGTCGTGACGCCTGCCGTGCAGTATCCGGCGCAGCCGCTCAAGACGGAGATGAGCCGTACTGCCGTGCCGATCCCGGCCGAGCTGTCGTTGCTGCTGTCCGAGCAGGTACGCCAGCGGCCTGCCGCGACATTGCTGACCGATGCGCACGATCAGCAGTTGACCCTCACCGCTCGGTCGGTCGCGTTCCGGGCGGCGCGAGCGAAGGTCGACGGCCTGCCGGCAGGGTTCCGTTTCCGCGACCTGCGGCACTACTTCGCCTCGCTGCTCATCGCCTCGGGCGCCGACGTGAAGGTCGTCCAGGCGGGCCTATGCCACGCTTCGGCGGTGACCACCCTCGACACGTACGGGCACCTGTGGCCGGACTCCGACCAGTCCACGCGGGCCGCGGTCGCCGCGGTGTTCACGGCTCGCGCGGACCTCGCGCGGACCGGTGGCGGACTGTGATCTTGGCTCGAGGTTAAAGAGCCAGGTCAGTGGCCTATGTGGCGGCAGAGACCGAGCTCATGTTGAAGTCGGCCACCCGGACCGGGGGCATGGCGGTACGGGTGAACCAGTCGGCCCACTCCCGGGGCAGCGCGGGCACGCTCGCGCCAACCTCGAGCAGCCGGCCGAGCAGGTCGATCGGGCTCTCGTTGAACCGGAAGTTGTTCACCGCGCCGATCACCTCGCCGTTCTCGACCAGGTAGACCCCGTCGCGGGTCAGCCCGGTCAGCAGCAGCGTCTGCGCATCGACCTCGCGGATGTACCACAGGCAGGTCAGCAGCAGGCCGCGCTCGGTACGTCCGATCAGCTCGGTCAGGTCGCCCGAGGCGCCCG
Organism: Sporichthyaceae bacterium; assembly: GCA_036268355.1. GTDB lineage: Bacteria > Actinomycetota > Actinomycetes > Sporichthyales > Sporichthyaceae > DASQPJ01. Next base: position 2,853 of record DATAUG010000057.1, read on the forward strand.
GGGCGGACATGACCAGGTTGTCCGCGCCGGGCGTCGGGCCGTCGGCGCCGAACTCATGCGCCGACCACCTGGTGTGGGCCAGGTTGGTCAGCACCCCGTCGCGGATCCAGTCCACGGCTTCGACTGCGAGTCCGTTGTCGAAGACCGAGGAGGTGCTGTCGGAGGCGGCGCTCACCACGAACGGGCAGCACTGCAGGCCCGCGGCGGCCGGATCGCTGCGCAACGTCACCGGCAGGTCGGTGAGCTTCTCGCCGAGCCGGGTCCGCCCGCCCGGGGCGGAGAACACCGTGCGGCCCTCGGCGGCGTCGCGGCCGGCCGTCGACCAGTACGCGTTGACCATCAGGTCGGCCACCGCGGACGGCGGCAGGACGACCTCGTAACGACCGGCCGGCAGGTCGATCCGGCGTTGCGCCCAACCCAGCCGTTGGGTCACGCCGGCGTCCAGCGCCGTCACGTCGACATCGGAGAAGTCCCGCGTCGCCGCGCCGGCCCACGCGCTGCGGGAGTAGTCGGCGGACTTCCCGTTCAGCTCCAGCCGCCCGGTCGGCTGCTCGTGGCGCAACCGCAAGCCGGTCGAGGTGCCGAGGTAGACGGTGCTCGCGGAGTGCTGGGCGAAGCCGAACAGCAGGCGGTTCGCGGCCCCGGCCACGGTGAAGGCGGCACCCAGTGCTTCCGCGACCGCGGCGAACACCCCGATGGAGGTTTCCATCGGTTCGGCGGCCCAATCCCCGGCCGGCCCCGCCTGCGCGGCTGTGATCAGCGGCATGGCGTCGTCGGCCGGCTCGTTGTCGCGAGCCGCCGCAGTCGCCTCGGCGACGATCTCGTCGAGTGCCGCGGGGTCCGGATTGCTCAGGGACAGCACCCCGGTCGCGGTGCCCTGGGCCCCGTCCACCATCGCGATCACCACGACCTGCCGGCCGCGGGTCACCCCGTTGGTGGTCAACGTGTTCGAGGCCCATCGCAGGTTGGCGCTGCTGGACTCCTCGGCGATCACCACGCATCCGTCGGCGGTCGAAGCCGCGAGCGCCCGCTCGACGATCTCCTGTATTCTCATGCGATCGCCTCACTGCCCCAATTGCCAGACATTTCCACCGGGTGACCGGCGATCGCATGAGGCACAAGGCCGCTGTGCTCATTGATTCGCTCGCTGCGCTCGCTCATGAGCGCCCGCCCTCCGCCAGCGTGTTCAGGATCCGGACGTTGCGGAACAACGCCGCCGGACAGCCGTGGCTGACCGCGGCGACCTGTCCGGGCTGGCCCTTGCCGCAGTTGAAGGCGCCGCCCAGCAGGTAGGTCTGCGGCCCGCCGACAGCCACCATCGAGCCCCAGAAGTCGGTGGTCGTCGACTGGTAGGCGACGTCCCGGACCTGGCCGGTGATCCGTCCGGACCGGACCCGGAAGAACCGTTGGCCGGTGAACTGGAAGTTGTAGCGCTGCATGTCGATCGACCAGCTCTTGTCGCCGACTATGTAGATCCCGTCGTCCAACCCTGCGATGAGATCCTCGGTCGACGGGCCGTCCGCCGCGGGCCGCAACGAGACATTCGCCATCCGCTGGATCGGGGTGTGGCCCGGGGAGTCGGCGAACGCGCACCCGTTGGACCGCGTCTGACCGGTCCGCGCGGCGATGCGCCGGTCGAGCTGGTAGCCGACCAGCACCCCGTCGCGGACGATGTCCCAGGTCTGTGTCGCCACCCCCTCGTCGTCGAACCCGATTGTGGCCAGGCCGTGGGTCACCGTGCGGTCGCCGGTCACGTTCATCAACGGCGACCCGTACTGCAGCGTGTTCAGTTTCTCCGGCGTCGCGAACGAGGTACCCGCGTAGGCGGCCTCGTAGCCCAGGGCGCGGTCCAGTTCGGTGGCGTGCCCGATGGACTCGTGGATGGTCAGCCACAGATTGGTCGGGTCGATCACGACGTCGTAGTCGCCCGCCTCGACCGAGGGCGCGGCCAGCTTCTCGGCCAACAGGTCCGGCAGCCGGTCCAGCTCGGCGTCCCAGTCCCATCCGGTGCCGACCAGGTACTCCCAACCTCGGCCGACCGGCGGCGCGAGGGTGTCCATGGTTTCGAAGCGACCGGCGTCGGCGTCGATCGCGGTCGCCACCAGATTCGGCTGTATCCGCACGCGCTGCTGCGTGGTCACGGTGCCGGCCAGGTCGGCGTAGAACTTGTTCTCGTGGACGGCCAGCAGGGACGCGTCCACGTGCGAGACGGCCGGGTGCGCCAACAGCCGCCGGCTCCACCCCCCGAGCAGGGCGATCTTCTCGGCGTCCGGTACGTCGAACGGGTCCTGTTCGTAGGCCGAGACCCAGGCGCGTGTCCCGTGGGCCGGTTCGGCGGCCAGTTCGATCGGCTCGGTGTTCACCGGCCGGCACACCCGCGCCACCTCGACGGCCTGCGCCGCGGCCGCGGCGACGGCTTCCGGGTTGAGGTCGACACCGGAGGCGAAGCCCCAGGTGCCGTCCAGGACGACCCGTACCGCGAAGCCGATCTCGGCGCTGCGGGCGTTGGCCTCCAGCCGACCGTCGCGCAATCTGGTCGCCTGCGAGCGGAGTCGTTCCAGTCGGAAGTCCGCGTGGGAGGCGCCGAGCCCCTTGGCGGTCGACAACGCCGCGTCGGCGAGATTCTGCGTCGGAAGGGCGAGGAATTCCGGAGAGATCGAATGGGTCACCGGACGACCCTATGACGGGTCGCAGTCTGCGGTGATCGGGGACCGGCACCCAAAGGCGGCCCGCGCGGGCTCTCTAGAACCGGACCGCCGAGCGGTCGGAGGCCTCGCGAGCGAAGCGAGCGTGACGCGACGCGGCGCGACGCAATGTAACCGCCGACGATCGGGTTCGCGCTTTCCGTGAACACACTTCGCCCGAGGAGGCGTAACGGCCGGCGACCCCTGTTCGCGTTTTCCGCGAACAGGGGCCGCCGGAGGCGGCCACCCGCGGGCTGACGAACGTCCCGGTTTCGTCAGACCGCGGAGCCGCGGGTGGTGCGGCCGGGGTGAAGGCGGGCCCCGGCGGTGGTGCAATCTCCGCGGCCCTGGCAGGGCGCCGACGGAGCTCCCCGATGGAGTTGTCAGGTGCGGCCGGTATTCGCGTCGCTGCCCAATATGACGTCCACGGACTGCGTTGCGTTCCCTCGGATGTAGGTCAATGTCACCTTGTCGCCGGGTTGATGGGAGCGGACGTCGGCGACCAGCGCATCGGAGGTGTCGATGATGCGGTTGTCGGCCTTGATGACCAGGTCGCCTTGCTTGAGTCCGGTCTTCTCCGCCGGGCCCCCCGCGGTGATTGCCTTGATCAGCGCGCCACGTTGGGTGATGTTCGGCGAGCTGGTCACCTGGACGCCCAGCAGGGCGTGGACCACCGGCTGGTCCTTGGCCAGCTGGCCGGCGACCACCCTGGCCTCGTCGACCGGGATCGCGAAGCCGAGGCCGATCGAACCGCTCTGTCCGCCGAACGGCCCGCCGCCGAGCGTGGCGATCGCCGAGGTGATGCCGACGAGGTTGCCGTTCATGTCGACCAGGGCGCCGCCGGAGTTGCCGGGATTGATCGGGGCGTCGGTCTGGACGCCGTCGATCACGTTGACCTGGCCGCCGTTGCCGCTGCCGGACTCCTCCTGGGGCTGGATCGGCCGGTGCAGGGCGCTGATGATGCCGCTGGTCACGGTGCCCGACAGGCCCAGCGGTGAGCCGATCGCGACGACCTCCTGGCCGACGGACAGGTCGGCGGAGCGGCCGAAGTTGATCGGTACGGCGTCGGTCACGCCCTCGGCCCTGATCACCGCCAGGTCGGTGGTCGGGTCGGCCTCGACGAGTTTCGCCTTGACCGTCTTCCCGTTCTGGAACGTCACCGCCAGGTCGCCCTGACCGGCCACGTGGTTGTTGGTGAGGATCAGGCCGTCGTTGCTGAGCACGATGCCGCTGCCGCTGCCCTCGACGACATCCGAGCCGCCACTCTGGCCGTTGCCGTTGCCGTTGCCGTTCCCGTTGCTGTTTCCATTGCCGTTCCCGTTCCCGTTCCCGTTCCCGTTGCCGCCGAAGCCGGGGAAGCCCGGGATCGAGAAGGTGTTGCCACCGCTGCTGGGCAGATTGCTGACGTCGATCGACACCACACTGGGCAGCACCTTGGCCGCGACCTGCTGGATCGACCCGGTGCCGCCGGCCGACTTGCTGCTGCTGATGGGGATTGCCAGGGCGCCGGAGGAATGTCCGGTGGCGCTGTTGTCGGCCGCGTGGTACCCGGCGGCACCCCCGATGCCGCCGCCGATCAGGCCGGCGGCCACCGCGATCGCAACCAGGACCATCCGGCCGCTGGTGCGCTGCGGCTGCGGCGGCGGGAGCGACAGGCCCGGGAAGGGGTTGGTGGCCGTGGGGATCGGGGTGGCGGCCGGTTGGCCGTACTCCGGGTCGGACCGATAAGGGTCGGGCCGATAAGGGTCGGGCTTGAACGGGTCGGGTTCATATCCGGAGCTCTGGTAGCCGCCGGGGGAGTAGCCGCCCGTTTGGGAGGCGCTGCCCGGCGTCGTTCCGTATGTCGACCCGTACTGGTACGGCGAGGGTTCCGGGCTGGGCGGGCTCTGGTGACCCTGGGCCCCGGGGTAGGTGTAGCCGGCGCCGGTGTCCGCGCCGGGGGCGGGGCTGGTGGGTGCGCTGCCGCCGGAGGGTGTCTCGGGGGCCTGACCCCAGGGTTCGTCTCGGTCCGGGGGATTCGGGGCGTTGGGTTCATCCATGCGCCCAAGATTCCCAGATTTCCTTTGAGCAGGCTTAGCGGGCGGTGTGTGTTACCGAAGAGGAATGGGGCAAAGTTAGACGCATCAGGGCACCGCCTTGGGGTGCGCGGCCAGGGTCGACCTTTCCGCCGTGTCGTTCCGCAGCCTGCCGGACGATGGCCAGGCCGAGCCCCGAGCCGGGCATCGTGCGGGATTCCTCGGCCCGGTAGAAGCGGTCGAACACGAACGGCAGGTCCGCCTCGGCGATGCCCGGCCCCTCGTCGGCGACGGTGAGCACGCCGTCGGACAGCTTCACGGTGACCGTTCCGCCGGGTGGGCTCCACTTGCCGGCGTTGTCCAGCAGGTTGAGTACGGCGCGCTCCAGCGCGCGGGCGTCGCCGAATACGGTCCACGGCCGCGTCCAGACGTCGAAGGTCACCTCGGGCGCCCGGCGCCGGGCCCGCTCGACGGCGGCCGCGACCACCTCGACCATGTCGACCGGTCGTCCCTCGGGCTGCTGTGCGTCGTCGCGCGCCAACTCCACCAGGTCGCTGACCAGCCCGGTCAGCTCCTCAACCTGGGCCACGACATCGTCCAGCAGTTCGGCCTTGTCGATCGCCGACAGCCCTGGACCACCCTCGGCCTGCCGGAGCAGATCCAGGTTGGTGCGCAGGCTGGTCAACGGGGTCCGCAATTCGTGGCCGGCATCGGCGACCAGACGCCGCTGGCGTTCCTGCGCCTGTTCGACCGCCTTGAGCATGGAGTTGAAGCTGATGCCCAAGCGAGCCAACTCGTCGTCGCCGCGCACCTCGATCGGCTGAAGCTCGCCGGTCTCGGCCACGTGCTCGGCGGCCTGGGTCAGGTCGCTCACCGGACGTAGACCACGACGGGCCACCAGCACGCCCGCGTAGCTGGCCAGCGCCACCCCGGCCACCCCGATCACCAGCAGGGCGGTGCCCAGGGCCTCGGGCTTGGCGTTGATGTCGTCCGTCGACTGCGCGAACACGAACGCGATCCGGCTGTTGCCCTCCGCCGACTGGATCTTCGGGATGGCCACCACGCGGAACTGTGCGCCCTTGGGCCGGCACGCCCCGCCGAGGGTGCCGCCGCAGGTAGCGGTGCGGATGGAGAACGCCTTCTGTCCGGCGGCCACGGCGGTCTCGGCCGGTCCCAGCGGCGGTCCGTACAACGGGTCGTAGGCCAGTGGGGTCCCGTCCGGGTAGACCAGCGCCAACCGGGTGTCGGCGGCCGCGAGGATCCCGGACGGGAATCGCACGGCGTTCTGGATGTCGAAGGTCGACAGCTGGGCCACCGCCTCGGCGCGACGTTCCAGGCTGCGGTCGAACGAGTTGTAGAACTGCGCACGGATCGTGAAGAAGGCCGCCAGGGAGGTCAGCGCGACCGTGATGCCGACCACGATCGCGACCAGCGCCCCGACCCGGGCCTTCAGGGTCAGGTTGGCGAACCCGGTCGCCACCATGTGGGGCAGCGCCCGCCACTGGCGGACCTTGACCGGGACCGGGGTGGGTGCCTCCTGGATGGTGGGGCGCAGCGCTGCGATGTCGCTCAGGTCGGCCGGTTGCGCGGCGGCGATCAATGTGTCCCAGGCGGCCCGGTCGTTCGACCGTTTGAGCGGGGTGTCGCCGAGCGTGCTGTTGTTGGTGCCGGCGGGACGCTTCAACCATCCCGGTGGCGTGCGGACGCGGTCGTCGGACGGCGCGGCCACTCAGGCCGCCCCCGCCGGATCCCGGGGCGTGTCGCCCCGGGTCTCACGGAGGTGTCTCACGCAACACGTACCCGACGCCGCGCACCGTGTGCACGAGCCGTGGTCCGCCCTCAGCCTCGGTCTTGCGACGCAGGTACCCGACGTAGACCTCGAGGGAGTTGGCCGTGGTCGGGAAGTCGAAGCCCCAGACCTCCTCGAGGATGCGCTCCCGGCTCAGCACCTGGCGCGGGTGCCGCAGGAACAGCTCCAACAGCGCGAACTCGGTCCGGGTCAGTTTGAGGTCGTGCTCGCCCCGGTGCACCTCGCGGGTGGAGGTGTTCATCGACAGGTCCGCGAAGGCCAGGTGGCCGGGGTCGGCCTCGTCCGACTCGCCGCCGGAGCGGCGCAGCAGCGCCCGCAGCCGGGCCAGCAGCTCCTCCAGCGCGAACGGCTTCGGCAGGTAGTCGTCGGCGCCCGCGTCCAGGCCGGCGACCCGGTCGGCCACGGCGTCGCGAGCGGTGAGCACCAGGATCGGGACGTCGTCGCCGGTCGCGCGCAATGCCCGGCAGGCCTCCAGCCCGCCCATGCGGGGCATCATCACGTCCAGCACCAGCGCGTCGGGCCGGTTGGTCGCGATCTGGCCCAATGCCGCCGCGCCGTCGGCTGCGAGGTCCACCTCGTACCCGTTGAAGGTGAGGGATCGACGCAGTGACTCGCGAACGGCCCGGTCGTCGTCGACGACGAGAATGCGCATGGGCACAGTGTGCCCCAGGTTGAACCGCTTCGCCCTGGTTCACCGGGACTCTTCAGGCTGGGTGCGGCGTCAGGTCGGGGTCGTCGCCCCGGAAGGTACGCACCGGTCCGGGTTCGGCGGATTCCCGGGTCTCGAAGCGGACGGTGACCCGCCCCAGCCCGGCACCCCATACCCAGCCGGACCCGAACTTCCGGTGGTGCACGTCCTGTCCGGCCACCCAGTGTCCGACCACGCGCGCCGCGAGTTCGGTCGACTCCGACGCATCCGGGCCCACGGTCTCCGACGTCGGCCCGCCGGTCGGGTCGAACAGATCCTGCTGGGCCCAGTCGGTCAACCCGCTGACGCCGACGCCCAACAGCCGCAACCCGTCCGTGGTGTCGATCGCGGACAGCAGGCGGCGCGCGGCCCCGGCGATGACCCGGGCCTCGTCGCTGGGGCCGGGCAGGGTGCTCGATCGGGTCAGCGTCGCGAAGTCCGGGCGGCGGGCCTTCACGGTGACCGTCCGACCGGACAACCCGGCCTCGCGCAGCCGGGCGGCCACCACGGACGACATCCGGTCGACCACCGCGGTCAGCGTGGCCCGGTCCACCAGGTCGCGCTCGAAGGTGTCCTCGACGCTGATCGACTTGGCCTCCCGGTGCGCGCTCACCGCGCGGGTGTCCTGCGCCCGGGCCAGCCGGACCAGCAGCCTGCCGTGGGCGGCGCCCAGCAGGGCGACCAGATCGTCCTCGTTCCCGGCGGCCAGGTCGCCGATCGTGTGCACGCCGATCTGCCGCAGCCGGGCCTCGGTCGCCGGCCCGACGCTCCAGATCCGGCGCACGGGCATCGGCGCGAGCAATTCGACCTCGGTGCCGGGCGGGATGACCAGCAGGCCGTCGGGCTTGTCCAGGTCCGAGGCGATCTTGGCGACCAGCTTGGAGGTCCCGGCGCCGACCGAGGCCCGTAGGCCGGTGGCGGCGTGGACCGCGGCCTTGAGCTCGGCGGCCACCGCACGGACGCGTCGGGTGTCCCAGCGGTCGCCGGCGGCGGTGAGTTCGACGAAGCACTCGTCCAGCGAGATCGGTTCGCACACCGGGGACAGGCGTTCCAGGATGCCCATGACGACCGTGCTCGCCTCGCGGTAGGCGGTGAAGCGCCCGGCCAGGAAGGCGGCGTGCGGGCACAACGCCCGGGCCTGTGCCATCGACATCGCGGAGCCGACGCCGAAGGTCCGGGCCTCGTAGGAGGCGGTGGCCACCACGCCGCGGGGACCCAGCCCGCCCACCACGACCGGCTTGCCGCGCAGCGACGGCTTGTCCCGCTGCTCGACCGCGGCGTAGAAGGCGTCGAGGTCCAGGTGCAGAACCGTCGGTTGCCTGCGCACCCCCAGATGCTGGCAGCCTCCAACCGCTCCTCCCGCTGCAACGCCTCGGGTTGTGGGGTTCAGTCGACGGCGACGGGGTTCGGTGGGGTGCCCCAACCGCCGCCGCCGGGGGTGGCGATCTCGAGGGTGTCGCCGGCCGCGGCGTCGACGCTGTCGCACCCGCGCAGCGGCACCACGGTGCCGTCGGCGCGGATCAGGCGATTGCGGCCCAAGGCGCCGGGCTGCCCGCCGGCCATGCCGTACGGCGGGACCCGGCGGTGCCCGGACAGCAGGCTCACGCTGACCGCTTCGGTGAACCGCAGCCGGCGTAGGGCACCGTCGCCACCCCGGTGCACCCCGGCCCCGCCGGTTCCGCGGCGGATCGAGAATTCCTCGACCACGACTGGAAAACGGCTCTCCAACACCTCCGGATCGGTGAGCCGGGAGTTGGTCATGTGAGTTTGGATCACCGGCGCGCCCGGGTGATCCGGGCCGGCTCCGGATCCGGAGGCGACGGTCTCGTAGTACTGGTGCTCGGCGTTGCCGAACGTCACGTTGTTCATCGTGCCCGAGCCCTCCGCGGCCACGCCCAGTGCCGCGTACAGCGCGCCGGTGATCGCCTGCGAGGTCTCCACGTTCCCGGCGACCACGGCGGCCGGCGGGCGCGGCGCCAGCATCGAACCGGCCGGCACGCGGATGTGCAGCGGGCGCAGGCAGCCGTCGTTCAACGGGACGTCCCGGTCGACCAAGGTTCGGAAGACGTAGAGCACCGCGGCGGTGACGATCGCAACGGGTGCGTTGAAGTTGTCGGGCAACTGCGCGCTGGTGCCGGTGAAGTCGACGGTGGCTTCCCGGGCCGCGTGATCGACGGTGACCCGGACCGCGATCACCGCACCGTTGTCCATCTCGTAACGGAACTGACCGTCCGTCAGATTGTCGATCACCGCGCGGACCGCGGCCTCGGCGTTGTCCAGGACGTGCCCGGCGTAGGCGGTCACCGGGTCGATCCCGAACGTGGTCACGGCCCGGTCGAGTTCGATGAGGCCGGTGGCGTTGGCCGCGACCTGGGCACGCAGGTCGGCCAGGTTCACCTGCGGTGCCCGCGACGGGTACTCACCCGCGGTGAACAGCCGCTCGGTCTGCGCGGCGCGGAACACCCCGTCACGGACCAGCAGGTGGCCGGTCAGTCGGACGCCTTCCTCGTCGATGCTCCGGCTGTCCGCCGGCATCGACCCGGGGGAGCGGCCGCCGATCTCGGCGTGGTGGCCGCGGGAGGCCAGGAAGAACAGTGGCGCGGCGCCTGCTGCTCGCTTGTGTTCCTCGCTCGTTCGCTCTGGTCGCTCGCTTGTGCTCCTCGCTCGTTCCTCGCTCGTCGCAGTCGCTCGCAGGTGCTCGTCGCAGTCGCTCGCGGCGCCTGCTGCTCGCTTGTGCTCCTCGCTCGTTCCTCGCTCGTCGCAGTCGCTCGCGGTACCCGCGGGCAGCCCCAGCTGTTCGGCGAACACCGGGGTCACCACCGTCACGTCCGGCAGATGGGTTCCGCCGCGGTACGGGTCGTTGAGGGCGTAGCTGTCGCCTGCGCGCATGTCGGCACCGTGATCGGCGATCAGGGCCCTGACGCAGGCGCCCATCGAGCCCAGGTGGACCGGCATGTGCGGGGCGTTGGCGATCAGCCGGCCCGCGGCGTCGAAGATCGCGCAGGAGAAGTCCAGCCGCTCCTTGATGTTCACCGACCGCGCGGTGGCCGCCAATCGCGCGCCCATCTGCTCGGCGATCGACATGAACAGGTTCGCGAAGATCTCCAGCACCACCGGGTCGGGCGCCGCCGCGCAGATCGCGCGCCGCGCGCGTGGCCGTTCCCGTCGCAGCACCAAATGGTCGGCGGGCCCCAGCCGGGCCACCCAGCCAGGCTCGACGACGGTGGTGGCGCCGTCCTCGGTCAGGATCGCCGGGCCGGGCACGGCCTCGTCGGGCCGCAGGCTGTGCCGGGGCCGCAGCGTCGCGGTGCGCGGTCCGTCGTCGACGTGGAAGGGCACCTCGATCGGTTCGGCGTACCCCACCGGTGTCGCCTCGGGCAGCTGCGGCGCACGGCCCCGCTCGGTGCCGGTGACCCGCACGAACTCGACCGTCAGGGCCTGATCGGGCTCGAACGAGAACAGTCGACGGTGGGCCACGGCGGCCGCCCGGGTCATCTCGGGAAGCGATCCGAGGTCGACGGCGATGGTGCCGTCGGCCCCGTCGTAGCGCAGGTGAACCGCGGTGGCCAGGTCGATCTGCGACACGCCCTGCGCGGCCAGTTCGGCCCGGAGCGCTTCGGCCAGTTCCGCGACGACGCCGGCCAGGTGTGGTTCGACCTCCGGGGTCAGCGGCCGTTCGACGGCCTGCTCGCGGATCGCCGTCAATTCGGCCAGTCCGAGGCCGACCGCGCACAACAGGCCGGCCAGCGGCGGGACCAGCACGGTGTCCATCCCGAGCTCGTCGGCGATCGCGCAGGCGTGCTGGCCGCCCGCGCCGCCGAAGCTCAGTAACGCGTAGCGGGTCAGATCGCGGCCGCGGCGGACGGAGATGGTGCGCACCGCGTTGGCCATCTCGGCGACCGCGACCCGGCGGAACCCGTCGGCCACCTGCTCCGGGGTGGTCTCCCCGCCCAGGTCGGCCGCCAGCTCGGTGAATGCCGCGCGGACCGTCGCACAGTCCAGCGGCCGATCCCCGCCGGGCCCGAAGACCGCGGGCAGATGTTCGGGGTGGATCCGGCCGAGCAGCAGGTTGGCGTCGGTGATCGTGAGCGGACCGCCCCGACCGTAGGCGGTCGGGCCGGGGTCGGCGCCTGCGGATTCCGGCCCGACCCGGAAACGACCGTCCACGACGTTCAGCACCGACCCGCCACCGGCGGCGATTGTGTGGATGGCCAGCATCGGGGTGCGCAGCGGCACGCCGGCGACCTCGTTGTCGCGGTTGCGTTCGAACTGCCCGGCGAAGTGCGAGACGTCGGTGGACGTGCCGCCCATGTCCAACCCGATGATCTCCGGGTGGCCGGCCCGCGCGGCCAGCCGCGCGGCCGCCACGACACCGGCGGCCGGACCGGACAGTACGGCGTCCTTGCCGTGCAGGTGTGCGGCCGCGGTCAGGCCGCCGTGCGACGTCATCACCAGCAGTCGGACACCGGGCAGGTCGGCGGCCAGCGAACCCAGGTACCGGCGGGTGACCGGCGACAGGTAGGCGTCCACGACGGTGGTCGCGGCACGCGGCACCACCCGCAGCATCGGGTCGACGTCGGCTGAGCAGGAGACCTGGTCGAAGCCGAGCTCGCGGGCGATCGCGGCGGCCACCCGTTCGTGGTCGCGGTGCAGGTGGGCGTGCAGGCAGACCACGGCCAGCGACTCGATCCCGGCATCCCGGGCCGCGGCCAGGTCGGCACGCAACCGCTCGGAGTCGGGGGCGCGGAGCACGGTGCCGTCGAACGTGATGCGCTCGTCGTAGCCGAGCACGATCTCCTGCAGTGGGACCGGCCGGGTCAGCCGGCGGGCGAAGATCTCCGGCCGGTGCTGGTCGCCGATGGTCGGCAGGTCGGTGAAGCCGTCGGTGATGAGCAAGGCGGTGCGGGCGCCGCGGCGTTCCAGCAGCGCGTTGGTGGCCACCGTGGTGCCCAGCCGCACGCACTCGACCCGATCGGTGGGCACCGGTTCGTCGGCGGGCACGCCCAGCAGGGCGCGGATCCCGGCCAGAGTCGCGTCCGCGTACTGCCCGGGACTGTCCGACAACAGCTTGCAGGTGTGCCAACGGCCGTCCGGGGCGCGGCCGACGACGTCGGTGAACGTGCCACCGCGATCCACCCAGAACTCCCAGGGCCCGAGGCTGTCCGACGCCGGCGGATCCGCCCCAACCATCCCGCGAGCCTCCAATAGTTTCACTGACCACATGGCTAACTTTGGTATCAGTTCGGCCACGGTGCATCGCCGCAGCCGGCGGCGACTCGAGCCGACGAGAGGGCTCCCATGATCGAGGCACGCAACCTGCGCAAGACGTACGGCTCCCAGGTCGCGGTCGACGACCTCTCCTTCGACGTCCGACCCGGTCTGGTGACCGGATTCCTCGGAGCGGACGGTGCGGGCAAGTCGACCACGATCCGGTTGATGCTCGGCCTGGCCTTCGGCGGCGGCCAGACCCGTTTCGACGGCGCGCCCTACCACCGGTTGCGCCAACCGATGCGCACGGTGGGCGCGGTGGGCGACGTGCGGGCCTTCCACCCCGGTCGCCGCGCTCGGGCCCACCTGCGGATGCTGGCGGCGGCGCAGGACATCACCGCGGCCCGCGTCGAGGAGGTGCTCGACTGGGTCGGCCTGGCGGAGGTGGCCGACCGCCGGCTGCGCAACTACTCCATGGGCATGAGTCAGCGACTTGCGCTGGGCGCCGCGCTGCTCGGCGACCCTCGGGTGCTGATCCTGGACGAGCCGACCGAGGGCCTGGACCCGGCGGGCACGAAATGGCTGCGCGGCTTCCTGCGTGCCTTCGCCGCCGAGGGCCGCATCGTCTTCGTCGCCGGCAACGACGTTGCCGCGCTGGCCCAGATGGCCGACCACCTGGTGGTGATCGAGCACGGCCGTTTGGTGGCCGACGAACCGACCGCGGTCTTCGTGGGCCGGCACGAGGTCGGCGAACTGGTGCTGATCCGCACTCCACACCTGGAGCGCCTGGGCCGCTTGCTCTCGGCGACCGGCGCCCGGGTGCGCCGCGCCGAGGATCACCAACTCGCGGTGGCCGGGTTGGACCTGGCGACCGTCGGCGACCTGGCCTTCCGCAACGGGATCGTGGTGCACCAACTGAGCACCGGTATGGCCACTCTCGACACCCCGTTCGACGATCTCAGCGCCACGGCGTGGGCCGAGCCCCGGATTCCGGCCCAGAGCGCGCCGCGCCGCGACTGGGGCGACACCGGCCCGCTGCTGTCCGGGGACGACACGCAGACCTTCTCGATCGCCGACCTGTTCGGGGGCAGCGGGACGAAGGCCGACCAGGACGCCGGTGGTCAGTACTCCGGTGGTCAGTACTCCGGCGGCACGCCGCCGGGCACCGGCTCCAGGCCGATGCCCGGGCAGAGCACCGGCGATCGCTACTTCGCCTGGAACGAGGGTGAGACCAAATGAAGGCAACGATGGTGGCCGCGCTTCGGTACGAGTGGCTGCGGACCCGCTCGGTGCGCTCGACCTGGGGCCTGCTGGTCGGGTTGGCCGTCGTCAACGGCTTGGCGACGTTGTCGATCGCCCAGGAGTTCCTCAACGGGTCGCGCTCGCTCGCCCTGCCCGACGACGTGCTCCGACTGCTGACCGGTGGGTCGATCGTCGGCTCGGTCTCCGCGGTGACGCTGCTGGCCGGGTTGATCGGGGTGTTGGTCGGGGGTCAGGATCAGCGCCGCGGCATGAGCAGCACCACTCTGCTCGCGATCCCGCGGCGCGGGGTGCTGTTCGGGGCGCGCCTGCTGGTCACCGCGTGCTGGGCCATGGTCGCGGCGGTTGCCGCGTTGGCGGTTTCCTACGTGGTCGCCTGGGAACGACTCGGGGCCCGCTGGGGCACCGGAGTCATCACCCGTGGTCACGTGGTGGCCGCGCTCGCCGGCCAGGTGGTGCTCAGCGTGCTGACCGCGATCCTGGGACTCGGCCTGGTCACCTTGCTCCGTCGCACGGTGCTCGCCGCAGTGGCGCTGCTGTCCCTGCCGTTGCTGATCGAGCCGGCCGTGCACCGCACGCTGCTGCACGACAGCGGCGCCGGTTGGGCCCGGAGCGTCGTGGACTACCTGCCCTTCCGCGCCGCGAGCAGCATGGTTCACCTGGTCTCGGTGCAGGGCGGCGGTTCGACGTTGTGGAACTCCTCGGCGTCACTCGGCGGGGCGCTCTTCCTGGTGCTGGTGGCGGCGGCACTGGCGGCAGGCGGCGCCATGCTGCTCAACCGGGACGTCTGACCGGGAATCGGGCGACGGGCGGCCTGCGCGCGACCTCGGTGGGTTGTGCTTCGCTTAGCCCGTGGTTGTGCGTAAGAAGCCCGCTGTCCGGCTCTGCCTGGCGCAGCAGCCGGCGGCCGACGAGCTGTTGTCGCGGGACCCGTTCGCCCTGGTCGCCGGAATGGTGCTGGATCAGCAGTTCCCGCTGGAGCGGGCGTTCGCCGGGCCACGGGTCATCGCCGACCGGCTCGGGGTGGACACGCTCGACGTCCACCAGATCGCCGCGCTGGACCCGGCGGAATTCGCCGCGCTGTGTGCCCGCACCCCGGCGGTGCACCGGTTCCCGGGCTCGATGGCCGGTCGGATCCAGGCCGTTGCCACCCAGGTGATCGAGGTCTGGGGCGGCGACGTCACCAAGCTGTGGGCGACGGCCGGCAGCGGGGCCGAACTGCGGGCCCGGCTGCGCGCGCTGCCCGGCTTCGGTGAGCAGAAGGCGCGGATCTTCCTGGCCCTGCTCGGCAAGCAGTGCGGGATCACGCCGCCGGGCTGGCAGGAGGCGGCAGAGCCGTACGGCACGCCCGGATCCCGCAGGTCGGTGGCCGACATCACCGACGCCGAGACGCTGCGGGAGGTGCGGGCCCACAAGCAGGAGATGAAGCGCGCCGCGAAGGCAGATGGCGCGGCTGAGTCGTCCGGTGCCGCGCCGCGAGCCCCGGTTTCAAAGACCATCAGTGGTGGCTGACTCGACCGGCGCCGTGCCGCGTACCCCGGACCTGGAGCTGTTCGCCGCGTTGCTGCGACACGCCCCGATCGCGTTCGCCTTCCTGGACACCGATCTGCGCTACCGGATCGTGAACGATGCCCAAGCCGCGTTGGACGCGGTTCCTGCCGAGCGGCACGTCGGCCGCCGGCCCAGCGAGATCCTGCCGGCGGAGTTCGCGGCACACGTCGAGGCGGCCGCCGCGGACGTGCTGCACTCGGGTCGGCCGCAGCGGATCGGCGAGCCGTTCCCCGCTCCGGGGGCGGCCGGTCGTTCCTTCGCCGCCTCGTGGTACCCGGTGAACGACCCGGACGGGCGCTTGCTCGGCGTCGCCGCGATGCTTACCGAGACCACCGACCTGCTGCGCTCGCACCGGGCCCTGCGGGCCAGCGGCGACCGCGCCCAACGGCTGTTGGAGTCGACCACCCGGCTGGCGCCCGCGCTGCGGGTCGACGAGGTGCTGGCGATCATGGCGGACATCGGGCGCGAGGCCCTCGGCGCGGACTACACCGGGATCGGCGTGCTCAAGGACGGTCGTATCCGCCTGCCCGTGCCGTTGGGGGCGACTCGCCCGAACCCGTGGATCGAGGTCGCGCCGTCCGAGCAGACCTTGGTGGCGCTGGTGCTGCGCGAGGGCAAGCCGATCTACGTCGAGGACGGTACGCGTTACCTGGAGCTGGTGCCCCACCCGCAGACTCGCGAGCTGCTGGCCGAGATCGACGAGCGGTCCTGGGTGCTCGTGCCGTTGCGCACGACCGGCGCGCCGTTCGGCGTGCTCCGGCTGGCGTTCCGGTCCGAGCGGGTGCTGGCCGCCGGGGAACGGCTGTTCCTGGAGGCGCTGGCGGGCCAGTGCGCGATGGCGGTCGAACGGGCCCGGCTCTACGAGCGGGAGCGCGAGGCCGTCGTGCTGCTGCAGCGCAGCCTGCTGCCCACGGTGATACCGCCCACGCCCGGGCTCGAGATCGCCGCCCGCTACCTGCCCGGCCGTGCGGAATCCGCCGTGGGCGGCGACTGGTACGACGTCTTCGCGCTGCCCGACGGGCGGTTCGGACTGGTCGTGGGCGACGTGATGGGCAACGGCCTGGAAGCGGCCTCGTGCATGGGCCGCGCCCGGGGAGCGCTGCGGGCGTTCGCCCTCGGCGACCCGGATCCCGCGGCCGTGTTCACCGGATTGGACCGGCTGTTCCAGGCCTCCGAGGAACCCGAGATGTTGACCACCTGCGTCTACGGCGTGATCGACGCCACCGACGGCACGATGACGACCGGGAACGCGGGACACCTGCCGCTGGTGGTCGCCCGGGCGGCCGGGTCGGTCGAGATGGTGGTCGCCGACCCACCGGGGACCCCACTGGGTTGGGCCGAGCCGCGGGCCCGGGGGCCGTGGCTGCGGTTGGAACCGGGCGATGTACTGGTGGCCTTCACCGACGGCCTGGTCGAGAGCCGGAGCCGGTCGTTGGACGACGGTCTGGCCGCGGTGGCCGTGGCTCTGGCCGACGCTCGCGGTGGTTCGGCCCAGGCGGTGTGCGACCACCTGCAGTCGGCCCTGTTGGCCGGTCGACCGCGCGACGACGACGTGACGCTGCTCGTGGCGAGGCTGGAGCACGGGCCCGGCTGACCGCGCGTGCACCAAGCGGCGCCTTCGGCGCCGCTTGCCAACACGCTGAGGCGAGTGGGCGCCCCGACACCTTCGGCGGGTACGTGCCAAAATGGTCTGTCAGGTATCCGGTGCCGCTCCCAAGCGCCATCATCGGTCCGGGTGCCGTTTCCCCTCAACTAAGCCGAAAGGCAGTTCGTGTCGGCTACGACGTCCTCTCGTCCCGAGCCCGAGGCTCCCCAGCCGCGCCCCCGAGGCGTCAGCGCCGCCCGTGCGGCAGCGCCACGCGTCAGCGCTACCGAGACGGTCGAGGCCAAACCGGCCCGGGGCCGCGCGGCGGCGCCGGATTCGGCCACCGCCGACCCCGGGCGGACGCGCAGCACCAGCAAGCCCGACGAGGTCGAAGAGGCGTCGTCCGCGGCCCGGCCGGCGGCTCGCAAGGCGCCGGTGAAGGCAGCCGCCAAGGCGGCCCCGGCCGGCCCTGAGCCGGCCGCGAAGCCGGCCCGCAAGGGCGCCCCGGGCAAGCCGGCGACCACCGACGATGCCGCGGACGACTCCGACGACGTCGACCCCAACGACGACCCGGACGTCCTGCTCGAGGAGGAAGTGGCCGACCCGCCGGCCGTCGACCCCGCACCGGTCGCCGAAGAGCCGGCCGTCGAGGAGCCGGCCGGCCCGGCCGGCGAGGAGCTGGAGGCCGAGGAATTCGTCCTGTCCGACGACGACGACGACGAGCCGGCCGCGCAGGTCGCGCAAGCGGGCGCCACCGCCGACCCGGTCAAGGACTACCTGAAGCAGATCGGCAAGGTCCCACTGCTCAACGCCGAGCAGGAGGTCGAGCTCGCCAAGCGGATCGAGGCGGGCCTGTTCGGCGAGGAGAAGCTGAACTCCGACGAGAAGCTCACGCCGAAGCTGCTGCGCGAGCTGCAGATCATCGCCGAGGACGGCCGCCGGGCGAAGAACCACCTGCTGGAGGCCAACCTGCGGTTGGTCGTCTCGCTGGCCAAGCGCTACACCGGCCGCGGAATGCTTTTCCTGGACCTGATTCAGGAAGGCAACCTGGGCCTGATCCGTGCGGTGGAGAAGTTCGACTACACCAAGGGCTACAAGTTCTCCACCTACGCGACCTGGTGGATCCGGCAGGCGATCACCCGCGCCATGGCCGACCAGGCCCGCACCATCCGCATCCCGGTGCACATGGTCGAGGTGATCAACAAGCTGGCCCGCGTGCAGCGGCAGATGCTGCAGGATCTCGGCCGGGAACCAACGCCGGAGGAGCTGGCCAAGGAACTCGACATGACCCCGGAGAAGGTCATCGAGGTCCAGAAGTACGGCCGGGAGCCGATCTCGCTGCACACCCCGCTGGGCGAGGACGGCGACTCGGAGTTCGGCGATCTCATCGAGGACTCCGAGGCGATCGTCCCGGCCGACGCGGTGTCGTTCACGCTGCTGCAGGAGCAGTTGCACTCCGTGCTCGACACGCTGTCGGAGCGCGAGGCCGGTGTCGTGTCGATGCGGTTCGGCCTGACCGACGGCCAGCCCAAGACGCTGGACGAGATCGGCAAGGTCTACGGGGTGACGCGCGAGCGGATCCGGCAGATCGAGTCGAAGACGATGTCGAAGCTGCGGCACCCGTCGCGGTCCCAAGTCCTGCGCGACTACCTGAACTGACGCGGCATCAGGGCTGTTCGCCGCGGGCAACGGGGGTCGATCACCGGTTGGCTGAGGCTGTGCTCGACGCCTCGGCTCCGCCGGTCGACTGCTCCCAGTTGGTGGCCGAGTAGCTCCACACGCCAACCGTGGCCAGCATCGCCGCGATCACGATCAGTCGCATCGCCAGCGCAGGGGCCATGGAAGCGATCCTCATGCGGGACCTCACTGTTCGTCGTCCTCCGGTTACGGATTCGACGGGCGGGTCTGCCGCGGGGTTTCGTCCCAACGGTCCGACTTGGGTCATCCGAACGGATGAAGTGTGTTGTGCGCCACACTTCGGCCGGGTGTGCGCTTGATCAGCCCGGAGTGGCGATTGTCGGCTGCTGGGCCGAAAGTGACTCGGATCGGAGACGGGAACGGCGACCACCTCGAGGGTGGTCGCCGTGACAGCGCCGGATTCGCCCGGGCGGTTACTGTTCGTCGGCAGGCGCCGGGGCCGGGGTGTTGCTGAGTCGCGCGGTCTCGTCGTGGAACTCACGAGCCACCTCACGCAACTTCAGCTCGTGCTGGCGCCCGTGGTGCGCGCAGAAGAGCAGCTCACTCTTGGCGAGCACCACCCGGACGTAGGCCTGAGCGCCGCAGCGATCGCACCGGTCGGCGGCAGTCAGCGCGTCGGTAGTCGCAAGAACCGTGGTCACGATTGCCTCATCTCGTCATGGCGGTACGAGAGTTAGAACAATACGGCGGACGTGAATCGTTCCCGTTCACCGACGTTACCTTCTCGGCGCGCCGAACCCAGTTGTCGAGCACTACACAACGCCAACATTTGGCGTTCACCCTGCGAGTGGGGCCCGGCGGACCCGGCGTCGTGGTGTGCGCTTGGACTTAGTGCTACCCGTCCCGGGTTCCGATGAAAGATGGGATTTGTCCGTTCGGCGCCGCCGGGTCGGCCGAACGGATGAGGGCGGGGCGCGCCGTGGCGCTCCGGCCGAGTCAGCCGCGCGTAACCTTCGGGTTGTGACCGCCGCCGCTGCTGGTTCTTCCGCACCCGGTGCCGGGTACACCGCCCGCCACCTGCTGGTCCTGGAGGGCCTGGAGGCTGTCCGGAAACGCCCCGGTATGTACGTCGGGTCGACCGACGGCCGCGGCCTGATGCACTGCCTGTGGGAGATCATCGACAACGCCGTCGACGAGGCTCTGGCGGGCCACTGCACGGCCATCGAGGTCGTCCTCCACCCGGACGGCTCGGCCGAGGTGCATGACGACGGGCGCGGCATTCCGGTCGACACCGAGCCGCGGACCGGGCTGTCCGGGGTCGAGGTCGTGATGACCAAATTGCACGCCGGTGGGAAGTTCGGGGGGAGTTCCTACGCCGCTACCGGTGGGTTGCACGGCGTTGGCGCTTCCGTGGTCAACGCGTTGTCCACCCGGCTGGACGTCGAGGTGGACCGGGACGGGGCTACCCACGCGATCAGCTTCCGCAGCGGTACCCCCGGCCGGTTCGAGGGCGCCGGGCCGAAGGCGAAGTTCGTCGCCGAGAGCGCGCTGACCAAGGTGCGTCGGATCGCCAAGCGGGTCACCGGCACCCGTATCCGGTTCTGGCCGGACCGGCAGATCTTCCTGCCCGAGGCCGTGTTCTCCGCCGAGGACCTGCACACCCGCAGTCGGCAGACGGCGTTCCTCGTTCCCGGTCTGAAGATCCGGGTGACCGACGCGCGCTCGGCGAAGGAACCGGTCGAGGAGACCTACTGCTTCGCCGGCGGTTCGACCGAGTTCTGCGAGTTCCTCGCGCCGGACCCGCCGATCATGGACACCCTGCGGATCACCGGGTCGGAGGTGTTCACCGAGACCGTCCCGGTGCTCGACGAGTCCGGCCACATGACCGTCTCGGACGTCGAACGCCAACTCGACGTCGACATCGCGCTGCGCTGGGGGACCGGGTACGAGACCACGGTCCGCTCGTTCGTGAACATCATCGCCACCCCGAAGGGCGGCACCCACCTCAACGGTTTCGAGCGCGCCCTGGTGAAGACCTTCGGCGAGGTGGCGCGGGGGCAGAAGCTGCTCAAGGCCGCCGACGAGGCGCTGATCAAGGAGGACGTGCTCGAGGGCCTGACCGCGGTGGTCACGGTGCGGTTGGCCGAGCCGCAGTTCGAGGGCCAGACCAAGGAGGTGCTCGGCACCGCCGCGGCGAGCCGGATCGTGGCGCGGGTGGTGGATCGGGAGTTGCGCAACTTCCTGACCGCGACGCGCCGGGCCGACAAGACCGCTGCCCGGGCCGTGCTGGACAAGGTGGTGTCCGCCGCCCGGGTGCGCGTGACGGCCCGTCAGCACAAGGAACACCAGCGGCGCAAGAACGCCCTGGAGACTTCCTCGTTGCCCGCGAAGCTGGCCGACTGCCGCAGTGAGGACGTGGACCGCAGCGAGTTGTTCATCGTCGAGGGCGATTCGGCGCTGGGCACCGCGAAGATGGCGCGCAACTCGGAGTTCCAGGCGTTGCTGCCGATCCGGGGCAAGATCCTCAACGTGCAGAAGGCCGGCGTCGGCGACGTGCTGAAGAACGCCGAGTGCGCCTCGATCATCCAGGTGGTCGGCGCCGGCTCCGGGCGGACGTTCGACATCGACGCGGCGCGTTACGGCAAGGTCATCCTGATGACCGACGCCGACGTCGACGGCGCGCACATCCGGACCCTGCTGCTGACCCTGATCCACCGCTACATGCGGCCGTTGGTCGACGCCGGGCGGGTCTACGCCGCGATGCCGCCGTTGCACCGCATCGAGGTGGTCAACCCCGGCAAGAAGGCCAACGAGGTCGTCTACACCTACACCGACACCGAGTTGCGCACCGTGCTGGCGGACCTGACGAAGAAGAACCGTTCGTTCAAGGACCCCCAGCGCTACAAGGGTCTCGGCGAGATGGACCACGGGCAGCTCAAGGCGACCACGATGGACCCGGCCAGCCGGACCCTGCGGCGCATCACCGCGGGCGAACTGGAGGAGGCCGAGAAGGTCTTCGACCTGCTGATGGGCTCCGACGTCGCGCCGCGCAAGGAGTTCATCGTCGCCTCGGCGAACCTGCTCGACCGCTCGCGCATCGACGCCTGACCCCGGGATCGGCGAAACTGTCGGTGGGCGCCGGCAGATTGCGGTCATGGAACGGGAGGGGCGCACATGTCCGTCGAAATTGATGCCCTGGATCAGGAGCCGACTCGACCGCTGCTGCGTGAGGAGTACGACGCACTCGTCGAGGCGGGTTTCCTCGAGGACGAGCCCGTCGAACTCATTGAGGGTCGGTTGGTCATCATGAGCCCGGAGGGCGCTCCGCACTCGGCAGCGATCACGTCCATCGGGCATACGCTCGCCTTGGCCTTGGGGGAACGGGCGTGGGTGCGCACCGGGCATCCGTTCGCCGCGTCGAACGTCTCCGAGCCGGAGCCGGACGTCTGCGTGGTCCGGCCGGGCGACTACTGGAAGGATCATCCGCAGTCGGCCCTGCTGGTGATCGAGGTGGCTTTCTCCTCGATCCGCAAGGACCGGATGGTGAAGCCCAGGGTCTACGCCGCAGCAGGCGTGCCTGAGTACTGGATCGTCGACCTGAACTCGGACACAGTCACCATTTTGCGGGATCCGACCCCCGTCGGGTACGCGACGGCACAGGACCGTGCTCGCGGGCAGAGCATCGGTCTGCTCGCGTTTCCGGACGTGGTGCTCGATGTCGACTCGTTCCTGCCGCCGCCGACCTGACGTTGCGTCAGGCCGGCGCCCCGAGAGGGTCAGGCAAGCGGGCCGGCGGCCGCGGCGATGACTTGCTCGAACCGGATGCCGGAGCCGTCGCGGCGGCCGTCGGCCTCCGGCAGGTCGAGCGGCGTGCCTTTCGGGTCGGCTGCCCGAGCCGGCGTGGCCGCGACCGCGCCGAATGTCAGCACGTCCTCGCCCCGCAGGAACCGGTGGCAGCGCACGCCGCCGGTTCCGCGGCCCTTGCCGGGGTACTCCTCGAACGGGGTCACCTTGATCGAGCCGCCGCCGAGGTCGAGTGCCCCGGTGCTGCCGGAGACGGTGACCACGACCGCTGCGCGGAGCGGGTCGACGACCCCGAACCAGGCGACTCTGGCGCCGTAGGTGGTGCGGATCCCGGCCATCCCGGCCGAGGTCCGGCCCTGTGCGGTCACCGAGCCGGCGGGGAAGCGCAGCAACTGGGCGTCGTCGGTGAGGAAGACCAACTCGGCGGTCTCCGAGACGACCGGTCCGGCGCCCACGACGGTGTCGCCGGGCTTGAGCGCGATGACCTCCCAGTCGTCCTTGTTCCCGGGCACGTCGTACTTGAGCCGCTTGACCACCCCGGACGCCGTGCCCAGTGCGAGCGTCGGGCTGTCCGGGTCGAGTGAGGCCAGCGCGACGACCCGTTCGCCCTTCTCCAGTCGGCAGAACTCGCTCACCGGCCCGCCGCCGGACAGCGTGGGCGGGGCCGCGGTGGGCGGAAGGGCCGGCAGGTCGACGATCGAGACTCGTAGCATCCGACCCAGGTTCGTCACCGCGCCGACCTGGCCGCGGGCCGTGGTGGCGACCGCGTGGGTGACCACGTCGTGCTTGGCCCGGTTGCCCTCCGCGGGCAGCGGGTCGGCGTTCGCGGTGCGGGCCAGCAGGCCGGCGGAGGACAGCAGGACCCAGCACGGGTCGTCGGTGACCTCCAGCGGGACCGCGCCGGTCGGCACTCCGGCCGATTCCAGCAGCACGGTGCGCCGCGCGTCGGCGTGCTTGTCCGACAGCTCCTTCAACTCCGTCGAGACGGTCTTGCGCAGCAGGGCGTCGGACTGCAGCAGCGCGGTGAGTTCCTCGATCGAGGCGCGCAGTTCGGACTGCTCCCGCTCCAGCGCCAGGCTGTCGTAGCGGGTCAGGCGACGCAGCGGGGTGTCCAGGATGTAGTCGGCCTGAATCTGCGTCAGGTCGAAGACCTGCATGAGTCGGGCGCGGGCATCCGCGGTGTCGTCGGAGGTCCGGATGACTCCGATGACCTCGTCGATGTTGAGCAGCGCGACCAGCAGACCGTCGACCAGGTGCAGGCGGTCGGCGGCCTTCTGGCGCCGGAACTCCGAGCGCCGCCGGACAACCTCGAAGCGGTGCTCCAGGTAGACCTGCAGCAGTTCCTTCAGGCCCAGGGTCAGCGGCTGGCCGTCGACCAGGGCGACGGCGTTGATCGCGAAGCTGTCCTCCAGCGGTGTCTGCCGGTACAGCTCGGCCAGCACCGCCTCCGGGTTGAACCCGGTCTTGATCTTGATCTCCAGGCGCAGGCCGAGCGTCCCGTCGGTGTGGTCGTCGACGGCCGCGATGCCGGCCAACTTGCGGGCGTTGACCAAGTCCTTGATACGGGTGATGACCTTCTCGGTGCCGACGCCATAAGGCAGTTCGGTGACGACGATGGCCTTCTGGCGGGCCGTCACGTTCTCGATGTGGGTCGTGGCCCGCATCCGGAACGAGCCACGTCCGGTCTCGTACGCCTCGCGGACGCCCTCCAGGCCGACGATCTTGCCTCCGGTCGGCAGGTCCGGGCCGGGGACGAAACGCATCAGGGCGTCCAGGTCGGCGTCCGGGTGCGCGATCAGGTGGCGTGCCGCGGCGATCACCTCGCCCAGGTTGTGCGGCGCCATGTTCGTGGCCATGCCGACGGCGATTCCGGCGGCGCCGTTGACGAGCAGGTTGGGGAAGGCCGCCGGCAGCACGGTGGGTTCGGACTCGCGGCTGTCGTAGTTCGGCGCGAAGTCGACGGTGCCCTCGTGGATCGAGCGCACCAGGTCCATCGCCGGCTCGGCCAGCCGGCACTCGGTGTAGCGCATGGCCGCCGGCCCGTCGTCCAACGTCCCGAAGTTGCCCTGGCCGTGGATGGTGGGCAGGCGCATCGCGAACGGCTGCACCATGCGCACCAGCGCGTCGTAGATGGCGCCGTCGCCGTGCGGGTGCAGGCGGCCCATGACCTCGCCGACCACCCGGGCGGACTTGACCGTCCCGGTGTCCGGCCGCAGGCCCATCTCGGCCATCTGGTACAGGATCCGTCGGTGCACCGGCTTCAGCCCGTCCCGGGCGTCGGGCAGGGCCCGCGACCAGATGACCGAGTACGCGTACTCCAGGAACGAGCCGCGCATCTCCTCGGCAACGTCGGTGATGAGGATCCGCTCGTTCGGATGCGTGGGAGGCGGGGTGGTGGCCATGCCGCCCATGCTCCACGACCGCTGTCAGCCGTCCTCGCCACGCCCCTCGGCGTGTCGCTCGGCGCGTCGTTGTCGGAAGGGGTGACACCCCTTCGGGCGACCGGGTCTCGGTGTGTCGCCCGTGTGTGGTTGTCGGAAGGGGTGACACCCCTTCGGGCGACCGGGGCGGCGGAGGGGGCCTCAGGCCAGTTCGACCGCGATCCGGGCCGCGAGCTCGGCGTTGGACTCGGCCAGCGCCACGTTCGCGGCGACCGCGGCGCCGTCGGTCGCGCTCGCCAGTGCGGCGAGCAGGAACGGGGTCAGGTCCGGGCCGCGGACGCCTTCGGTGTCCGCGGCCGTCAGCGCCTGGTGCAACGCGGCGTCATGCAGGGTCGGATCGAGCTCGGCGGGGCCCGGTACCGGGTTGGCGACGATTACCGCGGCCGGTACCCCGAGGGCGGTGCGCGCCCGCAGCAGTGCGGCGGCCTGCGCCGGGGAGTCCACCCGCCAGGGGGCCCGCAGGCCGGTGCGCCGGACGTAGAACCCCGGGAAGTCGTCGGTGCCGTAGCCGACGACGGCGACCCCGAGCGTCTCCAGCCGCTCCAGGGTCGCCGGGACGTCGAGCAGCGACTTGACCCCGGAACACACCACCGCGATCGGCGTCCGGGCCAGCGTGTCCAGGTCGGCGGAGACGTCCCATTGCGCGCCTGCGGGTCGTGGCGCGGGATGCACGCCGCCGAGCCCTCCGGTCGCGAAGACCTCGATGCCGGCCCGGGCCGCCAGATGCGCGGTGGCCGCGACCGTCGTGGCTCCACTGATCCCGGCGGCGATCGCCGGCGCGAGGTCCCGCACCGAAAGCTTGCCGATGTCCGGATCCGCCGCAAGGCGCTCCAGGTCGTCGGGCGCCAACCCGATCCGGACCACGCCGTCGAGGACCGCGATCGTGGCCGGCACAGCCCCCGCGTCGCGAACCATCGCCTCCAGGGCCCGGGCCAGTTCGAGGTTGTCCGGACGCGGCAGCCCGTGGCTGATGATCGTGCTCTCCAGGGCGACCACCGGCTGCCCGGAAGCCAGGGCGGCGGCGACCTCGACGCTCAACGTGATGTGCTCCACTCACCGCACGTTAGCCGGCGCAGCGCCACCACCCGGTGCGGCCCTGCCGCACCGGGCCGCCGACGGTGGAAGGATTTCGGGTGGGAGCACGGTTCGGCCGGATCGAACACGACCGGCAGCCGAGATGCACCAGCGGAAACGGAGCAGGCCTTGGTGGACATCAGCGTCGCGCGCGACCTTCGGCGGGCGATCCAGCGCAGCGGCTACTACCCGGAACTGGTGGCCGAGGGCATCGACGCCGCCGTCGGCACGGAACCGTTGGTGGCCTACCTGGTCAACCAGGAGACGACACTGGACGCCGAGGAGGTACGCCGGCACGTCACGGTCCTGGCGCTGACCCCGACCCGGCTGATCGTCGGGCACACCGACGAGCACGGGGCCGACGAGGACAACCCGACCGCTTACGCCACCACCTCCACCGAGTGTGTCGCGCTGCGCCGCGTCGGCACCGTGGTGGTCAGTCGGACGGTGGCCGATCCGGCCAAGCACGTGGTCGGGGCGCTACCCACCGCGGTGGTGCTGACCGTCGGCTGGGGCGCGGTCAGCCGCGTCGACCTGGAGCCGGCCGCGTGCGGCGACGCCAACTGCGATCTGGACCACGGCTACACCGGGACGGTCACGACCGACGACCTGTCGCTGCGGGTCAGCGAGGCGGGCGACGGCCGGGCGGCGGTGGTCGAACTCGTGTCGTTCGCCGGGGCCCTGTCGACCGCGGTGGGCGCCGGTTGATCATCGCCGGGCCGGACCACGGTCGCGTTGACGGTCCTTCGGGCGGCCGGTCCACCACTGCGATCGGCGGCGTAGGCCCGGTCGTCGCGCCGCCCTACGGCCGGGGCACCTTGGCCGATCTGCTCCCCAGCGTCCTGGCCCGGCTGGGCCTGGCGGGGGAGACCGATGTGCTCGGCCTGGCGCTGCCGCGCCGGGTCGCGGTTCTGCTGATCGACGGACTGGGCGCCGACTTGCTGGCCGCGCACGCCGACCGGGCGCCGTGCCTGACCGCGCTCACGAACGGGCCGGGGGCCGGCCGGCTGGCCGCCGGATTCCCGTCGACCACCGCGACCTCGCTCACGTCGCTGGGCACCGGCTTGCCGCCCGGGGCCCACGGCGTGCTCGGCCTGACCATGCGGCGCCCCGACGGCGGTCTGTTCAGCGCCCTGCACTGGGACCCCGCCGAGGTGGACCCCATCGCGTGGCAACCGCATGAGACCGCCTTCGAGCGCGCGGCCGCGGCGGGCGTCCTGGTGCGGGCGGTCGGCCCGCGTCGGTTCCGCGGGAGTGGCCTGAACAGCGCCGCCTTCCGCGGCGCGGTGCCCCGCGGCGCCGAGTCGCCGGGTGAGCTGGCGGCCGGGACCCTGGCCGCACTCGACGCCGGTGGCAGCGACGACCCGGTGCTCGTCTACGCCTATCACGGCGATCTGGACGCGACCGGCCATCGCGAGGGCTGCGGGTCGGCCGCCTGGGCGTTCCAGTTGGAGCACGTGGACCGACTGGTCGAACAGATCGTGACCGGCCTGCGCCCCGGCCAGGCACTGGTGGTCACGGCCGACCACGGGATGCTCGACGTCCCGGCGGAGGCCCGGGTCGACGCCGACGAGCGCCTCGAGTTGCGCGCCGGCGTCGAGTTGTTGGCCGGCGAGCCGCGTGCCCGCTACGTGCATGCCGTGCCCGGCGCCGCCGACGACGTGTTGGCCGCCTGGCGTGAGGTGCTCGGCACGGACTGGTTGGTGTGTTCCCGCGACGAAGCCGTGGCGGCCGGCTGGTTCGGGCCGCAGGTCGAGGAGAGTCGGCGGGCGATCATCGGCGACGTCGTGGCCGTGCCGTTGGGTCCGGGCGCGGTGGTGGCCGCGACCACCGAACCCGTGGTGTCCAAGCTCATCGGAATGCACGGTGGGCTGAGCGCCGGCGAGCAGTTCGTCCCGTTGTTGTGCGCGCTCGGTTGACCTCGCCACACTGTGCACATCGTTCCCGGCGGTGCTGTGGCGATCGTTCCCGGCGGTGCTGTGCCGATCGTTGCAGAGGTGCTGTGCCGATCGTTGCCAGAGGCGCTGTACCGATCGTTGCCAGAGGCAAACCTGCGAACCGTGAATGAGAGGTGGGCAAGGGTGTCGTTGATCTCGGTGGCCGAGCTGGCGGAGCAGTTGCGTGGTCCGCAGCCGCCGGTGGTCCTGGACGTCCGGTGGCCCATCCCTGGCCCGCCCGATCCGAAGGGATACCTGAAGGGCCACATCCCCGGCGCCCGATTCGTCGACCTGGACACGGACCTGTCCGCGCCCGCCGGTGGCGCGAAAGGCGGCGGGCATCCGTTGCCGTCCGCGGCGGCGTTCACCGCCGCGATGCGCCGGCACGGCGTACGCAAGTCGCGGCCGGTCGTCGTCCACGACCTGTCCAACGGCTTGGCCGCGGGCCGGGCGTGGTGGTGCCTGCGTTACTTCGGCCATCCCGACGTGCGCCTGCTGGATGGCGGATTCACGGCTTGGAAGGCCGCCCGAATGCCGATCGCGAAGGGTGAGCCGGAACCGGTCGAGCCCGGCAACTTCTTCGCCAAGCGTGGCAACATGCCGGTGCTGAACGCCGACACCGCGGCGGGGTTCCCGAAGAAGGGACTCCTGCTCGACGCCCGCTCGGGCAAGCGCTACCGCGGTGAGGACCTGGCCGACCCGGTGCGCGGGCACGTCCCCGGAGCCGTCAGCGCGCCGACCATCGACAACGTGGACGCCTCTGGACAGTGGCTGCCGGCCAAGGAGCTGACCGCGCGCTTCCGTTCGCTCGGCGTTCGCCGGAGGGCGGTCGGCGTCTACTGCGGTTCCGGGGTGACGGCCTGTCACACGATCCTGGCGATGACACAGGCGGGTCTGCCGACCCCCGCGCTGTATGTCGGGTCCTGGAGCGAGTGGTCCGCGCAGGGGCGCCCGGTCCAGGCCGACTGAGCGGCGTCCCGAGAACCGAGGGGAGTGGCAGGCCCGACGCTTTTCCAGGGCCGTCCGCGGAGCGAGGGGCGAGGGGAAAGCCGCTCGATACTGAACTGAGCCGTACCGAGGGCTTGCCCGAGGCACGGCCAGGAAGTCGGCAATGAGCACTACGGCCCAACGGCGACGGCAAGCCATCGGATCAGCGCCACCGCTGAACCGGGCGCCGGCGGCGGCAGACCGCGTCTGCGACGTCGCCCGTGGTGCGTCCCGTCCGCCTCTGGTCAGCTGGAACGTCGGTTCGTAGAGTGACGCCTGGTGACGGCCGGGTAGCCGAGCCAGGAGATGCCCAGGTGTTCGAACAATTCCGATGCATGCACCCGTACTCCGACACGAAGGGCACACAACTCGCCAAAGGTCAGGTCTACAGCCTGCGGGAAGTGCGTCGTTCCGACGACGGGCAGGTGTGGGCCGCTGTAGTCGACGTCGGGAACATTCCCTTGGCGGCCTTCACGTTCTGCTGTCAGCCGTCCCCTTCGTACGACCCCGCGCTGACCGTGCCTGCCGTTTCGGCCATCAGCGCGGCGGCCGAGTTGGCTGTGCGGCAGCACAACTGACGTTGCTCAGCCGTAGCCCAGGCACACAAATCCGTGGACGCCCGTTTCGGCGGCGGCCGTGGCCAGGGCCTGTCCCGGAGGTCGGCCGGCCAGCAGGTGTCGGTGCAGCACCGGCATGAGCGCCGCCGCTGCGGTGTCGGCCACCGGATTGACCGCGGCGATCACCGTTCGCGTGCCGCCCGCCAGCAGGGCAGCCGCCGGGCCGAGGATCTCGTCGCCCGGGCGGACCGCGCAGCGCGCCGAGTCGCAGGCCGACAGAATCAATGTGCGTGGCGGCCGGTGCAGCCGGAGCAGGTCGTGGACGAACAGCGGGCCGTCGGCCAGACGCAGGGCTGAGAACAGCGGGCCCGCCTCACGGAAGTCACCGTGGCAGGCCAGGTGCGCCAGCGCCGCCCCGTCCAGGGCGTGCAGCACCGGCTCGACGCCGGCGGCGGCGCCGGCGAGCACCGCGGCCCCTGGGTGCAGCTGAGCCAAGGCGGCCACCTCGTCGCTCGCGCCCACCAGACCGGGACCGCTGACCAGCACGGCTCGGCGCTCCCGGCGGCCTTGCCGGCCCGGGTCGACCCGGGCCCAGAGCCGCGCCGACGGGCTGACCACGACCGAGGCGCCGAGCCACGACGGCAGCAGGCTCCACGGCGTCCGGAACAGGTCGGCGGTGGGCACCACCACCAGGTCGCGGCCGGCCACCTCCGGCAAGGGACGACACAACGTGGCGTCCAGCATCGCGACGGCGTGTTGCAGAGCGGCGCGACGCGCGCCGGAGGCAGGGAGGCAACCGATCCGCAACGCGGCGAACCGGGCTGTCTCCAGTGCCGCGACCACGCGGTCGAACGGGCCGAGGTCGTGCAGGCGGTAGCGGCGCTCGACCAGCGAAACGGCGTGCAGTCGGCCCGTCGACACCACGTAGCTGACCAGGGCGCGGTGGGCGAGGCGGGTCGCCAGCAAGGTGGGGTCGAACCGGTTCACCGGGCCGACGCGGGACGCGGTTCGCCGCACCCGATCCCGGACGGCTCGCTCGGCGCGGTCGCGTTCGCGCCGTAGCGATCCCGGGTCGCCGCCTGCCGCAATCTGCTCAGCCAGTTGCGCACTGACAATGCGAAGCGCGGCCAAATCGCCGGCCAGTTCGGCGTCACCCGGCGGCCGGGCCGGTGGCGACAACAAGGCGGCCGCGCGGTGCTCCTCGGACCATCGCAACACCGCCGCGGGACGCCCGGTTGCCAGGCTGAGTTCCAGGCCCAGTTCGGCCACCCCGGTGCCGTGATCGGCCGCATGGGCGCGCAACTCGTCGACCCCGGCGGCCGCCGCGTGATCCTGCGCCACCCGGATGCCGCTGCGCGCCGCCCGGATCGCCCCGGCACGGTCACCGGACAGCCGGCGGCGCAACGCCTCGGCGTGCCACGCGGCTATCCGCGATTGCGCCGCGCCCGTTCGGCGGGCCTGAGCGGCCGGGACCAGTGCGTCCACTGCCTCGCGGGTGCGGCCGCGCTCGATCAGGGTGCGTGCGAGCAGTATCCGACTCGTGATCGCCGCCCCGGGCCAACCGGTTCGCTCGAGCCGACGGACGTCGTGCCGTGCGGCGGCCGTCAGCTCCGGCCCCCGTTCGCCTGCCTCGAAACGGGCCCGTACCTCGAGATGGCAGGCCAGTGCGGCCCAGCCGTGGCGGCGTTGCGCACGCAGCCGCTCGGCGGCTGTCACGGCGGCCGCCCGGGCCTGCCGATGATCACCGGCCAGCAGCGCCGCCTCGGCGAGGAGGAGCTCGGCGTCGGCCCGGTCCAGATCGCGTCGCAACAGGTCGAGCAGGGGCAGCACGCGGTGCGCCTCAGCCATCGCGTCCGCGGCCAACCGAGCGGACAGCAGCGCTCGGGCCCGGTCCAGCCGGGTGGCGGCCAGCTGCGCCGCGCTGACGCCTGGGGTGAGCTCGGCGGTGTCGAAGGCCGCGAATGCCCCCGCCAGGTCGCCGGCCGCGGCAGCCGCGCAGCCGAGGTTGTTGCGTGCATCAGCAACCAACTGCCCCAGCCCGGCTGCGGTCGCCACCAGCACGCACCGGTTCAGGTCCCGTTCGGCGGCCGGCAGGTCGCCGCGCTCGGCGTGCAGGGCGCCCCGGTTGAGCAGCAGGATCGCCTCGAAGCGCCGGTCCCCGTCGCGGCGCAGGCCCGGCAGCGCCGCTCGGAAGCAGGCCAGGGCCTCCGGCGTACGGCCCGCTCGGGCCAGCAGGAACCCACGTTGCGCGACGACCTGTGGAGTGCGGGCGGCGCGGTCCAGTTCGCGCAGCCCCGCGTCGATCCTCCCGGACGATCCCAGCACGCCGGACAGGCTGACCCGCGCCGCGGTCTCGTCGGCGTTGCGGTGGTGGCGCGCGGCCAACTCGACAGCGGCCCGCAGTCGAGCCGTCGCGGCAGGCAGGTCCGCGGTCTCGGCCAGCGCCTGGCCGGCGGCCCGCAGCGCCACGGCCCGGACCGCGGGATCGTCGGTGGTGGCCAGCGTCCGCTCGGCCATTCGCAGCGCGCCCGCGGGGTCGACCAGCACCAGCCGCAGCGCCTCGTGCGCGGCGGCCAGGTGATTGACCGTCAGATGACGACCCAACGGGTTACCACTGGCCCGGCGGCGGCGATCCACCGCAGCCGCAGTGGGCCGTCCGGCAGGTCGTCGAACCGGAAGCAACCGACCTCATCCGCGACCGCCTCGAAACTGCTGCCGCGGACGGTCGCCGTGACCAGCCCGGCGCAGATCGGCAGCAGTTGGCCGACGAGTCGGCGACGGCCACCGACCTCGAGCACCTCCACCTCGGCACCGCCGCGGCGGCCGGTGAAGCCCAGCAGGCGGGCATCGGCGGTCGAGCGCATGCCGAGTTCGGCCGCCCGCCGGTCGGATCGCAACTCTGCCAACTCCGCCTCGACGTCGCGCCACTCGAACGCCGCACACGCCGCCGTCAGCACCACCTCGGGCAGCGGGTCGAGCACGTCGTGCAGGGCGCGCAACTCAC
Source organism: Sporichthyaceae bacterium (assembly GCA_036268355.1). Taxonomy (GTDB): domain Bacteria; phylum Actinomycetota; class Actinomycetes; order Sporichthyales; family Sporichthyaceae; genus DASQPJ01. Next base: position 35,096 of record DATAUG010000057.1, read on the forward strand.
CCAGCAGCTCCTGGTCGGCTGCCTCGCTCATCGGTGCACCGTCCCTGCCTCGGTGGCGCCGGCCCGTGTGAGAAGTTCGTCAGTCGAGCGAGCACCGAACAACCGCAACCGTTGGGGCGGACGCCGGTGCAGCGGGATGCTCACGACGTTGCGGCCTTGGTCGGGGAGGTCGGGGAGGTCGGCACGTCGGTCTGGTCCAGCCGGCGGCGCAGGTGGGCCAGGCAGCGCGCTCGACTCGGCCCGATGCTGCCGACCGGGACGCCCAGCAGTCGGGAGATCTCTGCGTAACCTGCCTCCGGGGCGTAGGCCAGTACCCGGAGCAGATCCTGGCACCGGCGCGACAGTTGGCGCAGCGCCGACCAGAGTTGGCGATCGCGTTCGTTCTCCAGCAGAAGAAGCTCCGGTGACGGACAGTCAGGTGAGTGCACGTCAGTCAGCGGCTTCGCCTGGTTGATCTCCCGTCCGCCGCGCCGGATCACCCGCAGACACTCGTTCCTGGTCGTGGTGCGCAGCCAACCCGGCAGGGCGTCCGGCTCGCGCAGGTCGCCGAGGTTCTCGACCAGGCGCAGCCAGACCGTCTGGCTCACGTCGGCGGCATCGGCCGGGCCGAGCCGATGTGCCCGGGCCACGGCCCAGACCAACGCCGCGTAACGGCGGACCAGTTCGTCCCAGGCGGCGTGCTCGCCTGCGGCCGCGGCCTCGACCAACTCGCCGACGGTGCGGACCCGCAGCCCGTCCGCAGTCACTGGCGCACCATCGCCTGACGGTTCACGCCGAATGTGGCGGGCACCGTGAGGTTGGTTCGCTCGGTGCGGACGCCGGCAGCCAGGTCCGCGGCGATTTTTCCGGCGACCGCCGGTGCGGCGAACGATGTCCCGCTCCACCGGGCGAAGCAGCCCTCCGGGCCCGGCGCGGCCGGCAATTCCGGCGCCGCGGCGACGAAGGCCCCGCAGACGTCCTCGCCGATCGCCCAGGTGTCGACCCATGGGCCGTGGTTGGAGAACGCCGCCGGGCCGGTGCCCGTCGCATCCAGCGCACCCACGGCGATCACCGTCGGCAGCGCAGCCGGCCAGAAGGGGCGCTCGCTGCCGGCGTTGCCCGCGGCGGCCACCACCACGCTCACGGCCGCCAGCCGGGTCACGGCGTGATCCAGCAGGACGCTTGCGCGGTCGTCGTGGGTGAAGCCACCGAATGACAGGTTGACGACATCGGGCGGTCGCGGGTCAGCGGCAAGGCCGTGCAGTGCCTCGATCAGGTCGACCTCGTCGCAGATCCCGTCGCAGTGCAGTACCCGTTCGATTCGCAAACGGGCCGAGGAACCGTGCTGCTGGACCACGCCCGCAACGAACGTGCCGTGCCCGGCCACCGAGTCCAGTGGGTGACTGTGGCCGGCGTCGAGCACCTCCGACTCGCTCGCCGGCACGTTGGCGAACCAGGCTCGGTCGGTGAACCAGGGATGGGGGGTGATTCCGGTGTCCAGGACCGCGACCTCGACCGGGACCGCGGCTGGATCAGCGGCGGCGGGCGGCGGGGGACCCGCCTGGAGCAGCACCGGCGGGCGGGCCGGGCCGCTGCGCCACCGCGGCGCGGCACGCAGCAGGTGCACCGCCGCAGCCACGGGCTCCGCCCCGGCGTCGGCGAGCAATTGCCGGACGTCGGCGCCGCTGCCCGGGCGTAGCGGCCACCGGTGTACACCCGCCCGCGCGGGCAGTGGGTCGGCCAGCCAACGTCGTAGGCCGGCGGGCACCCGGGGCAGATCCTGCGCAGCCACCATCAACTGGTCGCACCGCAGCGCCACGTGGTCGGAGACGAGCAGGGCGTCGTAACGCGCCGGCAGCGCCACCGAGCCGGCCTCGTCGTCCACTCGCTGTCCACCTCTCGCCGAGCCCGGCGACGGTCGGGGCGAAGATTTGCACCGTATCCAACCAGGTCCATCCCGCGCATTACGCAGCGAGGTGAGGCCTCCATTCATCGCGGGATAGCGTGGCCAAGGGCGGGGTCCCGTTCAGGAGGTGGCGTGTCTTCGATCGCCCGGCCGACTCGGGCACACGCCGAGCAGTTGGACGCGACCGACTCGCTGGCCGCGTTCCGCGAGGAGTTCGGCGGTATCGAGCCGGGCCTGATCTACCTGGACGGCAATTCGCTGGGCCGGCTGCCGCGGGCAACCGCTCGCCGGTTGGCCGAGGTGGTGGACGTCGAATGGCGGGAGGGCCTGATCCGGTCCTGGGAGTCCTGGATCGACCTGCCGACCCGGGTCGGCGACCGGATCGCGACCACATTGCTCGGGGCCAGGCGCGGCGAGGTCGTCGTCAGCGACTCGACGACGGTCAACCTCTACAAACTGGCGGCCGCGGCGCTGGACGCCCGGCCGGGCGCAGGCACGATCGTGACCGCGGCCGACGAATTCCCGACCGATCGCTACGTGCTGAGCGGGCTGGCGGCCGCGCGGGGCCTGCAGGTGCGCGTCGTCGCCGCGGACGAGGTCACCGGACCGGACGTCGCGCAGTTGCGCGCCGCGCTCGACGAGGACGTGGCCCTGGTTTGCCTGAGCCACGTGGGCTACCGCAGCGGGGCGATGGCCGACCTGTCCGCGATCACCGCGGCGGCGCACGAGGTCGGGGCGCTGGTGCTCTGGGATTTGTGCCACGCGGTTGGGTCGGTCCCGATCGGGTTGACCGCCGCCGGTGCCGATCTCGCCGTCGGTTGCACGTACAAATACCTCAACGGCGGACCGGGGGCGCCCGCGTTCCTGTACGTCCGGCAGGAATTGCAGGAGTCGCTGCGACAACCCGTCTGGGGCTGGTTCGGCCAACGCGACCAGTTCGCGATGGGCGCGGACTACGACCCGCAACCCGATGCCCGGGCATTCCTCACCGGGACTCCGCCGGTGCTCGGTCTGGTGGCGGTCGAGGAAGGGGTTCGGCTGCTCGCCCGGGCAGGCCTGGACCGCTTGCGGGCCAAAGGGATGGCCCTGACCGGCCTGGCGGTGGAGCTGACCGACGCCTGGTTGGCGCCCTTGGGCTTCGAGGTGGCCTCGCCGCGCGACCCGGCCAAGCGGGGATCACATCTGACGCTGCGTCACCCCGAGGCCGAGGCGATCTGCCGCGCGCTGACCGAAACCGCCGGCGTGATCGGCGACTTCCGCGCGCCCGACCGTTTGCGGCTCGGTCCGGCGCCGATCCACACCCGGTTCACCGAGGTCTGGGATGCATTCGACCGAATCCGCACGCTGGTCGCGGCGGGGGAGCACCACGAATTCGCCGCAACCACCGGCAAGGTCAATTGACCGACTCCTGCTGCCTGTCGCGCCCTTCCGGGTAGTCGGAAAGGTGCGACAGGCGGCAGAAGACGCTTCTCGGGTGGCGTTGACACGCCGGAGCCCCGGCCGCTTCGGCCGGGGCTCCGATTCGAACAGGTGCGCGTTACGGGGTTGCGGTCGGTGTCGCGGTCGCTTTGGTGGTGACCTTCATCGATTCGTCGGGCTTGGTCGAGGGGGCCGGCGAGGCGGTGGCGGACGAACCGGTCGACCCGGTGCCCGATCCGCTCGACGAGCCGTTGCTCGAGGACGAACCCGTGGTGCTCGAGGTGCCGGTGCCCGCGGTCGCGGCCGAACCGGTGCTCGAGGTGCTCTTCGGAACCGGGGTGCCGTTCGTCTTGGCCGCCAGATAGGCGTTCAGGAAGTCCAACGCCTTCTGCTTGTCGGTCGTGCCCTGCGAGTTCACGCCGGGGTTGTCGATCGAGTAGACCAGGGTGCCGGGGGCGTCCGGCGTGAACATGTCCTTGGCCGGTAGCGCGTCCGAGTGGAACTTGCAGAACGCGTTCCACAGCAGGAAGGAGTTGACGCCGTCGTCGTGCGCGGCCTGGATCTGCTTGTCCACATCCTCGGCGGTGTAGGTGGGCGGGCCGAGCGTGAAGTCCTGCAGCCAGGGAATGATCTGCGCGGTGCCCTCGGCCGCCTGCCGGTTGAAGTCCATCAGCGACCGGTGAACGATGGCGTACGGGTCGGAATTCGGGACCGGCACGCCGTACTCACCGGGGCCCCAGTGCGACGGGTAGATCATCGGCGAGATGAAGTCGAGGTTCTTCGACATGGCCGGGATGTTCTGGGCCACATCGCCGTGCCCGGCCGCGGTGAAGGCCGAGATCCCGAAGACAGCCGCGCCCAGGTAGGCACCTTGCGCGCGGACGGCCGGTTCGACCTTGCCGAGGAAGTTCGCGATCACGTCCTGCGGCTGCGCGGTGCCGATGCCCGGGTAGACCTCGGTACCCAGAGTGCCCTCGGGACGCCGGATGTAGTCGAACATGATGTCGTCGAAACCCTGCTTGGCGGCGTCGACGGCGAGGTCCATGTTGTACTGCTGGACCTCGGGGCTGGCCAGGTTGGTGAAGGCCGCCGTGCCGTAGCTCCCGGCGTGGTACGGGTTGCCGGACTTGTCCTGCACGTCATAGCTCGGGTGCCCGTTGGCCCAGGCCCACTTCGCGAGCATCGGGTCCTTGAACGCCACGATGCGCCCGACCACGCGACCACCCAGGTCGTGGATCTCCTTGACGGCGGCGGCGACGTCGTAGGTGGTGCCCTTCTCCGAACCGTCCTGCTGCGCCAGCGGGACGGTGGATTTGTAGCCGAGGGCGCCGTCCTCGTCCTTGACGTCGAGTTCGACCGTGTCGATCTGATGGTTCTTCAGCATCGCGATGACCGGGTCGTGCAGTGCCGGGTACTGCCAGGCCGCGGCGGTCATGTGGACCGCGCGCATGCCGGGCATGGTGGACGCGGTGTTGACGTTGTCGGTCGCGGTGTTGCCGGCCGCGTCGGTGGCCACGATGGCCGCACCCAGCGGGGCCTTGTCGTAGGTGACGCTGAATTTCCCGGTGCCGTCCATCGGGGTGTTCTTGCCGTCGATCGTCAGCGACTTGGCTCCGTCGACCCGACCGGTCAGCGTGAACGGACCCTTGAGGCCGGAGCTCGCCGGGGTGTCGATGTTGATCACCGGGGGCGCGGTGTCGAGGTTGAAGGATTCGGACTTGGCGGAGTTGATGCCGGGGATCCGGCCCTTGGCCGCCGCGGTGAATGTGTGCTTGCCGTCCGGCAGGCCGCTCGGGGTGTAGACGATCGAGTCGCCCTGCCGGGTGCCGTCGACCTTCTTGCCGTCCATCATCAGGGTCACGCCGGAGATCTTGGTGCTGGTCACCGTGAAGGCGAGGTCCTTGATCGTGGTGGCGTTCACGTAGCCGTCGGGCATGTCCTTGTTGGCCGCGATCTTTATGGTGACCCCGTTGGCGAGAGGGGCCGCCGCCGCGCCGACCACGACCAGCAGCAGCGCGACACCTCCGACCACGGCCGTGTTACGGCCGGTCTTGCGCTTCCTGCCGGAGCCGGACTGGCCCGGGGTGTCCCCGGGTTCCCCCCCGCCGGCCCCGGGCGGGCCGGCGTCGAATGCCGTCATATCCCGATTCCACCTTTACCGAGTTGTCACTGGGGCCGCAGCGGTGTTTCCCCACGATCCACCGCACCGTGCATGTGCGGCTGACGCCAGTCAGCTTGCGTGTGCGCACATATTTCACACAGTGCAGCACCGCGCGCTGCGGCGCGGGGAAATACGCTGACGATGCTTGGTCCTTGCGCTACCAGTTACCGGATTGTTGCCTTGCCGTACGAACGCGGCAGTTGCCCGGCAAGAGCCCCCCGAACGCCGCGTGGTGGCACTCAATCAGCCGACATCCGCCAAATGTGGCGAACGCCACGTTCACGGCCCAGGCGTAATCAATCCGAAACTTCACGAGCGCGCCGGCACCGGCCGAAGGGTCACCGGAGCCGCCGAACGCAAACGGAGCCCCGGCCGCTGATGGCCGAGGCTCCGTCGTCAGTGCGGTGTTACGGCTTGGCCGTCGGGGTCGGTGAGGGGGTCGTGGCCGACGTGGTGCTCGAGATCTAATTCTTCGAGGCCGGAGTGGCCGAGGGCGACGCGGTCGAGGTGCTCGACCCGCTGCTGCTCGAGCCGGTGCCGCTGCCGGACGACGAGGCGCCGGCTGCCTTGGCGGCGATGTAGGCGTCGAAGCTCGTCAGGGCCTGGGCCTTGTCGGTCGTACCCACCGAGTTCACTCCCGGCTTGTCGATCGAGTAGCGCAGCGTGCCTGGTGCGTCGTTCTGCGGGTTGGCGCTGTTCGGCGTGTAGGCGTCGTACTGGTATTTGGCGAACGCGTTCCACACGAAGAACGAGTTGATGCCGTCGTCGTGCGCGGCCTTGATCTGCGCCTGCACGTCCTCGGGGGTCCAGGCCGGTTGGCCGGGGAAGTTGAAGTCCTGGATCCACGGGATGATGACCGCGTTGCCCTCGGCCGCCTGCCGGTTGAAGTCCATCAGCGAGCGATACATGATGTCGTACGGGGAGTTCCAGGGCACGGCGACGCCGTACTCACCCTTGCCCCAGTGCGACGGGTAGTCCATCGGGGCGATGAAGTCCAGGTTCTTGGACATCGCGGGGATGTTCTGGGCGACGTCGCCCGCTCCGGCCGCGGTGAACGCGGAGATCCCGAACACGGCCGCGCCCAGGAGTCCGCCGGCGGCGTGGACCGCAGGTTCGACCGTGCCGAGGTAGTTCGCGATGACGTCCTGCGCCTGCTGGTTGCCGATGCCGGGGTAGACCTCGGAACCGATCGGGCCCTCGGGCCGGCGGATGTAGTCGAACATGATCGCGTCGAAGCCCAGCTTGGTGGCCTCGACCGCGAGGTCGGCGTTGTACTGCTGGACCTCGGGGCTGGCCAGGTTGGTGAAGGCCGCGGTGCCGTAGGAACCGGCGTGATACGCGTTGCCGTTCTTGTCCTGCACGCCCCACGACGGGTGTCCGTTGGCGAAGGCGTACTTGGCCAGCAGTGGGTCCTTGAAGGCCACGATGCGCCCGACCACCTTGCCGCCGAGGTCGTGGATCTCCTTGAGCATGGCGGCGGGGTCGTAGAGGGTGGTGTTCTCCGCGCCGTCCTGCTGGGCCAACGGGACGTTGGACTTGTACTGGACGTGGCCGTCCTCGTCCTTGATGTCCATCTCGATCGTGTCGATCTTGTGGTCCTTGAGCATCTGCACGACCGGGTCGTGCAGCGGCTTGTAGGCCCACGCCGATGCGGTCATGTGCACGGCGCGCAGACCGAACATGGTCTTGGTCGCCCCCGGGGCCGGCGAGGCAGTCGCGGGGGCGGCGGGTGCGGCGCTGTTGCCGGCGGCCCCTGCGGAGTTGATCGTGAAGGAGTCCGAAGTTGACGAGGTCCGGCCGAAGTGGCCAGGCTCGGTGGCGGTGAAGGAGTGCTTCCCGTCGGACAGGCCGCTCGGCGTGTACACCGTCGAGTTGCCCGACGTAGTCCCGTCGACCTTCTTGCCGTCCATGGTCATGGTCAGCTTGGACAGGTTGCCACCGGTGACCGTGAACGAGAGATTCTTGACGGTGTCGCCGTTCAGCGGTGCGCTGAGGTCACTGCTGGCCGCGATTTTTATCGACGGGCCGGACGCCAGCGGGGACGCCGCGGCGCCGACCACGATCAGCAGCAGCGCGACACCTCCGACCACGGCGGTGTTACGGCCGGTCTTGCGCTTCGTGCTGCCGGATTGAGCCGGGGTGGCCCCGGGCTCGCCCCCACGGGCCCCCGGGGGGCCGGCGTCGAATGCCGTCATGTCCCGATTCCACCTTTACCGAGTCGTCGCTGGGGCCGTCGCGGTGTTTCCCCACGATCCACCGCATCGTGCATCCGCGGCTGAGGCGCCAGTCAGCTTGCGTGTGCGCACGTGATTCACACAGTGCAGCACCGCACGCTGCCGCGCGGGGAAATGCGCTGACAATGTCTGGTCCTTGCGCTACCAGTTACCGGATTGTTGCCTTGCCGTACGAACGCGGCAGTTGTCTGACGAGCCCCCCGAACACCGCGTACGGGCACTAAATCAGGGCGAATCCGGAAATGTGGCGAAGGCCACCGTTCACCGCGCAGACGTAATCAATCCGAAACGTGACAACCCCGGTCCTGGGTCACTCCGGACGGCGACTCCCGAACACGATGTCGTCCCACGCCGGGACGGCGGCGCGCCGACCGCGCGGGGCACGAGCCGGGGGAGTTCCGTCGGTTCCGGTGCTGCGAGCGGCGACCATCGGGTCGGGCGCGACCGGGACCGGAGCCGCGACCGGGGTGGCGATTGCGACGGCCGGCGCGAGAAGCTCCGCCGCGCCGACCGCGCCGACCAGGTCCTCGGCGCTGGGGAGCGGGACCTCCATCTGCATGGCGCCTCGACGGTAGGAACCGTGCGCGCGACTGGTTGCGGCGGCCTCTGCTGCCGCCTGCGGGGCGGGCTCGGCCGGCGTCAGTCGCGGGACGAACGTGGCCGGTTGCGGACGCTCGATGCGTTCCCCGGTCAGCCACCGGGCCTCGTCGTTCTCGGCGACCACGCTGCGCGCCCGCAGGTCGTAGCGGTAACGGGCGATTTGTACTCGGTCCTCCTGGCGGTAGGCCACCTGGACCACCCAGCGGCCGTCTTCGGCCAGCCAGGAGTCCCAGAGCAGACCGTCTGCGCAGATGCCCATCAACGCCAGTCGTTCATTGATGCTGTCGCCCAACGAGGTGGGCCTGGTGTCGAGTCCGGGGCGGCGCACCGTGCTGCGCTGAGCAAGCTGCGCCACGTGTTCCCGTTCGGCGAGCACCGGGCCCTCGAAGCGACGGACCCGCTCCAGTGACATCCCGGCGGCCTGGGCGATCTCCTCCGCGCTCGCGCCCGCCCGGATCTGTGCCTGGATCTCCCGTGGGCGCAGGTCGATTCCTGCCCCGGCGGCCGGCGGTCCGGAGCGCGACCGGTCGCCCCCCACGGCGGCACGCAGGCGCTCGTCGATCGTCACGACGTACTTCTCGCCCTCTGTCGATCGCAGGACCAGGTGGCTACCGCGTTCGTTGGCCGCGACCAGACGTAGATCCTGCATTCCCGCCAGTCCTCCCCGCGCAGTGGTCCTCGGCTCGAATCCTGGCCTGTCGGTCCGGCAATCCCGTGCAGGCGCGGCGGGCAGAAATCGGGGTGTTGTCGCAGGTCAGAGGCAGGAGTGGCAGCTGTTCCACAAGATGTTGGTGGTGTTTTTGGGACACGCCCGCCCAGGGGGCGGTGCCGGCAGGATCGCGCTGTGCCCAGCCCCTCGGTCGCCTACGACGCGTTCCTGCTGGTGTCCTTCGGGGGGCCGGAAGGCCCCGATGACGTGCTCCCGTTCCTCGCCAACGTGACCCGCGGCCGCGATGTGCCGCAGGCGCGGCTGGCCGAGGTCGCCGAGCACTATCTGCGGTTCGGCGGGGTCAGCCCGATCAACGAGCAGTGCCGTGCGTTGACCGCGGCGCTGGCCGCGGAGTTCGCCGCCCACGGCATCGACCTGCCGGTCGGTTTGGGCAATCGAAACTGGCATCCGATGCTCGCCGACACCCTGCGGACGATGGCGGCGGGCGGCGTCCGCAGAGTGCTGGCGCTGGTGACCGCCGCGTATGCCTCCTACTCCGGCTGCCGGCACTACCGCGAGGACCTGGCCGACGCTTGCGCGCAGGTCGGCCCGGACGCGCCGGCGATCGACCGCATCCGGCTGTACTTCAACCATCCCGGCTTCGTGCAGCCACAGATCGATGCCGCGCTGGCCGCATTGCATCGCCTGCCGGTCGGCGTCCGGGACGAAGCCGCGCTGGCTTTCACCACGCACTCGATACCGGAGGCTATGGCCCAGTCCTCGGGCCCGGCCGGCGGCGCCTACGTGGCACAGCACGCCGAGGTGGCCGCGCTGGTGGCCCGCGGGGTCACGGCAGCGACCGGGCGGGCGCACCCGTGGCGGCTGGTGTTCCAGTCGCGGTCGGGTCCGCCGAGCGTGCCCTGGTTGGGGCCGGACATCGGAGACCATCTGCGGGAGTTGGCGAAGTCGGCGACACCCGCGGTGGTGGTGAGCCCGATCGGATTCCTGTCCGACCACGTCGAGGTCTGCTACGACCTCGACGTCGAGGCCGCCGCGGTGGCCGCCGAACTCGGCCTGGCCTACGCCCGCGCGGCGACGGTGGGCACCGCTCCGGCTTTCGTCACCGCCGTCCGCGAACTGGTCGTCGAACGCCTGGACCCGAACGCACCGAGACGGACGGTCGGCGGACTCGGCGCCTGGCCCGACCGCTGCCTGTCGGGCTGCTGCCCGAATCCGCGAGGCCCGCGGCCTGCCGTGGGGGGGTCGGACTGACACTCTGCTCCGATGGATCTCGTCGAACTGCGCCAGATCGCCGAGCAGGTCGCGGTCGCGGCCGGTGCGCTCCTGGTCGACGGCCGAGGCGCCGAGCCGCTGGCCACCGATGCCAAGAGCTCGCCGACCGATGTGGTCACCGAGATGGACCGGGCAGCCGAGCAGTTGATCACCACCGGGCTGCTCCAGTTGCGACCCGATGACGGCCTGATCGGCGAGGAGGGCACGCGTCGGGCCGGGACCACCGGGGTGGACTGGTTGGTGGATCCGCTGGACGGGACCGTGAACTACCTCTATGGGCTCGGCGGTTGGGCGGTCAGCGTGGCCGCGCTCGTCGGGGGTGAGTCGGTGGCCGGGGTGGTGCACGTCCCGAACGTCGGTGAGACGTTCGCGGCAGTCCGGGGCGGCGGCGCCACGTGCAACGGTCACCCGCTGCGGCTGGGGCCGGGCCCGAGTCTGGACCAAGCGTTGGTGGCCACCGGATTCGGTTACGCCGCCGCTCGCCGGGCCAACCAGGCTGCGGTGCTCCAATCGGTGCTGCCCGCGGTCCGGGACATCCGCCGGTTCGGAGCCTGCGCCGTGGACCTCTGCCTGGTGGCCACCGGACGGGTGGACGCTTACTTCGAACGGGGGGTCCAACCGTGGGACCACGCGGCGGGCAGCTTGATCGCCACCGAGGCCGGCGCACTGTTCGCCGGCCTGTGCGGACGGCCTCCGTCGGACCGTTTCGTACTCGCCGCCCCACCCGCCGTATTCGGTCCGTTGCACGACCTTCTGGTGGCCGCCGGGGCCGACGCGGAGGTCGATTGACGAACCTCACGGAGATCGCTCGACAAGGACAGCACCCATTTTCGGCTTCCTGGCCGCGCCTCGGGCAAGCCCTCGGTGCGACTCAGTTCAGCCGCAGTGCCTGTTTTTCGGCTTCCTGGCCGCGCCTCGGGCAAGCCCTCGGTGCGACTCAGTTCAGCCGATTTCCGCCTTGTGGCGCGTTCGTCATCCGGGTAGGGCACAATCTGCCACCCGGAAGGGAACTGTTCGACACCCGGCGCAGTTGACACAACGGCGCCGGCCGTGCACGAGCGGGGCGTCGGGCCGGCTGGAGTCGTACGCCGCAGGCCCGAGGCGACAGCGGAATCGATCAGGGAGAGCACCACGAGATGGCAACCGACTACGACGCCCCACGCAAGACCGACGACGAACTGTCCGAGGACAGCATCGAGGAACTGAAGTCGCGTCGCGTGGACAAGGGCGCCAGCACCGTCGACGTGGACGAGGCCGACCTGGCCGAGTCGCTGGAGTTGCCGGGGGCGGACCTGTCCGGCGAGGAACTGAGCGTGCGGGTCCTGCCGCGGCAGGCCGACGAGTTCACGTGCACCACGTGCTTCCTGGTGCACCACCGGAGCCAGTTGGCCTCGGAGCGAAACGGCCAGCCGATCTGCCTCGACTGCTCCTGAAGTACGGGGCGGCGGCGCTGCCGTCGCCCCGTCTGACGCTACGTCAGATCGACTCGGGGGAGTCCAGGCCGGGGGGCAGCGTGCCGGTCAGTCCGCGCCAGGACATCGCCGCCCCGCGGGTCAGACAGACCTTGACCACCGCGGCCGCGGCGCCTGCCGCCACGGCCCAGAGCAGGGCGCCGGGCAGGGCGATGTCCGGATTCTCCGGGGGATCCGGCGGGGGGTTCCCGGAAACGCGGAGCCAGCCGGCGCCGACGGCCTTCTTGGTCACCAGGCCGGCGACCACACCGGCAACGGTGGTGACCGCCTTCCAGGCCAGCTTCGTGTCCTGCTTCGCCATGCGAGGCAGCCTTTCACAGACACGGGGACGTGCCCGGGTCGACGGTCACCCGGCGGGGTGCCGCACCGCGTCGAACGCCGAGCGCCGGCCAACTCGTGCGGAATGTCAGGCGTGCCTGGGCCGACCATCAGTCGGCGGGGTGCCGCACCGCGTTGAGTGCGGCGGCCAACTCGTGCGGATGCCGGCTGGAGACGTACCAGTACGGGGCCGGGTTGCCCGGGTCGAGGACGTCGAGTCGCACCCCGGCGGGCACGTAGCCCCGGATCATCAGCAGCGCGCGGGCGTCGGCGCGGGGCCCGCACAATGCCCTGGCCTGGGCGACGTCCAACGGCGCCGCAGCCCCCAGCGCCGCCCGCGGCAAGCTGTGCGGGCCGGCCCGGAACCCGGAGACGTCCACGACCAGGTCGATCGCGCCGTAGCGCAGCAACCCGGTCACCACGAGCCCCACGAACAGCACCGCGGTGACCATGGCGGCCACGGCGCCCAGGTAACGGCCGGTGCCCAGGGTCAGCACGACCAGGAACGACACCGGGATGAACCACCAGGCGACCGGCACGCGCAGCCGTTCCCGATAGGTGCCCTGCGCCTCCGGTGCCGTCACGCCTGTCAGTTTGCGGTACCGGAAGCATCGTTCGGACCCGAGCCGCGCCGGACTCGCCACGGGTCGGTCGCTGATCCGCGGGTCGTCAAGCTGGATGCCCTACCCTCGGGCAGCGTGAAGATCGATGCGCCCGGCGCCGGCGTCGACGTACTCGTGCACGTCCTCGACGACGGACTGCCGCTGCCCGGCTACGCGCACCCGGGCGACGCCGGGGCGGACCTGTGCACAGCGGTGGACGTGGCCATCGGACCCGGCGAGCGGGTCATGGTCCCAACCGGTGTGGCGATCGCGTTGCCGGACGGCTACGCCGCGTTCGTCCACCCCCGGTCGGGTCTGGCGCATCGTCTCGGGGTAGGCATGGTCAATGCGCCGGGAACCATCGACGCGGGCTACCGGGGTGAGATCAAGGTGTTGTTGATCAACCACGACCCGCGTGAGCCCGCGGTTTTCCGCCGCGGCGACCGCATCGCGCAGCTGGTGATCCAGCGGGTGGAGCGGGCGCGGTTCCATCCGGTCGAACGGCTGCCCGGGTCCGTCCGAGGCGCCGGCGGTCACGGGTCGACGGGCGGGTTCACCGACGCCCAGCGCGAGCCGAGCCGTAGGTCGCCTTGAGCTGCGAGTCAGCCCACCGGAGCGGGCGGACGGTGGACGATCGACGCAGTACGGGCAGTACCGACAGCCGCAGTACGGAACTGACGCAGATCGTCGGGCCAGCCGACGCAGGAGAGGTGTGACGTGGTCTTTCGTCGGCGGAACAAGGACACCGAGCCGACCGCAGCGGCGGCCGTACCGGGCGCCGAGAGCGTTCCGGAAGCCGGACTGCAGGCCGAGCCGGGCCTGACGCTCGACGAGGACGTGGAACTCGAGGAGCCGGAGGACACCGCCGGCGAGGACGTCGGTGGCCCGCGGTTCCCGGCCATGCGCGCCGAGCGCGACGGCGGTCCGTGGGACTCCGGCGACCTCGGCGAGGACAAGCTCGAACGGGTGGATCTCGGCGGGATCCTGGTCCCGATCGTCGACGGCATGGAGTTGCGGGCGGAGATCGCCGAGGACCGGGTTGTCGCGGCCACGCTCGTGGTGGGCCGGACCGCCATCCAGATCCAGCCCTTCGCCGCGCCGCGGACGATGGGTATCTGGGACGACGTCCGCGGGGAGATCGCCGAAGGCATCGGCCAGGGCGGCGGGACGGTCCGCCAGGTCGAGGGCAGGTTCGGGTTGGAACTGGTGGCCGAGGTGCCCGTCGGGGCGCCGGACGGCACGGTGGGCCTGCAGACGGCGCGGTTCCTCGGCGTCGACGGCCCGCGCTGGTTCCTGCGTGCGGTCATCACCGGTGAGGGCGCGCTCGTCGAGGCGGCGCGCGCACCGGTCGAGGACCTGTTCGCGGACGTGGTCGTGGTCCGGGGGCCCGACCCGATGGCGCCGCGCGAACCGATCACGCTGCGCCTGCCCGGTGAGCTCGCGCCGTCGCCCGACCAGCTCGCCGAGGAGGCCGCGGCCGCATCGGCCGAGGAGGGCGCGCACGGCATCGAGGACTTCAACCCGTTCGAGCGGGGTCCCGAGATCACCGAGATCCGCTGAACCGGTCGCGGCCCGACCATGCCCTTGGGAGAGTTGCCCTAGGCTCACCGGTCATGGCGGGCCAGGTCAGCGAGGCGAACCCGGGCGGCGGTCGGCTCAAACGGATGCTGGGTCGACTGACGGCCAGCCGCGACGAGCTGGAGGCCGAGGAGTTGCAAAAAGGCGCGGTCTCCGCCGGCGGCACAACGATCGGCCGGTGCGCCGACCGCGACCTGGTCACGCTGTGCGGGACGCTGCGCACGGTCACGCTTCGACCCCGGGCCGGTGTCCCGGCCCTGGAGGCCGAGTTGTACGACGGTTCGGGCACGGTCGCGCTGGTTTGGCTCGGCCGACGGCAGATCGCCGGCATCGAGCCCGGCCGGGGGATCAGTGTGCAGGGCCGGATCTCACTCAACGAGGGCCGGCCGGTGATCTTCAATCCGCGCTACGAGCTGCGCCCGACAGGTGGCACGTGAGTGAGCGCAGCGAGCGAACAAATGTGCACAGCACCTGACGGGCACGCCGCCGGCCGAGCTTGCGAGGCCACGGCGTGACCTCGGCGGAGGACCGGGCTGCCGTTGCCACCGTGGAACAGGTTGTCCGGGCACAGTTGAACACCGCGCTGGGCGGACCACGCGGGGTGGCCGAGACGGCGATCCCCACGATCGCGTTCACCGTTTGCTACGTGGTCAGCCACCAGTTGCGCCCCGCCATGGTCGTGGGCATCGGGATCGCGGCCGTGCTCGTGCTGTTGCGCCTGGCGCAGCGTTCGTCGTTGAAGTTCGTGCTCAACAGCCTGTTCGGGATCCTGATCGCCGCCTATTTCGCGCACCGCACCGGTCGGGCACAGGACGCCTTCCTGCCCGGGATCCTCTACAACGGGGTCTACGCGGTCGCGATGATCTTCTCGATCGTGGTGCGCTGGCCGGTGCTCGGTTTTCTGGTCGGCACGGCGACCGGCGACCCGACCGGGTGGCGCTCCGACCCGGCGTTGGTCCGGCTGTGCTCGCGGCTCACCTGGTTGGTGGTGCTGCCGTGCGCGCTGCGCTTCGCCGTGCAGTTGCCGCTCTACAAGGCCGGTGCGGTGGGCGCGCTGGGCGCCGCGAAGGTGGCCATGGGCTGGCCGCTGCAGGTGGGTTCGCTGCTCGCGATGGGGGCGTTGCTGGCCCGCGGCAGGACACCGATCGGCGACCAACCCCCGGCGCCCAAGGCGGATTGACTCGTCCCTCAGGGCGGGGGCTTCGGGGCGTGCGGAGCCAGGATGCCCTGCAGCTCCTCCTCGCGTTCCGGCGCGGCGATCAGCACCAGTTCGTCGCCGGCCTCGATCGGGTCGTCGGTGCTCGGCACCAGCACGCGGTCCGAGCGGAGGATCGCGACCAGTGCCGTGTCGGCCGGCCAGGGCACGTCGCCGACGCGCCGGCCGACCTGCGGGGAGCCGGGCGGCAGGGTGACCTCGACCAGGTTCGCCTCGCCCTGCTTGAACGAGAACAGGCGCACCAGGTCGCCGACGGTGACCGCCTCCTCGACCAGGGCGCAGAGCAGGCGCGGGGTGGACACGGCGACGTCCACACCCCAGGCCTCGGTGAACAGCGGCTCGTTGTTCGGGTGGTTCACCCGGGCGACCACGCGCGGCACCCCGAACTCGGTCTTGGCCAGCAACGACACGACCAGGTTCACCTTGTCGTCGCCGGTGGCCGCGACCATCACCTGGCACCGGTCGAGGGCGGCCTCCTGGAGCGAGGACATCTCGCAGGCATCGGCCAACAACCAGTCCGCGCCAGGCACCGACTCGGGTTTGACGGCCCGTGGATCCCGGTCCACCAGCAGTACCTCGTGCCCGTTCTCGACCAGTTCGGCCGCGATCGAGCGACCAACCGCGCCGGCGCCCGCGATTGCGATCCGCATCAGTGGTCCTCCGGTCCGCGCGCGAACAAGGCCTCGGCGGCGGGCAGGTCCGCATCGCGGGCCAGGATGTGCACCAGGTCGCCCTCCTGGACGACGGTCTCGGCGCGCGGGATGTATCCCTCACCGAGCCGGGTCAGGAAGGCGATGCGGACCCCCGACTGGTCCTGGAGGCTGCGCAGGGTGCGTCCGATCCAGCCCGGGTGCAGGTGAATCTGAGCCAGCGCGATGTGCCCGGTCGGGTCGCGCCACAAGGGTTCCGCGCCCGCGGGCAGCAGCCGGCGCAGCATCTGATCGGTGGTCCAGCTGACCGTGGCCACGGTCGGGATGCCCAGGCGCTCGTACACCTCGGCGCGTGCCGGGTCGTAGATGCGGGCGATCACGTTCGAGACGCCGAATGTCTCCCGGGCGATCCGCGCGGAGATGATGTTGGAGTTGTCGCCGCTGCTCACCGCCGCGAACGCGTCGGCCCGTTCGATGCCCGCTGCGAGCAGGGTGTCGCGGTCGAACCCGATTCCGGTCACCGTGCGGCCGGTGAACGAGTTGCCGAGCCGACGGAAGGCCTCCGGGGACTGGTCGACGACCGCTGCCTCGTGCCCTCTCGCCTCGAGGGTCAGCGCGAGACGGGAGCCCACCCGACCGCACCCCATGATCACGACGAACACGCGCGGCCCTTCGGTTGGACACTGCCGACCCGGGCGCAGAGATTACCGGTAAGGAACCAGGTTCGCCCCGCCGAGCCGACCGGGTGGCCGCTCGACCAGCCGCCCAACGCCCGGCACAGGGGCCATACGCTCGCGGGGGAGGACTTCGCGGAGATGGACGATCGGGTGTCGACGCCGCGTCGGCGAGCCGGGGACTACCGGCGCGCGGTCCCGCGCCCGGGCGCGGACAGCGCCGTCGGGCGGGTGCTGGAGTTGACCGTCGGCGCACCGGCCCACGGCGGCAGCTGCGTGGCCCGCCACGGCGATCTGGTGGTGTTCGTCCGCCATGCGCTGCCCGGTGAGTCGGTACGCGTCCGGGTGACCGAGGGCTGCGACGGCGACCGATTCTGGCGCGCCGACGCGGTCGAGGTGCTGGCGGCCTCGCCGGACCGGGTCGTCGCGCCGTGCCGGTTCGCCGGCCCCGGCGCATGTGGCGGTTGCGACTGGCAGCACGCGAGCCTGCCGGCACAACGGCGGCTGAAGGCGCAGGTGCTCGCCGAACAACTACACCGGCTGGCCGAGCTTGACCTGAGCCCGGTCGTGGAGCCGCTGCCCGGCGCCCCGGACGGGTCCGGTTGGCGCACCCGGGTGCGGTTCGCGGTCGATCCCTCGGGCCGGCCCGGGCTGCGCCGGCATCGGTCGCACGAGGTGATTCCGGTCACCGAGTGCTTCATCGCCCACCCGGATGTGGCCGCGACCGGGGTGCTGGACGCCCGCTGGGCGGACACCGCGCAGGTGCAGGTCACGATCGCCGGTTCGGGGGAGCACGCGGTGGTGGTGCGGGCGGCGAGCAACCGGCGGGGGGTCCGCTCGGCGCCGAGCGCGACGCCGATGCCGGCCCCGGCGGCCACCGTGCTCGCCTATTCGCCCCCGGGGGTCTCGGCCACCGACCGAGTCGTCGAGAACGTGGCGGGCCGGATCTACGCGGTGCCGGCCGGCGGCTTCTGGCAGGTGCATCCGTACGCCGCCCAGACGCTCGTCGGGGCGGTCGCCGAGGCGCTGGCGCCACGTCCCGGCGATGTGCTGCTGGACCTGTACAGCGGCGTCGGACTGTTTGCCGGGTCGTTGGCCGCGGCGGTGGCGCCGGGCGGACGGGTGTTCGCGGTGGAGAGCGACGCGGCGGCGGTGGCCGCCGCACGGGACAACCTGTCGGGGTTGCCCGGTGTGACGGTTGTCGCCGATCGGGTGGACCAGGCGTTGGCGGCCGGCCTGCCGGAGGCCTCGCTGGTGGTGCTCGACCCACCGCGGGTCGGCGCCGGCCGCGAGGTGGTCGAGGCGGTGGCGGCGCGCGGCCCCCGCCGGGTCGCTTATGTGGCCTGCGACCCGGCGACGCTGGCGCGGGACCTGCGCACCTTCGCCGAGTGCGGTTACCGCGTGCGAGCGCTACGCGCGTTCGACCTGTTCCCACACACCCATCACCTGGAGGCCGTCGCAACTCTCGAACCCATGTTCTGACCCCCATCTGCCGGCGTGTCGGGCGCCCCTCCAGGGCTCCGAAGGGCGCCCGACACGCCAGAAGATGGGGGCTTTTCAGGCGGGGGTGGACAACGAGAGTCCGAATCGGCCGGCGGCGTCCGTCCACCACGCGGACAGGTCCAACCCGGCAGAGGCCAACTCGGCGCGGACGCCCTGCGGGCGGAACTTGGCCGAGATCTCGGTCCGGATCTCCTCGCCGGCGGCCAGGTCGAGCACCAGGTCCACCGCCGGGATCCGCACCCGTTGGGCGACCGGGGTGCGCAGCCGCATCTCGATCCACTCGGCGCGGTCGTCCCACACGGCGAGGTGCTCGAAGGAGTCCACGTCGAAGTCCGCGTCCAGCTCCCGGTTGAGCACCGCGAGCACGTTGCGGTTGAACTTCGCGGTGACGCCGGCTGCGTCGTCGTAGGCCGGGACCAGAACCGCCGGCGACTTCACCAGGTCGGTGCCCAGCAGCAGGCGGTCGGCCGGGCGCATGCCCGCGGCGAGTGCGCGCAAGAACCTCGCCCGGGCGCTCGGCTCGAAGTTCCCGATCGTGCCGCCGAGGAACACGAACAGCCGCGGACCGTCGTGCACCGGAAGCAGGTGCAGTTGGGACTCGAAGTCGGCCACCACGGCATGGACGTGCAGTCCGGGATAGTCGCCGAGCAGATCGGTCGCCGCGTCGAGCAGTGCCTCGGCGCTGACGTCCACGGCCACGTAGCGACGCAGCGTTCCCCGGCGGTCCAGGGCGTCGAGCAACAGCCGGGTCTTCTCCGAGGAACCCGAACCGAGTTCGACGACGGTGCTCGCGTCGCTGTACCTGGCAATGCGATCGGCCTCGCGCTGCAGGATCTCCCGCTCGGCGCGGGTCGGGTAGTACTCGGGCAGGCGGGTGATCTCGGTGAACAGATCGCTGCCGACGTTGTCGTAGAACCACTTCGGCGGCAGCGTCCGCGGGCGCTCGGTCAGCCCGCGGCGCACGTCGTCGCGTAATGAGCGGGAGACGAAATCGGCGGGCAGTCGCTCCTCGACGACCAGGCGGGAGTGAGCGGTCAATGTCATGGTGCCTCCAGGAGCAACTCGTCCCGGGCCGCAGCCTCGGGGGTCACGTCGGCCAGGTGACGTACCGTCACATGAGTCCGTGTGGCTACCAGCAGGTGGTCCTCAGGTACGTCTACCCATGCGTCGGAATCGTCGAACGGTTCTGAGGCCACGATGACGCCGGGCTGCAGCGCCCCGGCCGGGTCCGGATGCCCGCCCTGCAGGTAGCACAGGCTGTCGCCGGCCGCGGTGGCGAGGATCCGATTCCCGTCGTGCAGCAGCAGATTCACGCGCGCGCCGGGGATGCGCCGGGCCCGCCGGGTCACCTCCGCGAACGCCGAGACCTCGTCCAGTCCGGTGTCGAGCAGGTGGAGGTACAACGCCCAGAGCAGGGTGGAATCCAGCAGCACCTGTTGCCGGGCCAAGGCCGACCACGGCAGATCGGCGGCCAGTTCCGCGGCGCTTTCCGGCCATCCGGGCAGTGCGCCGTTGTGGCTGAACAGTCGCGTGCCGTGGGCGAACGGTGCGGTGGCGGCCTCGGCGACCGGGTTGCCCCCGGTGGCCGAACGGACCGCACCGAGCACCGCATCGGCGGTGATCCCGCGGGCCGTGGTCGGGAAGTCGGCGTCGGTCCAGATCGGAACGCAACGGCGGTACCGCAGGGGTTCCGCTCCCGGATGCGGGTACCAACCGACGCCGAACCCGTCGGCGTTGAGCAGCCCGTTGCGCTGCCGCCGCGGTGCCCAGGACTGCTGCAGCAGTCCGTGCGGGGGAGCGATCACCAGGTCGGCCAGCCGCACCGGCGGGCCCAGGTAAGCGAAGTGACGGCACATCAGACCCGCTCCACGTCTCGCGCTGTGCGCAGGCCCGCGAATATCTGCCGGCGAATCGGCAGGTCCCAGTTGCGGAACGTTCCCCGGCTGGCAACCGGGTCGACGGCCCATGAGCCGCCCCGCAGGACCTTGTAGCGGTCGCCGAAGAAGACCTCCGAATATTCCCGGTAGGGGAACACGCGAAATCCCGGATAGCCCGCGAAGTCCGATGACGTCCACTCCCAGACGTCGCCGATCAGTTGATGTACGCCGTGCGGCGAGACCCCCTCCGGGTAGGCACCCACCGCCGCCGGCCCGAGGTGACGCCCACTCAGGTTCGCGTGGGCGGCCGTGGGTTCGTCGTCGCCCCAGGGGTAGCGCAGCGATCGGCCGGTGACCGGGTCGTGGCGCGCGGCCTTCTCCCACTCCGCCTCGGTCGGCAGCCGCCGCCCCCGCCATCTGGCGTATGCGTCGGCCTCGTACCAGCAGACGTGTTGCACCGGTTCGTCGCCGGCGAGTGGCAACATCTCGCCGAAGCGGCGGACCAACCACTGGTCGCCCTCGCGGACCCAGAACGCGGGGGCCGTCAGTTCGGCCTCCTGGACGTGATCCCAGCCGGCCGGGGCCCACCACCGCGGGTCGGTGTACCCACCGGCGGCCACGAACTCGGAGTAGGCGGAGTTGGTGACCGGGGTGGTGTCGAGGTGGAAGCCGGGGACGAACACCCGGTGCGCCGGCCGCTCGTTGTCCAGGGCCCAGGGATCGAGGTCGGTCCCCATCTCGAAGGTTCCACCGGGCACGAACACCTCCCCCGCGGAGCGGACCCCGCCGGATGACGGCGCGGGCGGCGTGCTCAGCACCGGCGGCCCCGAGCGCAGCTGATGAGTCGCCAGCATCGTCTCGACGTGCTGCTGCTCGTGCTGGGCGATCATCGCGAACACGAAGCCGTCGCGGGTCAACGGGTCGGGCGCCTCCAGATCGAGGGTCGCCAGCAGGTCGCCCACGCGACCGCGGACCTCGTGCAGGTAGCCGCGTGAGTCGGAGGGATCGAGCAACGGCAGCGACGGGCGATCGCGGCGCGGGTGGCGGAACGCGTCGTAGAGGTCGTCGATCCCGTCGGGGAGCATCCCCGGTCGACCCGCGATCCGTCGCAACAGCCAGAGCTCCTCCTGATTGCCGATGTGCGCCAGGTCCCAGACCAACGGGGACATCAACGGGGAGTGCTGTCGCACCAGGTCCACGTCGTCGACGACCGAGGTCAACGCCAGGCTGCGCTGCCGGGCACGGTCCAGGTCGGCCATCAGCCGGCCACGTCGATGTTCGATCGTCGAGGTCAAGCCGCCTCCTCGGGAGGTCGCTTCGCCGGGCCGACCAACTCGGCCAGCGTGTCGTCGGCAGGGCACCGGGCCCGGTCCGGGTAACGCGCCGCGAAGCCGCCCAATTCCTCCCGCAGCCCCACGAATCCGGTGGCGGCCAGCGCATCCAGCGCCGCCTCGAAGCAGCGGACCGCGGCCTTGGCCAACACCGGGTGGCGCAGCCCGTCGCGTGCCGCCACGGTCGCCCACTGCTGCCCGATGACCGGACCGAGGGCCTCGAGGGCCGTGTCGGCGGCCACCGGATCGCCGACCAGCGCGGTGACCAGCGCGAACGCGGCGACCCAGTCGCTGTCCGTCCGTTGCGCGTCGATGACCCGAAGCTCCAGATGGCCGCGCGCGCGGACCGGCGGAAACAGCGTGGTCAGGTGGTAGGCCAGTTCGGCCTCTCCGGGCCGGCGGGCCGCTGGGGCGCGGATCCAGTCGCGGAAGGTCAGGTGCTCCGGGGCGAGCCAGTCCGCGGTGTCGTCGGGAATGCACATCACCGGGGCGGCCAACGCGTAGCGCGCCCAGGACATCCGCGGATCCTCGCCCGGCCGATGTGCCGTGGCGGTGCGGGCCGGGTCGATCTGGCCCCAGACGCGTTGGCGGGTGCTCCGCCAGCCGGTGGGTCGTCCGGCCAATACGGGCGAGTTGGCGAAGGCGCCCACCAGCACCGGGATCAGGGCGTGCAGCAGGTCCCAGCGGGTGGGTAGGTCGACCTGACCCGGGGTCGGTACGGCAGGACCGGCGTCGACGTTCACCTGCACGGCCGCGGTACTGCACATCATCACGCGGCCCGCTGATCCGCGCCGGTCGAAGTAGCGCTCCATCGCGGCGTACCGGGGCTGGTCGAGGATCCGGCGGGGGCCACGTCGAGGGTCGAGGCCGATCCCGGTGATGACCAGGCCGGACTCCAGCAGGCCGGCTCGGAACCGGTTCAGATCGGCGCGGACCGCATCGACGCAGGCGGCCGAGGTCGCGAAGGGTTCACTGGACAGTTCCACCTGCCCGCCCGGCTCGACGGTCAACCTGCTGCCTCGCAGGTGCGCCGCCGCTCCCCGGGCCGCCTCGAGATCGGCCCCGGTGACCCGGCGGCGCGGGTCTTCCCGGTGGTTCAACAGCCATTCCAGTTCGATACCGACCGCCCGGGGCGGACCGGTCTTGAAACAGGTACGTGCCACGAATGTCTGGGCGGCCACCTCGGAGAAACGATCGGCCCGCTGCGTCATCGGTGCACCTCCGTCCGAGTCCGTCGGCACTGCTCGTCGCCGACCCTACGACGTGCTACCCACAATTCGATCTGTCGAGGCGCTTACGAATGGACGACGGTCTCTCGCGGACGATGTATCTTGATGTCAAGAGACTTAGGGTGGGCGAGAGACCGCAGCGGCCAACGGGAAGAATTGCCCCGTGGACGCGAGTGAGAAACGGGAGACGACGATGAGCGAGGGCGCGAGCCGGGACAGCTTCGGCAGCCGGGGCGAGCTACAGGTGGGCGGCTCGTCCTACGAGATCTTCCGCCTGTCCGCCGTTGCGGGTGCCGCGCGCCTGCCGTTCAGCCTCAAGGTGCTGCTGGAGAACCTGCTGCGGACCGAGGACGGCGCGAACGTCACCGCCGACCAGATCCGGGCCCTCGGCGAGTGGGACCCGACCGCCGAACCCGATACCGAGATCCAGTTCACCCCGGCCCGGGTGATCATGCAGGACTTCACCGGCGTGCCGTGCGTGGTCGACCTGGCCACCATGCGCGAGGCCGTCGCCGAGCTGGGCGGGGACCCGGCGCGGATCAACCCGCTGGCACCCGCCGAACTGGTTATCGACCACTCGGTGGTCGCCGACCACTTCGGCACCGCGGACGCCTTCGCGCGCAACGTCGAGCTCGAGTACGAACGCAACCGGGAGCGCTACCAGTTCCTGCGCTGGGGACAGACCGCGTTCGACGAGTTCAAGGTCGTCCCGCCAGGAACCGGGATCGTGCACCAGGTCAACATCGAGCACCTGGCTCGGGTGGTCATGGTGCGGGACGGGAAGGCATACCCCGACACCTGTGTCGGGACCGATTCGCACACCACGATGGTCAACGGCCTCGGCGTGCTCGCCTGGGGCGTGGGGGGCATCGAGGCCGAGTCCGCGTTGCTCGGTCAACCCGTCTCGATGCTCATCCCGCGGGTCGTCGGCTTCAAGCTGCGCGGCGAGCTCCCGGACGGGGTCACCGCCACCGACCTGGTGCTGACCATCACCGAGATGCTGCGCAAGCACAAGGTGGTCGGGAAGTTCGTCGAGTTCTACGGGCCGGGCGTCCCCGCCGTCCCGCTGGCCAACCGCGCCACGATCGGCAACATGAGCCCGGAGTACGGCTCGACCGCGGCGATGTTCCCGATCGACGCGGAGACCATCAAGTACCTGGAACTGACGGGGCGTTCGGCCGAGCAGATCGCCCTGGTCGAGGCGTACTGCAAGGAGCAGGGCCTCTGGCACGACCCGGCCGCGGAACCCACGTTCTCCGAGCACCTCGAGCTGGACCTGGCCACGATCGTGCCCTCGATCGCCGGTCCGAAGCGTCCCCAGGACCGCATCGCGCTGACCGACGCCAAGTCCGCCTTCCGCACCTCGCTGCGCGACTACGTGGACCATGCCGGACTCGACGGTGCCGACGACGGATCGTTCCCGGCCAGTGATCCGGCCGCGCACGCTCCCGGTGACGAGCATGTGGGTCGGCCGTCGCGCAAGGTGCCGGTCAAGCTCTCCGACGGGTCCTCGTTCGAGCTCGACCACGGCGCGGTGACCATCGCCGCGATCACCTCGTGCACGAACACGTCCAACCCGTCGGTGATGATCGGCGCCGCGCTGGTCGCGAAGAAGGCCGTCGAACGCGGCCTCACCAGAAAGCCGTGGGTGAAGACCACGCTTGCCCCGGGCTCGCAGGTGGTCTCCGACTACTACGACCGCGCGGGCCTGACCCCGTACCTGGACAAGGTCGGGTTCAACCTCGTCGGCTACGGCTGCACCACCTGCATCGGCAACTCCGGTCCGCTGCTGCCGGAGATCAGCAAGGCGATCAACGACGCCGACCTGGCGGTCACCGCGGTGCTGTCCGGCAACCGGAACTTCGAGGGTCGGATCAACCCGGACGTGAAGATGAACTACCTGGCCTCGCCGCCGCTGGTCGTCGCCTACGCGATCGCCGGGACGATGGACCTGGACATCCTCACCGACCCGATCGCGACCGACCCCGACGGCAACCCGGTCTATCTGCGCGAGCTGTGGCCCTCGACCAAGGAGATCGAGGAGGTGCTGGCCGGCGCCGTCACCCAGGACATGTTCACCAAGGACTACGCCGACGTGTTCGCCGGCGACGCCCGGTGGCAGTCGCTGCCGACGCCGACCGGGTCGACGTTCGACTGGGACCCGGCATCCACCTACGTCCGCAAGCCGCCGTACTTCGACGGGATGGCGGTCGAGCCGTCGCCGGTGACCGACATCGCCGGGGCCCGGGTGCTGGCCAAGCTCGGCGACTCGGTGACCACCGACCACATCTCACCGGCGGGTTCGATCAAGGCCGACTCGCCGGCGGGCAAGTACTTGGCCGAGCACGGAGTCCCGCGGTCCGACTTCAACTCGTACGGCTCCCGCCGGGGCAACCACGAGGTGATGATCCGCGGCACCTTCGCCAACATCCGGCTGCGCAACCAACTGGTGCCCGGCGTCGAGGGCGGGTTCACCCGCGACTTCAGTGCCGGGCCGGACGGGCCGCAGACCACGATCTACGAGGCCTCGGCCAACTACCAGGCCGCCGGGATCGGGTTGGTGATCCTGGCCGGCAAGGAGTACGGCTCGGGCTCCTCACGCGACTGGGCCGCCAAAGGCACCGCGCTGCTCGGCGTCCGCGCGGTGATCGCGGAGTCCTACGAGCGGATCCACCGCTCGAACCTGATCGGCATGGGTGTGCTGCCGTTGCAGTACCTGGACGGGCAGATCGCGGCCTCGCTCGGACTGACCGGCGAGGAGACCTTCGAGATCGTCGGGGTGACCGAGCTGAACGACGGGACCGTCCCGCGCGAGGTCACTGTGCGAGCGGGCGCGACCGAATTCCGGGCCCGGGTCCGCATCGACACCCCGGGCGAGGCCGACTACTACCGGCACGGCGGGATCATGCACTACGTGCTGCGCTCGCTGCTCCGGGGTTAGACGATATGCAGGTGCCGCTCCGGTCGGGAGGCGCGGAGCAGGTGGGTATCTGGGGTGCGCCTTGAGGTGATGGGCATCCGGCGTCTGCGCCGGCACGTGGTCGCGGGTCGTCCCCGCCGCTCGGATTGGGCCGAGCCGCGAGGCGCGGCA
>DATAUG010000058.1:0-54707 GCA_036268355.1 Sporichthyaceae bacterium
GCCGACGCCGGGGGTCTCAGGCTTGAGGTCTGCCTTCGGCATGGGCTTGGGCAGGCCGGCTTTCGCCTTGATATAGGCCTCGAGGTTCGGGACCAGTTGCGGGCTCCCGCTCTCGTCGTAGGCCAGGAGCGGAACCGGGGCGAACTTCGGGTCCCAGGTTCTGTCCTCGGTCGCGCTGTAGGACTGCCAGTTCTTCGGGTTGGTGATGATGAAGAAGACCTGCACCAGTCGGTAGACCAAGTCCGCGGTCGTCGGAACGACCAAGCCGCGGACCTTGATGTGCAGCTTCTTCCCCAGGGAAACACCCGGGTACAGCGGGTCGGACACGACGACCGCGCCGACCATGTAAGCGTGCACCTTGCAGATCCAGGCGTAGAGGCCCGGCTTGGTCAGCTGCACGGTGCGGGTCCCGATGAAGGGCCCGGCCTCGTCGAGCGGCATGCCTTGGGCACCGTCCGGCCAGATGATCGAGGTGGCCATGTGCCCCTGGTCGGTGTTCGGCATGCCCACGTTGAAGCTCACGGTCACCGGGAGCAGGCTGGGGTTGTCGGCCCGGATCGAGTCGAGAACCTTCATCAGTTCCTTGCCGGTCTTGCTGGAGTCCATCTTGTACGGGGTGTCGACCAGTTGCGTCGCCATCTCGGTGTCGAACTTCAGGGTCAGCGCGTCGACCTGCGCGTTACGCGGGTCGCTGGGCTTCAGGAGCTGGTGAGCCGTCGTGCGGACCCGGGCCAGGTCCAGCATCTTGTCGACGCTGGCACCGACGCTGGCACCGAGCTGGCCCATCGTCTTGCCCTGGTAGTTCACCGGAACCTTCAGGCCCGCGATGTCGTCGTTCATGGTCCGCGCGAGCTTGTCACCGGTCAGGAAGCCGTCACCGATCACCTTGGCGGCCCCGGTGACCGAGTTGATCAGCGAACCCGCCGCCCCGGGCACCGTCGACTGCGGCGTCGACGCCCCCACGGCCGTGGCCGTGGGCATCAGTGCGACCGCCAACGAACGCGTGCCGACGATCTCGGCGCCTGTGTCGTACCAGGCGCCGTCGAGGTCACCGAGGCTGAACGCGGCCGGCCGGGGTCCTCCGGCGACCGGCGGGTCGGTCAGGTCGATCGGGATGTCACCCTTCGGCAACTTCATTTTTGTCGAGGGTTCCTGCCCGAACTTGAAGTCCGAGGCTGTGGTTCCACCAGGCTTGTTGTGGGCCAGCGGACCGGTTGTCGCAGCGGCGCCGCCAACCACCAGGGCCGAACTCATACCAAGCGCGCAGGTGACGGCCACCGCGCGGATCAATGGTTTTCCACGGAATTTCTTCTTCGAAGAGCGCATGAATCTCCTCACATGACTGCCCCGTCACAGATCCGTTTCCGGCTCCGGGCGACGGTGTGAAAGACGCCCGCGAAAATTCGCGTAGCGCAGGGATGGATCTCTGAGGGCGAGAAGTACACGTGCCCCGCCTGCCTTCACCTCCAAATCCGCTTCGCCCGCTCACCGGGGGCCGACCACGCCCACGTCCAGCTCTGGACCAGGCGTGAAGTGCTGATCCATTACCTCGTTTGTCTGTGTTCGTCGCATTTTCATTCGGCTACGAAGAGGTAACGAAGCAACCATGTCGATCCGGGAGGACTTGTTAGATGTGCCGCCCGTCGTTTCCGGTGGCGGCTGCGCCAGTGGTTCCGCCCCTCGTCGGATGCCCGGCGGCGTCGACGGAGCAGGCCATTGGCCTGCGGCAACGGCTCCAGCCGGCCCGCGTGGTCTTGTCTGGGCCCAAAGGCCGTTGCATGCGCCGCCGTGTGCGATGCGAAATGCTGCTGAAATCGAATGGGCGGTTCTTGGGCTGCGCAGAGTTTCCAACACCGGCGGCATTGGTGGGAACCGCGGAAGAGGGAAAGAAACCATGATAAAGAGAAAGTGGCCCGCTTGAACTCCCGGAGCTCGACCCGAACGAATGCGTCCGGAGGAACGTCAAGCTCAACCGTTTGGCAGAATCGGGCCCCGCCACCGCCGAACCAGGTCGACCAACTCAGCCAGAACCACGTCGCGGCTGCCGTGACGGAACCCTTGGTCGATCGTCCACCGCTCCGAAACCGGCCTGGATCTCACGCTGCGCCCGATGCGTTTCCTGCAATTCCTCAGCCGGTTCGGCGACGCGATCGCGAAGACCTGGACCGTCGGGGAAGTCGAAGACTGGCCAAGGCTCGGGCATTGATCTTGTGCCTGACTTCCGGTGCCGGCGTTGACTACCGGTCGAGCGACGGTGGGAGTCGTCGGGCTGGAGGGACGGTGGCGGTGCGGTCATCCGGGCGCGGATCGTGCCGACCACACCGCCGTAGATGATGTGTCCGCCGACCCCCATGACCACCGTCCAGGGTGTGATCTGCCAGAGGGTCTTCTGGCCGTACGGGGAGATGAGCAGCACCACCATCAGGCCGCTGACCACGAACAACCCGAAGGCGATCCCGGCCCGGAGCCCGCGTAGTCCTAGCGCGGAGAAGGCGAGGGCCAAGCCGGTGCCGTTGAGCATGTAGCGCCACGTGTACCCGCAGACCCAACCCGGGCTCAGGCCCGGCGCGAGTCCGTGCCAGTGCAGACCCAGCGCGATTCCGATGTGCGGGATCGGGTCACGGTTGATGAGCCCCGACGCGTTGAAGCAGCCCCGGAACGAGTCGTAGAGCAGGGTGGCGACCGGCCCCGCGGCCAGGGCCCCCAACACCAGTCGCCGTACCCAGGGCAGCAGTACCGCAAGGAGTGCCACCGCGATCACCCCGGGCAGCATGAGGCAGATCGCCAGGTTCTTCAACGGCACCCCGAAGCAGCTGATCGCGATCAGGGTCACCGGCATGAACCCCACCGCCAGCAGCAGGAACCGGATCATCAGGGAGTAGGGGAGGCCGCGCACAGCGATCTTGGTCGCAGCGAGCAGATCCGTGGTGTACAGGTCCGTGGTGAACAGATCCGGCCCGTCCCCCACCGCGTAAGTTTTGGGCGATGTCATCCCGCTCCTGGCGGTAGGAACCTAAGTACCGCCAGAACTTAGGTAAAACGGGTTTCCGCCAGGTCCCGCTCGTATTGCAGCCTTGGAAAGGAAACCGCTCACCCCCAGGTAGGGGTGGTGAGGAGCGAAATGCGCAGAATTGTGCCCGCGACTCCAACCTTACTAGTGCGCATCTGGGGTAGCCCAGTTTTTGGGCGGGAGCGGTGTGTGACTCGGCCGGGAACGGGTCTTCGGCGCTGAGCAGATGCGCCCCAGGGCGGATCCTGCCCGCTTGGGCAGCGGTAGGCCATGTGCACTAATTACCTGATCAACCACCCGTTGCGGGCCTCGACCAGCTGGGTGACCGCCACCGCAGCGGGGACGATGCATCGTTGGATTCGCGCTGGTGGTGGCAGATCGGTCGGGCGCGTCGGTCGCGGTCGGACGTCCGGAACGAATTCTCGATCCGCCCGCCTTGTGGTGGGCGCCGATCCGCGGAGTGTCTTCCCGTTCGGTTATCACGGACCCGCAACAAGCCCGTTTCCCTTACCGGCAAGGCACTTCCGTACTACCTGAGCCCATGTCCCCACCACTCCGGTGAAGATCGACATGGGCGCCATGTCGGGCTAGGAGTGAGAAACACTTGGTTCATCGGACGGTGACACAACGGACGCAGGTACGGGGAACAGTTGTGAAATCCGATGTGAGCCGACGGGCGCCATGCCCGGACTAGGAGTGAACCAGGAATGGCGGACACGAAGACCGGTGCGCCGCGTCGGCTCCCTCGACTGCGGCGGCCTGCCGTGCTCTGGGGTGGGGCGGCGATGGTGTTGATCGTGGCAGGCACAACTCTCGCATGGCGACCGTGGTCGGGAGGCGGCGGCGGCGGGGACAAGATATTCGAGACCTCGACGGCGCAGGTCAGCTATGAGGTCGACGGAACGGGGACGTCAAATCAGATCCAGTACGTCAACGGTCCCGACAATCAGACGGCCACGCAGATGCAGGTGAAGTTGCCTTGGCGCACGACGGTGTCCATTCCGGTCGGTCTGGCGGGCGCGGTCGCCTACGTAACCGTGGCGAACCCGAGCCGCGATGGCCGATCAGTGCCGCTGACCTGCCGGATCCTGCTCGGGAACAAGAAGGTCCGACAGACCACAAGCGTGGACGGATACTCCGAGGTGGGCTGCTCGACCCCGCTACAGCCGCGGGAACAGAAGTGAAACCGGCGACGTCACCAAAGCGGTAAGACAAAAAGGGGTGGGGTTGCGCCGGGGGCGCGGCCCTTTCCGGGTCTCGGTGCTTCTCGGATCCTTCAGCGCGCCCGATGATTCGGCGAATGGTGGGCGATCGGCAGGCCGGTGATCCCGGGCAGGGTGCCCTGGGACGGGGTGGGCGGCGCCGGCTTAGAGGGTGCCGCCGGGACATACGGCGCCGACGGGGGCACCTTCCCGTCCTTGCCCACCACGCCGATCGTCATGAACATGTCGGTGTGGAAGCGGCAGACGATATCCCATTCCCCGGGCTTGTCGAACTTCCAGACGAAGGTCTCCCCGGGCGGCATGTCGGGCGAGTTGATCTCTGAACCATTGCCCTGCACGACACTGTGCGTCGTTTGGTCCGTCTCCTTGTTGGTCCAAGTTACCGAGTCGCCGGGCTTTATGAGCAGCTGCGTCGGATTGAACGTGATATTTTGCTGGACCACCGAAAGCATCTGGGGCGGCGCCGCCGGCGGCTTGCCTCCTGAATTCTGACTGTCGATGGCCCAGGCCTGGGTGCTCGACCCGATTCCCGTCGCGAATGCGATCGGAACCAGCACTCGCGATGCTGTCGGCCCCTTGCGTAGCGCGCGATGGCGGCCGGTGGGACGAAAGCGCATCGGGACGTCTCCAGGTGGGTGCAGGCAGATGCAGTCTGGTGTTGAAGAGACCGTACTGCGGCTGAGTTCCACCGGTCGATGCCCGAGCAATTGCGTGGATGTCAAGTTTTCGCGTTCAGCGTCACGACTGTGTTTCTGAGACCACACCGGTATGTGCACTATTTAGGTGTCGTGGGATTGCCGGTCTCGCCTTCGCGTCGACGGCACGAGTTCGGGTCCGCCCGCACGGTGGGGGCCGGCGCGGGCGGACCCGTGAGGTGATCTTGCCTCGTGCAGCGTGTGAGCACGGTTTGCGGTGCGGGTCAGCCGGTACCGGTGCCGCCGGGTGCGGGGCCACCGCCGGTCGATCCCGTCGATCCTGCGGTGCCGGCCCCGGTCGAGCCGCTGGGCCCGCTGGAGCCGCCGGACGTCGTGCCGGTTTTCTGGCCGCCCGTGCCGGCGGTGCCAGTTCCCGTGGTGGTGCCGCTTCCAGTCGTGGTGCCGGTCCCCGTTCCGGTGGTCCCCGTTCCGGTGGTGGTCCCGGTCGTGGTCCCGGTCCCGGTCTTGGTGCCGGTCCCAGTGGTGGTGCCAGTCCCGGTCCCGGTCGTGGTCCCCGTTCCGGTGGTCCCCGTTCCGGTGGTCCCCGTTCCGGTGGTGGTGCCGGTCCCGGTCGTGGTCCCCGTTCCCGCGGTCCCCGTTCCCGTGGTCCCGGTCCCGGTGGTGGTCCCGGTGGCGCTGATGATGCCGGTCGCCGGCGTGGTCCCTGGCTTGGTCTTGGTCGTCGTGCGCGGGACGACCGTGGTCGTGCTGTGCTGCGGTGTGGCCGGCTTGGTCGACGTCTGATCGGTCGCCGCGGTGGAGGCCGAGCTGTCGGACGATTGCTTCGTGGTGTCCGACTTCGTCGTGGCGGGCGCGGTAGCGCTGGTCGTCGGTGCCGTATCGGTGGTCGGCTGCGCGCTGTCCTGCTGGGCCAGAGCCCGCGCGCCCAGGGCAAGCAGGAGTAGGCCGCCCAGACCCGCCACCGACAGCGACCGGCGCAACCTCCGCGGAGACCGGGACAAGGTGCCGATCGGCGCCGGTTCCGGGGCGCGCGATGCCCGGTCCGGTCGGCCGGGCGCCGCAGGCAACCCGAGGTCGGCGTCCGCCGTTTGCCACGGGCTGATCGGTCCGAACGCTGTGCCGGTCGGACGCCGCGTGCCGACGCTCACGATCCGGTCGGCGAGATACGTCAGCCGTTGGTCGTGGGTGACCATCAGCGTGGTCCGGCCGGCGGCGAGCAGGCGCAGGGTCGGCAGCAGTTCGGTGGCGGAGTCGTGGTCCAGGCCGGTGGTGGGTTCGTCGAGGATCAACAACGGGGCGTCGCGGAGGAAGGCCCTGGCGATGGCCACGCGCTGCCGCTGCCCGCCGGACAGCAATCGGCCGCGTTGTCCGACCCGCGTTTCCAGGCCGTCCGGCAGTGTGGCGACGAAGTCGGTGAGCCCGGCGGCGCGGGCCGCGGCCTCGACCTGCACCTGGGACGCGCCGGGCCGGGCGTAGCCGATGTTGTCGGCCAGGGTTGCGTCGAACAGCAACGTCTCCTGCGCGAGCACCGTGATGGCCGCCCGCAACGCGTCCAGGCGGTACTCCCGCAGGTCGACACCGTCCAGGGTGATCGTCCCGCCGCACGGGTCGTGGTCGCGGGCGGTCAGCTTGGCCAGCGTCGACTTGCCCGCCCCGCTGGCGCCGGTGATCGCCAGGAGCTCGCCCGGGGCGACGGTCAGGTCGAAGTGCGACAGCGCCGGACGGTTGCGGCCGGGGTAGGCGAAGCTCACGTCGATGAAGGACAGTTGACCGTGGCCGGCCGGGACCAGGGTCCCGTTGTCGGGCACGGGTACCGCGTTGGTCAGCAGCTCCTCGATCCGGGCCGCGGAGGCCCGCGCCGAGGCGGCGGTCAACGGCAGTCCGGCCAGCGCGTGCAGCGGCGGATAGAGGTAGCCGAGGTAGGCCGAGAACGCCAGCAGGACGCCCACCGAGGCCGCATGGTGCGAGATCTGCCACGCCCCGACGCCCAGCACGCCGATCACGGCGAACATCTCCAGCAGGCCGGTCCAAGCCGAGTACGAGCCGGACAGCCGTGCCTGACGCATGTTCAGCCGTAGCCAGCCCCGCCCCTCGACGGCCAGCCGCCGGGCCTCGTCCGGCGCCCGGCCGCTGGACCGAGTCAGCGCGGTGTTGGCCAGCGTCTCCTCCAGCACGACCATCATCCGGCTGTGGTTGGCCCGCTCGGCCCGCGCCACCTCGCCCACGCGGTTGCTGAACCGGCGGGTGACAGCCCACAACATGGGCGCCAGCATCAGCGCGAACACCGCGAGCGTCGGGGAAAGGTGGACCGCCGCGACGCTGAACATCACCGCCGACGCTATTCCGGTCGCCGCCCCGATGATCGCGGACACGACCAACCCCTCGACATCGTCGAGGTCCTCGGTGAACCGGGTCAGGACGTCGCCCAGGCGGGTGGAGTCCAGGAAATCCGGGGCGGCGGAGGCCACCCGCGCGTGCAGATTCGTCCGCAACCGCAGTACGAATCGTTCCCCGACCCAGGTGGAGAGAATGGAACCGGCATAGGACACCAATGTGCTCAATATCGTTATTCCGGCCCATGCCCCGGCCGGTTTCCAGAACGCGTGAAGACCACCACCGTTGGTCAGCACATGATCGATGATGTACGCGAACAGCAGAATCGCCCCGGTGTCCGCTGCGGCCGCGGCGATGAGCAGAATCGTCGCGACGATCATCCAGCGCCGGTCCCCGCGGGTGAGTTTCCAGAACCGGGCGAACACCTCACGGGTGCTCATCTGGGGCGTGGTGACCGCGTCGTACCCGGCGCCGTGGTCGAAGTCGGGATCCGTCGGTTTCGCGACCAGTGCCTCCGACCCGTCAGCCGGATGCCGCAGGCTGATCGTGTCCGTCTGCCTGCTCATCAGGCGAACTTCCTCTCGCGTTCAGTGCCTGGAAAACACAGGCCGGGCGCGTCCACCTGGACGGCCCGGCCGGGTGATGGCCGGGGCCCGGCGGCGAAGCCGGGCCCCTGGCGTGGTCTACGTCAGCCGTCGTGACGGTGGTGACGGTGGTGGTGGCGACGCCGCTTCCACCAGCCACCCTTGTTGTCGTCGCGGTTGTTCTCGTCCCAACGACGGTTCTTCTTGCCGTGGAAGCGGATCGGGAAGTGACGGTGGTGGCGCATCTGCTACCTCATCTCCTGGGCTTACGAAAGGGCCGGAAGGATGATTTCCGCCTCGGCCGTTCGTCGTGATTTCAAGGTAGGAACGCTCCCTGTGAGCGGGATAAATAGCCGATGTGCGTTTGCCACGCGTTCCGGGCTTTAAATGCCAATTCCGCACTTCTGTAGGGTCAGCAATTCGCCAAGAACGGACGGGTGCGAAATTCGAGGCGTACCGGCATGGCGCGCCCCGGCGCATGCCGATGCGCCGGTTGTAACCGGACAATTCCGGCCGCTTCCCGATATTGCGGTGCCTCAGAATGCCGCGCCGACGACCAGGTAGCCGTCCAGTTCGGTCAACGCGTCGGAGGCCGGCCGGGGCGGCAGGTCGTGTCCCAGATCGCGGGAGCGCACCTCGGAGATCCACTGGTCGTGCTGGTACTCGTGATTGATCACAGCGACCAGCAGCGTCGCCGCGATCAGCTGCATCTGCACCGGTGCGCTGACCGCGCGGGCGGCGATCGCGCCGGTGCGGGCGTGTACGCGCTCGGCGACCTGGGCGCGGAAATCAGCCAGGCGGCGCAGGTCGGGCAGGTCGCCGCGGATCCGCTCGGGCGTGGCCGAGTCCATCAGCGGTTCCAGGTCGGCGTCCGGGCTGGGCTCGGCCGCCGTCAGGTTGCGGACCATGAAGTGGGCCACGGTGGCCTGATGGCCCAGGTGCCAGCCGATCGCGCTGGACTGCTCGTCCGGCCGCCAGCAGACCTCCTCCGGACGCAGGTCCCGCCACAGCGAGTCGGTGTAGGCGCACGCGCGGTCGTACTCGGCGAGCAGTTCGGGGACGGTCGGGATCAACTGGCACCTCGCGGGGAGTGCGGTCGTACAGGAGCGGCATCCGAACGGTAGCCGGCCGCCGGCGGTGCCTCGGCGCCGGCCGACAGTCGGTACAGGACGTGGCGGCGCAACGGGTGATCAGCGGGCAGTCGCGGATGGTCGAAGTCGTCGCCGGGGTCTCGGGTCATGCCCAGTCGTTCCATCACGGCCCGCGAGCGCAGGTTGTCCGTAGCGGTGAACGACACGACCTCAGGTAGGCCGAGTTCGGTGAAGGCGAAGGCCGGCGCGGCCCGCGCCGCCTCGGTGGCGAAGCCGTGGCCCCACGCCGTGCGGTCCAGCCGCCAACCGATCTCCACGGCAGGCACGAAGGGCGCTGGGAACCCGACGTCGGCCAGGCCCACGTAGCCGATGAACGCCGGGCCGTCGAGGGGCTGCACCGCCCACAGGCCGTAGCCGTGCTCGGTCCAGTGGGTCTGCACCCGGTGAACCAGCGCGTTGCTCGCGCTCCGATCCAGTGGTCCGGCCAGGAACTCGGTGACCGCGGGATCGGCGTTCAGCGTGGCCGGCGGCGCACCACGATCGGAGCCGTACCCGCGCGGTACGCAACTCCGGCACGGTCGCGAACGCCGGACCGACCGCCCGCCCGTCAATCAAGCATCCACGGTCCGGGCGGTGGGCGCCGGCTTGCCGCGGTCCTGCTTTTTCCGCCGGCTTCCGCCGTGCCAGTCCTCGACCTTGCCCACCTCCGCCGTGGACAGCCCGAAGACCTCCAACTGGGGCCGTTCCCGCAGGCTGCGCTTCAATTCGGCGAAGCCCGGGAAACGAGCGAGTCCCAGCACGTTGTCCCACAGCTCGACGGCCTGCTCGGGCGTGGGCAGCCGACTGATCACCGGCCCGAAGAAGGCGATCCCGCCCGGTGGGTCGACGTGCAGGATCGGCGTTCCGACGTCGTCCCCGGTGAGCGCCCGGGCCGTGATCGTCTCGGCCCGAATCTCGTCGTCCCACGAGGTGTCGTCCAGGGCGTCGAGCAGCGTGGCCGGCAGTTGGGCCTGTGCCAGGATCGCGGACACCTGCCCGCGATGGCCCACCGTCTCGGTGCGTTCGGCCGTGTCCCGCCACGGCGGCCGCTCGAAGATGTGGGTGCCGAAGGCAATCTGGAGCCGGTCCACCGCCTCTGGCCCGTGCTCGGCGCGGGCCCGGGCCGCCACCCGCAACATGCGCAAGCCGGCGTTGTGCGCCGCCTCGTACTCCGGCGGGAAGTGCGCCTCGTAGTCGATGTGGTCGTTGACCAGGCGCAACGAGATCAGCCGCCATTCGACCCGGTAATCGCGCTGCGCCATCACCTGCCGGACCCACTTGCTGGTCATCCACGCGAATTGACAGACCGGGTCGAAGTAGAAGTGCAGGTCGGCGTCGGCCACGAGGTTTCCCATCCGTTCGGCTGCGGATCGATCCGCTCGCGACAACCAGGCGAACCACCTGCTCATTCCAGTGTGTTGCGATCGGAGGCCATCGGGCAGGCGCGGTCGGTACCAAGGCATCCCGCGCCTCAACTGGGCGCCGGGGAGCCGCACGGCGGGGCCGCGAACCTCAGAGATCGGGCCTGTCGGGCGTCGGCGACTGCGACACAGCCGGTGGGGGGACCAGACGCAGCCGTGGGCGTGGACGCTCCCGGGCGGCGTCGTGGGAGAGCTGCTCCGCCTGCACGCGTTCGGCGAGGGCATCGGCGTGCGCCGGCTGGCCCTGCGCCCTCGCGGCCGCAATGTGAGCTCGGTCAGCGTCGCTGCAATAGGCCATTCGCACCGCCTGAATGCCGACTTGCGACCGGTGAACCGGCCGACCGGAGGCGACCGGCTATCTGCTCGCCGGCCGAGGCGATCACTCTAGGACCTGTTCCCGCATCGCGGCAGTGTGCCGGGGGTCCAATTATCGACCGCGGCGGCCAAGACAAATTGCCGTAAGCCACCGGTGGGTGAACATCGGAGGGACTTGGTTTCGAAGGCCTTAATTGGGGTACTGACCGAACCCCCGCAACGGCGGCAAAGGGCCCCGGAGGCGTCATTGCGCTTCCGAGTGAACCGTCGGCGCCCGTCGCGGCACCTGGCAGCGCCGACCACTGTAGGCCGGAATCTGC
Source organism: Sporichthyaceae bacterium (assembly GCA_036268355.1). Classification (GTDB taxonomy): domain Bacteria; phylum Actinomycetota; class Actinomycetes; order Sporichthyales; family Sporichthyaceae; genus DASQPJ01. Next base: position 10,994 of record DATAUG010000058.1, read on the forward strand.
GGTTCGTCCGGGAAACCGGCCAATTGCCGGGTGGACGCCCGGCATCAGCCGAACGTCGGAAAAGAAACCCTCCTCACGTTGGAACCGGATCGTCCCTTCGGTGAGTCTGAGTGCCTGTCCGCGGACACGAGCCACGTCCGTGGGCACGCAAAAGGCGCCCGGGCACCGACATCGGGGGCCGGGGGGCTCGAACGAGCACCGGGCGCGGTGCCCGGGGCGCTGAGCGTTACCGGGGGCCGGCCGGCTCGTAGGAGCACCGGGCGCGGTGCCCGGGCGTTGTGCGTTGACCCAACCAGCGGAGGAGCAGATTGCATGGCGATCACCGACGTTTACGACCGGTCCTTCACGGCGGGCGACCACGCCGCCGGACTCGACGAGCGGGCAGACGCGTTGAACCACGCGGCCCGGTGGATCCGGAACCCGGGAGAGATCGACCGGGCGGCGGCGAATCTGTCCTCCACCGTGGCCAAGTTCCCGCAGGCCTTCGGCAGCATGCGCGACTGGCTGCTCGCCGAGCTGGCGGCCGGTCGAATCGTCGACAGCGCCGGCCCGGACACCACTGGGGAGGCCGTGCACGCCGCGGAATCGGCGCTGGAGCAGGCCAGCTCCGTGGCGTGGGAGCTGCACAAACTGCTCGAGGAACTGCACGGCCACGTGTGCCGCCTGTCGATCGCACACACCTGAGCCTCGGCGCGGTGCTCGGTGGCAGGCGCAGTCCGGGACGGTCAGGCGGGTACGTCGTATGCGTGCCAGCGCAGGCTGCCCGCGCCCATCTGAGCAACCGTCAGATCGCCCCACCGGTGCTCGGCCCAGACGCGGACCTCGGCCGCGGCTTGGCGCACCGTCGCCTCGTCGAGGTCCCAGGTCCACGAGTAGTACTGCTGCGCGACCTGATCCAGGAACTCCGCGACCGATCGGGTCTGGGTGTTGCGCAGCGTCGGCAGATGCCGGACCCCGACACCCCGGGCAGCCACGTGGCGGTCCAACTCGTCCATCCCGTGCAGGCCGACCCGACCGGCCACGTCGGCGAGGCCGGCGGCCTGGCGCAACCGCTTGCGCAGTTCGAGGGCGGTTTCGTCGCCGCTCTGCCCGCCCTGGCTGACCAGGAACGTCCCGCCGGGGCGCAGCACCCGCAACGCCTCGTCGGCGACGTCCGCCCACGCCTGGACCAGGTGCAGGACGTGGCAGGCGAGCACCGCGTCGAATGCCGCTGCCCCGAACGGCAACCGCCGCGCGTCGGCGACGGCCACCGGGACGGCCCCGCCCCCCTTGGCGCGCAGGCGCCCCAGCATCGCGGGCGACAGGTCCACGCCTGCGACGTGAATACCCGCGCCCGCCAACGGCAGCGCGATCCGACCGGTTCCCACCCCGATCTCCAGGCATCTTGTTGTTGCCGCCAGCTCCTCGCACAGCAGCTCGGTCTGCGCCTGGGCCAACTCGGGGGGAAGATCGCGGGTCTGGTCGTAGAAACCTGCCGCCCGATCGAAGGACACCGATCGTGAATTCATGATCCCAGTCTGCCCACCGGCCCGAAATGGGCGGACGTTGCGGGTATTACCGAAGCCGGTCGCCGGGAGGCCGCTCATGGGCGGGTGTGAGATTTTCGACAGATCCGGCCGATTCGGTTCACCGCGAAGCGAAGCGGGTACGGGGAGTGGCTATGGGCGCAGTTCATGAACTGTCCAGAATGTTCGTGATGCGGGGCGGCTGTTACCAATGTGCACTCCAGATCCGCAGGATCCCAGGTGTGGCAGACCTGCAATTGCGCAGGCGGTGACGATCGATCCAGTACGTCCCGAGCCGTGTCCTTGACGCCACGACGAAGGAGAACTGAACACATGAACCCACGTCGCATTCGCACGGTAACTTCTGCGGGCCTGCTGGGTATCGCGCTGGCCGCGGGTGGCATCGGGCTGGCTGAGTCGGCCTCCGCCGCGACCACCCCGTCGCACGGCTCGCACGCCGGCGCCGCGGTGCATCCGGCCAAGAAGCACGGCAAGAAGAAGCACGGCAAGAAGGACGCATCCGACACGAGCGGGACCTCCGCGACCGGTGGGTCCAGCACGCCGGGCAGCCCGAGCACGCCGGGCAGCCCGAGCACGCCGGGTGGGCCGTCCTCGCCTGGTGGCGGGACCCCGGGTTCGCCGTCCGCACCAGGTGGCCCCAGCTCGCCGGGAGCCCCGAGTGCGCCCGGTGGCGGGACCCCGGGTGCCCCGTCAGTACCGGGGGGCGGCTCCGCTCCGGGGCTGCCCTCCGCGCCGGGTGGTAGCACCGGTGGTGGCTCGGCCCCGGGTGGTGGCGGGGGTAACCCTCCGGCCTGATCGAACGACCGGTGTCGGGGCGGTGGGACTTCGCACCGCCCCGACACGGCACCGGCCCGGGCCTTGAGCGTGTCGGGGGAGCCGGCCCGCATGCTCGTGGCATGTTGTAAACGTGAACGATTTGGCCAATACGGAACTGTCTGTCCCGGACGTCTCGGCACCTGGATGGTTCCCCCGTTGGGTGCAGACCTCATACGGCGTCTCGCTCGGCGCCGCCGGCGCAGTCGCCGCCCAAGAGCCGGAGTTACCCGCCCCGCTGCGCGCGTTGGGCGTGTCCTCGTTCGTGCTGGGTGCCGGTTGTGTGCTGCTCGCGGCGCGTCGGCGACCGTGGGCCGCAAAGGCCGAACCCCGCGATGAGGTGTTCGTGCCTGTCGAAGTCACGACGGAGCGCGACTTCGAGGCGGCGGTCGTCGAGGCGGTGATGCTCGAGCCGGAGGAACTGGCCGAGACCGTCGCCGCGGACGAGCAAACCGCGGACGAGCCGACCGTGGTCGAGGCCGAGTTGGGCAGTACGATCCCGCCGCAGCCCGCGCCGGACATCCTCGATTCGATCGACGTGACCGCGGAAGTCGCTCGGCTCGAGCGCCTGGAGGCGGAACTCGCCGACGAGCGTGCTCGGGTCGACCGCGTCACGGCCGAGTTGGCGGCCTTGCGCCGGGTGGTCGTCGAGCAACGGCAGAAAAGCAGCCTCTAGCCGAAAACGAAAACGGGGGTGGCCGCGGCCACCCCCGTTTTCGATTGCTCAGCTTTTCGTTGGCTCAGCTCGGTTTGGTGGTGCTGACCGTGACCTTCACGAGGGTTGTCTTGGTCTTCGGCACGTCGTTGGCGCCAGTCGTCGGGTTGACCTCGGTGCCGCCCTTGGCGATGTCGACGATCACCTCGACGCCGGACAGGATCTGGCCGAACGGGGTGTAGTTCGGGGGGAAGGCCGAATCCTTGAACATCATGAAGAACTGGCTGCCGTTGGTGTTCGGCCCGGCGTTCGCCATCGCGATCACGCCCTTGACGTACTTCGCGCCGGTCAGGTTCTCGTCGACGAAGGTGTAGCCCGGCCCGCCGCTGCCGGTGCCGCTCGGGTCGCCACACTGCAGGACCGCGTCGGCCGAGCTGCCCATGGTGACGTCGAGCAACCGGTGGCACGGGGTGTTGTCGTAGTAGCCCTGTTTGATCAGGCTGACGAACGAGTTCACCGTGCACGGTGCGGCAGGGGCGTCGAGTTCGATCTTGATCGTGCCGTGGTTGGTCACCATGGTCACGTAGTAGGGGTGCGTATTCTCCGCGCTTGCCGACGGCAGCGTGGCCTTCCGTGCCGTGTTGCCGCTCGGGTCCGGCATATATACGCAGTTGACCGTCCCGGGCGACGGGGAGGCGGACGGCGTCTGTGACGCGGTCTCCGTCGGGATCGCGGCGGGCGTCGCTGCCGAGGTGTCGGCCGGCGCCGGGGGTGGCTCCGAAGTCGATCCGGAGGACTTCCCACAGCCGGCGACCAGCAGTGCGGTCGCGAGAACCGCACCTGGGGGGATCAGCTTCCGGCACCGTCGCATCGGTTCTCCTTGATCGAGTTGCGCCGAAGATACCGGCGGAGCGGGCGCCAGCCTGGGAGGGTGCCTCACGTGGCGAACTGGCCTACTGCGGCGCGCCACGTGAGACACCCTCTAGATCGACGCGAACGACCCGTGGCGACCGGCCCCGCCCGCGAACCGGCTCGCGCCCGCACGGCTCTCGCCGCTGCGCAACACCTCGAGCCCGCCCGCGGCCTCGGCGTCCAGGGCGGCGGCGAGGCCGCGCCCATCCTGCCCGTAGGCCGCGGCCCGGTCGGCGAGCAGGCAGCGCTGCGGGAACGCCGCGATGGCCCGGGCCAACGCGACGGCCTCGGCCAGTGCCGTCCCGGGCGTCACCACCCGGTCGGCCAGGCCGATGTGCAGGGCCTCGTCGGCAGCCACCGGGCGGCCGGTGAGGATGAGGTCCAATGCGCGGCCGAGCCCGATCAGGCGGGGCAGTCGCACCGTGCCGCCGTCGATCAACGGCACTCCCCAACGGCGGCAGAACACCCCGAAGACGGCGTCCGCCGCGACGACCCGAAGGTCGCACCAGACAGCCAGCTCCAGGCCGCCGGCCACCGCGTAGCCCTCGACGGCCGCGATCGTCGGCTTGGGCGGGGTCGTCCGGGTGGGGCCCATCGGCCCGTCCCGGCCCGGGCCCAACGCATCCAGCGCGCCTGGATCGCCGCCGGCTGCGGCGAACGCGGCCAGGTTGTAGCCGGCGCAGAAGCACCCGTCGGTTCCGGTGAGCACCGCGGCCGCGATTGCGTCGTCCGCCGCGACCCGGTCGAACGCCGCGCGCAGCGCCGCCGCCGTCTCCGGATCGACCGCGTTGCGAACCTGCGGGCGGTCGATGGAGACCACCGCCACCGGGCCGTCGACCTCGTATCGAACTCCACTCATCGGTGCACCATCTCTGGGTCAGCCGCCGCCGACCAGGTGACGACGTCGTCGGTCGAGAAACCACCCGACAACCGCAACGGTTGGGGCGGAAGCCGGTACGGCGCGATGCTCACGAGGGAATCATCGCGGCTTGCACGATCAGCGGTGGAACGCACCCCCAGGGGCCAACACCTGGATTCCGATCACGATCGTGATCAGCAGACAGACGATGGCCCAGGCCGCCGGCCGCGCCATGTTCAGCGTGTGCCCCCAGCCCCACTTCCTCGGGATCCACAACGCCGGGTCGGCCGGGTTGTAGTAGAAAATCTTGGCCTTCCAGAAGCTCGGGTTCGACCGGTCCATGTCTCCTCCAGTTGCTCCGGGCGGCAACGCCATTGTGTTGCGCCCCGCCGACGCAATGGCAGGATCGAGGCCGCCGAGGTGGCTCCGATGAGAAATGCGGCGTTGCGCAGTCATGGAAACTGCGGCCGAAACGAGCCGTACCCAATTCGGCAGGGGAGATGAGAACGATGGCCACGTCGGTGGACGAGCGGGCGGTATTGCGAGCCGCCGGCGAAGCGGGGCGGTTGCTGCGCACTGTCACGGACTCGAAGCGCCCGGGGCACGGCGAGTGGAATCTCGGTGAGCTGGCCGTCCACATGTTGCACGTGGTCGACTTCGAGTTGGGCACGGTGCGCCGCGACCCCGTTCCGGACGTGGCGGACTTCGCCGCGTTGGGTCGTTACACGGTCGACTACGTGGCCGCGGAGCCCAGTCGCGACCCGGCCGCGCTCGCTGACCGGATCGAGTCGGCCGCCGCCGAGTACGCCCGCCTGACCGCGGGCCTGGCGGGCTCACTGGAGTACGACTGGTTCGGGGGCACGCGACTGCCGCTGCGCGCGGTGCACGCGCACATCGTGAGCGAGTTGTCGGTGCACAGCTGGGACGTCGCGCACGCCGAGGGGCGCGCCTGGTCGGTTCCGCCCGACGCGGCCCTTGCTGCGTTGGAGGACTTCGTGGTGCCGCTGGTGCAGGCCGTCGGCGCGGCCGGGTCGTTCGGCGGGCCGACCGCGTTCGTCGATCCGGTCAAGGGCCGCGGATTCCGAGCCTGCTACGCGGTCCAGGTGCAGGGCGGGCAGCGGCGGCACTTCGTGTTCGAGGACGGGGCACTGGCGGTGACCGACCCGGTGCCCGGCCGACCGGTCGACTGCCGTGTCTGGGCCGAACCCACCGCGCTGCTGCTGGTCTTGTGGGGACGTGCCGGTCAGTGGCCGGCGGTGGCCCGCGGCCGGATGCGGGCCTGGGGGCGCAAACCGTGGTTGGCCACGCGACTGCCGTCCTTGTTGCACACGCCCTGACCCATGGACTCCACCGGCCGGCACGGGCAGCACGCGCACTCCGCCCGGCGACGAGCGGTCAGATCGCAACAGGAGGTCGGATCTGACTTGGCGGAGTACTTCGGTCGGGTGAGTCGAGGTTTCGGGGCGGCCGGCCCGGGCAGGTGTCGCGTTGGCCGACGGGCGGGCGTTTCGGCGACGCCGTTCCCGGAGGCCCCCGGAGTTCCCGGCCGCCTGGGTCCCGGCATCGACCCGGCGGCCGGGAGCCCCGGTCGGTGAGCGAGCGCAGCGAGCGAACCGATGTCACAGTGCCCGCCGGCTCCCACGGAAACCGGCCAACGGGGGCGCGCCGGTGAGCGAGCGCAGCCAGCGAACCGATGTCACACTGCCCGCCGGCTCCCAACGGAAACGGGCCGGCAGGGGCACGGCGGTGACCTCTGGCGGGCCCACGGGCCCCACCGAACTGCGCCGCGAACTGGGTTTTGCCGATGCGGTGCTGATCGGCCTGGGTGCCATGCTCGGGGCCGGTGTGTTCGTCGCCTTCGCCCCGGCTGCGCAGGCCGCCGGGGCGGGCCTGCTGCCCGCGCTGGCGCTGGCCGGCGGGGTCGCCTGGTGCAACGCCACATCGACGGCAGCGCTGGCGAGCGTCTACCCGCGGGCCGGCGGCGCCTACCTCTACGGCCGAGCGCGGTTGGGTCCGGTCTGGGGATTCCTGGCCGGGTGGGGGTTCGTGATCGGCAAGACGGCCGGCTGCGCGGCGATGGCGATGACGGCCGGGTCGTACGCCTGGCCGAGCCACCCACGTCCGGTGGCGATCACGGTGGCCTGCGCGCTCGCGGGGTTGAACTGCGTGGGCATCGCGCGGACGGCCTTGGTGAATCGTCTGCTGGTCACGGTCACGCTCGGCGTTCTCGGGTTGGTCGTGCTGGCCTGCCTGACCGGTGGCGCGGCCGACTCGGCGCGCCTGCACGGCGGCGGGTCAGTCGGCTTGCGTGGCGTGGTTCAGGCCGCCGGTCTGTTGTTCTTCGCCTTCGCCGGATACGCCCGGGTGGCCACGCTCGGCGAGGAGGTGCGCGATCCGGCTCGGACGATCCCCCGGGCGGTTTCGACGGCCTTGGGGATCGTGCTGACGGTCTACCTCGCGGTCGGCCTGGGGTTGTTGCTGGTGCTCGGCCCGCACGGGATCGCCGCTTCCGCGGCGCCGTTGCGCGCCGCCGTGGCCGCCGGGTCCTGGCACTGGGCCGCCGGACTCGTGCGCCTCGGCGCGGTCACGGCCTCTTGCGGCGTGCTGCTCAGCTCGCTGGCCGGCATCGGGCGGACGACGTTGGCCATGGCCCGCGACGGCGAGCTGCCACGCGCCCTGGCCCAGGTGCACCCGCGGTACGCGGTCCCGCAACGGGCCCAGCTGGTGGTGGGAGCCGTTGTCGTCGGCCTGGTCGCGGTCACCGACGTCCGCGGGGCGATCGGGTTCTCCGGCTTCGGGGTCCTCGGCTACTACGCCGTGGCGAACCTCGCGGCCTGGACCCTGCCCGCACCACGCCGGACCGGCGGCCGCGTGATCGCGGCCGCCGGCGTGTTCGGCTGCCTGCTGCTGGCCGTGGACCTGCCGGCCGGCAGCGCGCTCGCCGGGCTCGCCGTGTTCGGCGTCGGCCTGGGAGTGCGAGCGATCAGACGTGCTCCAGGCGGCGGCCCCGCAGGTAGACGGCCCAAGTGACCAGGAAGCACAGCGCGTAGAAGGTCATGAACCCGATGTAGGCGTCGTTGCCGCTCTTGGTGTTCAGGAACGACTGCCGGAACGCGATGTTCACCAGCACACCGCCGCCGGCCCCGATCGCCCCGGCGATGCCGATCAGCGCGCCGGACATCCGGCGGGCGTGTTTGTCGGCGACGGCGGCGTCCGTGCCCGTGGCCTTGGCCAGATCGGCCTTGGCCCGGAAGATCGACGGGATCATCTTGTACGTCGACCCGTTGCCCACCCCACTGGTGACGAACAGCCCGACGAAGGCGACGATGAACAGCCCCAGCGACTTCTCGTGCGAGGCGACCAACACCAGCGTGCCGCAGGCTGCCATCAGCACGAAGTTCCAGAAGGTCACGATGGCACCGCCGACGCGGTCGGCCAGGAACCCGCCGATCGGCCGGGACAGCGAACCGACCAGCGGTCCCAGGTAGGTCCAGTGGGCCACCTTTACCGCGTCCACCGTCACCTTGTGCGAGACCGGGTCCACCTTCGGGAAATGGGTCGGGAACTGGACGGAGAGCACCTGACCGAACGCGAAGCTGAAGCCGATGAACGAGCCGAACGTCCCGATGTAGAGGAACGACATGATCCAGGTGTGCGGGTCCTTGCAGACCTCCCGCATCGCTCCCTTCTCGTTGGTCGCCCCGGTGATGTTGTTCATGAACAGCGCGGCGCACAGGGTGGCGATGACAATGAACGGGATGTAGACGCCGACGACGAACCTCGGGTGGTCGACGCCCTTGGTCGCCAGCACCCAAAGACCGACGAGCTGGATGGTGGCCACACCGAGGTTGCCGCCCGCGGCGTTGAGGCCGAGCGCCCAGCCCTTCAACCGTGCTGGATAGAGCGTGTTGATGTTTGCCATCGACGAGGCGAAGTTGCCGCCGCCGACGCCGGCGATCGCGCCGAGGAAAAGCAAGGTGTGGAAGCTGGTGTACCCGGTGAAGAGCTTCGGGTTTCCGGGCATCGGGTGGCCCTGGTGCAGCATCAGAGCGAGCAGCACTGTCGGAAGCAGTAACAACCCCGCCGACACTATGGTCCAGTTCCGGCCGCCGAACTTCGCCACCGCGAACGTGTACGGCAGGCGCAATACCGATCCGACCGCCGCCGGTGTGGTGACCAGCAGGAACTTGTCCGCGGCCACCGATGACGGGGTGTGCCCGGGCGCGGCCGGGTTGAACCCGTACTTCGGACCCAGGAACAGGATCAGCGTCGACCACATCGTCCAGATCGAGAAGCCGATGTGCTCGGCGAAGATCGAGAAGATCAGGTTCTTGCGCGCGATCGCCTCACCGCGCTCGTCCCACAACCCCGGGTCCTCCGGGTTCCAGTCGTCGATCCAGTGTTTACGGGCGCCGTGGCCGCCCGCGACCGCAGGTCTGGGCGACTGGGCGGTTACGGTCACAGGGTCTCCCACTGGGGCGGCGACGATCCCGGGGTTCCGGTTCCTGGAGATGCTGGGGCGTGCATGTTGCCGCACTGTGTGGGCCGCGTTAATCGTGTCCGGCGCCGGTCGGCGCGAATGTGACGGCGAGGTGACCGCAGGTGCACCATAGTTCAGGGCGCTAATTCTGACGGCCCGTCAGTCTGAAGCGTGGCTTGGCTTCTCCGGCGGACCCGATTCACCCGCGGGAGGAATTCGTCACATTGTCGACCTGTTCTGATGCGGTGGACGAAACGGAGATGGTGTGACCTCTGCGGGGAAGGAGGACGACGATGTCTGCGCGCGGGACGGCGGGCGGTGGTTTTGCCGACGTTGCCGCCGCGTCCGGGCATATCACGACCGTCTCCGTCTCCACGATCGCCGACCCGCAGACGGCGTTCGTAGTGTTCACCGCCGGCATGGGTGAGTGGTGGCAACGTGGCAACCCGTTGACCGGAAGATATCTGCGCGAGGTCTGCGTCGATCCGTTCGTCGGCGGGAGGCTGCACGGCAAGGACGCGGATGGGGAGCAGATCTGCTGGGGGGTCGTGCTGGCCTGGGAACCGGGCGAGCAGTTCGTGTTCGACTGCCTCGCCGACGCCGGCCCGAACGCGTCGACGACCCAGACACGTACGGGTACGGTGTCCGTCCGGTTCACCGGCACAGGTGCCGGGATCACCTTGGTGGAGGTGGTCCACCAACGTCTGGCCGACAAGCGTTCCGGCCTGCTGCGCCGCACCGCGGCCGGGGCGAACGGTGGCTGGACCGATGGTCTGGCGGCCTACACCGCCGCGGCCGACCGCGCCGTGCAGTCCGGCGCCGGTGCGCCCTCGCCATGACCCCGATCGTTCATCGCTCGTCGCAGTCGCTCGCGACGTCGCCTGCGGCTTGCCCGGACCCGGTCGACACCGCGACCCTGCCGCGCCGATTCGTCACCGTGCACGGATACCGGCGGGCTTATGTGTTGTGCGGTTCGGGGCCCGCAGTCCTGCTGCTGCACGGGATCGGCGACAACGCGGACACCTGGCGGCCGGTGATCGGAGAACTGGCCGAGCACTACACGGTGATCGCGCCCGATCTGCTGGGCCACGGGCAATCGGATCGGCCCCGCGCGGATTACTCGATAGCCGCCTATGCCTGCGGGATGCGTGATCTGCTCTCGGTCCTCGATGTCGATCGGGTCAGCGTGATCGGCCATTCCCTCGGTGGTGGCGTGGGAATGCAATTCGCCTACCAATTCCCGGAGCGCTGCGAGCGTCTGGTCCTGGTCTCGTCCGGGGGAGCGGGCAGGCAGACCAATCAGATGCTGCGGTTCATCGCGATCCCCGGCGCCGAGAGCGTGCTGCCACTGCTGGCCGTCCCGGGTACGCGGCAGTTCGTCGCCATGGTCATGTTCGCCCTTCGGGTCTTCGGCGCGGACATCGGGCGGGACACCGCCGACCTGGCCCGACTGTTCGAGTCCTTCCCGGACCGCACGGCGCGCAGCGCGTTTCTGCGGACACTTCGGGGCTCGGTGGACCGCCACGGCCAGGTGATCACCATGCTCGATCGGTGCTATCTGGCCGAGGGCATTCCCACGCTGCTGATCTGGGGCGCCCGCGACGCGGTGATCCCGGTGGCCCATGGCCGGGTCCTGAATTCGGCGATGACCAGGAGCAGGCTGGAGGTCTTCCCGGACGCCGGCCACTTCCCGCACCGCAGCAACCCGGACCAGTTCCTGGCCGTCGTGCGGGAATTCCTCAGCGAGACCGCCCCGGCGTCCTACGACGCCGCGCAGTGGCGAAAGTTGTTGCGGCGCGGCCCTGCCGCGACTGCAGTCGCCGAGACCCTCGAGGCCTGATCGGAGGTCGAGGCCGGCGGCGCCTACGGCGGGGCTGTTGCGTCCGGCTGATCGGTCGCTGTCAGCGACGGGGCGGCCCCGGACGCAACGGGCTTGGCGGGCTTGGCGGTGAGGCCCACTCTGACGCTACGTCAGATGCCGACGGCAGGCCGGACGAATTGGCCCGGCACCCTCCGGTTGCCCTGGGGCGGGCCGGAGGGACGCCGGCAACGGCAACGCTAGGGAGAATTTGTTTCCGGTCTGCGACGCGCCGGTGAACGTCAGTGAGCGTACTCGTCAATGTGCTCCTTGACCCATCCGGTCGGGCTGTCCACAACCTGTGCTGCCACGCGGAGCCTCCTCGGTCCAGTCGAACGCCAGACATCCACGACCCCAACTACCCGCGCCGCCCCGGAATTTGCACGCAACTGCGGCATACGATGCCTTCGCCCGAAACCCCGGCTGCGGCGGAGCGAAACGCGTGGAGATCGAGAACCCGCTGGAGGCCAAGGAACAGCTCGACGAGCTCGCGCACCACCACCAGCACGGCGGCGAGCACGGCCCGAGCTGGACTCGGTACCTGGCGATCAGTACCGCACTGATCGCGGTGTTGGCCGCGATCGCCTCGCTGCTGGCGGGCAACTGGGCCAACGATGCGCTGCTGCACAAGAACGAGGCGCTGCTGGCCCAGACGCAGGCCTCCGACGAGTACAACTACTACCAGGCCAAGGGCATCAAGAAGGCCTTGGCCGAGTACCAGTTCGTGCTGACCAAGGACCCCGCCGACCAGGCCGCGGTCGACAAGTACGGCCAGCAGCAGAACGACATCAAGAAGACCGCCGACGAGGATGTCGCCAAGGTCGGCGAGGCAAACGAGGCCGCCGAGGGCCAACTGGAGAAGCACCACCACGGCGCGCTGGCGGTCACCCTGTTCCAGATAGCGATCGCGTTGTCGGCGATGAGCGCGCTGTTGCGCCGCAAGTCGTTCTGGGGTCTGTCGGTTGCGCTTGCGCTGGCGGGCAGTGCGTTCCTGGCGTATGGCATTTCCCAATGACGACGAACCCCGCCCGACGCGGTCGGCAACCGACGTCGGACGGGTTCGGGTCGGCGCTGGTTACCAGCTGTTGCAGCGGCGGTGGTGGTGGAAGAACCCCCAACGGTGGCAGCGACGGTCCGGCTGCGTGTTGATGTGCTTGCTCGCGTGAGTGGTCGGGGCGACCGTGGCGGCGCCCGCGGCCGGAGCCACGGCGGTGGCGATGGCGACTGCGGCGAGGGTTGTGCCGACGAGTCGTTTCACGTTGCTCATCCATCCTCCTTGGAAGCGGCCGCCCGTAGGTGGCGGCCGGCGCATCCCACCGAACACCCTGGAACGTAAGCCCTGAGCATCGGCAACACTCGCATTACGGTCCATTTGGGTTAGAAGCCGGCCAAACGCTGCGGGTCGTGGAACGGGTGGCGACGTCCCGGACAACGGTCGGGACCGCCCGTGCCAATTCCTCGCAGACCGGCTGCCGTGGCCGACTCAGGACCGCACCCAGACGTGCGGCGTTCCGATCGTGGCGACGGCGACCCGGGTACCGACGGCCGGAGCCTCGCCGCCGGACAGGCGGGCCAGCAACGGCGGTTCGTCGGGGGAGTCGGAACGCAACTCGACCACGGCGTCGTGACCGTGGTAGGCCACGCGGGCGACCGTGGCGGTCGGGGCCGTGGCGTCGGGGCGCAGGACCAGATGCTCCGGCCGGACCATCACCAGGCATTCGGCGTCGTGCGCCTCGCCGGGGGCGGACAGGCGAAACGTCCCGAAGGCGCAGTGCACCAGCCCGGCGGCCAGTCGTCCGGGCAGGATGTTCGCCACCCCGAGCGCGGTCGCCACCTGCGGGGTGGGCGGGCGTTCGTAGAGTTCGCGGGGGCTGCCGTGGGCCAGCAACCGGCCGCGGTCCAGCACGGCCACCTGGTCGGCGGTGGCCAAGGCCTCGTCCTGGTCGTGGGTGACCAGCACGGTGGTGGCCTTCGCCTCCCGCAGGACGGTCATGACCTCGGCGCGCAGTCCGGCCCGCAGGGCCACGTCCAGCGAGCCGAACGGCTCGTCGAGAAGAACCACGGCCGGGTCGACGGCCAGCGCGCGCGCCAGGGCGACCCGTTGCTGCTGGCCGCCGGACAGCTGGTGCGGATATCGGTGGTCCAGTCCACCGAGACCGACCAGTTCCGCCAGTTCAGTGGCTCGGTGGCGGTCGGCCCGGGCCAGGCCGAACGCGATGTTGGCCCGCACGGTCAGATGCGGGAACAGGCCGGCGTCCTGGGGGACGTAGCCCACGGCGCGGTGCTGCGGGCGGAGCACGCGGCGACCGTCGTCGACCACCCGCCCGGCCAGGACGACCAACCCGGCGTCCGCGCTCTCGAAGCCGGCGATCACCCGCAGCAATGTGGTCTTCCCGCTGCCCGAGGCGCCCAGCACCGCGGTGACGCTGCCGTGCGGCACGGCCAGGTCCAACCCGCGCAGCACGGGCACGGCGCCGTAGGCCTTGGTCAGGCCCCGCACGGTGATCGCGAAGTCGTCGGAGCCGGCCGAGGTGCCCGCGGCACCCCGACCAGTTGGCCGGTCGATCATCGGGCCGCCCGTTCGGTCCGGTTGCTCTCGCGGTCGAACCAGAGTGCCAGGAGGGTACCCGGCAGGACCGACAGCGCCACGATCGTCAGCGCGTAGGGGGCGGCCGAGCTGTAGGCGATCTCGTTCTGGTACGCCCAGAACTGGGTGGCCAGCGTCTCGGTGCCGATGGGGGCCAGCACCAGCGTGGCGGTCAGCTCGGTGGCCGCGGTCAGGAAGACCAGGCAGAAGCCGGCCGCCAGCCCGGGGGCGATCAACGGCAGGGTCACCCGCCGGAAGACCGTGGGCGCGGACCGCCCCAACGAGGCGCCGGTGTCGATCAGCGTCGGCGGTACCCGTTCGGTCGCGGCCCGGAGGCAGACCAGGGCCAGCGGGAAGTGGATGATCACGTAGGCGAGCACCAGCAGGTACCCGGTCTGGTAGATGCCGAAGGCCCAGCGGGTCGCGAAGAAGACCAGACTCAACGCGATGACCACCCCGGGCACGGCCCGGGTCACGAACGACGCCCGCTCCAGCGCGGCTCGGGTCCTGCTGCGCCGGCGAAAGCTCAGCATCGCCACCGGCAGCGCGGCCACCACACAGACTGCCGCGGCGATCGCGCTGTACCGGACGGTGGTGAGCGTCGCCTGCATCAACGTCGCGGTGGCGGGCAAGGTGGAGCGGCGGCTCTGGTGGATCCAGCGCGCCAGGCTCGCGACCGGCAGAACCACACCCAGGCCGACCAACGCGGTCGGCACCAGGGCCAACGGCAGGGCCCGCCACCAGCGCCCCCGCGGCGGGCGGGAGCGGACCACGCCCCGCGCCCGAGCACAGCCGCGGGTGACCAGACCCTCGCCGCACAGCAGCAGCAGGCCGATCAGCACCAGCGGGATCGACAGGGCCCCCGCCGCCGCGGGCCGAAACCGGAACTGGGTGAACACCTCGGTGGTGAACGTCGGGTAGCGCAGCACCTCGAATGCGCCGTACTCGGAGATCACGGTCAGCGCGACCAGCACCGCGCCGCCCGCCAGCGGGCCCACCACCTGCGGCAGGCTGACCCGCCGGAACGTGGCGACCCGCCCGGAGCCGAGGCTGCGGGCCACGTCCTCCAACCCCGGGTCGGCCCGGCGCAGCGCGGCGGCGACCGGAAGATGGATCAACGGATACGTGCCCAGCGTCATGACCAGGGTTGCCCCGAACAACGGATCGATCCGCGGGCGCAACGCGTGCCAGGTCCAACCGACCACGAAGTCGGGCATCGCCAGCGGCAGCATGAGCAGCACGGTCCAGACCCGCCGGAACGGCAGCGCGCTACGTTCGGTGATCCAGGCGGTGGTCAGCCCGATCGCGCCCCCGCAGGCCACCACGAGGCCGGTCAGCACCAGGGTGTGGCGCAGCAGCATCGCCGAACGTTGCCGGAACAGCACCGCATGGATCTGCGACCAACCGGCCGAGCGGGCGTCCAGGACCACCAGTACCAGCGGCGAGAGCAGGATCCCGGCGACCACCAGCGCGTACCCGACGGCCGGCCGCCCCGACCGTGCCGACCGGCGCAGCCGCCCGGCGGGGCGCGCCGGACCCACCGCCGATCCCCGGCGAGCGGGGGCCCGCAGCGGGCCCGGCACGGTGGAGGTCAGATCAACCCGGACTTCTGCAACAGGTCCTTGATCTGCTCGCCGTCGCCGAGGTCGCCCGGCGAGAACGCGTCGGGCTGGTAGGACCACAACGGCGGCAGCACGGGGTTGGGGGCGACACCGGCCCGCAGTGGGTACTCGAAGCTGTAGCCGGTCGCCAGGATGCTCTGCCCGAGATCACTGGTCAGGAAGGCCAGGAACTTCTGCGCGGCACGCCCGTGCCGGCTGGAGGCCAGCACGCCGGCACCGGAGATCGTCGCGAGGTAGCCGGGGTCCTGCGGCGCCAGGTAGGCCAGCTTGGCGTTGGCGGTGGCGTTGGGCAGCTCGGCCTGCAAGCGGTAGTAGTAGTAGTGGTTGACCAGGGCGAATGCGGTGGTTCCCTGGCTGACGTCGCTGACCAGCGTCTCGTAGTCCGGCACGCCGGCGCCACTGCCGGCGTTGTCCTTCATCGCCTTCAACCAGGTGACCGTCGCGTCCTCGCCCTTGGCCTTGGCCACCGACGCCACCACCGGTCCGAAGTCGGCCTCGCCGGGAGCCAGTTCGAACTGGCCCTTGTACTTCGGGTCGGCCATGTCCAGGACCGACTTCGGCAGCTTGTCCGGAGTGATCATGGTCGGGTTGTAGACCAGCGCGCTGATCCGCTCCGAGATTCCGCTCCACGTCCCGTCGGCGGCGCTGTCGGCCGCAGGCACGCCTGCCAACGTCGTCGGATCGACCTTCGCGAGCATTTTCTTGCTCGACAGCTGCTGGAGGAAGTCGGTGTTCTCGGTGAAGAAGACATCGGCCGGGGACTTGTCGCCCTCCTGCTCGATCTGCGCGGTCAGCGCGTCCTCGTCCTTGTCGGTTTCCGCCACCGCGATCCCGGTGGTGTTGGTGAACGCGGCGACCAAGGCCGCGGTCGTCTGCTTGTGCTGTGCGTTGTAGAGCGTGATCGACTCACCGGTCGAGGGCGCGGGCGATTGGGTCGCCGCCATCGCAGCGGTGGCCACCGCTGCGTTCGTGACCGCGGTGGCCGCCGGGGTGCCGGCCGGGGCGGCCGGTGCAGAGCTCGAAGCCGGGTTCGCCGAGGAGGTGGCGCAGCCGGTCAGACCCGCACTCAGGCCGGCGAGGAGCACGCCGATGGTGGTGGCGGTGGACCGTCTCGATCGGAGCTGCGGTGGCGTCATGGTCGATTCCTTCGATTCGGGGCGAACGACTACGTGGCCTTGCGCGAAACGGTCAGGACAGCAACGAGCTGCCGATCCAGTCCCCCGGGTGTGCAACTCCCGGGGGCACGGCGAAGACGGCACTTGCGGTGTGGGTGGTGAACTGGTTCATGGCGTCCTGGCGGGCCAGCCGGTTGTTGACCGGCACGAAGGCGGTCCGGGGATCCTTCTGGTAGGCCAGGAACAGCAGTCCCGCGTCGTACTCCAACGCCTGGCGCCACGGCGGCCAGCGTTCGGTGAACTGGGTGGTCCCGTTGTTGTACGAGAAGGCGCGGCGGATCATCACCGCGCCGTTGTTGGCCGCCGGGGCGGCCAACCGGACGTGTGCGGTCTGCGGGATCAGGTAGTTGCCGGAGGCGTCCTTGGCGTCGAGGTCCAGCGGGTCGAACTCGCCTGCCGCACCGAGCGGGGCGCCGGTGAACTTGTGTCGTCCGATCACCTGCTCCTGCAGGTCCGGGGCCAGCCGGTCCCAGTGCTCCAGGGTGATCCGGATCCGGCGGTAGACGAGGTAGCTGCCACCGGCCATCCAGGCCGGCCCCTCCGACCCGGCCCACAGCGTCCCGCTCAGGTCGGCCGGCGGATGACCGGTCGAGTTGAGAGTGCCGTCCTTGAAGCCCATCAGGTTGCGTGGGGTGCCGGCCGCCGCGCCGGGTGAGTAGCCAAGCTGCGTCCAGCGCAGGCTCGCCAGGTCCGGGGCGATCCGGGCCATGCTGCGCACGGCGTGGAACGCCACCTGCGGATCGTCGGCACAGGCCTGGATGAACAGGTCGCCGTTGCTGTCGGCATCCACCAGTTGGTCGCCGGGGAAGCGGGGCAGTTCGGCCAACGCCTGCGGCAGCCGGTCGGCCAGCCCCATCCGGTCGGTGCCGTCCTGGTCCATGAACAACGACCGGCCGAAGCCGACCGTTAGCGTGAGCCGAGCCGGGCCGAGGCCGTAGGCCTCCAACGAGTCGTCGATCGTGGAAATCCCGGTGGTGTTGGCGTACGCGCCCGGGGTGGCACCGGTCGTGGCGAGCATCGGAACCGTGTGCGACTCGCCCTTCACCAGGACCGCGGCCAGGTCGGTCCAGTTGTGCATCAGCGCGACGAGGTCGGCACGGTTGTTGCCGAGCACGTCGAAGGCGGCGAGCACGGTGTGCTGCTGGGTATTGGTGAGGATGCCCGCCTGGTGCCGGCCGGCGAACGGCTCGGTGTCCGCGGCGGAGGCGTGCCCGGCGAGGCTCAGCCCGGCGACGCCACCGCCCACCGCGGCGCCGGCGCCGAGGAGAGCTCCGCCCCGGAGCACGGCCCGCCTGCTCAGGCCGCCGCGCTTCCCGCCGGTCATGAACTGAGCAGCGCCAGGGAGTTCTCGTCGTCCTTGACGAAGAGCACTCCGGTGCCGGCCTGGTTGATCGCGATGCCGAACAGGTCGCCGTTGCCCGGCGGGTCCTGGCCGACGTTCTCGATCGCGTAGAACTCCCCGACCTGCTGACCGGCCGGGGTGATCTCGACGATCTTGCCGTTGATGGCGTTGGCCGTCAGCAGGTTGCCGTTGGGCGCGATCGCCAGCCCCAACGGGTTCGCCAGTTGGCCGTCCTTGGTCAGCACGGTGCCGGTGCCTGCCGAGTCGGTGCGGGTCACGGCGTTCGGGATGGACACGATGTTGTTGGCAAGGTTGTTGGCCATGTAGAGCGTGCCGTTGCTGCCCAGCGCCAACCCCGTCGGGCCCTTGACGAACGCCGAGGCGTCGCCGGCCTCCGGGAAGCCGTCGGCCACGACCGTTCCGTCGGTCAGCTTCGGCGGGGAGTCCGCGGTCTGCGCCAGGTTCAGCCGGACAACATTGGCCGCCTTGGCCTTGGCGGTGGCCGAGTGGTCCAGGTCCACCAGCGTGTTGGTGACGAACAGCGTGGCGGTGTCGCCCTGGTCGGCGACCGCGGCGTCCCACGGCCCGTTGATCAACGGGCCACTGAGGGTCTCCACGACGTGGCCTTCGGGCGACAGGAACAGCAGGCATCCGGCGCCGGCCGTGGTCATCTGGCCGTCCGTGCTGGGCAGGCTGCCGACGATCACCCAGCCGGCTTTGAGTTGCACCATCGCCGTGGTCAGGCCGATGCCGCCGGGGCAGGTGGTCTTCTCCTTCGACAGGTCGGCGAAGACGTCCGTCGACCCGTCCGGATGGACGTTCACGATCGTGGTACCGGTGCCCTGGTTGTTGGACTTGTTGTTGAAGTTGTCGACCAGGACATCGCCGGCCTTCACCGATCCGGCGGTCACGGTCACCGGCCAGATCGCGTACGGGTTCTCGTCGCCGTTGTCCGGCGTCGTGGAGGCCAGGTAGGAGACCTTCGTCTTGCCCGCCAGGAACGAGCCCGGTGCCGGGGCCAGGGTGGTCCTGGCACCGGCGTCGGAGTCGGTGACCTGGTCGTGCACGAAGCCGCGGGCCTGGTCGGCGACGGTGACCACCGCCGGTGCCGCCGCCGCGGGGCTCGCGGACGCGCCGCCGGTGAGGCCCTGCGGGAGGGGCTGGGAGGACGACGAGGAGTTGCATGCCGCCAGCAGCGCAACCGCGCCGCCGAGTGCCCCGACCCGGACAAGGGACCGCCGCCGACTTCGCATGTCCGCTCCCGCTGCGTTTTTAGGTGAGCCTTATTTAGGCAAGACATACCTAACACAGCGGAACATTTCCGGGCAACTCGGAGAGGCGATCCGAACCGCTCGGCCGGGTAAGGAATGGATCAAGGAAAGGCCAGGTCAGTAGGTGATCAGCCGGTCCCGGTAGGCAGGGGCGACCTTGCCCGCGGCCGATTTCGGCACCGTCACGTGGCCGGGATTGCCGGCGGTGACATATCGCGCCTCGGGATGGGCGGTCAGGTAGTTCATCCAGTACGTCGCGGCGTAGTCGACGTCGCCGTGGCCGGTGGCGTTGCGGATGCGCGGGATGGCCAACGGGTTGAACGCGGTGGCGAACGGCGAGGGCGCGGGGTTGGCGCCGACCAGCAGCACGCCGTCGAAGGTGTAGTCCTGACCGTTCCAGCTGCCGGTGTGCAGCAGGCTCAGGTCCTGCGGGCGGACGCCGAACGGCAGCGCCATGGTTCGCACGGGCAGGTCCGGAGCCGCGGCGGTCACCATTTCCTGGAGCTGGACGAAGTCGGCCTCGACCGCGGTGTCGGCGAGCTTGCCCAGGTTGTCGTGGTTGAACGTGTGGTTGCCGATCTCGAAGCCCAGCGAGGTCAGCTTGGCGAGCGCGGCCTTCTGCGCGGCCGGGTCGCTGATCCCGAAGGGGTCCTTGTTGATGTTCAACGAGCCGGCCGGCTTGCAGTCCGGGAACTGCTTGCAGACATCCAGCATGATGCCGACCGCGCTGGCCGGGTCGACGTTGCCTGCGGCGTCCATGCCGAACTGCTCGGTGTAACCGTCGTCGAAGGTCATCACCGCCGGGGTGTAGCCGGCCGGCATGTCGAACTTTCCGTTGACCAGGTCGATGGTCCGCACCGGCCGGTACCCGGCGGCGAACATCGTCTGCAGCCGCCGCCGGAACTCTGCCGGGGTGGTGTCGTAGTCGCCCTGGATGTTCTCGGTCAACCGGTGGAACATCATCACCGGGATCAGCCCGAGCTCGTTCGCCTTCACCGAGGCCGGGTCTGCGGCTGCCGGGCTCGGCGCGGCGGTCGGGGTGTGGGTCGCCTCCGGCGCGGCCGGGGCGGCCGGGGCGGCCGGCTGGGCCTGCGCCGAGGCCAGGCCCTGGCCCTGGCTACAACCGGCCAGGCCGCCGCCGAGCGCCAGCCCGGCCGCGCCCATCACCAACGCGCGCCGCGAGATCCCGCTGTTCTCCGTCTCCATGCAGCGAAGGTATGGCCCGATCGAGGAGGTCCGGGCGGCAACGCCGCGGCCCTTGCCCCTTCTTGGGGCAGGCATACGCCGAACGGGCGATCAGGCCTCACCGACCAGCGTTACGTCCGAAGAAAAGGTCGTTATTGCGACCGTTTCTTCGGACGCAAGGGTCAGGCCAGGTGGGCGGCGTCCAGGGCGGATTGCAAGGACTGCCGGTAGCCGTCCGAGGTGTAGGTCGCGCCGGAGACGGTGTCGATGCCGGCGCTCTGCGCGCTCACCACGGCGGCGTCCAGCTCCGGGACCGCGAACGAGTTGATCTGCCGGTCGCGGCCGCTCTCGCTGGGGTAGCGAATCGCGTTCGCCGAGGTGATCCGGCCGCCGGCCACGGTGATCTGCACCTGCACCGGGCCGTAGCGGGTGTTGGCCGTCGCTCCGCTGATGGTTCGGCTGCCGGTGGTCGAGCTGACGGGCTCAACGGAGGCGCCGGTACCTGAGGCGTTCGCGGTCGAAGCAGAACCGCGCACCGATGCCGGCCCGGTCACCGCGGCGCCCGCAGACGACCCGGTCGAGTGGTTCAGGCTGGTCGGGTAGAGGAACAACAGCCCGGCGACGACGCCGGTGGCGGCGGCCAACGCGGCATTGCGTCGTCCCGCCATGGGGCGAGCGCGGTTCACCACGTGAATCTCTCCTCGTGCAGTCGTTCCGGCGCAAGCCCCGCGGCCAGCGCCGCCGCCCGCACGGCGTCCATCCATTCGTCGGGGCCGCAGACGTAGACGTCGGACTCGGTCAGGGCCGGGGCCAGGTGGACCAGCGCACCCGGGTCGGGCCAGTGGGCGGCTCCGGCAGGCAGCCACGACTCACGTTCGGGTACCCGGGGGCCCGGCAGGTAGTGCACCGTGACGCCGCGGCGCGCGGCCAGCTCGTCGATCTGCGCCCGCAGCGCGAAGTCCTGGGTGGTCCGGGCCCGGTACAGCAATGTGGCATCGCCGGCCCGGTACTCCAGTTCGTCCAGCAACGCGCCCAGCGGGGTGATGCCGATCCCGCAGGCGATCATCACGATCTTGGGGCGGATCCGTCGGTCGGCGGTCAGTCGGCCGTACGGGCCCTCGATCAGCACCCGGGTTCCGGGAGGCAACTTCGTCAGCCGGCCGCTGCCGTCGCCGAGGTCCTTGACGGTGATCTGGATGCCCACGCCGTTCGGGGCGGCCGACAGCGAGTAGGGATTGCCGCGGGTCCACCCCGGGCCGTCGAGGAAGCGGAACACGAAGAACTGGCCGGCGCCGACCGGCAGGTCCGCCAGCGCATGGCCGCTCATCCGCACCGTGACCACGTCGGAGGTCTCGCGCACGACCTCGGTGACTCGCAGCCGGTGTCGGAGATTCCGCCGGATCGGCATCCCGACCCGGCAGGCCACCACCGCACCGGCGGCGAGCACGTAGGACCCCCACCAATAGAGGCGGGCCACGCCGGACGAGGCGAAGTCCGCGCCGGTCCAGATCTGGTGCGGGACGCTGAACCCGACCCCGAGGTACGCGTAGAGGTGGAGCAGGTGCCACGACTCGTACCGCAGTCGCCGGCGGGCCGCCCGGATCGAGGTGACCGTGACCAGGACCAGCAGGGCGGTGCCGGCGGTGGCCAGCAGCATTCCGGGATACGTGGTGATCATCGACCACAACTCGGCGGGTGGTCCGTCGCCGTCCAGCAGCGCGTAACCGAAGACGATCAGTCCGATGTGGGCCAGCAGGAGATTGAACGAGGCGAATCCGACCGTGCGGTGCCGCCGCGCCAGCTCGTCCTGCCCGTAGGCGCGCTCGACCGCCGGGATCCGGGCCATCAGCAACACCTGCATCAGCAACAGGTCGGCTGCCATCAGGCCGGCCAGCCGTCCCAGCGCGGTCAGCGCCGGACCGGCCGGGCCGTGCAGGTCGGAGAGGTTGCCGCCGGCCACCCAAAGTCCGGCGACGATGGTCGCGCGCGTCCAGCACAGGGCGGTGACCGTGTCCCGATGCCAGGCTGCGGGCATCGGCGCTCGCCGGGCCCGCCGCACGCCAGGCGCGTCCGTCGTCATTGCCACATCGGCAACGATGCGGGCGGTGGCCTCAAATTTCCTTCGGGTTGGCTTCCGGTCCGCTGTGAGCGAGCGAACCCGTGTGCCGGGGAGCGGCGGGGCGGACCGACACGGTGCCGGGCCAGTCCGGGGTCGGCTGCAGCGCTCCGTCCCGGGTGACCGCCAAACCGGAGTAGTCGGGCTCGTCGGCCAGCAACCCGGCCCAGTCCGCGCCCGCGACGAAGGCGGCCGTGGCCAATACGTCGGCAAGCTGCAACGACGGTCCGGCCACGGTCACCGAGGCCAACGCCCCGGCGACCGGTCGTCCGGTCCGCGGGTCGTACAGGTGCGCACCGCGTGCGGCCGACCCACTGGTGGCCACCCCGCCGGCCGTGCGGCGGACCACGGCCACGACGGCGGTCGCGTCCCCCGGGTCGGCGATGCCGACGCCGAAGTCCGCCCCGCTCGGGGCGAGCACCACGACGTCCCCGCCCGCGTTCAGGCACCAGTCGAGCTCGACGTCGGCCAGCAACCGCGCCGCCCCCTCGGTCGCCCAGCCCTTGACCAGGCCCGACGGATCCCAGCTGCCGTCCGGACGGGTGGCGTCGAACAGGCCTGCGGTACGCGTCCGGGCCTGCTCGCACAGCTCGGCGACGTGCCGGACCTCCGCCGAGGCCTGCGCCCAGGTGCAGGTTCCGGCGTTGAGTCGGTTCACCTCGCTGTCCGGCCGATAGGTCGAGAACCGGGCGTCGACGGCGCGCAACTGCGCGAAAACCGCCGCGACCGCGTCGGCCGCCGCGCGCTCATGCGCCGCCGCCCCGCGGCCGAGCACGCTGATGGGCATACCCATGATCTGCTCGACCCAACTGCGGCGCCCAAGCGTGCCCACGACGCCCACCCTGGCCGGTGGGCGTCACGGGCAGCAAGCCGAACGTGCCTCGGTGCCCCGATCGGTAATCTCGCTCCAGCGACCTGGACCGCTCCCATCCCAGGCGCGTGGAGGCTCGCGTGCCCGACCCGGACCCGACGGCCGAATCCGCCTCGGCGCCCCGCGCCCGGGCCGGAAAGGCCGAGCGGTTGACCGTGACCGATGCGGGGCCCGGCGAGGTGGTCCTGCGGGGCGAGATCGACCTGGCCACCGCGCCGCAGGTGCACGCTGCGTTGGAGGCGGCCGGCGGTGGTCCAGCGTTGATGGTGGACCTGACCGGTGTCACCTATCTCGGCAGCGCCGGGGTGGCCGAGCTGTTCGAGCACGCCGAGACCAACCGGATGACTGTGCGGGTACGGGGCGGGTCCCCGACCGCCAAGGTCGTCGCGATCTGTGCGCTGGAGATCGTGGCCACGGTGGAGATCCTGGACGGGCCGGGAAATCCCAGTCAGATCCCGGCCCGTACGGACCTTCGTTGAGCGAGCGCCGCACAACCGATCAGGCGGCGACGGGCACGCCTTCCTCGAGCACGGCGCTGCGCAGCCTGTCCAGCGTGCGGGCCAACAACCGCGACACGTGCATCTGGGAGATTCCCAGTTCGGTGCCGATCTGAGCCTGGGTCAGCTCCTGGTAGAAGCGCAGATGCAGGATCCGCCGCTCCCGCTCGGGCAGGTCACAGATCAGGCCGCGCAAAGCCTCGCACTCGACCAGCAGCCCGATCCGTTCGTCTTCGGTGCCGATGGTGTCGGCCACGGTGAACGATTCCTCGCCGTCCGCGGCACCCAGCGGTGCGTCCAACGACGCGGTAGTGAAGGTGTCGTCGGCAGCGCGTGCCTCGGCCACCAGATCCTCGGTGAGCCCGGCGCGCGCGGCCAGCTCGGCGTTGGACGGTTCCCGGCCCAGCCGGTGGGTGAGCACCTCGGAGGCCTCCCGGATGGCGGCCTTGGCTTCCTGCAGCCGCCGTGGGAGCCGGATCCAGCGGCGCTTGTCGCGGAACCACCGACGAATCTCGCCCTGCACGGTGGGCCGCGCGAACGTCAGGAAGTCGTGCCCACGCTCGACGTCGAAGCGGTCGATCGCGAGGACCAGACCGAGGAAGCCGACCTGCCGCAGCTCATCGATCTCGACGCCCGGGTGGGCGTACTGCGCGGCCAGCCAACGCACGAGGCCGGTGTGCCGGTTGACCAGCACGTCTCGGATGCGGTCCCGCTCGGTCGGGCCGGCGGTGCGCATCGACCGGAAGAGTTCGGTGTCGTCCAACTGCTCGAGCTCGCGCACAGTGCGTTCGCGGCTCTTGAGCAGGGCACCGGCAGCGCCACTGCGCCGGGAACCCGCGGTGCTCTCAAGCGTGCTCAGGGTGGGGTTGTTGTCGAAACTCCTCATGATGTCGAGTGCCTTCGGTACGACCCGGAGACTTTGGCCAGCTGTGTGACCGACCCCGGTAGCACGGACGTTTCATCAGATGCGAATCGCACCGTGCTCCCCTGGCATACCTTTCCGCCGTGCGCTCAAACCCCCGGATGGTGTGTCCTGGGCCACGCCCGAGGCGCTCGACGCCGAGTGGGCGCGAATACTGCGGGCGAGGTTTGCCGTATCGACCCGGGGGAAGCACGCTGTCACCCGACACGGCGCAGTCTGCCGTTGAGCTGCCACTGGGCGCTCGAGGCCGAGCGGTCCGCCCGTGCTTGCTGCGTCGCGGTCGGGTCCAAGCTTCCGGCCGCTCGGTGCCCGGCTGACCCGAGCGGCCGGAACCAATGCTCCAAGGGCCGGGCACCGGTGCCCGCTCCGGTCCGGCCCGAGCGGCCGGAATCCCGTCCGGCCCGAGCGGCCGAAACTCCTCCGCAGCTCTACCGCTCAGTCGCCGGACGTTCAGGCCGGCGCCGGCACGTACTCCACGTGGGCGACGAGGGGCAGCGCACAGATTCGGATGACCGTGGCCACCGCCGAATCGGCGCGCACCAACAAGTGCAGATCGGCATGGGCGGCGTCGAACAAGGCTGAGACCCCGGCGCTGTCGAGGTAGGTCACTTGCTGCAGGTCGACCACCAGGGGACCTGCGCCGCGAAGTTCGGCCAGCGCCTTGCGGAGGCGCTCGGCGTTGGCCGGGTCGATCTCGCCGATCAGCTGGACCGTCCCGGCTTGGTCACGCTCGATCTGCAACCGGTCGTCGGCGGGGGTCGACACTAGGGCAGCTCCTTGATCAGTTCCACGGTCGTCCCGTCCGGGCCGGTGCGGATGTCCAGATGATCCACCAATGCCGCCATCATCATCCGCCCGCGACCCCGACCGTTCGACGGGACCGTGGGCTCGGAGGCCGGCACCTTCCAGTTGCCGCGGTCGGTGACGACCACCTGCACGCTGCGGGCGCTGCGGGTTGCCGTCACCTGAATGCCGGGCACGCCCGCGTCGGGTCGGGCACCGGAGTGCTCGACAGCGTTGGCGCAGGCCTCGCCGCAGGCGATCAGAATCTCGTGCAGGGCCGGTTCGGGCACGCCGGCATGGGCCAGCCAGTCCCGAAGGCTGTCTCGGGCACGGCCCAGCCCAACCCCACCCGCCCAGGGGTCGATCGACTCGGCATACGAGCCGTTCCTCATCCAGCCGTGCCTTTCCGGTCACGCAGCCGGTCGCCCGCACCTCGGCTCCGCGGAGGGGTTTACCCGGTTCACCGGGGCGATAATCCCGCAACGGCGCTCACTGGCGCATCATCGCTGACGGTGCAGGCCGAACGTGGCGTGCACTGTGTGACGTCGGCTCGCTCGCTGTGCTCGCCAACGGGCACGCCGGGCCGGCCGGCCCGCTACTGTGTCGGGTCGCGACCCGTCCATTCCGGCCCGACCGGCAGCGGCCGAGCAGCGGCCGCACCGATTCGATCGGGGGCATCGACAGATGGCTGCGCTCGGCTCGGACGAGGCCGACGGCCGGACCGGGCGCTGGGAGGCGGCGGTCGCGGCCTCCGGCGCGGTCTGCGTGCTGCTGATCGAGGACGACGCCGGCGACGCCTTGCTGGTCCGCGAGATGCTCGCCGAGGCGGCGCCGGACGCCGATCTCGTTTGGGCACGCAGCCTGGCCGAGGCGCGCGAGCTGTTGGCGTTGCGGCCCGCGTGCGTGCTGCTGGATCTGCAGCTGCCCGACTCCTTCGGGCTCTCCGGCCTCGACGCGGTGCTGGCGGCCGCCCCCGGTGCCGCAGTGATCGTGCTGACGGGCTTGGCCGACCAGCACCTCGGAGTCCGCGCGGTGGCGCTGGGCGCACAGGACTACCTGGCGAAGGGCCAGGTCGAGCCCCAATTGTTGGCCCGGGCGATCCGGTACTCCGTCGAGCGGCGCGCGGCTCAGGAGACGTCCCGGGAGCTGGCCGAGGCCCGGCTGCTGGCGGCGGAGAACGCTCGCCTGGAGCGCGGCCTGCTGCCGGTGGCGATCGTGCCGGACGACACGGTGGGGGTAGTCTCGCGGTACCGGGCGGGCGGGCTCGGCCTGCTGGGCGGCGACTTCTTCGACGTCGTACAGTGCCCCGACGGCACGGCCTACGCGCTCATCGGCGATGTGTGCGGCCACGGCCCGGACGAGGCCGCGCTCGGGGTGTGCCTACGGGTGGCCTGGCGAACGTTGATCCTTTCCGGCAGCGACGAGCACCGGATCCTGCCCGTGCTCGCCGAGGTGCTCGGCCACGAGCGGGCTCAGGACCACGTCTTCGCGACGGTGTGCATGGTTCGGGTCGCGAACGATTTCGGCACTGCGCGGGTTTATCTGGCCGGCCACCCGCCGCCCATCCTCGACGGTGAGCTGCTGGACATCGCGCCGGGTGTGCCGCTGGGCATCCGAGGCCGTTTCGACTGGCAGGCGGCCGAGGTCAAGCTGGGTGCCCGGTGGGAGTTGGTGCTCTACACCGACGGCATCTTCGAGGGCCGAGTCGGCCCGGGACAACCGTTGCGGTTGGGCCTGGACGGCTTCGCCGGCCTGTTACGGGCGGCGCGGGAAAGCTCGCCGGACCCGCGGGACTGGACCGACGCGGTCATCGGGCGGGTCGAGTCGAACAACGGTGGCCCGCTCACCGACGACCTCGCGCTGCTGGTGCTGACTCACGCCCCGGCGGCCCCACCCCGATGAGCATCGGGCTGCACAGGCGGCCGCGCCGACGGTCCCGGTTCTTAGGTGGTTGCTCGACCGAGGACGAAATCAGGTGGGCGGTCGCCGCCGACGCATGGCTGGTGCGCTGATGAGCGGCTCGACCGAGCGGGGCCGGGAGGGGGACGCGCGGGCAAAGGCTGCGGTCACCCTGCGGGCCCGGCTGCGGGCGGTGCTGCTGGTCGGTTTCGTGGTGCTCGCGGTCGGCGTCCTGGTGACGTCCTACGCACTCTCGCGACTCAACACCGACACCGAGGACCTGGTCGACGAGGTATCCCCGGCGTGGGTCGAGGCCACGACGCTGGCCAATGCCTACCTGAACCAGGAGACCGGGCTCCGGGGTTTCCTGCTCACCCGCGACGAGAGCTTCCTCGACCCCTACCGAACCGGCCAGAAGACGGCCGCGGCCGCGGACGCGGCCATTCGCCGGCAGTTGCCGGTCCCCACAGTCGCCGCGGCGCTGGATGCGGCCACCGCCGCGGGGACGGCCTGGCGGACCGCCTTCGCCGACCCGGCTGTCCAATCCGCACGGGCGACGCCGGCGTCGGCGCAGGTGACGGTCAACGACGCGCTGGGCAAGGCGCGATTCGACGCCCTGCGGCTGCGGTTGACCGACCTGACCGCGGCCATCTCGGCCGAGCGGGACACCGCGCGCGCTCGGGTCAGCCGGGGCCTCACCCGGTTGAAGATCGTGGGCGCGGCGGCGTTCCTGCTGATCGCGTTGGCCGCCGTCGGGTTGTGGTTCGGGTTGCGCCGGTTGGTGCTGCGACCCATCGGCGAGCTGGTCGCGATCACCCGGGGGGTGGCGGGCGGCGAGTTCGACCGGCCGGTCACGGTCCGGGGGCCGGGCGAAATCGGGGCGCTGGGCAGTGACGTCGAGGCCATGCGCAGCCGGATCGTCGCCGAGCTGACCAGTTCCCGCCGCGCCGAGGCGGAGATCCGGGCACAGGCCGAGGCGTTGGACGCCCAGTCGGCCGAGTTGGCCGAGCAGGCGGCCGAGCTGCGTCGGTCCAACGAGGAACTGGAGCAGTTCGCCTACGTCGCGTCCCACGACCTGCAGGAGCCGCTGCGGAAGGTGGCCAGCTTCTGCCAGCTGCTGCAGAAGCGCTACGCCGGACAGTTGGACGAACGAGCCGACCAGTACATCGAGTTCGCGGTCGACGGTGCCCGCCGGATGCAGCAGTTGATCAACGACCTGCTGGCCTTCTCGCGGGTGGGCCGCGCCGCCCGCCCGACCTCGCCGGTCGACACCGCCGTGGCCGCCCGGCACGCGATGTCGGCCCTCGACGAGGCGCTGACCGAGACCGGCGCCCAGGTCGAGCTGGGCGACCTGCCCACGTTGCCGGGCGACGAGACGTTGCTGACCCAGCTGTTCCAGAACCTGATCGGCAACGCAGTGAAGTTCCGCTCCCCGGACGTCGCGCCGCAGGTCCTGTTGGCCGCCCGGCGGGAGGCCGAGGCCTGGCACTTCACCTGCACCGACAACGGGATCGGCATC
Source organism: Sporichthyaceae bacterium (assembly GCA_036268355.1). GTDB lineage: Bacteria > Actinomycetota > Actinomycetes > Sporichthyales > Sporichthyaceae > DASQPJ01. The sequence goes on from DATAUG010000058.1 coordinate 39,886, forward strand.
GAGGCCGACTACGCCGACCGGGTGTTTGTAATCTTCCAGCGGCTGCACCCGAAGGACCGTTACCCGGGCACCGGCATCGGGTTGGCACTGTGCCGGAAGATCGTCGAACATCACGGCGGGCGGATCTGGTTGGACACCGGTCCGCACCCGTGGGGCCGCGGCTGCGTGATCCACTGGACCATGCCGTGCTGATCGCCGAAACGCTGGGAACGGAAAGGACAGACATGGTCGGTCATCTGGTCGAGGTCCTGCTCGTCGAGGACGATCCGGGGGACGTCCTGATGACCCAGGAGGCGTTCACCGAGCACAAGGTGCGCAACAACCTCACGGTGGTCAACGACGGCGTCGAGGCGCTCGCCTACCTGCGCCGGGAGGGCATCTACGCCGGCGCGACCCGCCCCGACCTGATCCTGCTCGACCTGAACCTGCCCCGGAAGGACGGCCGCGAGGTGCTGGCCGAGATCAAGGCCGACCCGGACCTGAAACTGATCCCGGTGGTCGTGCTGACCACCTCCGGTGCCGACGACGACGTGGTGGGCAGCTATCGGCTGCACGCCAACGCCTACGTCACCAAGCCGGTCGACTTCGAGGCGTTCGTCGGGGTGGTGCGCCAGATCGACGACTTCTTCGTCGGGGTGGTCCGGCTGCCCTGACGGTCCGTCAGTTCGAAAGGGCCAAGGGTGTCTCGCTGCGGCCGGCCGGGCGGGACATCTGCTCAGCTGGGTCGGCGGTGCGCCGGGACACCGGCGGGCGTGCCGGCCCGGGGCAGCGGGCTGTGCGCGATCGCGACGTGCAGGTCGTCCAGGTCGTCGCAGGGTCGGTGCCAGTTCGCCCGCGCGATGTGCCCGGCGCGGTCGTGCAGGCCGAGGCTCGCCCCGGACCGGTCCACCTCGATGAACCAGGCCGGCCGGCCTGCGATGGCCGCGGCGATCTGCGGGTGGTCGGAGTTCAACCGTGGGCACAGCCGGGTGGAGTGACGCAGCACCTCGTCGACCTGGGCGTGTGCCAGGTCCACCGAGTCCAGCGGCACGCTTGCCAGATGCCAGATGCCAGATGCCAGATGCCAGATGCCAGGTCACGGCGAACGGCTCGATCTCGGCCAGCAGCCACCGGTCGTCGACGACCGCGTCCAGCAGGTCGTCACAGGCCAGGTTGTCGTGCAGGGCCAGCGCCGCCGCGGACCGGCGGCCCTGCGGGACCCGCCGTACGGTGCCGAGCACCTCCAGGCCGGCGTGGACAGGGGTGGAGCCGTCGCCGGCGACACTGCGGGCCACTGCCGCCAGCGTGGCGTCGCCGGGCGCCTCGCGGACGGCGTCGGCGACTGCACCCGGTCGGACCAACGTGAACAGTGCCGTCCCCACCACGGCACCGATCGGACACGGCCGGCTCGGGAGTCCCGGCACGCTCAACTGCAACGAGTACGGAGTGGCCAACAGGGTTGCCGCCCGGGTCGCCGGGTCGCAGCAGCCGCTCGGGCCGGTCATGGCGAGACCTTCGCGCGAAGCGCAGTCAAAACGGTGGCCATGCGGCTAAGGTAAGGCTTGCCTAACTGCAAGCAAACCGGCTGATCGAGGCTGTCCGGGCGGTGGCTGGGTCGCGCCCCGGCGTGGTGGATCGATGGATCAGTGGGTGGCGACCCGCCCGATGCGGTTGCCGCCGAACTCGGTGAACCACAACGCGCGGTCCGGCCCGATGGTGATTCCGTCCGGCGCGCTGCCGTGGGTCGGGGTCGGAAACTCCTGGAGTTGGCGGGTGCGCGGGTCGATCCGTCCGATCTGGTCGGTGCCGAACTCGGTGAACCACATCGCGCCGTCCGGGCCGGTGAGGATCGCGTTCGGGTCGCTGCCGGCGGGCAGGGCGAAGTGGTCCGAGTGGCCGGTGGTCGGCTCGAGCCGCCAGATGGCCTGCCCGACCCAATCGGTGAACCAGACAGCGCCGTCCTTGCTGGGCGTGATGCCGTAGGGCGTGGTGGCCCCCTCGGGCAGTTTGTAGTTGGTGACCTGGCGGCTGCGGGTGTCGACCCGGCCGATCACCCGGCCGGTCTGTTCGGTGAACCACAGCAGGTTGCCGGCCGAGGTCAGCTCCAGCGGGCCGGTTCCGCCGGCGGGGACCGGGTACTCGGTTATGGCCGTGGTGGTCGGGTCGATGCGCCCGATGCGATCGGCCAGCGGCTCGGTGAACCACAGCGCGCCGTCGCCGCCGGTGGCAATGGACAGCGGTTTGTTGGACGGGCCGGCCAGCGGGAACTCGGTGATCGAATGGGTGCGCGGTTCGACGCGGCCGACCGCGTTGGTTCCGACGTCGGTGAACCACATCCGGTGATCCGGGCCGGCGACGATCTGCCGCGGCGAGCCCAAGGGCGTCGGCATCCGGAACTCATCGACCCGCCGGGTCCACGGATCGATGGTCGCGATGCGATTGCCGAGCTCCTCGGCGAACCACATCGTGCGATCGACGCCGATCGTGATCCCGCTGGGCGCGCTCTGTTCGGCAGGGATCATGAACTCGGACACGACGGTGTCGCCCTGCGGCGTCAGGTCGGCCGCCGCCGGGGCCGATCCCGACCACGCCGTACCGACGATCAGTGCCGCCGCGCAACCCAAGCGGGTTCCCAGGCGAGCACCCACGTGGCACCCCCAATGACCTGTGGTTGGAGGGACGACAGTCCCATAAACCCCCGGGATGCACCAGACCTCTCAGATGCCGCATCGCAAATTTATGTGTCTCACGAGAAAGACCCGGACAAACCGGACCATGCGGGGGATGTTTCCGGCCGATCGGCGGCGCCGTGCGCGATCCTGCGGCCCGGCTGGATTCTGACGGTCAGTCACGGACGATGCCGGCTGTCGTCGATGCCCAGAGTGTCGTGGTCGTACTTGCTGCCGAATTTACCGCCGGCATTTGTCGATGTTGTTTCCGGGGCGTTGCGTTTTTCAGAAACTATCTCCGGAGATGGGATATGACGACCACTCAGATTCGATGGGGAGTGACGGGGGAGTCAGTAGGTGTCGCGCGTCGGCGGGTCCTGGAGGGTTTCCAGGCGTACCGGTACCCCGGCGGATCGGTCACGGACTCCCGACCACGGCGGACGCCCGACGACGTCGCGGCCGGCGGCCGTCGACCCGCCCAGGGCGCCGGCCGCCGGCCCGGCCGATGCCGCGAACCGTTCGGCGGGCTCGTCCGCGGCGGGAGCCTTGTTCGTTATACGCCGCACAGACATGCGTCCCTCACCAGTGCTCCGCGATACCGGTCCGAGAACCACCGGCCGGGTTCTATTTTCTCCTGGGGACGACCGGGTGCGATCAGGGCGTTTGTGGGTGAGTGGCGTGAGTGCTTTCGGGATCGGCATGACGTACGTCCGCGGCCGGGCGGCGGCGCCGCCGCCCTTGTCCGTCGCGCCGGCGCCGGACGGGACCGCCGAGCCGTCCGCGGAACCGTCCGCGAGTTCTCCCAAGGCGGGCCGTGGCGCCCTGGGCGGCGCCGAGGACGCCTTTCGCATCCTCCTGGACTGGGTGCCGGTCGAGGTGCTCGGCGCGTACGCGGCCTTGATCACCTCGCTGGGCGGCGGCTGGCGCTCGTCCGGTACCTCCGGCGGGTGGCTCGCCTTGTTCTGCGTGCTCGGTGCGGTCGCGACGTTCCTCGGTGCCACCACCGCGCTGCGGACGCTGGCGACGCCGGTCGCCGCCCTGGGTCGCGGACTCGGCCTGCGCGCGGTGCTGTGCGCGGTCGCGGTGTTCCTGTGGAGCTGGATCCTGCCCGGCTCGGCGACCAACGTCTCCGGTGCCGGACGTCACAACGGCGCCGCCGTGGTGATCCTGGTGGTGTTGTGCGCCGTCGTGTTCGGGCTGTCGGCGCAGTACCTGGTCGAGCGGTTCGACGCGCCGCGGCGCCCGCGGCGGCCCGTCGAGCCCAGGTCCGAGGAGACCCTCGTCCTGGCGGATCTCCCGGTGCCGCCGCCGGTGAGCATCGCCGCCGCCGCACCGATTCTCGTGCACCGTCCGGCCGCCGTCGGGCCGGGCCGGGTGGACGACCGCGATTTGCAGACCCGGCTGCTGTGCGCCTCTTTCCTGGCGGCCAGCAACATCCCGGACGGACCGATGCCGGACTCGCCCACCCTGGCCTACCTGACCGACTCGGCGCCGATCCAGCAGTCCGACCCGCGGGTCCTGTCGGCCTGGGCCTCCGGCGTTCGGTGCCTGATGATCAACACCCTCGGCGGGGTGGTCGTGGCCTTCGGGGCCGCGTTGCCGGACCCCGGGGGCGACGCGCGCCGTTCGGTCACCGACTGGATCAGCGCGGTCGACGCGGATCTGGTCGTGCACCGATGGTTCACCGGCCGGGTGCACGCCGGGTTCGCCCGCGAACTCGATCGGCTCTGGGATCGGCTGGAGCAGCAGTTGCGCACGCGGCTGGCCGCCGCCGGGCCCGGCGCGGTTCTCTGGATGACCGGCCACGGCATCGGCGGCGGACTGGCCAACCTGGCCGCCGCCCGCTTCTCGGCCGCCGCGATGGGCACCCCGCGGGTGCGAACCTTCGGCGGGGCCAGGCCCGGCGACGGCGAGTTCGCGAGCTCCTACGCCCGCCTCGTGCCGGACAGCGTGCGCCAGGAGTACGGCAACGACCTGGTGCCGCATCTGCCGCTGGGAACCGAATTTGCCGCCCGGTTGGGGAACCTGGAGTTCATCGAGCAGTTGAGCGTCTACCTGCACCGTGACTTCCAGCCGGTGGGCAACCTGCGCTACACGTCCGTCGACGGGAGTGTGCTGGCCGCCTCCGACCCGCTGAATCTCAACCGCCACCGGTCGCTGGCGGCAATCATCACCACCGGCAACTTCGGGGTCCTGATGGCCGACCACGACGGCCGCCCGGGCGGCGGCTACTTCCGGACCCTGCGCGAGGACGTCGCCGCCGGTCCGGCTCCGCACACGGACCGGCCGATCGAGCCGGACGATGCCGGCGCTCGCGCCCGCAGGTGGCCGCGCCGGGACCGCAAGCATTCGCACCTGCAGACCGCGGGCGCCGAGAACCCTCGTGCCTCGGTGGTCGGAGGCTGACGGCACTCGGCGGTCGCTCATCGGGCGCGATCCGTCGACCTGCTGATTCGCTTGCGTGATTGCGCAGATGAATTTGGATCGCTAATTTGTTTCGGCGCGGCCCGGTTGGGCCGCGCCGGCTCTCGGGCGGGGCGCGAAGGGGTCGCCCGCCCCGCCCGAGCGCGCCGGTCAGACCACGGTCAGTGTGCGCAGCAGATTGCGTGCCGCACGGGCGTCCGGGCCCACGGTGGGGTCGTTGACGAGCATGTTGACGTGCGCGATCAGGTCGCTGATCTGACCCTGCAGGGCCACCTGGTGGCGCGCCGTGCGGAACCGCGACTCGACATAGGCGCCGCCCCCGACGTCGCCCGACGTTCGGGTTCGCTCGGCCTGCAGAGCGGCCATCGCCTCCCGGAGCCGGCCGACTTGCACCGCGAGCGCCTGACTGTCCGGACCACCGAGGCTCTGCAGGGTCTGGTCGAGTCGGTCCAGCGTTTGTGGCGTACTGCCGGGCTCCGTCACGAGGGTGCCTTTCGTCCGCATCGTTCGGCGGAGCATGGACCGCGACAGCGCGTGGGTCAAGTGGGGTGTAAAGGGATGCGCCGCCAGAATTCTGGGTATGCATTCCCGATTCAGTTTTCTGACGAAAATTCAGTCGAGCTGCGGCGCCGCGGCCTGCGACTTCGACTGCGGCACGCGACGGTTGTGGCTCACACGGTGCTCACATGTTCTGCGGCGGATATTGGATGCACCCCGATCGGCAGCGTCGCCGATCGGGGGTAATCGTTTCGGCCGGCCGAGTTGCCCGGTCAGCCGGTCGCGGGTGTTGCCGCCGGAGCCCGAGACTGTTCCTCCCGACCGACGTCGCCTACGCGAACGCGGTGCGGATCGGCGTTCAGGCGCGTTCGACGAGGCGTCGGTGGGGTTCGTCCAGTTCGCGGATCTCTCCTCGAGGCGATCGAGTACCTGCTTCTGGTCGAGCGTGTCGGCTTCCATCTCGATTCCCCACGGTACGGCCGGGGTCACCGGAACATTGGGGGATGCGTCATCAGATCAGCGGTTGCTGCTTATTGGCCCGCTATTCCTTGCAGCCGCAGGAATGAGCTGCCGATCGCGGTTCGCAGTTGCCGTGTTCTGTCAGGAGCCGTGCTTGTGTTGCAGGGTGGCCAGCAGATGGTCGACCTGGTGTCGGCGTGTTTCGTAGTCGGCAATCGAACCGGATCCGCCGCGGGCCCGCAGCAGTCCGCCCAGGGTCGGATCGTCGATCAGTGCGGCCGGATCGGTCAAGGCCAGCAGCGGAGCCAGGGGCGCGGTGTGCAGCCGGGTGATGCGGTTGGTCGGGCGGTTGTGGGCGTACTGCGTGGTCCCGCTCTCGAAGGCCATCACCAGTCGGCCGTTGTACCGCTCGATGTCCTCCGGCATCGACGGCACCCAGATGCAGGACACGACGTGGGACGGCCGGGCGCGGTCGACCACGGTCAGCCAGCCCCGCCCGGAGCCGTTGTCCGAGGAGAAGATGAACTTGTCCGGGGTCATGACCATGCCCTGGGCACGCGGCGGGACCGACCAGGCTCCCTCGACCTTCTTGAGCCATCCGTCGTCGGTCAGCCGGTAGCGGTACATGACCCCGTCGATCGGGTTGCCGTGGTTGCCGGTGTACATCGAGTGCCCGTCCGACGCCATGAAATCGGTGGCGTGGATGTCCTGCCGGGGGCCGTCGGAATGCAGGTAGGGCCGGTCGCCGCTGTCGATCGCCGCGCGCATGGCCGTCCGCAGGTGGTCGGTGCGGTAACGGGTGACGGTCGGGGAGCCGGCGTGGGGCCAGGGGTTGTCGCCGGTGAACAGCCAGGACCCGAGGAACGCCATGCCGCCGAGGTGTGAGGGGGCGACCCGGACGGTGCCGAGCAGCTTCCCGCTGTCCGGGTCGAGGCCGACCAGGTAGGAGTCCTCGTGCTCGTGGTACTCACCGAGCAGCAGCAGGTCGTTGCCCTGGCCGTCCCAGTCGTGCCAGGTCGCCAACGACTGCGGGATGTGGTTCTGCAGGTTCGGCATCGCCGGGCCGGGGCGGAACAGCTGGTCGTACAGCGCTGACACCGACAGGCCCTGGTAGGCGTGTTCGTCGCCGCGGAACTGGGAGTTGTCGCAGCGCGGCCCGTGGGACGGTTTCGCGTCGCCGGTCGACGGGGCCCGATCCGCCGCCGCGGCGTTCCCCGCGGTGAGTATCCCGGTGAGAAACACGCCGGAGAAGGCCAACGCCCCGACCATCGGCTGTCGTGACTTCATGTCTTGCTTCCACCTCTTCATCGTCGAGCCAAGGCACGATCCGGCGTGCCGATTGTGGTCCCGATGATCGCAACGTCCCATATGGGCAGATATGCGGTTTTCCGCGATTCCTGACCGGGAACGTCCCGAATTCACCCCGCGTTGGCTCCGGGATCGCCGTTCCGTTGCCGAGCGCGCGCGGCCGGGACGCAACGTTTGCGGTGCCCCACGGGTTTCCGACCGGCGAGAGGTGGGCTGTGGTCGATCTGAGCTACCTGCAGGCGTTGGTCATCGGTGCCCTGCAGGGCGTCACCGAGCTGTTCCCGATCTCCAGCCTGGGGCACTCGGTGCTGGTGCCCGCGCTGATCGGGGGATCCTGGCAACACCTGGTCACGGAGAGCTCGACGAAGAACTCCGCGCAATCGCCGTACCTGGCGTTCGTCGTCGCGCTTCACGTGGCGACCGCGGTCGCGTTGCTTGCGTTCTACTGGCACGACTGGGTGCGGGTGATCGGCGACCTCGCCAGGACCGTGCGGACTCGGCAGATCCGCACTCCGGGCGAGCGCTTCGCCTGGTTGATCGTCTTGGCGACCATCCCGGTCGGGGTGATCGGCCTGGCCCTGGAGCGACAGCTGCGGACCGTGTTCGCCAAGCCCTCGTACGCCGCGGCGTTCCTGTTCGTCAACGGGCTGGTCCTGCTGGCCGGCGAACGCCTGCGGCGCGCAGCCGTCGCGGGGACCGGCCCGGGCGGCCCCGGCGGTTCGGGCGGTTCGGGCAGTTCGGGCAGTTCGGGCAGTTCGGCAAGAGGTGTGCCGGCCGCCGCCACCCGGCGCCGGGTCGAGGACCTGTCGTTTCGCGAGGCGGTGGTCGTGGGGCTGTTCCAGGCCCTTGCGTTGCTGGCGGGCATAAGCCGGTCGGGCATCACGATGGTGGCCGGCTTGCAGCGCGGGCTGGACCACGAGGACGCGGCGAGGTTCGCGTTCATGCTGGCGACGCCGGTCATCTTCGCGGCCGGGCTCCTCAAGCTGCCCACGCTTGCAGGCTCCGCCGGCGCGGGCATCCACGGCCAGGTCTTACTGGGCTCGTTCGCTGCAGCGGTCTGCGCCTACGCCTCGGTCAAGTTCCTGACCAGGTACTTCACCACCCGGACCCTGACGCCCTTCGCTGTCTACTGCCTGAGCGCCGGCGCGGCCTGCGTGCTCCGCTTCGGCTGACGCCGCGACCGCCCGGCGCGTCGACCGCCCGTCTCCGCCCTGTCGTCATGTCCCGGATACACTCGCCCGGCGATCGGGGTGTGGCGCAGCTTGGTGGCGCACCCCGGCCGGAGGCCGGAATCGGGCACTGTGTGCGGGACATTCGTCCCGAACGAAGCGCTGGGATGCCGGTCGGCAGGACAACTGAATATTCGGGGTGTAGCGCAGCTTGGTAGCGCGCTTCGTTCGGGACGAAGAGGTCGTGGGTTCGAATCCCGCCACCCCGACCATGTGATGTCTCAAGACATCGGCGACAGACCAAACCCTCATTGGGGTTCGGTCTGTTGGTTTTTGTGGGGCCGGTGGGTTGGTAGTCGCGTTCGGTCATAATTTGTCGTCCGCGCTGAGGTGGCGGTCGCGCGGCCGCGCGTCGTTCCCGGAGTTGCTGGGTGCGCCGGCAGACTGGGGTTCATGGCAAGCCGGACGGTGACGGTGTTCGAGGACGACCTCGGCGGTGGGAAAGCCGTCGAGACAGTGGGTTTCGGTCTAGACGGGGTGTCCTACGAGATCGACCTGTCGCAGAAGAACGCCGCGAAACTGCGCTCCACCTTGCAGCGGTACACGACCGCCGGTCGGCGCCTCGGCGGGCGCTCCACCCGTGCGCGCGCCACGACCCCGGCGCGGGTGGACGGCGAGCAGATGGCCGCCATCCGAGCCTGGGCCCGGGACAACGGTTGGCAGGTCAGCGACCGGGGCCGGATCCCGGCGGCGATCATGGAGACCTACCACTCCGCGGGCTGAACGACCCGACGGTTGCGTCCGACCTCCTTGCCCTTGCCAGGACTGCTCAGCCCTGGGCTTCCAACGACAGCCACTCCCAGGTTCGCCATGTCGCGAGGCGCTGCTGGTAGTCGGTGTTCGCCAGTTCCAGCGGACCGTCGCCGAAGAACACCCGCAACGGGGGCAGGTCGGCGTCGACCAGCTTGAGGACCGCGTTCGCGCTGGCCTCCGGGTCGCCCTGGGTGTGCGTGCGGGCGGAGCGGAAGGTGTCGGCGGCATGATGGATCTCGGCGTAGGCGGGCAGTGGTGTGGAGCGCTGCGCCGACGGCCCGCCCCAATCGGTCGAGAAGCCGCCCGGCTCGATGATCGTGACGTGGATGCCGAAGTCCTTGACCTCCTGGGCGAGTGACTGACTGAAGCCCTCGAGCGCCCATTTCGAGGCGTGGTAGGCGCCGATGCCCGGGAAGGCGCAGATCCCGCCGATCGAGGACACCTGCAGGAAGTGCCCGCTGCGCTGCTCGCGCAGGAACGGCAGCGCAGCCTGGGTCACCCACATCGCGCCGAAGACGTTGGTCTCCAGCTGCGCACGGAACTCCGCCTCGCCCAGCTCCTCGATCATGCCGAACTGGCCGTAGCCGGCGTTGTTCACCACGACGTCGAGTCGGCCGAAATGCCGGTGTGCCTGGGCGACCGCAGCGAAGGCGGCGGCCCGATCGGTGACGTCCAGGGGAATCGTCAGGATCGCGTCCCCGTAGCTGTCCACCAGGTCCTTCAACGACTCGGTGTTCCGCGCGGTGGCGGCAACGCGGTCGCCGCGCCGCAGCGCCGCGACGGTCCATTCGCGGCCGAAACCACGCGAGCTGCCCGTGATGAACCAGATCTTCATGTGATCTCCCCTGTGGTACTTCACGATGAATCGGAGGAACCTCCGTTTCGACCGACCATAAACGGAGGGACCTCCGTTTAGCAAGGGCGGGAGCGGTCCAGCTGCGTGCATGCGCTGCGACCTCACGGTGCTCCACGGCTCGGCCCGGGAGGCCTGCGCGCCGCGGCGCTGCTAGCTTCGAACCGGTGCCCGGGGCAACCGGTCGATGCGCGGAGGGCAGACACCATGAGCGTGGGCAGCGCACCCGGTGGCACGTTCACCATGGCCGAGCAGCTGACCGTGACCCGGATGGGGTATGGCGCGATGCAGCTGGCCGGGCCGGGGGTGTTCGGGCCGCCCGCGGACCGTGCGGCCGCGGTGGCGGTTCTGCGGGAGGCCGTGCAACTGGGCATCACCCACATCGACCCCAGCGACTACTACGGCCCCTACGTGACCAACGAGCTGATCCGGGAGGCGCTGCACCCCTACCCGGAAGGGTTGCACATCGTCACCAAGGTGGGCGCGTTCCGCGATGCCGACGGCGGCTGGCCCCCCGCCCTGGAGCCCGACCAGTTGCGCCGTGCGGTGCACGACAACCTGGAGCGCCTGGGTCTTGACGTGCTCGATGTGGTGAACCTGCGGGTCGGCGGGGTGGCGGGTCCCGAGCCCGGGTCGATCGCCGAGCCGTTCACCGTGCTGGCGCAGCTGCAACAGGAAGGGCTGATCCGGCACCTCGGGGTGAGCACCGTCTCGGCCGAGCAGATCACGCAGGCCCGGTCGATCGCGCCGGTCGTGTGTGTGCAGAACCACTACAACCTCGCCCACCGGGTCGACGACCGGCTCCTCGACACGCTGGCCGCCGAGGGCATCGCCTACGTCCCGTACTTCCCACTCGGCGGATTCACCCCCCTGCAGTCCGAGACCCTCCAGTCGGTCGCGGACCGCTTGGACGCCACCCCGATGGCCGTGGCGTTGGCCTGGCTGCTGCACCGCTCCCCGAATCTGCTTCTCATCCCCGGCACCTCGTCGATCACCCACCTGCGGGAGAACGTGGCCGCGGCCGCCCTGAAGATCCCCGACGACGAAGGGGCGGCACTGGACAGCATCGGCCGGTGAACCCCGCCGGGCCTCGCGGATCGGGTGGTCGCACCATCGGATCCAGCCCTGGTGCGCTGCCACCGATCATTACGTTGGCTCAGCCCCGCTGCGCGCTCGGCAGGACGAGCGGGAAACTGTTCGAAGGCCGCGACCGCGGCGCCAACATGGTCGGGTACCCGACACTTGACCCACCTGTCGAGGGAGGTCCCACGATGCCTGTAACTGTCTGGCCGGTCGACCCGGTCAGTCGCCGGACACTGCCCACCCACGAGCACGCTGCCGGCGGAGGTGTCCGAGAGTTTCGAGGCGAGCTGGCGGTGCTCGGCGCGCCCCCGGCCGACGTTCTCGACCAGGCCGGGCCGCTGACGGCGCCGGAGGCGGAGGCACCGCCGCTGGCCACCTACGGCAAGGGCGCGTGGTTCCGCGCGGTCGTGACCGATGCCGATGGCCAGGTGGTGGACGAGGTCGGCGTCGTCGCCTGATGCTGATGGCCCACGGCCCCGGGTCCGGCCGCGGGCGTCGGCACGTGCGACGTGGTGGGGAACCGCCGGTACGGTGAAGTCGTGAGCGACATGTCGCCGGCCGAGTCCGCGGCCCGTTACGTTCGCGTCTCGGGGGCCTTCGGTAGCCGGGTGAACGGTGTGCGGGACTGGTCGATGCCGACTCCGTGCAGCGAGTGGAACGCGTTGGATCTGTTGGCGCACGTGGTGAACACCCACCTTCGCGTCCTGTCGACCTCCGACGGCCGCCCGCCCGACGAGGTCGCCCGCACCGATGCTTTGACGGCATGGCCGAGTGTCCGGGCGAGCGTGCTGGGTGCAGCCGTCGATCCACTGCTGGCGGGCACGCAGGTGATCACCCCGTTCGGGTCGATGCCGTTCGCGGTGTTGTGCGGCAGCCTGTTGTGCGCGGACACGCTGGTCCACACCTGGGATCTGGCCCGGGCCACCGGGCAGGACGAGCGGCTGGACGCTCGCGACGTGGCCGCGGTGCACTCGATGCTGGAGCCATTGGACGAAGGAATGCGGCTGCCCGGCGGCTTCGCCGCGAAGCTCGAACCACCGCCCGGGGCCGACCCCCAGGCCTGCCTGCTGGCCTTCTGCGGCAGAGCGCCCTGAGTTCGGTGCAGGCGGCCGTCCTGCCTTCGTACACCGTTGGCCGCCTGCCGCCCGAGGCCGGCGTGGGCCCGGGGCGGACAGGCGTACCGCACAGCAAACTGATTGACGACTCAGTCGGTGACGGCGGCGGTCCCGGCGGCGTGGTCCGGTTCGGCCTGAGCCGGTCGGGCGATGGGCGGCGACAGCCTCCCCCGCGGCGGGGGGCGGCCGGCAGTCGCCGGGCTTGGGGTTGGGCTCAGAGGATCCCGCCGAGCAGTCCGCCGAGCAGTCCGCGGTCGCCGCGGTCGCCGCGGTAACCACGGTCTCCGCCGAGGAGCCCGCCGAGCAGTCCGTCGCCGCGGTCTCCGCCGAGGAGCCCGCCGAGTAGTCCGCCCTCGCCGCGGTCGCCGTAGCCACCGCGATCGTCGCCGTAGCCACCGCGGTCGCCGTAGCCACCACGGTCGCCGTAGCCACCACCGTCGCGGTAGCCATCGTCACCGCCGCGGTCGCGGTCGCCGTAGCCACCGCGGTCGCCGTCGACCGAGAAGTTGTGCGACGCGCTGACGGGGACCGTTGCGGCATGTGCACTTGCCGGGCTGAGCGCGAGCATGGCGATCGCTGCACCGCCTACGGCCAGGACTGATGTGCGAGCCAGGCCGCTTCTGACGCGACCGGGCCGGCGATTGGTGTTGGTAATGGGGAGCCTCCAGACAACGCGGGCAAGGGGACCGTCCGGCCCCCTTGGTGAGTCAACGTGCGGTTTCCGGACAGAACAACCAATTGATTGCCAAGGTATCCAGGGCGGGACTTACCGATGCGCACGAAAGTAGCTCGACCAGTGCAGCCTTCAGACCTGCAAAAGCTAGTGGTCGGCTCCGTTAGTTCCTCTGGGGTCAGGCCGCTGTAGGGAGGGTGTCGGGTCGTCGTTCGCTGAGCCGGGTGAGGAATGCGTTGAGGTCGGTTCGGGTGTAGGTCCAGTCGAAGGGTTCGGCGGCGGCGTTGTAGTGGTCCTGGAAGGCCAGGATCCGGGCGGCGAGTTCGTCGAGGTCGGCGAAATCGACGGGGCTGATCGCCTTGCGTTGCAGGATCGAGAAGTAGATCTCGACCTGGTTGAGCCAGGACGCGTGGACCGGTAGGTGGACCAGGGTCGCGTTGGGCCAGGCGGTGTGCATGCGCTGGGCGGAGGCTGCGCCGTTGTGGGACGAGCCGTTGTCGACGATCCAGAAGACGCGTCTGGCCGAGGCGTAGGGTTCGGTGTTCATCACGGTGGCGACCAGTTCGGTGAACGGTTCGATTCCGGTCCTCGGTGCGATCGTGCCGATCACCTTGGCCCGGTGGACGTCGTAGGCGGCGAAGTAGGCCAAGGTGCCGCCACGGCGGTATTCGAACTCCACCCGGCGGGTGCGGCCGGGTGCGGTCGGGCTGGCCGGGTGGCACCGGTGCAGGGCCTGCAGCTGGGACTTCTCATCAGCGCTGATTACGTAGTCCCGTGGGCCGAGCCGGTGGCCGTTCCAGGTCCGGGCGTAGAGGTCGAGAACCCGGGCGGCTTTGAACGCGAAGTCCGGGTCGCGGGGGAAGATCCAGGACCGGTGCTGCCAGGGCCTGATGGCATCGGCGCGCAGCCAACGGCGGATCGTGGAGGCCGAGACCGACGCGGTGATCCCGGCGGTGACCGCGCGCGCGGCCAACTCCCGGCTCGACCAGCGTGACAACGCCACACCGGCCTGCGCCGGTGGGGTGCAGGCCAGTGCCTTCACCTCGGCCACCTGCACCGGGGTGAACCGCCGTGGCCGACCGGACCGGGGCAGGTCCTCCAGGCCCGGTAATCCCTTGTGGGTGAAGCGTTTGCGCCACTTGCGCACCGTGTCCACGCAGATCCCCAGTTCGACGGCGATCGCCTCGTTGGGTCGACCGGCGGCCGCGGCCAGCACCACCCGTGCGCGGAGCACGTCCCGGTGCGGCGAGCAGGTCGAACGGGCACGAGCACGCAGGACGGCCTGCTCGATGGGGGTCAACACGACGACGAACGCACTGCTGGGGGCCATGCCCCAGTTCTCCCGCCCGCGACCCCGCCCACCCCGGCAGCGACACGCCGGCAGCCGCGCTGACCAGCCCGGCGAGGATGAGCTCATGGCCACCATCCCCGAACCCACCCGCCGGTCCCTGCAGCACCGGCTCACCGAGCACGCCCGCCGCCGATGGCCGCAACTGGCCGCGGTGCAGGTGCGCTACCGCGCCGGATTCGCCTACGTGGACGGCATTCAACCCGACGGACAACATATGCGCCTGTGCCGACTGCGCTACGCCGGATCGGCGATCATGTGGGGCTTCGCGATCCACCGCGCCAGTCACGACGACTACGAGGACTCCTACCTGCCCACCGGCGTCATGGGCGGCACCGCCGAGGACGCCCTCGACTGCGCCTGCGGCCTCTACCTCAACGACCCCACCGGCTGGACCGAACCCCAGACGAACTAACGGTCGTGACCACTAG
>DATAUG010000059.1:0-5008 GCA_036268355.1 Sporichthyaceae bacterium
TCGTGGCCGCGACCAGGGTGACGATCCGGTCCTCCACGCCGTGCAGCAGCGAGTCCTGCTGGGCCTTGGAGAACCGGTGCACCTCGTCCAGGAACAGCACGGTCTCGGCGCCGCCGGCGCTCGTGCTGCGGCGGGCCTCGAGCAGCACGTCCCGGACGTCCTTGACGCCTGCGCTGACCGCGGACAGCTCGACGAACTTCCGTCCCGTGGACCCGGCGATGATCCGCGCCAGCGTGGTCTTGCCGGTCCCTGGCGGGCCCCACAGCAGAACCGACGGCGGCGCGGCGGCCAGGTTGCCGGTACCGGCCTCGACCAGGCGCCGCAACGGGGAACCCGGAGTCAGCAGGTGGTCCTGCCCGACGACCTCGTCCAGTGTGCGCGGCCGCATCCGTACCGCGAGCGGCGCGCGTCGGCCCGACATCGCCTCGAACAGGGTTTCGGTCACCCAGCGAACCTACGGCAGAGCGCTCAGGCGGGCGAAGCGAACGGCGGCGGGACAGTCCTACCGGCAGTTGACGCCCAGTCAGATCTGAACCGAGGTCCCGGTCAGGAGGGAGGACGTCTCCCCGGTCGGGGTCACCCCGAGCTCCCTGTCCAGTACCTCCGCACACCGCCGGTAGGTGCGGGCCACCTCGCCCAGGTTGCCCTCGGCCCGATGGATGCGCATCAGGGTGCGGTAGGCCGTCTCCCGGATCGGGTCGCTGTGCAGCACGCTCAACGCCGCGTCGATGGCGAGCCCGAACTGCCCGGAGTCGGCCAAACCCTCCGCGAGGACCTGCAGGGCGTGCATGCGCATCTGGTGCAGCCGCTCACGTTCGTCGGCCAGCCACTCGTCGTCCCAGTCCGGCAGCAGTTCGCCGCCGGAGGCGTCGAGCAGACGCTGCCCGCCGCCGGCCACGTCGCCACGCAGCACCACATGGGCGGCCTCGACCATGCTGTGGACATCGACGTCGACGTCCCGATGGATGCTCATCGTCCCCGCATCGCAGGACAGCACCGCGGGCGCGAGGTGACCCACCCGCCAGATCGCGGTCCGCAACCGGGCCAACGCCCGCTGTTCGGGGGCCTCCTGCCACAACGTGCCGGCGAGCCGGCTGCGACTGATCGGCCCGCGTAAGGCGACCAGCGCAACCACTCGCTGCTGGACGGTTCGCATCGGCACGGTCACGCCGTCGCCGCTCAACCGGAATCCGCCCAGAAGGTCCAACGCCAATCGACCGGACCGACCGTCCGAAGTCGTCATCGACTCCCCCATGTTGTCTTTCGTCCCCGTCCCGATCGATACCACTCGGGTCGGACAGACAAGCCACGCATTTGTGGGGACGTCCGTGTGACGCCGCAGTGACCTCCCGGCGACGCCCTCCGCACCAAGCTGCTGTCCCAGCGGGCCCGCGCCGGTCGCGGGGAGCGAACCGGATGCCCGGGCACCGCCCCACGATCGATCCGAAGACAACCTTGAGGAGTTCGCGATGATGACACCCGGTGCTGCAACCACACTTCTCGGCGACATCGCGGGCGGCGCCCGCCACCCGATGGGCCCGGATTTCGCGGGCCAGGACGCACTTATCGCGGTACCCGCCGGACTGTTCAACACCCTGCTGAACCAGACCGGTGCCTGGATCGGCAACACCGGTACGTGGGGCTCCCAGCAGCCGCACCACTTCGGCGGCCACCACGGCCACCACCAGCAGATGGGTCCGTTCGGCGCGCCGTGGCAGTACGCCAACCCGTGGGCGACCCAGTACGGCAACCCCTACGCGGCCCAGTACGGCAACCCCTACGCCGGTCAGTTCGGGATGGGCCAATACGGGCAGGGCCAGTACGGGCCGGGCCAGTACGGGCCGGGCCAGTACGGGATGGGTCCGGTCGGCCAGTGGGGCAACCCGTACGCGGGCCAGTTCACCGGTGGCGCGTTCCCGTTCCAGGTGCTTGTCAACGGGATCCCCCGCTGATGCCACACCGGCGGGGGCAGCGATGACCACCGCCGGTCCCCGGGAGGGTCTGACGCGTTCGGAGGCGGGGCAACTGCTGGTCATCCTGTTCCGCTACCTGGAGGCCAACATCGCCGCGTTCCCGTCGCTGCTGCCCGCCGTGGACCGACTGCGGGAGGCTGTCGCGCTCTACGGACGAGACGACACCACCGCCGCAACGGAGCAGGCCGTCGGGGTCTACGGCTTCCTGCGCGGGGCGTGGGTCGCCAACCCGGCCATGCCGATGCCCTGACCCCGCGAAAGGCACCGACCTTGCCCCGGCGGGCGCGGACCGCGCGCCCGTCGGGGCACACCTCAGCAAATCCACGCCGCGGCACGACCCGTGGCACTACCGAGTGGGAGTACACGCATGCCGCCACGCACCAGGACCGGGGACAGCTCCGGGACCCATGAGGTAACCGTCGGCACCTCCCGGGAGCGCACGTTCCTGATCGCCCGTCAGGAGCCGTTCGTCAGTGTCGGCCCACCGCCACTGGATCTCGACGCGCTGCATGCCGAACTCGACGCCGACCCGCTGGTCACCGGCCTCACTGTGCTCAGCGGGGCCGGCCGGGCCGCGACCGTCCCCACGCCGGTCCCCCTGCAGAAGATCATCGTCGCCCGGATGCCCGAGGAGCGGGCGCTGGCGTTGGCGCGGCGGCCGCACGTGCTGATCGAGGAGGACGCGACGCTGCACCCGACGGTTGCCGTCTTCCCGGCCATGGTCGGCCCGATCGACCCGATCGCCTCACTGCCCTACGGCCCGAGCGTGACCTGGCAGTTCAGCGTCGTCGGTGGGGACGAGGCTCCGGTCACCGGCGCCGCCGTGCTCCTGCACGGGGCGGGGATCCCCGGTCAGGGCCGGACCGACGAGGCCGGCAACGTCTCGATCACCCTGCCCAACGAGTCCGACGACACGATCCGCGCGCTGTACGTGAACCCACCCGGCGGCCACTGGGATCTGTGGGTCGACGAGCCGACGCTGACCTCGACCGGGCGCAACCTGGTACGGCTGGAGGCGTTCGGCCACGACGTGGTCGGCACGGCGAAGCAGCAGCGGCTCGGCTGGGGGGCGCGGGCGATGCGGGTGCACGAGCTGGACCCGGCGGTGACCGGCGTCGGGGTCAAGGTCGCGGTGATCGACTCCGGCGTCCACAAGTCCCATCCGGATCTGGCCAAGGCGAGTACCGGCCGGGATTTCCTGGCCAATCCGGCCAAGGACGCCGGCTGGGACGACGACACCACCTCGCACGGAACCCACTGCGCCGGGATCATCGCCGGCCGGCCGGGCGGGGGCGTGCGCGGAATCGCTCCCGGGGCCGACGTCGTCGCGCTGCGCGTACTGCCGGACGGGCGGCTGAGCAACCTGCTGGCCGCGCTCGACCACTGCATCGCCGCCGAGGTCGACGTGATCAACCTCAGCCTTGTCGGCGCGTCCCTGTCGACGTTGGTGCTCGGCAAACTCGCGCAGGCCAAGGCGGCCGGGATCGCCTGCGTGGTCGCGGCGGGCAACACCGGCGGGCCGGTGCAGTTCCCGGGGATCTCCCGCGACGTGCTGACCGTGGCCGCAGTCGGTCGGCTCGGCGAGTTCCCGGCCACCAGCCGCCACGCCCGCCAGGTGCCGTTCCACATCGACCCGTTCACCGGCTGGTTCCGGGCGGCGTTCAGCAGTCAGGGCCCCGAGGTCGACCTTTGCGCACCGGGCGTTGCTGTGGTGTCCACGGTAGGCGCCGACGGCTACGCGGCCTGGGACGGGACCGGTGCCGCGGCCGCCCACGTCAGCGGCCTGGCCGCGCTGGTGCTCGCCCACCACCCGGACTTCAGCGGGCCCTTGCGGACCCGCGACGCCGCCCGCGTCGAACGCCTGTTCATGATCCTGCGGGCCAGCGCGACCCCGCTCGACCTGGGTAGCCCCGGCTGTTCCGGCGCCGGCGTCCCGGACGCGCTGCGGGCTCTGCACCCAGGCATCCCGTCGGTCCGCGGCGGAGTCAACGCGCCGCAGACGGGCACGCCGTGGGCGGTGATCGAGCAACTGCGCCGGGAGTTCATCAAGGCCGGACTGTTGATCTCCTGACCGGCCGGCTTCATTTCGAACCTACGGCAGAGCGCTCAGGCGGGCCGTGCTCCGCAGCCTTCCCAGTACTCGTTGAGCGCGTTGTGGGTCTGGACCCACCAGACGATCGTGCCGACCAACGGCAGGAAGACCCAGAGTCCGTTGATGGCGCTCACCGGGGCCGGCATGCCGCGCCGCTCGTACATGCGACCGGTCTCGGCCGAGCACAGGAACGGCAGCACCAACCCGCCCATGCCGCAGGTAAGCAAGTAGATCGTCACCGCCCACGGCCCGCCCAGCCCCTGTCCGGTGTGCCGTTTGATCTCGCCGAAGGTCTTTCCGAACCAGAAGATGCCGTAGATCCCGAACGTGACGATCATCAGCAGCACGCAGGTCCCGGTCGACCGGATCGTGCCGGGCGGCCCGAAGTGTCCCGGCGGGCCGTAGGGCGCCATCGCGTACGCAGGCTGCTGCCAAGACGGTGGCGGTTGGGCGGGCGGGTCCGCGTCGCCACCCGACGGCGCACCGTCGGGATCACCGCCGTGGAAAGCGCCGCCGTCACCCACCGTGCCTCCAAGGCCGAGAACGATCCACCCGGACGCTAGGTGAGACGTTGGGCGCCGGCACAGCGCGGGACGGCGTGTCCGGCCGGATTGACGTCGGACTGCGGGGCGGACCTCAGGGCTGGGGAACGGCGTCGATGCCGGCTTCCTTGCGCTGCGCCGGGGTGATCGGCGAGGGCGCACCGGTCAGCGGGTCGCCGCCGGAGGCCGTCTTGGGGAACGCGATCACGTCGCGGATGGTCTCCGCGCCGGCCAGCAGCGCGCACACCCGGTCCAGGCCGAGTGCGATACCGCCGTGCGGCGGCGGGCCGTAAGCGAAGGCCTCGAGCAGGAAGCCGAACTGCTCACTCGCCTGGTCCTTGGACAGCCCGATCAGGTCGAACACCCGTTGCTGCACGTCACTGCGGTGGATACGGATCGAC
>DATAUG010000060.1:0-2058 GCA_036268355.1 Sporichthyaceae bacterium
GTGCGGACCGGCCACGGCTACGCGCTGGTGGGACTGATCCTCGCGTTCGGCGTGCTCCGCAACCTGCCCGGATTCTCGTTCCTGGCGCCCTAGTCCTCCGGCGAGGGGTCTCGGCGCCCCGTTCGCCTGGACGACCCGTAACCCCGCGGCATACCCATTTGCGCGGGTTCGGGCTGCGCGCGTGCTCCGGACCCGCCCACTGCGCCAAGGATCTGACGTCAACTTGCCAAACGAGTGCCCGGCGCGACGCCGCACGTACTTCTCGGGCAGCCGTGGCATTCCGCACTGCCCGGATCGCTTCCACGACGACTCGGGGGTCGAACGTTGACGGTTTCCACAGCTGATCCCGCGGGGCAGGCCGGAAGCGCGACATCGCGCCCCGGGGGAGGCGGGTCGGCCAGGCCCACCAGGCACGAGGTCGTCCCGGCGCTCGCGGTCGCAGCGGTTCTGGCCGCGCTGGTGGCGATCACGCTCGTCTGGTGGGCGGACATCCCGACGATCGCGGCCGGGTCGAGCAACAAGTTGACGGCGGCCGGTCGCCTGTTCGGCCTCTACGGGGGATTCCTCGCAGGTCTCGCCGTGCTGCTGATGGCGCGGGTGCCGTGGTTGGATCGCGCGGTCGGCACGGATCGACTCGCTCGGATCCATGCCCGGGTCGGGCGCAGCGTCCTGGTCGCATTGTCCTGCCACGCGGTGCTGATCGTGGTCGGCTACGCGAAAATCTCCGGGTTGGGGGTGCCGGCCCAACTGCGGACACTGTGGGACCACTACCCGCACGTCCTGGCGGCCACCTTCGGATTCGGCCTGTTGGTGCTCGTCGGCGTCACCAGCGCACGGGTCTCCAGGTCGAGATTGCCCTACGAGGTCTGGCATCTGCTGCACCTGGCCACCTACGTCGCCATCGGGCTGGCCTTCTGGCATCCACTTGCCGTCGGTACCGACTTCCGCGGCCACCCCGCCCACCAGTTGCTCTGGAAGGGCTGGTTCGTGGCCGTCGGCACGGCGCTGCTCGTCTTCCGTTTCCTCACCCCCGCCGTGCGCGCACTCGTCCACCGCACGGCGGTCGAGGAAGTCCGGGTCGAGTCCCCTCACGTGGTAACGATCCGCATGACGGGTCGTCACATGCACACCTTCGGCGGGACGGCCGGTCGGTTCGTGCGCGTCCGGTTCCTCATCCGCGGCTGCTGGCGGCAGTCCCACCCGTTCTCGATGTCGACCGCCACCGCGCCGGACGCCGTCCGCGTCACGGTCAAAGCCTGCGGGCGGCATACCGCTGCCCTGCCTGGACTTTCCCCGGGCACCCCCGTGCTGCTCAGCGGCCCCTACGGCGGCCTGGTCGCCACCCGACGCACCCGTCCCGGGGTCGTGCTGATCGCCGGCGGCATCGGCATAACCCCGATGCGGGCACTGTTCGAGACCCTCCCCACCGACGCCGGGCGACTGGTCCTGCTCCACCGGGCCGGCCGCGAGGAGGACCTGACCCTGCGCGCTGAACTCGAGGAGCTGGCCGAGAAACGCGGTGGCACCGTGCACCACCTGTTGGGCCCCCGACCGACCAACCCGGAGGACGAGCCTCTGGGCCCGTCAGGCCTGGCGCGGCTGGTCCCGGACATCGCCGAGCGCGACGTCTTCGTCTGCGGACCACCCGCTATGATGCAAGCCGTCGCCCGGGCCGCCCGCTCGCTGGGCGTACCCCGCCGCTCGATCCACTGCGAACGATTCAACCTGTGAACCCCGCGAACTGACCCACCGTCACGTCCGACTCGACCGGATTAGTTGACATGTCATCCATCAAGGCCTAGGTTGAAGTTGACATGACAACTACTGCCCGATCGGTGACTGCACCGCTGCTCCCCGCCGGAAAGCCGCAGAGCATTCTGACGGTCCGTCACGCATGTCCGCGGGGTCGGTCCGCGCCTGCGGTGGATCGTCGAACCGCCCGTCTGAGGAGTTCGAGTCGCCCGTGCTGCCCACGACAGGGATCGATCGGTGAAGCGGCCGGCAGTACCGGCGCAGACGGGCGTCACCAGGCGGCGGTTCCTGGGCTCGTTGGGAGCG
>DATAUG010000061.1:0-11612 GCA_036268355.1 Sporichthyaceae bacterium
GTCCTTGTTGATGTTCAGCGACCCGGCCGGCTTGCAGTCCGGGAACTGCTTGCAGACGTCGAGCATGATGCCGACCGCGGAGTTCGGGTCGATGTTGCCGCCGGTGTCCATCGCGAACTGCTCGGAGTAACCGTCGTCGAAACTCATGACGGCCGGGGTGTAACCGGCGGGCATGTCGAAGTGGCCGTTGACGAGGTCGATGGTTCGGACCGGGCGGAACCCGGCCTGGAACATCGTCTGCAGCCGCTTGCGGAAGTCGGCCGGGGTGGTGTCGTAGTCACCCTGGATGTTGTTCGTCAGCCGGTGGAACATCATCACCGGGATCATCCCGAGCTCATTGGCCTTCACCGCGGCCGGATCGACCGCAGCGGTCGGTGTCGGCGACGCGGTCGCGGCAGACGCGGCCGGCGCGGTGGTTCCGGCCGGTACGGCCTGCACCGAGGACCTAGCGCCTCCGGTGCCGCAACCGGCCAGCCCGCCGAGGGCCACTCCGGCTGCACCGAACATCAACCCACGACGTGTGATCCCGCGACCGTCTTGATCCATGTATCGACGGTAGAGGCACGTCCAGCCGTCCCGCGGGACCCGCTGCGGTTCGTTGCCCGAAATTGACGTCGGCGCCGTTGTCCCGGCGCACCGGCTCAGCCCTCGGTGTGCTCGGGACCGTGGTGGTCGTCGTGGGCAGAGCCGGCCTGCAGGGACTGCGTGCTGTCCTGCAGCATCTGGGCGTGCATGGCGTACCAGTCCGGGAAGCCGTCGGTGATCGCGGTGACCTGGCCGTTGACCGACTGGTTCCAGTGGCCGTTGTCGAGGTGGTGCAGGACCACTCCGACGCCGGGGGTCGTTGCGAGAGGGGAGTGCTCGCCGACGGCCGGGTCGGCCACTCGGCGGGCAAGTTCGATCTGGGCGAGGTTCCAGGAGTCGAAGTCGGCGATCCGGGCGATCTGGTGGGCCGGCGAGGTACCCCAGTAGTTCTCGTCCAGTTCCTTCACCAGCGGACCGGTGCCCGCTCCGGACGACAGGGCGCTTGGCGGATCGAGCTCCGGGTCCAGGGCGCGGCGGGCCAGGACCTGGTGGTCGCGGGCCCACGTGTCGAACTGGGTGGCGTCCTGGATCTGACCCCCGATCCCGCGGTTGAAATGCTCCTGGCGCACGTAGTCACCCAGTACCGCAGCAGCGACGCCCACCGGGTCGCCCGGGCTCGAGGCGGCGGTGACCGCAGTGGTGGGCGTCCCGGTTCCCGGGCCGGCGGGAGTAGTCCTGCCCTGCACCGAGCCCAGCAACGCAGCCGGTGATCCCGACGAGCTTCCCGGAGGCGGAGGCGCGCAGGCCGGCCCAGCCGCAGCCGCAGCGCCCGCCCCGACCAGTACCGCGGTCACTGCCGCGGGAGCCACGAGCAGGCGGACCGGCGCAGCGGGGCGTCGTCGTGCGTGGCGTCCACTCATCAGCCGGTCCCCCTGGGAAAACGGTACGAAGCGCGCAGCAACGGTAACCGGTGGCCGTCGGCCGGCACCAGCCTCCGCGACGTTCGGAGAGTTCGTGTCGGCACGCTTTAGGTACAACACGTGCAAGTGGCCGGTTCGGCCATGACCCGGCTCCGGTCCTCGGCGGGCCCGGCGCAGCAACCCCTGCCCAGCCAGGCCTCGCGTCCTTCCTTGGCCGCGACAGCCGCGATCACCATGGCGGCCACGGGGTCGGCCCAGGTCCAGCCGAGGGTCGTGTTGAGCGCCAGGCCGGCCAGCAGAGCGGCCGACAGCCAGGTGCACAGCATGCCTTGCCGGGAGTCGGCCACTGCGGAACGAGAACCGAGGGCTTGCCCGGCGCGACGTTGGGCGATCGACAGCGTTGGCATCACCAGCAGCGATGCACCGGCCAGGAGCAGTCCCGGGATCGAGGCCCGGGCCGAGTGGTTCCCGATGAGCGCTGCTGCTGCCGTGGCGCCGACCCAGGCAGCGAGGACCAGGAAAGAGCCACCGATGACGCGCAGCGTCAAGCGTTCTCGGCTCTTCCGGCGGGCGCCGTCGCGCGCGGCGAACTGCCAGGAGACAGCGAGTGCGGAGCAGACCTCCACCACCGAGTCCAACCCGAAGCCGATCAAAGCCGGGGATGCCGCCGCCTCGCCGGCGGTCAGCGCCGCGATCACCTCCAGCAGATTCCAGGAAATGGTCGCGGCCGTCAGCAATCGGATCCGCCGGGCGAGCCGCGCCGCGCCCGACACCGGGGTCACGCTCGGTTCGTGGCCTTTCACTCGCCCGGGCCGGGATCAGGCCGCGCGCAGCAGGTCGACTCCACGGCCAGCACGGCACGACGCAGGTCGGCCAGCGCGTGGCCGATCCGGGCATCGGACAGCTCGTACCGGGTGCGCCGGCCCTCGGGCACCGCCACCACCAGCCCGCAGCCACGCAGACAGGCCAGATGGTTGGACAGCCGAGTGCGGGAGATCCCCAACTCCTCCGCCAGATCCGAGGGGTTGGCGGGGGCCTCGGCCAAGCTCAGCAAGATCCGGGAGCGGATCGGATCGGCCAGCGCCCGCCCGAAGCGGGTCATCACCTCGACGTCACGGGCGAGCGTCAACATCCTCCAACAGTACACGTTCTCCTGAATTCAGGAGATTCTGAACTGATGTCGGAGGGGTGCTACCGGGGACCTGCCTGTCCCGGTACCACCGGTGGGCACCGGCCAGGGCGTAGATCCCGGTGGCGGCCGCGGTGATGGCGAAAGCCGGCGGGATGCGGGAGAAGTGGTTGGCCAGCAGCAACCCGGTCCAGGTCTCGACCACGGACAATACGATGGACAGGGCCAGGCCGGTGAAAGGTCGATCGGTGAGGCCGGCCGCGGCCCCGGCCGGGGCGGCGATCAGGGCGAGCAGCAGCAGTGCCCCGACGGCCTGGGTGGCCTCGGCCGCGGCCGCTCCGACGGCGGCGAGAAACACCAACGACATGATCCGCACCCGGACGCCACGGGCGGCTGCGACCGCCGGGTCGATGGTGGCAAAAAGCAGCGGTCGGGCCAGGGCGAGGATCACAACCACGACACCCAGGCCGATCAGCAAGGCGGTGCGGGCAGCCGGTGCGGACAGGCCCAGGATCGAGCCGAACAGGACGCCGGCGGTGGCGTGGCCCTGGCCGCCCCCTCCGGAGCGGTGGGTCGTATAGAGGGTCAGGAAGAACACCCCGAGGCCCAGTATCCAGGCGAAGACGTTGCCGATGACCACGTCATCGGCGTGCCCTGCGCGGCCCAGGATCCCGAGGCCGAGGCCCACGGCGATCGTGGCGGCGAACAGACCGACCCGCAGGTCCACGCCCAGCGCCAGTGCGGCCAGGGCCCCGGTGAACGCGACGTGGGAGAGCGCGTCGGCGGTGAACACCTGGGCGCGCAGGACCAGGAACCAGCCGACCGCGCCGCAGGCCGCGGCGATGCCGGTGCCCGCCAGCAGGGCGTGTGCCATGAACGGCTCGGACAGGACGCTCATGCCGCGGCCTGCCGGTCGCCGGTCGCGCAGATTCGGGACAGGCGGTCGGCCGCGGCCCGGCAGGCGGTGGCTGCCACCCAGGCCACGAAGGCGAAAGTGGTGATGAAGAACCCGGTCGGATAGGGCGAGAAGTAGGCCGCTCCCAGACCGAGCCAAGTGACCAGCAGCGCGATCACGACGCTCAGGAACAAGCCGACCCCGGGTCGGGCCGTGATCCGTTGGGCGGTGGCGGCCGGTGTCACCAACAGGGCGAAGACCAGCAGCGAACCGGTGATCTGGGAGATCTGGGCGACCGCGATCGCCAGAGTCACCAGGTAGACGATCCCGAGCAGGCGCACCGGTAGTCCACGCGCGGCGGCGACCGTCGGGTCGACCGAGGCGAACAACAATGGTCGCCCCAGGACTGCCAGAACCACGACCACGACCACGGCGACGAGGGCTACGACACGCACCTCCCCCTCGGTGATGCCCAGGAAAGTCCCGAACAGTAAGGCGTTCACGCCGTTGAGGAACCCGCGGTAGAGGCTCACGAACAACATCCCGCAGGAAAGCGTGAACGCCTGGACGACGCCGGTGACGGCCGACTCGCTGCCCGGCCCGCTCCCGCCGGGTGCGGCCACGGCAGCGATGGCCAGGGCGGCGGCGACGCAGAATCCGTAGTAGCCCCAGGACGCGCTCAGCCCGAGCAGCACCGCGCCGGCGGCGCCGGGGAACCCGGCCGCGGCCACGGTGTGTGCGGCGAAGGTTGCCCGCCGCAGGATGAGGAACCAGCCGGTGATCCCGGCGGCCACGGCGATGATCGTGCCCGCCCGGTAGGCGTTGACCATCGAGGGCAGCGACCACGCCTGGTGCAGATCGCTGATCAGGTTCCAGGTCAGGTGCGGGTCAGAAGGCATCGGGGATCCCGGGGCACCGCGTGGGATGTCCGTCGGCCCACAACGGGACCGTCCCGCCGCCGACCACCACCACCCGGCCGTCGGAGGTGCGTAAGACCTCGACCGGGGTCCCGAAGATGCGGGACAGCGTTGGACCGGTGATCACCTGCTGCGGAGTGCCGCACGCGGCCGCGCCCCGACCCAGGTAGACCACTTGGTCCAGGAACGGCAGGATCGGGTTCACGTCGTGGGCGACCATCAGCACCGCGACGCCCTGGGTGCCTGCGATCCGGCCGATCAGCGCGGCGGTGGCGGCCTGGTTCGGCAGGTCCAGGGAGTCCAGCGGCTCGTCGAGCAAAAGCAGGGCCGGTCGGCGGACCAGAGCCTGGGCGATCAGCAGGCGCTGCTGCTCTCCGCCGGAACAGGCACCGATCGGTCGGTGGGCGTAGCCGGTCGCGCCGACCAGTTCGATGACGTCGGCGACCCGTTGCCGATTGACCTGGCGGCGTCCCTCCGGCCCGAGACCGGGCAACGGCACCCCGAAGCGGTGACCGTCCAGGCCGAGGCGGACCACGTCGATCCCTCGGATGCGCAGGCTCGCGTCGAAACTGCGCCGCTGCGGCAGGTAGCCGATCCGCGGACCCGCGGCACCTGGCCGGGCGCCGAGGACCCTGGCCTGCCCGGCCGCGCACGGGTGCAGGCCCAGCAGGATCTTGACCAGCGTGGACTTTCCGACGCCGTTCGGACCGAGGATCGTTACGAACTGACCCGGTGTCACATTCAGGTCGAGCCCGGACCACAGTCGACGACCTGCGACCGCCGCCGCCACCCCGGACAGCTCCACCACCCGCTCGGCCCCCTTGTCCGAGGAGGTGGGGGTCGTGCCGGCCAGGTTCAGTTCCCCCACCGGTCTCATGGTCAGGACCCGCCGCCGGCGGCGTCGTGGGTCTGGGCCGCCTGCCCGCTTCCCGCGGCAAGCGCAAGCGCGTCCTCCAGGGCCTCGAGTTCGGTGACCATCCATTCCTGGAATGTCGCGCTCGCGGGTGACAGCGTCTCGGTGACCGTGCTGATGGGGATGCCGGCGGCCTTGGCCTCGCTCACCTGGGCGGCGACGTCCGGGGTGGAGTTCTGCGAGTTGTAGACGTAGACCTTGATCTGCTTGCCCTTGATCTGCTGATCGATAAGGGTTTTATCGGCCACGGTCGGGTCGACGCTCTCGCTGATGTCCTTCAGGAACGAGTAGGGCGTGAGCATCTGCAGGCCGAGGGTGTCGGCCAGCAGGGACACGATTGACTCCGAGGCCCCGATCGGGGTCCCGGCGTACTTGGCCTTGATGTCGTTCTCGAGCTGGTTGTAGCGCGACAGGGTCTGGTTCTCGAAGACTTGCTTCTGGTTGTCGAACCAGGAGGCGTCGGCCGGATCGAGCTTCCGGTAGTCGGCGACGATCGCGTCGATGACCTTGTAGACGCTGTCGTGGGAGTACCACTGATGCGGGTTGTCGCCGTCCTTGAGCCCGACGACGTCGCCGACGGTCAGCACCTGCCGGGTGCTCGACGGGTTGGCCTCGACCAGTTTCGGGGCCCAGGAGGTGTCGTAGCCGATCCCGTTCTGGATGAACAGCTGCGCCCCGGCGATCTGCCGGGCATCGGCCGGGGTGGCCTCGTAGTCGTGCGGGTCGGTCTCGGGGTTGGTGATGATCGAGGTGACATTGACCTGGTCGCCGCCGAGTTGGGAGGCGATCGAGCCCCAGAAGTTCTCCGCGGCAACCACCGTCAACTTGGGGCCGGTCGGGGTCAGTCCGCTGCTCGCAGCCACCGGCGTGGCCACCGCCGCGGCGCTCGAGGTGGTCGTGGACGACTTCGCACTGGTGTCGGCCGCGCATCCGGCCGTCGCGACCGAACCCGCGATGAGAACCGCTGCGCCGAGCGCCGCTCGGGGGGAGACGTCCATCGTGGATCCCTTCTTGAAGTTGAAAACCATTGTCGAGTGGACGATAATGGCAGTCGTTTTCAATAAGCAAGTGAGACGTTCAGCGGTCGGCCCGGAGCGGCGACGGCGTCCTGTTCGGACTCGATCGGGGATCGGGGGTGTGTCTTGGCCAGAGGCCAGCGATGCCGGACCTTGCTGTTGTCGGCCCTGCGCGCGCGCGCGGGTTTCGTCTCCGCGCAGGAGTTGCACACCGGCCTGCTGTCGGCCGGGTCGCCGGTCGGGTTGACGACGATCTACCGGCGCCTGCCCGAACTTGCTCGCGACGGTCTGGTCGACGTGGTCCGCGACGAGCGAGGCGAGCGGCTCTATCGCCTGCGCCCGGGGGACGAGCACTGCCACTACCTGTTCTGCCGGGCCTGCGGGCGCAGCGTTGCGGTGGAGTCCGGGCCGGTGGAGCGCTGGGCGGCCGCAGTCGGCCCGAGCGCCGGTTTCCAGGACGTCGATCACGTCCTGGAACTGCAGGGGCTCTGCGATCGGTGTATCGAACCGGCGGCCGGCCGGCCGGCGGCCTCGGCGGTGTCACGGAGGTGCGCGAATGTCGAGTAGTTCGGAAGGCCTGTTGGTCCGGTTGGCCGACTGGGCGGTCGCCGGGACGGTGGGTCACCTGATCGTGCGCGCGGCGGTCGCCGCGCGACCGACCGTCGCCCCGTTGGCTCGGCGGGCGGTGGTCAACGGACTGGCCGGTGGACTGATCGGCGGCCGCCGGCTGGCGACGATGGGCGAGGAGGCACGACTGCGGTTCGGCGACCTGGTGGCCGAGGCGCACGCCAAGGTCGGGGAGCCGGCCCCGGCGGCGACGTCACCGGCCGGTCACGGTCACGGTCACTGACGTGGCAGTGCTTGGCGCCGCGGCGGCGGGCCGGATTCGCGTCGTCGTGCCGTGGTTGGTCGGGCGGCCCGATCTGATCGACCTGCCGGCCGCGTGCCTGCAAGCGCTGAGCACGCGTGGGCTGAACGTGTACCCGCGCAGCGGGAACGTCGTGGTCTGGCTGGGTCCCGACACCGATCCTGAAATTGTCCGGGCCGTGCTCGCGGTGATCCCCGAGGGGGCTGCCCTCCGCGTTCCTGACGCTGCGTCAGTTGTGCGACCGGCCGCGAGCGACGCCGAGGTGGCCCGGTTGGTGGTCGGTGGGCTGGTGCTGGTCGGGGTTGCTTTCGCCAAGGTCGTGCTGCGCCGTCCGGCACCGGTGCGCGGCGCCGCGGCCGAGGTGCTGGCCGGGGTCGCGGTTTTCACCGGCATGCCCTTCGTGCGCGGGGCGATTGCGACCACTACCGGGCGGGGTGGCAACGGCACGGCACTGCTGGTGACGGTGGCAACCGGGGCCTCGTTGATGCTGCGGCAGAACGTCGTGGCCCTGACGGTGCTGTGGTTGCTCAACGTCGGGGAGTTCCTGCAGGAACTGACCCTGCGGCGAACCCGACGCGCGATCGCCGATCTGCTGGCCGTGGGCGAGGAACGCAGTTGGCTGGTGCGCGACGAGGCCCTGGTCGAGGTGCCCACCGAATCCCTCGTGCCCGGCGACGTCGTGGCGGTGCCGACCCACCGCAAGATCCCGGTCGACGGGATGGTCGTCTCCGGCGAGGCGTTGGTCGCGCAGGCCGCGATCACCGGTGAACCCTTGCCGGTCGTCGTCGCGGCAGGTTCGGCGGTCTTCGCCGGTACCGTGGTCACCGACGGTGCAGTGCGGGTCCGGGCGACGCGGGTCGGGTCGGCGACGGTCGTCGGGCGGATCGTGGAACGGGTGGAGCGGGCCGCGGCCGACCGCGCCCCGGTGCAGACGATCGCCGACCGGTTCAGCAGTCGGTTCGTGCCCACCTCCTTCGCCGCCGCTGCGTTGACCCTGTTGGTGACGCGCGATCCCCGACGGGCGATGACGATGCTGCTGGTGGCGTGCCCCTGTGCTGCCGGGTTGTCGACCCCGACCGCGATCAGCGCGGCGATCGGCAACGGGGCCCGGCGCGGGGTGCTGATCAAGGGCGGCGCGCACCTGGAGAACGCCGGCCGGGTGAACGCGGTGGTTTTCGACAAGACCGGCACGCTGACGATGGGCCGACCGTTGGTCACCGACGTGGTCGCCCTGTCCGAGACCTTCGACTCCGATCAGGTGCTGGGCCTGGCCGCCTCCGGGGAGATCCACGCCCGACACCCGCTGGCGCAGGCCGTGGTCCGGCACACCGCCGAACGACGCATCGAGATTCCGCTGCACGAGCGATGCGAAGTGCTGCTCGGCCTGGGCATGCGGGCTGACGTAGCCGGGCGCCGGATCCTGGTCGGCAGCCCGGTGCTGATGCGCCGGCACGGCATTGCGGTACCGGTTGGTGCCGGGCGGTGGGTGCGTCGGTTGCGGGCGCAGTCGAAAACCGCACTGTGCATCGGGGTCGACGAGGAACTGATCGGCGTCATCGGTGTCGCCGATGCGGTTCGCGCCGAGTCCGCCACGGTGATCGCGCAACTTCGCGCGCTCGGGCTCGAGCGGGTTGTGATGCTCACCGGTGACGCCCCTGCTAACGCGAGCGCGGTCGCGCGCCTGCTCGGGGTCGACGACTACCGGGCCCAGACGATGCCGGAGGACAAGCTCACGGTGATCCGCGACCTGCAGGCCGCCGGCTTCCGGGTGATGATGGTGGGCGATGGCACCAACGACGCCCCGGCGCTGGCTGCCGCGGACCTGAGCATGGCCCTGGGCGCGACCGCCTCCGACGTGGCGATCGAGGCTGCGGACATCACCCTGGCGAGCGATGACCTGCAGGCCGTTGCCGACACCGTCGCGTTGTCGCGGCGAACGCTTCGGGTCATCCGCCAGAACTACGCCCTGGCCATCGGCGTCAATGCCCTCGGCCTGCTCGCCGGCGCCGGCGGCAGCCTCAACCCCGTCCTGGCCGCGATCCTGCACAACGCCAGCAGTGTTGCCGTCGTCGGCAACTCGGCCCGCCTGGTCAACTACCGGCCACCCGGCCCCGGCGAAGCGGTCGCCGACCCGGCCCCGGTGCCGCTACGGGCCACGGGCCCCGATACCGATTGAGCTGGGGCGGCCTTCGGCGCAAAGCAATTCAGTCGTGCAGCCGAGGCCGGGCCCCGCCGCCCTGCCAGGAGCGGGACCCGGCCGACCGATGGGTGGCGGCCCCGGATCGCCACCCACGTCTGCCGCGGCGATCAGTTGCGCGCGGCCGCTGCGCGACGCGCGGCCGGATCCAGCCGTAGTGGGAGGTCGGTGTCGGGATCGGCGAGCCAACGGCAGACCATCGCCAAATCCCGATGAGAGCGCAGGGGGCCGAGGACCCGGGTGGGGCCCGAGGGCCGCCGGTCGGTTCCGGTGCAGCGCTGCACGAGCAGAAGAGGGCCGGGCGAAGCGTCGCCGTGGCATCCGGTGAGGCCGGACAGGCAGGCCGTGCCGACCGACATCCCGTGCGGGCAACCACGCACCGTCGTTCCCAACATCTCACGCACCGGCAGGTGCGACCGGCAGTGTGTGCCGGTGCAGAAGATCACTGTGAACCCGGGTTGCGCCGCTCCCGCGGCCTCAGCGGTCATGTCGTCCCCCCTCCGACGATTGCCTGGAACTCAGTGCCGCCGGTCTCGGCTGCCATAGGGCAGCAGCGCCATCTCGCGCGCGTTCTTCACCGCGCGGACGATCATCCGTTGCTGTTGCACGCTCAGGCCGGTGACCCGACGGGAGCGGATCTTGCCGCGGTCGGAGATGAACTTCCGCAGCAGTGCGGGGTCCTTGTAGTCGACGTAGGACACGTCGAGGTCGAGCATCGGAGGCTTGCGTTCTGGTGGCTTGCCGGCCTGGCTGCTGTTAGGTGTCATCCAATCTCCCGGTTGTGATGCGGCGTCAGATTCCACTGCCCTTGGTGTCGAGCCCGCGGGGACCGAGCCACTCGAGTCCGCGCCGATGTCGCGGAAGACGAGGTGGTCGTAGCGGGGATGGATGTTCGCCTTCAAGATCGCTCCTCCGAGCTAGATGATATTGACAATCATTATCATTAAGGTGGAGGTATGGCCAAGAAGGAACAGATCGACCGATCGTCAAGCTGTGCTCGACCGCCGGCAGTGGCTTCACCTACCTCACGCGGCAGAACCGGCGCAACGACCCCGACCGCATGGTGCTGCGCAAGTACGACCCGGTCCTGCGAAGGCACATCGAGTTCAAGGAGGAACGCTGATGTCCCGTATCTGCATGCTGACCGGGACCGCGCCCGGGTTCGGCCAGGCGATCTCGCACTCCCACGTGCGCAGCAAGCGCCACTTCGACGTCAACATCCAGACCAGGCGTTACTACCTGCCCAGGGAGAACCGCACCGTTCGGCTGCGGCACCGGCCCAAACGCCGCGATCTGGGACTGGCGAATCTTGTACATTCACCTTTCCGCGAAAGGCTTCTGGCCAGGCGACCGGACGGGCCTGCCCGGCTCCGGCTTGGATGAGCCTCTGCAAGAGCACGCGCTCGCGGCGGGATCACTCGAAAGCCAGATGCGGGCAGCGACGCTGATCCTGGTGAAGCACCGGACCCCGAACCTTCACGCTCTCGCGTCGCAACCGACCATAGAAACAATAAACCCAGCTCAAGCCACCCTCGCAGGCACAATCATCACCAGCCGCTAACCCACAAACCGCAATCGACCGCCAATGACTTCTATTACCCCTCCAAATCCCTAACCCAACAGCGCCCCGAAATACTGCAGACATGTGCATTCTTCGAATGTAGAGTCGGTGGCGGGGTCGGCGGTTCGGTGCGGGGGTCGCGGATGTTGAGTTCGGCGAAGATCGGAACCTCGTCATGGCGCTACTACACGAATTCCGCGGCGTGCGCCGCGACGGAGTACTACCTGGGTGTCGGTGAGGCGCCGGGGTACTGGCACGGCCGAGGGCTGGCGGCGCTCGGCCTGGAGACGGGCGCGGTCGTGTCCGAGGCCCAGCTCGAGGCGCTGTTCGCCCGGGCGCTGCACCCGAGCACTCGGGAGCGGTTGGGGCGGGCGTGGCGCTCGGACGGGGTGACCGGTTTCGACCTGACGTTCTCGGCGCCGAAGAGTGTCAGTGCCCTTTGGGCGTTGGGAGATTCGGGTACGGCGTACGAGTTGCGGGCCGCCCACAAGGCCGCGGTCGCGGCGGCGTTGGGGTACCTGGACGCGCACGCGTCGGCGTCGCGCCGGGGGGTGGACGGGGTCGAACAGGTCGACTCGGCCGGGTTGGTGGCGGCGTGCTTCGACCACCGCACCTCCCGGTGCGCGGACCCCCAATTGCACACCCACGCCCTGGTCCTGAACAAGGTCCAG
>DATAUG010000062.1:0-4469 GCA_036268355.1 Sporichthyaceae bacterium
CGGCGGCGTCGGTCATCGCGGCGAACTCCAGCTCCTCGGTGTCGCCCGAGGCATACCACTCGCGCAGCGCCGGGGTCACCGCGAAGGCCGTCGCCGTGGACACGCCGCCCGCGGACACCGCCGCCCGCAGCAGCACCAACGTGAGCGGCACGTAGACCCGCATCCAGCCCCCGTCGCCGCACCGCAAACCGACCGGACCAGAACGTATCAGCGGCCCGACCCGCGGACTCCATGTCGATGATCGCGACCCGCAGACCCAGGAGCCTGGATGCCGACCTTCGCCGCCCGCCCTCGACTGGTGCCCGCCCCGTCCGTCGAGCCGCCCTTCGACACAGCCCCCGACTGGCTGCCGGCCCCGCGACGGCACCAGCCCCTGCAGCTGGCCTTCGACCTGCCGGACACGATGCCCATGTTGCCCCTGCCCCGCTGCGGCGCGCTCCCGTCGGCGCGGCCGGAGCCGCTGGACCGTGACCCCCGACGATGGTCCGCGACCTTCGCGCAGGCCTTGCTGGAGACGCTGAGCGGTGCCCGCCCGGTCGCCCAACTGGCGACGTGGACCACGCGCCCGGTGCACGGGTTGATCGAACGTCGGGCAGCGTTGGCCGCGGCGCGCGGCCGCCAGGAGCCGGGTGGGCACAACGCCCGGCTGGGCCGGCTGCATCTGTGCCGGCCCTCAGCTCTGGTGGTCGAGGTCGCCGCGGCCATCCACTGGGCCGACCACGCCCGGGCCCTGGCCTTCCGGCTCGAGAGCCGCGGCGGGCGATGGGTGTGCACCGCGCTGGAACTTGGCTGACGCAGCCGCCGGTGCCACCGGTAGCGTCCGGGGAGTCGGTCGAGCGTCTGGAGCCCCGCCCTGTCGAGTTCGAAACTGCCCGCCGCGGTGCTGTGGGACATGGACGGGACGCTGGTCGACACCGAGCCTTATTGGATCGAGTGCGAGTTCGCGCTCGTGGAGTCCTACGGCGGGTCGTGGTCGGAGGATCACGCGCATCAGTTGGTCGGCGGCGACCTGTTGGAGTCCGCGGCCTACATCGCCGTGCACGGCCACGTGCCGCTGCCGCCGCAGGAGATCGTTCGGGTCCTGCTCGACGGGGTCGTGGCGCGCGTCCGCGAGCACATCCCGTGGCGGCCCGGAGCGCAGGAACTGCTGACCGAACTGGCCGCCCTGCGCATCCCCTGCGCGCTGGTGACGATGTCGTGGCGGCGGTTCGCCGAGGCCGTTCTCGACGGCCTGCCGGCAGGCACGTTCTCCGCTCTGGTGACCGGCGACGAGGTCGGCCGGCCGAAACCCGACCCGGAGCCTTACCTGTTGGCCGCGCGGATGCTGGGCGCCCGGCCGCAGGACTGCGTGGCGATCGAGGACTCCCCACGTGGGGTCACCTCGGCCGTGGCCGCCGGGGTTCCGACGTTGGCGGTCCGGCACGTCCTCGGGGTGGAACCCGGTCCGGGGCGCACGGTCGTCGACACGTTGGCCGGCTGGACGGCGGCCGACTTGGGCAGACTGCTCCACCCGGCCACCGCTGACCCGCGGACCTGAATCCGGCGACCGGACTGACCGGGCGACCGGCGCAGGGGACGACGCGAAGCGACCGCCCCCTGCGCCGCTGCCGTCAGAGTCGGGGCGCGGTGTGGTCGGACGGGCCGGATCCGGTCAGGCTGCCGAGCAGGCCGGAGACCGGATCGTCCGGAGAGCCGGAGGAACCGGTACCGCCGGACGCGCCGCTGTCGCTGCTCGAACCGCTGCTACCGCTCGAACCGGTACCGCCGGTCGATCTTGCGCCGCCGGAGGATCCAGTGCCACCGCTCCCGGTGGAATTCTCTCCCGACGAGGTCGATGTGCCCGAATCATGCCTTTTGTGGTGCTTCTTGTTGTGCGCCTTGTGCTTGCGGACCTGATCCGCCGACTGCGTATGCAGCGGGCCGTGCGAGGCGGCCGCGCCGTTGACCGCGGCGGTCGCGATCCCGCCCGTGAGCAGGGAAAACCCCAACAGGCTGCCTGCCACCAGCGCCGGAATACACCTGGAATTCATCTCTGTTGCCATCTCCTTCAGGCGGGGGAAGCTCGAATTGCGGCATTCCCACTTCGGGTGCAACGTCCCGGCTGCGCTACCCGGCACCGCGGAGCGGAATCATTTCCATTCGCGGCCTCTATCGGCCGAACGCGTTTATCCCCCGGGTTGGCTAATCAAATCGGGTGAAAGCGGCGAGAATGCCGACCCGTCCCGAACTGACGTACCGTCAGGAGACCAGCGACGCGTCGAGCACGCGATTCATCGATGCGGTCACGCCCGCGACCGGGAACTTGTCGATCCGGCACAGCAGGATCATTCCTTGCATCGTGGCCAGGATCAGCCGCGCCAACTGATCCGGATCGGTGCCAGGGACGAGCAGGCCGACCGTCTCGGCGTCGCGACAATGGCTTACCAGGCGCGCGTGCCACCGTCCCATCGCCGCCGAGGCGTGGGCCGCGACCGCGGGTTCGACCACAGCCAGTTCGGACGAGATCGTGCCCAGTGGGCAACCGATGACCCGGCGAAAAGTCCTGGCCAGCGCGGCCTGGCTCTCCCCCACCGTCTCCGCGGTCGCCCGGATCTTGGCAACCGGGCCTCGGGCGGCCCGCTCGTACTTGTCCAACATCTCGACGTAGCCGGCCTCGATGTCGTCGATGACGGAGCGCGCGACATCGTCCTTGGCGGCGAACCAGTGGTAGAAGCTGCCCTTCAGCGCGCCGGCGGCCGAGCAGATCTCGTTGACGCTGACGTGTTGCACGCTACGCGCCAGGAACAGCCGTTCGGCGCTGTAGATGATCCGCCCGGCGGTACTCAGGTCCGTCCGCCGCTGCGGCTCGACCGACAACCCTCCCGGAAAGTGAGCCACACCACGAGCCTACTGTTTTGACCGATTGGTCAACTACGGTTGACCGCACGGTCAAATCACTTCGCCCCGGAGGAGGACCCCGTGTCCGATCTGCTGTCCCTGTATCGAGTCATCGCCGACGGCTTCGACGCCCGCTTGGCCGCAGCCCCGGAATCGGCGTTGGCCAACCCGAGCCCGTGCCCCGGGTGGAAGGCCTCCGACATCCCCGCTCACGTCGTCGGGGTGGCCCGCAGCTATCTGGCCGTCGCCGAGACCGGGGACGTCCCGCAGGGCCTCGAGGCCTACGTGGCCGACATGGCCGCCCGCGGGAAGGCCGCCGTCGCCGAGGCCGGCAGCGCGGCCGAGGCATTCCGCGTGCTTCGGTCACAGATGGAGGCGCGACTGTCCGACCCGGCGCTGGCCGCGGAGCCGATGACCACTCCGTTCGGCGAGATGCCGTTCGCCGCGGTCGCCGTTTTCGTGCACGGCGGCGACATGTTGACTCACACCTGGGACTTCGCCAAGGCGGTCGGCGGGGACGAGAAGTTGGACGAAGGCGCCGCCGCCGCGATCCTCGAAGCCTGGGGTCCGTTGGATGCCGCACTCCGGACGCCCGGAGTCTGCGGGCCCCGGATCGACGTGTCGACCGATTCCGACGCCGCCACCCGGTTCATCGCCTTCACCGGCCGCCAACCCTGACGCCGCGTCAGTTCTGCACCGACGGGTTGGCCGGGGAGGCCTCCACCGCCTCAGCGCGGACCGGCAGTCCCCCGACGACCGCCTCGGCGACCTCCAGACGCACGCGCCGGCCGGTCCCGCCGTCGTCGCCGGGCTCCCCCGGCTCGCCCCACTCCAGCACTGCGGTGCCGCTCACTTGCAGCATCCGACCGGCCGCGAAATCCGGGATCAGCAGCGCGACCGAGTCGTCGACGGCCAGGTTCCCGAGGCTGTTGAACATGTTGTTGCCCCGGTAGTCCGGCCACCACAGGCCTGCTTCGTCGACCCGCAGGAATCCCGGCACGCCGCCGCGGTGCGAGGCGTCCGGGCCGAGTTCCGGATGACTGGTTCCGAGGAAGAACGTGTCGGTCGACCCGGCGAACTCGGCGATCTCGGCGGCGGTGGCCGGTCGCGGCCCCGCCGCGGTGTCGGTGGGCACGAGCCGCAACTCCCGCGCCTGGATGTATTTCTGGCAGTTGCCGAAGGCCTGGTCGACAACGATCCCGAACCAGTCCGGACCCACCTGGATCAGCCGGCCGTTGACCCGCAGCCGACGGCGGGTCACCAGGTCGATCACGATCATCCCGACCCGTTGCCCGGCGGGCAGGGGCTCGGGGCGGCCGGCCGGCAAGGCGTACACAGCCAGGCGATCGCCACGCAGGTCGAGGAAACCCGGCGGTCCGGACAGCGGAGCGGTCCACAACCGGCCGGTACTGTCGCGGGCGGCGAGCACCGCGAAGTTCCGCTCGGCCAGGAACCGGGCCCGGCCGGGGCTGGGGACCGGCGGGGCGAGCATGCCGACCAGTTCCATCGCCGCACCGTGCAACCCGGCCCGGCGCTGGACCGCGATCTCGCCGTCGTGGAAACCCAACTGATCGGTCATGCCGCCGGCAACA
>DATAUG010000063.1:0-43822 GCA_036268355.1 Sporichthyaceae bacterium
AACACCGTCTGGCTTTCGGACATCACCGAACACCAGACCAAGGAAGGAAAGCTCTACCTCTGCGCGATCAAGGACGTGTGGTCCAACCGGATCGTCGGCTACTCCATGGCCGAGCGGATGGAGTCCTCATTGGCGGTCGCGGCCCTGGAATCCGCTGTCGCCCGCCGGGGCGGCAAAGTAACCGGCTGCATCCTGCATTCGGACCGGGGTAGCCAATTTCGGGCCAGAAAGCTGCAGCAGGCGCTGTTCCGGCACCGCATGCTCGGCTCGATGGGCCAGGTCGGCTCGGCCGGCGACAACGCCGCGATGGAGAGCTTCTTCAGCCTGCTCCAGAAGAACGTGCTCGACCGCCGGCGTTGGGACACCCGTGAGCAGTTGCGGATCGCCGTCATCACCTGGATCGAACGGACCTACCGCCGACGCAGACAGGCCGCACTCGGCCGATTGACCCCCATCGAGTTCGAGATCATCATGACCCAGACCGCCGAACAAGCGGCCTAACCGCTGTCACCCGTTCGTGCAGCAGACCCGTTGTGGTCTCATTCGTCAACGTCCGCTGGCGACCGCTACCGGCCTTAGAGGTCCAAGAACGCCCAGGTCAGGACGCCGCCGAACCTCGCTGAACCCGCCCGAGCAGACTTGGAAAGCGGGCGCCCTCACCGCGACGCCCGGCCGCGCTGGCCGCCAGCCAACTCGCTTCGTCCCATCGCACCGCCAATCACACCGACCGCCGCGAGAGCAAAGTGAGTGACTATCCGATGATAATCGCGCCATCCACTCCCGGTCCGCCCCGGACGTGGGCGGACCTCCGAACCATCCCTGACCTGCGGTTTCCGCAGATCCGAGGCTCACCGCGTGTAGATGCATGGACGGGTCGCACCGAACCCGTGGCCGGACCGCAGGTAGGCCGCGGAAGGGGCCCCAAACAACTACTGGCTATCGGCCGCTCGACCGATTTCTGGGCGATCGTTCGCGTGGTCGCGGCCGGGGCGGCAACCTGGCGGGATTGGCTCACCTGTGCGTCGATGGCGTCGGCAGGCGGCCCGGTATCTCGA
Source organism: Sporichthyaceae bacterium (assembly GCA_036268355.1). Classification (GTDB taxonomy): domain Bacteria; phylum Actinomycetota; class Actinomycetes; order Sporichthyales; family Sporichthyaceae; genus DASQPJ01. Next base: position 1,056 of record DATAUG010000063.1, read on the forward strand.
CCACTGTCGGCCACCAGCACTCGACCTCAGAGGTAACGAATGGCAAGGATTCCCCTCGGTGTGTTCGCCTCGTGCGCGAGCCTGCTGCTGGCCGGTTGTGGTGACCCGGCGACCGTCGCCACGCAGGCGCCGTCACTGACCCCCGGCGCCACACCAGCCGCCTACGACGTGGCCTGGATCGACCAGCCCGCACCGCCGTGGTACGAGCCCACCTCCCCACCCGCACCGACACCGTCGACCATCGCCCCGGCCTGCCGTGCCGACCAGGTCGCGGGCAGCTACGAGTCCGACGGGGCCGGGACCGGTTCGTGCTGTTCTCGATCGTGTTCACCAACACCGATACCGAACCGTGCCTTCTGCGGGGCACCCCGCGGGTGGTCGCCACCCAGCCGGGGCTGCCGGACCGCATCGCGACACCCGGGTACCGCCAACCCCTCGGGGGCGTGCCCGGGGACATGGCACCGGGCGCGACGACCGTCCTGTCCTTGCAGGAGGGCGTCCAGTGCGACGGCACACCGCCGCCGACCGCTGCGTACTACGACCATTTCGACGTCACGTTGCCGACCGGCGGCACGATTGCCGTGAAGGTCGACAACACCAACAGCCGCCTCGGGCTCAGGTGCGATTTCCTGGTCGGGCAGTTCCACGTCCAGGTCCCGCAACCGGAGCCAACCCCGCCTCCCTGGTCGGGCCTGACCGCCTCGCTGGACCTGCCCGACTCGGCGCAGGCGGGAGCCACGCTGAACTACGTGGTGACCCTGACCAACCCCACCGATGACACGATCACGCTCCAACCGCGCCCGGGCTACATCGAAGCCGCCTACTCCACCGCCACCCAGACCGTGATCCACGACCCCAGCGCCCCACCGGACAAGCAGCAGCCATTCCGGACCCCGATCAGCGCAGCCAAGAAGACCTACGCGCTGAACTGCTCCGCGGTCACCTCGATCCCGGCGCACGGCAACATCCGTTACGCGATGCAACTGGCCATACCGGCCGACATGCCCACCGAAACGATGACCGTCCACTGGGGGCTGCTCGGCCCCGGCACCGGCCTCAGCGGCGGAACCGTCCAGATCCGGTGACCGGGGGCCACATGGCACGTGATCATTACGTCCCGGCCTCGGTGCTGGGTCGGTTCTCGACCGAGACGGCAAGCTCTGCCCGGAAGCGGAAGTTGGCAGTCGGCCGCCAGGGCAAGGTCTTCGCCGCAAAGGCCGAAGACTTCGGCTTCGTCAACGGCCTGTACGACGTGACCTCGACCGGGCTATGGCTGCCACCGGGCGTTGAGGATCCCAAATCAGTGGACCCGATGATCAACGGCTACGAGCCTGGGCTGCCCGAGGCTCTGGACCTACTTGAGAACCAGGCGACGGTCCCGCTGCAGCCGTGGTTGCGGGTGCTCGTCCCGTTCGTCGCGGCGATGTTCGTGCGCGGCAACGATTTCGCTCGCCGGTACGAGGGGCGTCCGGTCGTGGCAGCCTGCGGCGGGTCCAGCGGCGAGGACACCAACCGTGTTCATCTGCTCGAGCTGCAGCTGCTTTTGGCGCCGGTGGTCGCTGCCCGGTGGGTTGTGCTCCATCAGGCCGGGCACGAGTCGTTCATCGTCAACGATCTCGGGCTGATGCCGACGCGTGATCTCGGCACTTGTCAAGACGGGTTCGCCATCCCCATCGGTCGCCGGTCGTACTGGGGATCTTCCCGCAGGACAAGCGAACGGTGGCCGAGTATCGCGTCGGCTGGCAATCGATCATTGAGCACCGGCGCCTGGACACCGCAGAGGTGGCCGCCTTCAACAGCATGATGGCGCGGAACGCGACGGAGTGGATCGCCGGAGCCGAACGGCACGTCATTGAGCGAGAGATCCACCGTTTCGGTGAACCGGCCGACCCCATCATGATCATGGAACGTTGGCCATTCGACCACCGGACCGCTCGGCGGCAAGATCGCGGTACACATCGGGTACACGGGACGTCGAGCAACGACCGCCAACATCGGCAAAGCCGGAAACAGAATCCGCAGCTAGCGGGCGTGTAGTCCTAGTCGGCGCAGGCCGCGCGGAGCTTGGCTCGCCCTTTCAAGGCGGTAGCACGGGTTCGAATCCCGTTGGGGGTACGAGCTCCGGCGAACTCTGCTCGCAGAGTGCGCGAGCCGGATCGCTCGTCATGACATTGCGACGCTCCGCGTCGCTTCGCGCTCGCTGCGCTCGCCCAGCGGTACAGCCTCGGACGCGGGTGGGCGCCCGCGATGCGTGGGTGCCCAACGGGACGGTGCGGTCATGACGGGGGGCCTGAGCATCCCGGAGGCAAGTGCCCGGCTGGACGAGATCGTGCGGCAGACCCGAACGGGTGGGCACGTGCTTCTGACCGAGACGAAACCCCGGTGGGCGCGATCGTGAGCATCGACACCCTGCGGGAGTTGCAGCGCGCCCAGGACGAGGCCGACATCGCGCTGTGCCTTCGCAGCGAGGCCGACCCGGCGCCCCGGCTGACCCATGAGGAGTTCATGGCGGCTCTCGACGCCGAAGACGCTTCCGGCTTCATGAAGCCGGAACGCCCGGTTCAAAGTCGGTAGTTGTCCCGCACCACAAGCACGACCCTGCCCCGGTCGAGGTGCAGTTCGGCATGGACCCGAAGGATCCGGCGCGCCCACTCCAGAGCCATCCAGGCCGCCTCGCCGGGGCCCACATCGGGGCGCGGTTGCTTGAGACCGATCAGCAGGGCGAGGGTGATCTCGGCCAGCAGCTCGGCCAGGTCCGGGTCGCCGGAAACCTCGGCCAGGGTGTTGGAGAGCAGATCCAGATGATTACGGTCGACGCGAATGAGGGCTTGGCCGACGACCGATTCGACGTGTCCCCAGGCCCGCCACGCGCTCCCGGCGGAGTCCGGGCCGCCGAGGAATTGTTGGTGCATCCGCGACAGGCGGACCATGGGATCAGCTTGCGCGCGGTATCCGCCCAACCGCACGTTCGAATTCCGTTCCCAATGCTCGGCAAGTGCGGCAATGAATTGCGGCATGCTGCCGAAGTGGTGCTGGAACGATCCCTTGGTGACCGACAGTCGATCGCACATGGCGACCAACGTCACCGCGTCGAATCCCCGTTGCACCAGCAGTTCCCAGGCGGCGGTGAAATATGCCTCGCGGTCGCGTGGACCAGGTCGCTGCGGTGGCGTGGGGTCGCCCGACGGTCGTGTCGGCTGGACGGTCAGCAGGCACGACAGGTCCGGCTTACGCCATTCCGGATGCGCCGCAAGCTCGGCGGCGGCGCCGTGCGTGAGCTTCGTCCGTAGCCGGCCGTCGACGCGGACAAGTTCACAACCGATGCCTATTCGGCGGTTGGCTTCGCAGGCCGCCATCAGGAACCGCTCGGGATCGATCGGTTCCATTCTCAGTTGGAGGCCGACGAACACGCAGTAGGACATCCGCCCCCACAGAACGCCAAGCTCCCGATCACCCAGGATCTGGCCGATCGCCGGAAAGGCGATCTCCTCAACGAGCCGTTGCACGTTCTCCAGCGCCACCGCGAACACCGGATCGGTACGTCCCCAGACCCGGATCGCCTGGTCGGCACCGACCAAGATCTCGGGCAGGTCGTTCTGCAGGTGTTCCATGCGAAGCAGCGGATCCGCGATCGTGGCATAGCCCTGTACCCGCGTCGTCATCCATTCCTGCCAGCGCTCGGCGAAGGCCGCCACGAAGTCCGGCATGTCCGCGAAGTGGTGGTAGAACGACCCCTTGGTCACCCCGAGCCGAGCGCAGAGCGCCGCGACCGTCACGGCCTCGCAGCCGCGCGCGAGGAGCAATTCGTACGCCGCGGCGAAGTACGCGTCCCGATCCCGGGTCGGTGCAGATTGGGGCGCAGGCGCAGGCCGCGCCGGCATCAGGTGCTCCATCCCGCGTGCGCCGGGCAAAACGGTAAGTACCGTATGTACCGATTCCCCTTCCGCTGCCGCACCCTGCGCGCGATTCTGCCGTAATGGTCCCGACCGCGAGTCCCGCCCGAGCCGGACGCACGTCCCACGCCCTGGCCGCCAGGGCGATCCCGGGCGTGGTCGGGCTCAGCCTGCTGCTCGCCATGGCCGGTTGCGGGACGCGCCTGAACCATCAAGCCGTCGAGGCCGAGACTGCGCCGGCCACGGTGTCCCTCGACCCGGCCTCGATCGCCGCCCTGCGCAGCGGTTCGACCACCCGCCCGGCCGCGGCCGAGCCCGCCGTCCCATCGGGCAGCACCGTCACGCAGCTTCCGCGCCCCGCCGCCCCCGACGTCGGCCCAGCAAAGCCGGCCGCGGCAGGACAGCCGACAAGCACGACCCCATCGGGGCGCCCGCCCACCTCCCGCCGACCGCAGGTCGCGGCGAGCGGGCAAACCGCCCGGCCGCCCCAGACAGCCGCCGCCACAGCGGCCGGATCCCCGACCACCACGACGAGCAGCCAATGCACCAAGCCGTTGGACCCGGTCGCGATCGGTCAGGTGGGAACGTTCTCCGGCGTCGCCGGTCCGATCACCGGCCCGGCCCGCAACGCCCTGGCCATCTGGGCCAAGGACGTCAACGCCCGTGGTGGGTTGGCCTGTCATCCGGTGACCGTCTATTCCGACGACGACGGCGGGGATCCCGCACGGGCGGCCGCCGAGGTCCACGAGCTGGTCGCCGACCACCGCGTCGTCGCGCTGGTCGCCAACGTGGTCCCGCTGACGGTCAACGGGTTCGTGCCGGCCCTGGAGGCTGCGCGCATCCCCGCCATCGGCGGAGGTTCGTCGACCAAACAGGACTTCGAAAACCGGTGGTTCTTCCCCGAAGGGGCCTCCATCGACGACCAGGTGACCGGGATCATCCACGACGGCGTCGAGCTGGGACACAAGCGGTTGGGTGCGTTGTACTGCGTCGAGGCCAGCGCCTGCACGCAGGCCGACGAGTACTTCAAGGACGGAGCGAAACAGGCCGGGGCGGAAGTCGTCTACAACTCCCCGGTCTCACTCACCCAGCCCGACTACACCGCCGAGTGCCTCAATGCCCGGGACGCCAAGGTCGACCTGTTCGGCCTGGCGGTCGACGGAGCATCGATCGGGCGGGTGACCCGCTCCTGCGCGGCAATCGGCTACCGGCCGGTGATCGCCACCAGCGCCACCCTGTTCGGGCCCGACCAGGCCAACGACCCCACCATCCGATCCTTTGGCGTGGTGACCATCACGCCCGATGCCCCTTGGTTCCTCGACGATCAACCTGGGCTCCGCGCCTTCCACCAGGCGATGACCACGTACGCCCCGAACACGCAACCGACCGGCGCCGCGGTCATCGCCTGGGCCTCCGCCGAACTGCTGCGAACCGCCGTCGACAAGGTCTCCGACCGGGCCCGGAACGGCCCGATCACCTCCGAACTGATCCTGGCCGGCCTGGGCAAGATCCAAAACGACTCCCTCGGCGGCCTGACCGGGCCCTTGACCTTCACCCCCGACGAGGCCCACGCCACCAGCAACGGTTGCGTGTTCTACGAACTGCTCACCACGGCCGGCTGGACCGCCCCGCGGGGCAGCCAACCGGTCTGCCTGCGGCACTGACGTCGCCTTCGTCGGCGACTCCCCGACCTCCGGCGTCGGCACCGGCGGTGTGTCACCGACCCGGTGGGTACTCCGGGAAACGCGGGTCGCCGGGGGATCGCAACCCCGGCGCGTCCGGGCGCGCCCGTGTGCCACACTGTTCAGCGACGTGAGGCCGGGCAACCCTGCGGCCGAACTGAAAGGTGCGCGAAACTCTGCGCACACCAGGTCCCGTAGAGCAGTTTGGAGTGCTCGTCACCCTGTCAAGGTGAAGGCCGCGGGTTCAAATCCCGTCGGGACCGCTCCGAGGATCGGCGACGTTTGTTCGCGGAGTGCGCGAACCAAATCTCCTCCGCCATCATTGCGGCGCTTCGCGCCCGCAGCGGGGGCTTCGCCGGCCCGCACCCCCCTCTTCGGTAGTTGCGGTGCGAGTTCACCTAAACCGTGAGTCGCCTCCGCTCCCGGCACCGGGCGACACGAGATGCCCTAGACTCGCCGAGTCCCCGCCCGGGGCAGGTAGCTCAGTCGGTACGAGCGTCCGCCTGAAAAGCGGAAGGTCGGCGGTTCGACCCCGCCCCTGCCCACCCAAATGCCCTCGTGACCAGCGGAAATGTCCTCGCGGCCGGCAGGTACGGCGGCTGGTGACCCTCCGCCTCACCAGGCAGACGGTCAGCGTTCGTTCTCGCGCTGCCGACGGCCGCTGAAGCGGCGTCTTGGCTACTCAGAGCGGTTTGTTGGCTTGAGACGGTTGCCGCTCGAGAGCGCCCGACCGGCTTGTCGGCGCCTGCTCGACCAGGCCTTGTCGCACGACAGCTGCACGACACGCCGCCGCAGGGACCGGATGGTCGGCACGGGTCCGCGCGCGCGGGGGTCCGAGCCTCGCGGGGGTTGCAGCGTCGAGCGCAGTTCGAGACCTCCGGCGTCCGCGCAGCTGATCAGGCGTCAGGTGCCGGGGCCTGCGTGTGGATGGTGTGGGTGACGTGCACGGGTAGGAGTCCGACCAGGAGGGCCGCCAACCTGTCGACGTCGCCGGCCACGTGGTCTGCCGGGTGCACCGTCAGGTCGACGTGCGGGTGCCGGCGGCCCGGCAGCGGAGCGCCGGGCCTGATGGACCAGGCGGTCGCGCCGGTCTCCTCGAGGTCGAGGTCGAGGCCGTGAACAGCTGCGGCGGTGCGGATCCCGTGAGCGGTGCCGTGCCACGGCAGGTGTTCCGTGGCACGACACAGTGCCTCGCGCGCCGCGGCGGGCACACCCGGGGGCAAGGTCTCCCCGATCCAGCCGGCCAACCAGGCGAGCACGTCCTCGGGGACCGTAGCGGGGTCGAGGTAGGCGGGGAAGGCGTCGAGGATCGCGAGGATCGGTGCCAGCACCTGATCGGCAGCGGCGCAGAAGCCCGCAACGATGCGGTCCTCCTGGTGGACACCGGGTAACTGCCCGAGCGTCGGGTGCGGAGAGTGCTCCACCGGACGTGGGCGGGGTGGCTCACCCGCCACGAGCGTGCTCCGGACGGCGTGATCCGACGGGCCGAGAGGTCCGGACGGCGGCCCGGTGGCCGCCGACCGGTCGGATGCTCTGGGCGTGTCGGGGTGTGGGGTGTTCATCTGCGGATCTGGACCTGGTGGTCACGGGACAGGACGAGTTCGTTGGGCGCTAGTTCGAGTCCTTCGACCGGGGCAGTGCGATCGCCCGTGACGGGATCGGCAGGGTAGAGCACGACGGTCAGCCCACGGGTGAGGTCGACTCCCGCAACGCCGGCCAGTACGGCATGGATCTCAGCCGGTTGCACGGCGCGCCCGAACGGCCACCCCGTCCTGGACTGGCCGCCGTGCAGGGGGTGCAGGTGCCGGTACAGCGCACGCAGCACGGCGTTCTGCAGCGCCGCGACACCTGGTGCGTCGGACGTGGCTGCGAGGCTGACGACCACGGTGAGGGCCCGGTAGGCGGGCGGTTCGATGATCAGGCGGGTGCCGATCAGCCGACGCCGGTCCAGGTGTTCGGCGACCCGCGCGAGGGTCCGCTCGCTCGGCACGAGATCGCCGTGCGCGACCTTGTCGAGTTCCCCGTCGGGCAGTTGTGGGATGACCAGCAGCCGAACTCCGCCGGAATCCTCTGGCGCGGTCGCCGGCAGGCAGTGCACGCGGGCCAGTTCCGGGGCCACGTCGCGGGCCAGTTCGACGAAGTCCGCGGCGGTGACGGCGCGGCCCCGGTGGCGTAGCAGCATCGGGCCGCGTGCCTTGGCCTCCTCGACCGTCTCCCCGTCCGAACCTCCGGTCAAGGCGGCCTGGTTCTCGACCCGGGCCACATAGGGGACGCTGGTCTTCAGGACCCGGATCCGACCGGCCGTCACATTGCCGACCCGGCCGCCCCCCACCCAGTAGGCGGGCACGAACAGTTGGGCACCTTTCGCGGGGACCGCGCCATGGCAGGCGAACGTGCCGTCACCTCGGCGCACCGCCGGCCCGAACTCGATCTGTGCGGCGACCGGGTCAAGCCGGTAGTGGGGATCTTCGGGCCCGGAGCCGGCGAAGTGCTCCACCGACTGCCAGTCTCGGCCGCCGGTGGCGTCGATGACCTGCAACGACCCCGAAGAATCGCCCGGCAGCACCGGCCCGCGTTGCAGGGCGAAACGCTGGGCCGGCGTCCCGTCGGAGGTGCCGAGCAGTTCGTCGCGGACCAACTCGGCATGAATCACCCCTGCCGTGGCCCCCAACGTCGATGCGGTGACCGCACGGATCAGCGGTGACTCGCTGTAGGTGGGCCGCCCGGGTTCGGCCGGGGTGACCCGGCATCGCAGCCAGCCACAGCGCCGCCGGACCAACACCGACTCCTCGTGCTCGGCCGGCAGATGGAGCAGGACGTCACCGGGCCGGTTCAACCCGCCCGTCTCGTCCAGGTCCACCCGGCAGGGCGTCCAGCCGTGCCCCGTCCAGGCCTCCCACGCCAGGGGCGGCCGCAGCGGGTCCACGCCGATGCCGGCCACCTCGCAGTCCAGGCGCAGCAGCACCGCCCCGGCCGGCACCGCCGCGGAGAGGCCGACCAGAAATGCGTCACCGACCACCGGGGTCGACGTGAACGGCCGGAAGCCGCCGCCCGCGGCGAGGGCCTCGGTGCTCTCGACCGGCTGTTCCCCGGCCGGTTGCCCCGCCACCCGTGCCGCGAAGCACGGCGGCACGATCAGGTCCGCGACGGTGCTGAACACGATCGGCTCGCTGACATCGGTGCGCGCGGTGGCCACCTCGGTCCCGGCGCGGACGAGCACCGGCTGGGGTTGCGGTGCGGACAGCCAGAAGGTGACCTCACCACGGGCGGCTGCCGGCGGCCGCAACCGCACCCCGATGAGTTCCAGGAACTTCACGTAGTTGCGCTCCGGCACCCGGTTCAACCGGTAGATGAGTTGGTCGACCATCTGCGCGAACGCCTCGATCAAGGTGATCCCGGGGTCGGAGACGTTGTGGTCGGTCCACTCCGGGCAGCTCTGTTGCACGTGACGTTTCGCCGCGTCCACCAGTTGCTGGAAATCGCGATCGTCGAGGTTCGGCACCGGCAGCGGCATCCTCAGCTCCTCCCGGGAAGTTGGACCGGTCGCTCGCCCGCGCCGGGCACCGGTTCGTGATCGGGGATCACGTAGAACGGGAACACCAGGTTCCGTCGGTCGTTGCGGCCCAGGACCGTGTAGCTGACCTCGACATGCACCCGGCCGAGGTCGACCGCATCGAAGCCGACCTGCACGTCCTCGACGCGGATACGGGGTTCCCAACGTTGCAGCGCCGAGCGCACGTCGGCGGCGATCTGCCCCGCGGTGGCGGGGTTGGCGATCCCGAACACGTGGTTGTGTATCGCGCATCCGAACTCCGGCCGCATCGCGCGCTCCCCGGGCGCGGTGCCCAGGATCAATCGCACCGCTTGCTCGACCTCCCGCTCCCCGCGGACCAGAGCGATGTTCCCGGTCGCGTCGGCCCGCACGGGGAACGCCCAACCGGCGCCGACGAAGTCCACCTCCGCCACCGGACTCACCCGCCGATCAGCACAGTCGGGGCACCGGCGACGATCACGGCCCCACACGCGGCCAGATCCCCCATGCGGGCGGCAGGCCGGCCACCGATCAGCACCGTCGGGCAACCCGGGGGGACGATCACGCTGGGCGGGTGCTTGGCGGGTGGTGGCCAGGCGCAGGTGTGCAGGGCCCCGACGGTCGCCGCCGGTACTCCGGCGATCAACACGGTTGGCACCCCAGGCGGGCCGATGGTCCCCGGGTGGCCCGTCGCGTCGCCCACCCTGGCTGCCGGTGGCATTGCACCCCTCCTCCACGCAGTTCTGACGTTCCGTCAGTTGATCTTGACCAGGGCGGCGGTGATGGCGCATTCGGCGCCGCCCTTGACGGTGGTCTGGGTTTGGCCTTCGAGGCTTGCGGTCAGGCCTTGGAGCTGGAGTTGGGTGGCGGCCTTGACGTTGACGGCGCCGGTGCCGCCGTCGATGCTCACCCCGCCCTGCCCGCCGTCGACCTTCACGCCCCCGGAAGCGGCGGTGAGGTTGATCTGCTTGCCCTTCAAGGACAACTCACCCTGCCCGGCGTCGACGGTGACGCCCTTGGCGCCTTCGACGGTTACGGTGCCGTCACTGTGCACGGTGATCGTGGTGTCCTTGGCGTCGAGTTTCACGGTGAGCTTGTCGCCCTTGGTCGCCAGCGTGATGCCTTCGGTCCTGCCGTCCTGGTCGAGCAGGTCGATGCGGTGGCCGAGCCGGGAGACCCAGGAGCGGCGGTTGATCGCGCCGCTGTTGGGGTCGACGACCGGCAGCGGCCCGAGGTCGGGGGTGTCGACGCCGTTGTGAAGTCCACCGAGTACATAGGGTCGGCCCGGGTAACCGCGGTCGAACGCGACCAGGACCTCGTCACCGACCTCCGGTACGTGCGTGAGACCACGCTGCTTGCCTGCTCCCGGTTGGAGGGTGCGCGCCCAGTCGGAGACGTAATCCTCGGACAGCCAGGGGAACTTGAGGGTTACCCGACCCTGCTTCTGCGGATCGTTGACGTCGCTGACCTGCCCGATGACGACCCCGGCCCCGAGGGTGGGCCGGGTGTCGGTGCCGGTGAGGCCGAGCAGGTTGCGTTCCTGACGGCCCGTCACAGTGATGGTCGTGGTGTAGCCGGTTTGGGCGTCGTAACGGTGGCGGGCGGTGGTGATCGTGTACTTGCCGTCGAACGGTTGCCCGAGGCCGACCAGCGTCACCGCGGCTCCGGAGGTGAGGGTCGGGGCGCCACGAGTGACCGCCTCGAGCCGGGCGAACGTGCTCCCGATGCGTTCGGCGGCGGCCTTGGCGGCGGTGGTCACCTCGGCCTGGGTCGCCCAGGGGCTGTCGGTGAGGCAGTGCTGAGGTCCACCGAGAGCTTGGGCCAGTCCGGCGGGTGTGGTGGGCGGCAGCGCCGCGGTGGTGGTGGCCGCGGGGGCGTTGGCGACCACGGCCTGTTTGGTGGCGACGTCCCAACCGCGGGCCTGGACCTGCGTGACCTGTTCGGCGCCGGTGACGACCGAACGGATGCGCAGCAGGTCGTCGCCCGGGCGCAGCACAAGGGGGTTGTCGCCCTCGGTGGGCTCCGGTGCGCCGGCCGCGGCCGGTGGCGGGACGAGGTCGAGTTTGCCGTCGGCGACGGACAGGTCGTAGCCCATCCGGGCGGCCAACCCGGAGAGGAACGTGTGGTCGCTGACGGCGGCTTGGCACAGGTGGTCGTGCACGGTCCCGTCGGAGCGGATGTCACCGGCGGAAAGCCCGTTGCGGCTCGCGATCTGGCGGGCGACGTCGGCGGCGGTGGCCTGCGTCCAGCCCTGGGTGCGGCGGCCGTGGTGCATGCGGTGGGACTTGTCGTACCCACGCAGGGTGGTGAAGGTGCCCGCATCGCCGTACTCCGCCTCGACCGCGGTGACCTCCCCGGCGATCAGGGCGGTCGCGGTGCCGCGCCGGTCCAGGGCCGCGACTGTGACCGGGGTGCCGATCTTCGCGGCCGCCTTGGTCACCACGACGCGGTCGGGGTCGCGGAATCGGAGGGCGAATGCGGTGGGCAGGTGCGAATCGGTGTCGACGCGGGCGTCGACGAGCAGGCCGGCGATGTCGTCGGGCAATTCGTTGCCGGCGATGCTGATCACGAAGACGCTGCCGATGGCCATCGCCGGCTCACCGCCTGGTGAGGTGCAGTTCATCGAGCGCGGGCAGGAGCAGGCGGGTGCCGTGCGGCAGACGCATGGGATCGTCGATCTCGTTGTAGGCCGCGAGCGGCCGCCACAGGGCGGGATCGCCGTACTCGGCGTAGGCGACCGAGGCGAGGGTGTCGCTCTCGACGACGGTGTGGACCTTGCGGACCGTCGTCGCGCCCGAGGTGGGGTTGGTCTTCTCGGATTGAGTGGGCATCTCCTCCAGGGCCACCGTGCAGGTGGCCCGGATCGGGGTGCCGTCGGGGGCGAACAGGGAGTAGCGGGCGTCGACGGAGGTGACGAATGCGGGGAAGCTGGTGATCCTTCCCCACTGGAAGACGACGAGGACCGGCGAAGGGCGCTGCCGGTCGGCGCTGGACTCGGTCGGGACGCAGCAGCTCAGCAACTGCTCCACGGCGGCGACCACGGACCCGTCGTGGGTGCCGGAGGCGTCGAAGAACATCTCCAGGTTCAGGTGGCACGGTCCGGCACCGGTGAATTCCACGGGTCCGGCGCCGGCAGCGCCTTTGGCCGCATCGCGGCCCCACTGCGCGCTCTTGCTGATGTGGACTTCCGTCGGGTTGAACTGGAAGGTGATGGTGCCGCGCTCGGCACCGAGTGCCGCGCCCCAGGGTCTGGGTAGCGGTTCGTGGAGTTTGAGCACGGCGCGCTGCAGTTGCGGGCGTTGCCCGCTGCCGCCGGATGGTGCCGGCGCGCCGAGCGCGGCCGGGGACGCGGAGCTGGTGAGAGCAACGGCGGGGGTCACGATTCGCTGTCCTGCATGAGGATTCCGTGGTGGGCGATCTCGATGGTCTCGGTGGCGACCTGTGCGGAGTCGAGGTCGAGGGTGGGCCCGGACCAGCGGACGGGGACGACGCCGAGCAGGCCCCAGGAGACGACCGGCTTGCCCTGCGGGTCCAGTGCCGAGATGGTGGCGGTGCGCGGTTGGACGCGTCCGGTCATGCTCGCGAACCACTTGGCCACCTTGGCCGTGTCGGGGCCCAGCGGTCGGGTGAGGGTGACGTTGCTGTACTTGACCCGGGTGGGCAGCTGCCAGACGAAGTCGTTGTTGCCGCCCTCCTGGCGTTCCTCGCAGACCACCTCGCAGCCCAGGCCCTGGCAGCCGTTGAAGTACCCGAGGTCGTTGCCGTCGATGCTCACGGCGAAGCACACGCTCACCGCGACCGCGGTCTCGTTGTCGGGCATGACATCCTCCGTGTTTCTCGACTACCAGGTGTCCGCGAGCAGTCCCGCGCGTTCGCGGTCGGACCACAACTCCGCGCGCAACCTGGACAGCAGCGGGTCATACAGGCGCCCGGCCAGCTGGTCCAGGGCCTTCGCGTCCAATACCGCCGGCGCCGACCCCGAGGGCCGCGACGCCCGATCCCGGGTCATGCCCGCGGGAGCTGCGACCACCGAGGGCGTGATGCTGTCGGGTGGCGCGGGAGGCGGAGGCGCGAGAGGCGGAGGCACGGGGTTTGCGCGTTGCACGTTCGGCGGCGCGGATGCTGTTCGCACTGGCGCAGATCGGTCAGGTGGATGGAACACGATCGAGCCGCCGGTGACCTCGCGCGCCTGGCCCGCGGCGACCGCGACCGCGCCCGCCGGCAACAGGCCCGCACCGGTGCTCCGGCGTTGCACCGGTGCCGGCTTGCGGAGCCCACCCACCGGTCCGCCGGGTCCGGACCGTTGCACCGCCGCCTCCCGCCTGCGGCTGTCGGTCGATCCGGTCCGGGTCGACGGCCCGGCAGAGGCAGACCTCGGCTCCGAACCGGTAATCGGCTTCGGGCCGGCGGGCGGCGCCCGGTCGGCGAGGATCGGGGCGACCAGGGCCGGGCGGTCGGGGGTGAGGGCACGTTGGACGGCCGGCGGTGCGGTTGCCTCGCTGCGGTGGAGGACGAACAGGTCGACCTGCCTCTGCGGTGCCGGCGCGTAGCCGACCGCGGCCGGACCGGCAGCCGGCGGCCGTTCGGCCGGGCCGCTCGGCTTGACGCGGGCCGGCTGCGGGCCTGGGTTGCGACCGACCGAATCGCCCGCGGCGGCTCGTTGGACCAGCGCGGACGCTGCGCCGGGGACGGTCGATCCCGTGGCGGTCCGGCGCGCGTCTTCAGCCGACCGGGTCGGGAAGTGCGTGGCGAACCTGGTAGGTGCCGATGCTCCGGCGCGTTCGGCGAGGACTGGGGCGGATTCGGCCGAGCGCTCGCCCGCGGCAACACGTTGCACGGTCGGGTCGGACGGGCCGACAGTCGCGGAGCGCATGGTGGTGTCTCGGCCGGTCGTCCCTGTGGGCGAGGCCTGTACGGCCGAGAGCGCATGGAGTTGGCCTGCGGTCGGGCGCGTCGTCGGCGCGGGGGTCACCGACTGGTCCCGGCCTGCGACCGAACGGGCGACGACCGGCGGTTGCGCCGCTCCGACCGCTGACCGCAGCCCGGGATGTGCCGGCGAATCGCGTGTGGACCGCGATTGTGACGGGGTGTCAGCGGCGCTGTCGTGGCCTGCACCAATGTTGGCACGGAATCGCGACCTGTCGTTCCGGCTGCCCGGGTCGATGCTGCGGGCGACGACGATGGCGTTCGCTTCGGGGGGCCCCGGCGCCGCGCCGCCTCTGTCCGCCGGCGGGCGCATCGCGCGGTGCGCCTCAGCTTGATGTTGTTCTGGCGTCGCCGGGGCCGCCCGGCCGAACATGTGCTGGAACCCCACTGCTGCCTCCGCACCCGTGGCTGCGCTGGACCGGATGGCGATCGGCGCCAACGCGGTCGAGGGACCACCTGCGTCGTCAGACTGCCGGCGCTGCACCGGCTGCCCCGATTGCACGGCGGGCACGGCGTGTGCTCGCAGGGAACCCGGTGGCCGATCGCCGGCAGGCGGCTGCACGTGCGCATCGCCGGATGCCGCTGTTTCCAGGCGGGAGGGCCGCACTGCCGCCGCACCCGCGGCCGCAGTTTCCGGCAGGTCCGCGGGCACGGCCCTTTGCACGGAGATCGCATGGTGGTCGACCGTGGGCGAGACGGCCGCCGTCGACCCCGGCACAGCCGTGCCTGGTGTTCGTTCCGACCGCCGGGCCGCTGTGCCGGTCGGCGCGAGCGGAGCGAGGGGGATCGCTCGGGTGAAGGTGTCGCCGAGCGTCTCGCCGCGACCGGCCGGAGTGTGGCCCGACGACCTGGTGAGTGTCTCCCGCTGTACGGCGGTCGTGGTCACACCTGCGTCGAGTTCCGACGATGTCGGCGCGACGGCGGCCGGAACGTTCAGGAACGCCCACGACGCACCGGGCAGCCCGGTGCCGTACCCGAAGTCGGCGGTACGGGCGACCGCGAGGTCGCGTCGCTCGAGGGGCGGATTGGGTTGGGCGGGTCCCGGTTCGGGTGGCGCGGTAGGAGCGGCCGGCCTGTCGCCGGACGAGCGTTGCACGTCGACATGTGTAAGTGCGGTGCGAGCGGCGTGCGGGGCCCTGGTGCAGTCGGGATCCGACCCGGAGTCGGAAGTGACCGGTGGCCTGGTCGGGTCGGCTTCACGCGTCGACCGCTGGACAGGTTCGTGCCGAGCGTGTTCGCGTTGCCGGGCGGCGTCTTCGTGGGCCTCCGGTCGCGGCGCGGAAGGCACGGTGCGCCCAACCGAGACCGGCCGCTCCGATGGGGTTGTCGATCCGGGGCCGCGGTCGGGCAGCCAGGTCGCGTTATCGGTTGATCGTTGGACCGCCGGACCGCCAGGTGTCGCTGCCTGCACCGTGCGGTGGACGGCCTGGTTCGTATTGGTAGCTGGAGCGCCCGTTGTGGCGCGCCTGTCCGGGTTCGCCGGCGATTTCTGCCGCCAGGAGTCGGCTTGTGGTCGCGCCGGAATGGGTGTGCGGTCGGCCCAGGTCTGGACGACACCCTCGGCCGATGCGGTGATCGGCTCGGCGGCCAGACTGCCTGACGGTGCGTCAGAACCGACCAGATGCCCGAGGGGGGCGAGGAAGCGGGGATCGTGACGGGTGGTCAGGCACGATTCGAACGTGTCCGGGGTCGGGAAGGGCGCGGCACGGTCCAGAGCTCGTTGCAGCACCGGGACGCTACGCCACCCCGGGCGGGCATGCGGAACCGGCGTAGGTGTCGGGCGGAGGGGTTGCGGCGCAGCGGGTCGGGCGTCCGATTCCGCCGGAACGCGGTGTCGTCGGTGCCACCAGGCCATCTCAGTGGTCCTGGCGAGAAGTTGCGACCAGGCGCTCGATCTGGGCGACCCAGGTTCGCCGTTCCAGATGTTCTAGATCGAGGAGTTCCTGGCGCTGCCAGCCGAGGTGGTAGGCGATGTACGCGATCTCCCGGTGCAGCGCGTCGGGTGCGTACGTCACGATTCCCCCAGGCGCCCGCCTGCGACCTCGACGTCGAAGTGCTCCTGGCAGGCGGGGCAGACCACCGCGGCGCGGGTGTGGCCCTCGGAGTTGACGCGCCGGTAGAGGTCCTGCAGGAACGCGAGGTCGGCGGCGAAGAGGTTCTCGACGGTGCCGGCGTGTATCTCGGTGACGGCGCCGATGCGCATGATGACGCGGGCGAGCAGGACGACCGTGAGGTAGGCGGGATGCTCCCGGACCCGGTCGTCGCGCAGGGGAACGAGTTCGTCGCGTGCCGTGGCCAGGCGCATCACGCCCTCGCGGTGCACGACGCCGGCCGCGTCGACGTAGCCGCGTGGGAGGGTGAAGGTGAACTCGGTGCGCAGCTCCTCCACCGGGCCCGGGGGTTCCGCACCGGATTCGGCGCGGTCGGGCGGGTCGGTGGCGATGGCGGTGAGAGTGCCGCGGCGCATCAGTCCGCGACCTCGAGGCGCTCGTAGGTCAGGACGAGTTTCTCGGTGAGCACGCTGGTGTCGCCGGCTTTGAGGGATCCGATCTCCAGGCTCTTGGGCCAGGCGTTGGTGAGTTTATAGCGTTTGATCGCGGTGCCCTCGTAGTCGTAGACGATGATCGCGCCGCCTTTGCGCGACTCGCTCATCTTGCCGAACTGGGAGTTCTTGATCCAGTTCTCGAAGTTCTTGTCCGAGGTCAGGCCGCGGGTGAGAGTGACCTCGCCGGCCGTCCAGCGACCGGGGAGTTTCTTGATGGAGTACTTCCCGTCGGAGGTGTTCTGTTTCAGCTCGATGACGTCCTGCTCCATTTTCAGGCCCTCGACGTCGGTGATCTCCTTTATGGCTATACCGTCGAACTCCAGGCCGAAGGAGTAACCGACCGAGCTGTCGTGATCAGGCAGTGGCATTTGGGTCTACCTCTGGGGTCGGGTGGGTCATTCGCTGACGAGGCTGGTGCCGCCGGAGAACTGGGCCAGGCGGAAGATGACGAACTCAGCGGGCTTGACCGGAGCGACGCCGATCTCGCAGACGACCTGCCCGGCGTCGATGCCTTCGGCGGGGTTGGTCTCGGAGTCGCACTTGACGTAGTAGGCCTCGTCCGGGGTCAGACCGAACAGGGCACCGCGGCGCCATTCGTTGACCAGGAAGGCGCTTATGGTGCGCCGGATGCGGGCCCACAGCGCCGGGTCGTTGGGTTCGAACACGACCCAGTTGGTGCCGCCGAGGATCGACTCCTCGAGGTAGTTGAACAGCCGCCGCACGTTGAGGTACCGCCACGCCGGGTCCGACGACAGCGTCCGGGCGCCCCAGACGCGGATGCCGCGGCCGGGAAACGCGCGCAGGCAGTTGATGCCCAGCGGGTTGAGCAGGTCGTGCTCGTTCTTCGTGATCTGCGTGGCCAGCGACACCGCGCCGCGGACGACCTCGTTGGCCGGTGCTTTGTGCACCCCGCGGGTGTCGTCGCTGCGACCCCAGATGCCGGCCATGTGTCCGCACGGGGGCACCGAGATGTTCCTCTTCGACGCCGGGTCGAAGGCCGTGATCCAGGGCCAGTAGAGCGTGGCGTAGGCGGAGTCGTAGCCGGCGGTGTTCTGCCGCCAGGTCATGATCTGCTGCGGGTTCAGGTCCGGTGGCGGGTCGAGGATCGCGATCCGGTCGCCCATCAGTTCGCAGTGCGCGATCATCCCGAGCTGGACGGCCTTGACCTGGTCCATATCCATGGCACCGGCCTGGTAGGCGGCCATCAGATCGGGGACGGCGACCATGGTGACCTCGTCGATCACCTCCAACCCGGCAAATCCGGTCCGCGCCGCGATGTCGCCGACATAGTCGTCGGCGCTGACCCGCGACGCGAGACCGGTCTTGCCTGGGGCCTGGACCTCGACGGGAGCCGTAGTGGCTGGCGCGATCAGGACGACGCTGGTCCCTGTGGCAGGGCGAGTCGCGGTCGCGGTCGAGGGTTCCTCGATGCGGAGCAGTTTCGAGTTGTTGTTGACCATGGTGACGACCGAGGTGCGCCCACGACCGGCCTGGGCGCGGTCGAACTCCTCCACCGGCTCCCCGCCGACCTTCACGACGATCTTGAACATCTCCGCTGTCGGGTTGTCCCCGCCGGCGTCCTGCACCTCCACCGAGATCTCCCCCGCGGGCGCGGGCTCCCGCGCAACGACCCGGTACCCGCCTGGGCCGAGTTCGCCCTCCGGCGGCGGAGCCAACGCGGGCGCCGGCTTCGCGGCGCCGGGCGCGTGGGAGCCGTTGCCGTTGGCGCTTTCGGAGCCGACGCGTATGACGTAGCAGTTGCCGCCGCCGTTCTGGAAATACGCGTAGACGGCGTGGGACAGGTAGGCGCCCTCGACGAAGTCCCCGAACGTGTTGGTGTACTGGGTCCAGTTGCTCACCAACGTCGCCTGGTTCACCGGCCCGGCCTGGGCGAACCCGACGAAGGCTGCCACCGCAGTGCCCACGCCCTCGATCGGCCGCGAGCCGGCAGGGACCTCCTCGACGTACACACCCGGTGACAGATACGTCGGCATACCGCCTCCTAACATGCGATCGATACGCGGCTAGCTTCAACCCGCCAACACGTCTGGCATAGAGCGGATGCGCCGAGCCTCAGGGCAGAATTTGCTGCGCTAACGGGCATTCGACCGGACATTCTCTCAGTGATTGCCGGAGATGAATCAGTGACGCTTGCCTCGGCCGTCGACAAGGGGCCGCAGTAGATGTCTCGCCCGATCGGACGCGTCGGCAATCGCACCCACCGGGCCAAACATTACAGGACGACCTACGCTTCACGTGAGCTTATCTTCCTCCTTGTGTAATTCACTGCCAAAAACAGTTCGTTGCCATGACCATGCGGCATTCTGGCCAACATATTGGATGCCGCGCCGGAGAACGCTCTCACCTTCGGGGGGGCCTTCGCCACGAACAGTCCAAGAAATTGTGTTCTTCCCTGCGCTGGATGGCACGACGGAAATAGTATGTGTCGCCGTGCCCTGCAGCAGGTGTTTTCCGGGCACTGTCTGGACCTTTATGGTGCATTCATTCTCAGTACAAGTGCGCTCTACCGTTACAACTTTGTTGTGCCCAAACAAGGGCATACTCGGTGTAAGATCCGTCTCCTGACCAGGTCCATTAAGCTTAGCGCAAAGAAAGTCTCGTTGGAACACTTCAGTTGCGGCTTCGGCATTAGGGATGGCTTCGCTACTGAATTCGCCCATGTTCGCAGTGCGCTCGTAATTGTGCGGCTCTTTCGGGTGAAAGATCCCACAGAATCGCTGCACGTCGACTGCTGGACATTGAATTTGTTGCACAACGGCGCGATTACCTGCCATTCGCTGGAAATCCAGCACGCGGTGCGCCGGGTTGCTCGCCCCGACTTGGGTCGTGCTCGTCGGCCAACGCGCAGACGATGCACTGTGGGCGTTGCCACAATTAGCTCTGCCTAAGACCATGTGCCTACCCCGAAAATCGTCAAGATAAATATGTGTAAGAGATTTCTGGCTATTTTGCAAATGATGCAGAAGGGCGTGTCGAGTGAACGCTATATTCTCGCTTCTGCATCGTCCTCTTCTCCTTCGACTGTTCCGTGACGTTGAACCGCACAGTCTTGCCCAAATTCGTCTCGTGACCCCGATGCGGTCCAGATCCCCGAGAACACGCGGTTTGCGTTTTCTGTTGCGGCACGCTCGTGCCGGTCACTCGGGTGCGAGAGGCGGATACCACCAGGTGCGGGCGTGGTGTCAACCTGGCCGGCACGTTGTTGCGTCACGTGGGTGAGTTCGTGGGCGAGCATCGTCTTCCCGGCGTGTGAGTTCGGGTTGTACATGCCGCGCTGGAATACGACGTGTGATCCAGCGGTGTAGGCGTGGGCCTGCACGGAGGCCGCGGAGTCGTCGGCCGCGGCGTCGGTGTGCACCCGGACGTCGGAGAAGTCGGCGCCGAGGCGGGACTCCATCTCGGTGCGGATGTCGCCGCCGAGGGGTGATCCGCTCGTGCGGATGACGTCGTGGACCGGGGAGCGCTCCTCTTCGAGCAGCGCGCCGACGGCGGCATTGCCGATGGCGCGCTGGAGCCGGAGCATGCCGTTCGCGTTTAGAAGATCCTGTCGTCCTGGCTGTGCACCATGATCGGGACGGTCGACCTTCGGTCGCACGGACGGCGCAGCGTTGTGTCGGCGTGAACGCACGGCGGACCTCCCCGGGGCGGACTGGGTGCGCCACGTTCGCACGGCGGCGGGACGTGGCGCCGGCCGGGCCGGGAGCACTTCGGGGCGGGGGTCGTTGCCCATAGGGGCAGGCGGGACGGACACCGAAGGCGGGCTGGCACGCGAACGAGGCTCGACGTTTGTCTCCCGGTCGCGGTCGTTTCGCTTTCTTTTACACAACCAACGTTTCGGTTGGTACAGCATGCGCAGCATGCATACCCTTCCTGTCGTTCCGGCGAATCCTTTGGCGGGCAACGGTTTCGGGCCGTCGCAACGCGTGTCTACCTGGGTGCGGGCCACCGACCCACTGCTGTCGGCGGGCATTGTGGCGGGCCTGCGGCAGCAGCCCGGCATTCGACTGCGGGACGACCAGATGGACGCCCCCGATCCCGGCGGCGAGGCGCGGGTGGCGGTCGTGGCCGGGGACCAGGTCGATGAGGAACTGCTCCGGATCGTCCGGACGACCCTGCGGAACGGGTGCCCGAAGGTGGTACTAATCGCCGGGCGACTGGACGACGCCAGCGTGTTCACCGCCCTGGAGGCCGGGGTTTGCGGGATGCTGCGCCGCGAGGGCGTCACCCCGGACGAGTTGGCGCGGGCGGTGCAGTCGGCGGCGAACGGGCACGGGTCGATGCCGCCGGACGTGCTGGGCCGGGTGCTCAACCAGGTCGGGCGGATGCAGCGGCAGGTGCTGTCCCCGCGCGGCTGGACGATGTCACCGCTGCGCAAGCGGGAGATCGACGTGCTGCGACTGCTCGCCGAAGGCGCGGACACCGCCGAGATCGCCTCGGAGTTGGAGTACTCCGAACGCACGATCAAAAGCATCATCCACGACGTCACCGTCCGGTTCGGGCTGCGCAACCGCACCCACGCTGTCGCCTACGCAGTCCGTGAGGGCCTGATCTGACCCTGCGTCAGCCGGCGCCGATGAGTTCGCTGATCAGCCGGTCGATCTCGGCTCGGCGTTCCTGCAACAAGGCCGGCGACGGCACCGAACCGGCGTCGTATCCGGGCGGAGGGACCAGTTCGCTGAGCGCGTCCGCCGCGCGGGCGACGACCAGTTCACTGAGCTCGCAGGCCTCACGCAAGCGCTCGAGCACGCGAACCGCACGCCCACGGGCCGGACCCTCCGCCAGTTCGGTTCCGATGGTGACGCAGAGGCGGTCGGGCAGCAGGTCGGCGGCGATCTCGGCCAGATAGGCGACGGCGTCGCGGGCCCGCGCCAAATGCACGCTCAGGTCCGACTCCGCCGGTGCGGCCAGCGCCACCCCCAACCTGGTCAACGCCTCCTGCAACAGCGCGGCCGCATCGGCGAGATATTCCGCGCGCCGCATCAGCACCGCGGCCGGGGCCGACCCGACGGGTCCGAGCTTCTCCAGCGAGGTGATCGCGTGCTGCAGTGCGGCGCGCAGTTCGCCGAAGGGGTGCGCCTGGACGGCGAGCAGCGCCAGGTCGGTAAGGCGTACCGCATCGGCGGACAGACGTGCGTCGGGGCTGCCGAAGTCGTCGTGTGGCATGGCAGTCAGCGTCCGGGCCGGTTCAGGTCTGGTTGCACGGCGACCGGGGCCTGAGCAGCGCGACGCTGTTGACGAACACGTTCCCCGCGGGCGCGTGGTTGATCGGGTCGGGGTAAGCCTGTCGAACCGTGACGACGACGACCTTGATCCCGGCCAGGCACGGACTGATGCTCCAACTCTGCGTGTCGCTGGTGTCCGCGATCTTCAGTTGGCTCTTGCCCTGGGGGCCGGGGATGAGCAGGGTCCGCACCGGGTGGGCGCCGGACGACGTGTCGGCGTAGAAGTCCAGCTGGAGTTGGGCGGGGCGCCCGCTGGCGGGCGCGGCGTAGTCGGCGGGCGGCACCGAGGCGTTGATCTGGAATTCGGTGACGTCGACCCCGGGGGTGGGCACGCCCCCGGCCGCGGTGGGTCCTGTCAGGTTGATGATCAGTTCCGGCGCGGAGTATTTGGGGCTGATCGGGGTGGCCCAGGCGGTGCCGTTCTGGCCGTCGCAGGCGAAGGTGGCCGGGAAGGCGGGCAGCAGGTTCGCGCGCGACGCCGGTTCGGTGCACGAGGCCGGCGTCACGACGGGCAGGGGTGAGACCCGGTCGCGGACCGCGTCGTACACGTTGCGGGTCAGCGACGGCACGAGCAGGCATACCAACGCGAGCAGGAGCAGGGCCAACAGGACGTCGGGCCAGATCCGGCGCACGGTGATCTTCACCCAGTGCGCAGCTCGGGCCGGCGGGCTCGCGTCGACGTCGAGGGCGGGCAGTGGCCGCGGCGTGAAGTACCGGCGCGGTCCGGGTCGGGTGCCGGCCGGGAAGACCCGTTCGCCGCGCGGCCAACGCCAGAACGCGATCCGCTGCCACCACGGGGCGATGACCATCTGGGTGGACAGGGTCGGGCGCACGATGTCGTCGCCGTGGATCAGCCGGGTCCCGCAGCGGGCGCAGAATCGCCGTTCCCAGGGGTTGATGCGGGAGCAGGAGCTGCACACCCGGCCGTGGCTGTCCGGCACTGCTGTGGCCACGGGGTGGAACTCGGAGCCAGGCTCCAGGCCAGTGGTGGTCTCGACCTGGACGGCGACCGCCACCGCGACGGGTTGAGCGACCGGCGGGCGGTCGGCCCAGCCGAGGTACATCCCGCAGGAGCCGCAGAACGCGTCGTCGACATGGTTGCGGGAGGCGCAGCGGGGGCACTCGATCATCGGCGGACCTCCGCGCACAACCTTGGCAGCCGGACCGAACGGTCGCAGGGCGCGCGTGTCGGCGGCGGGGCGGAGCCTGCTGCCCGAACGGACAGCGGGTTGCCTGATCGGGCGTTCAGTGGTCGGCGACACCCGACCGCCGGGCCCGCAGGCTGTGGGCCATGTCGGCGTCGTGGGCGGGTTGAGGTGGGGGTCGACATCGAACTGGCCCCGGCTGCGCTGACGATCGCCCCCGGCGCCGAGGCGGTCGTCACGGTACGGGTGCGCAACACCGGTGAGGTGGTCGACCAGGTCGAGCTGACCGTGCTCGGCGCGCCCGGGGAATGGTCACGGGTGGAGCCGGACCGGCTGAATTTGCTGCCCGGTCAGCAGGAGCTGGTGGCGGTGACCCTCGCCCCGCCGCGGTCGTGGACGGTCCCGGCCGGTGAGCACCCGTACGCGGTGCAGGCCGCCTCCAAGGAGGACCCGGCCGGCTCCGACATCGAGGAGGGTCGGGTCACCGTCGAACCGTTCCAGGAACTGGTCGCCGAACTTGTCCCACACAGGACCCGGGTGCCCCGCGCGGGGCACCACGACGTCGCGATCGACAACCTCGGCAACCACCCGGTGCTCGTCAACCTGTCCGCCGCCGGCCCCGACGAGGCGCTGGACTTCCGCTGGGCCCGCGGGAACCTCCTGGCCGAACCCGGAAATGCGACGATCGTGCACCTGCGCGCCCGCCCCACGACCCGATTCCTGCGCGGCGCCGACAAATCGCTGCCATTCGACGTCGTGGCCGCAGGCGAGGAGGGCGGGTTCGCGACGGCCCCGGGGGCGGTCCGGCAACGGGCGATCCTCGCCCCCGCCGTCGTTCGACTGCTGTTGCTCGCCGTGGTGCTGGCCGTGGTGTGGGCGGCGGTCATCCGACCGAGACTCAACCAGGTCGACCAAGCCGTCGCCCGTACCGCGGCCGTGACCGCGCAGGCCCTGGCACCGGCGCAGCAACAGCTCAACAATAGCCCCCAGGCTGTGCAGAGCCGCACCGTCGCCGCTCAAGCGAAGGCGAAGGGCAGCGCACCCGGCGGCGGTGCCGGCCCCACCACGGGCGCACCTGCTCCCGCGCCCATTCCCGGCGGGAACTCGGCCCTGAATCCGGCGGCGGGGCCCGCGCTGGTCGCGGTCAGCTTCCGAGCAGCCGCGACCGTGACCAAGGTCGGGTCGACGACGCAGACCCGCAACCTGCCGGTTCCGGCGATCCCATCGGGTGAGGTGCTGCGAATCAGCGGCATCACCTTCGATGCCGCCGGTGGGGACAAGGGCACCCTGCAGATCGAGCGCGGCGGCGAATCGCCGACGGTGTTGTTGAGCCTCGATCTGGCCACCTTGGACAACCTGTCCTACCAGTTCGACCAGCCCCTGGAGTTCACCTCGACCCAGCCGCTGGTGGTTACGGTGACCTGCCAGGCCTGTCAACCCTCAGTCCTGTTCTCCGGCCAAGGCACCCTCCCCCCGCCCAGCGCACCACCGACCCCCACGCCGACCCCGACCCTGACGCCGACACCCACCCCGACCCCGACACCGCTCCCGAGCGCCGCGCCCAGCCCCACGGCGACCGCGCAGAAGCAGCCGAAGCCGCGGCCCGCCCTGCTGGTGCCCGCGCACAGCACCGGCCCGAAGCCGACGGCGACACCGACCAACCCGGCGACCGTCCCGGCCGGCTGCAAACTCGAAAAGGTCAACGGACACGAGTACGAGGCCTGCCCGGGAAAGCCGCTGCGTCCCTACCCGTGACCGAAACGCAGGACGTGGCCGGGCGCCACGACCGACGAGCTCCCTCTCTGTCGCACGGCAACTGACGGCCCGTCAGGTACCGACTCTGACTCTCCGTCAGTTGCGAGGCAGGGGGTCGAGTTCGCCGTCCAGGAGGAGTCGGCCGAGTTTCCGGTACTCCTGGCGGATCCCGTCGAGAATCTCGGGCATGCCGACGCGTCCGCCGTTACCGGCGGCGAGGTAGGCCGCGGTTATCGCGACGGAGCGGATGTTCCCCCCGGACAGCACGAAGTTGCGCGCGCAGTGCTCGAGGTCGATGTCGGCCCGGCACGGGAGGGGTGGCGCGAGGCAGCGTTGCCACAGCGCCCGGCGGGCGGCCTGGTCGGGGGCGGGGAAGTCGATGACGGCGTCCAGGCGGCGGGTGAAGGCCTCGTCGATGTTGGCGCGCAGGTTTGTGGCCAGCACGGCCAGGCCCTCGAAGGTCTCCAGCCGCTGCAGCAGGTAGGCGCTCTCGATGTTGGCGTAGCGGTCGTGGGCGTCACGCACCTCGCCGCGTTTGGCGAAGATCGCGTCGGCCTCGTCGAACAGCAGGATGGCATTGACCCCGGCCGCCTCGACGAAGATCCGCTCAAGGTTCTTCTCGGTCTCCCCCACGTACTTGTCCACCACCGCCGACAGGTTGACCGTGTACAGGTCCAGCCCCAGGTCCGCGGCGAGCACCTCGGCGGACATGGTCTTGCCCGTGCCGGACTCCCCGGCGAACAACGCGATCACGCCCCGACCGCGACCGCCGCCGGGGCGCATCCGCCACCCCGTGAGCACCCGGTCGCGGTGGCGAGCCCGGGCGGCCAACTCTCGCAACGCTCGCTCCACCGGCCCGGGAAGGACCAGGTCTTCCCAGCCGACAGCGGGTTCCACGCGGCGCGCGAGGCGCTGCAGGCCCGCGGCGTTCTGCGCCCGGCATCCCCGCCGCAGGTCCTCACCGGTCAGCGCACGACCGGCGCAGGCGGCCGAAGCACGCGCCGCACGGACGGCCTGCTCAACCTGCACCGGCCCCAGCACGAAGTGCTCCACCGCATCGAGCAGCCCCGGGGCCGCGTCCTCGGCCAGAGCCGCGGCCCACATGCCCGTCCGGTCGTCCGAGCCCGGCCCCGGCACCTCGGCAGACAGCGGCACGGCTGCGCTCCAGGCCGGATCCCAGGTGGTCATACCGACCAGCACGACCGGTGACTCGCCGGCGGTGAGGATCCGCAGCGCCTCCGGGGAGACGTTGGCGAGCCGCTCGACGGGGTCGACAACCAGGGCGGCGTCGCGCAGCAACGCCTCCCGCACGGCGATGCGGGCCAGGCACACAGGATCGGCCCCGGTGTCGAGATGGGCCAGGTCCAACGGGAGAGCCTCGTGACCGGCGCGGCCCAACGCGTCGGCCGCGGCGCGGACGCCGGAACCGGCCACCTCCTCGCGCAGGTGCAGCAGCCGCACTCCGGCCGCCAACGCCGCGGCCACAGGGTCCCCGCCGGGTTGCGGCAGCCTGCAGAACTCGCTCGTGCCCTTGCTGGACAGCAGCGACGTTAGCGCCGGGTCGGGGGCGTCGTCGCCGAGCAGGTGTGCGGTGACCCGGTCGGGCACGCGCAGGCCGCGGGTCAGGAACGGCCGGTCGGGGTCCTCGACCGTGATGAGCCCGCGGTCGAGCAGCGGGGCTCCGGGAGCGAGGCGGGCCCGGTGCGCGGGGTCGAACGGTGATGCGTCGGTGAGTTCGAGGGCGAGCCCGATGGTCGGGCGCCGGCGGGTGACGTCGTCGTTGAGGTAGCCGTAGAGCCGTTCGAAGCGGGTGTCCACGTCGGGCGCCAGGGCGACGAGGAGGATCTCCACGTCGAGCGGGCCGAGGCCGGCGCGCGCGGCCAACCGGCGCAGCCGGATCGTCTGCCCGGCCGCTTCGGCGGAGTCCGCCGCGGCCTCGACCGCCGCCCGCAACCCGTCGGCCCGGGAGTCCGCGCCTGCCGGGGGAGGCGGGTCAAGGATGCGGCCGATGTGATCCTCAGTCAGATACAGCCCGCGGAACGGGTCGTCAGGGTTCGGGTCGTCGATTCTTCGGGCGGCGACCAGGGCGCGGACGTGCTCGGTCAGGACCAGCAGCCGCAGGCGGAGGTCGTCGACGGGTTCACCCATCGGCGAGTTTTCCCTTGGCACGCCGGGGTTGTCGCCTTGCCGCCTCGTCCGGATTCGAGATCGGTGGCGGTGCCGCGCTGCCGGAGGCTGCCGGCCGATGGTGAGTGCGGCGTTCGCTGGTGGGCCAGTCATTCGTGCCACGGGCGACCAGGACCGGCGGCGCGGTGACCGGTGCGGCGGCAGGCCACGGTTGCCCCGGGGACACGGGGGCGGTGACGACCACGTCGAGGGAGGGCTTGAGTTCGCCGCCCATCGCCGACCAGACGTCGGCGAAGGAGCGGTCCTCCGGCGGCGGTAGTCCGACGCCGACAGGGATCGCTTGCCCGGTCGCGGCCAGAGGTCCGGTGAGCAAGTGACCGGGCAGGTGGTCGTGGCGCAGCAAGCAGGCGAGCAAGGTCGAGAGCAGCCGGTGCTCGTCCTGGGCGCGTTGGGTCCAAGCGGTGAGCAGGTAGGAGAGCTTGAACCACCGCACCGGCAGGCGGCGCGAGGTGACCCGGCCGTTCGCGTCGCGGTTCTCGGCAATTCCGCCCACGCGGCGGCGGAGGTCCTCCCGGATGTCGTACAGGTACAGGTTGACCGTGGGGCCGCTGCGCCGGGCCGCCCACTCCCGGGTCGGCGCCTCGAGCACGACCTCGACGTCGGAACCGTTCAGCGCTTGCCGGATCAGCGCAGCCAGGGCCTCGTCGACGTCACCGATCACCCACCCGACCATGCCCCCACCGGCGTGGATCGGCCCCTGGCGGGCGTGCCGCACCGAGGGCACCGAGCTCTGCCCGAACGGGCGAGTGTTCCGGACTCGACCTGCGCCGGCGTCGAGGTGCAGGAAGCGAGCGCTGGGTAGCAATAAATGCGAAGATCTATCCGATTGGTGACAAATGTCACTTTGGCATTGCGCCAGCGGGTGCCTGACTGGACTGGTCGCGAATCGGGGGGCGTTCCCTCAGGGGCAGGGTGAGTAGACCGGTGGGAGAGTCCTTCCACGTTCGTCTGGTGCATTGGCCGGAACCGTTGGGTGTCCGGCCGGGAACCGACTTGAGCGTGTTGCGGCCGCCACAGGCGCGCCTGCTTCTGGCCTTCCTGGTAGCCGAACGCCACCGTCCGGTCCCGCGGGAGCAGGTCGCCCACGTCCTGTGGGAGGGCAATCCGCCGCCGAACTGGGAGGCCGCTCTCCGTGTGCTCGTCGGACACACGCGAAAGTTCCTGGCCTCCAGCGGGCTCGAGATCGACGCGCTGACGACCGCGGGACGCTGCCACCGCCTGCGCCTGCCCGACTCGTCGATCGTGGACGTGGAGCATGCCGATGAGGGACTTCGCCAGGCGCAGGCGGCCCTGACCGCTGACAATTCGGCGGCGGGTAGCCGATGCGCGTTGCGGTCGGCCGCGCAGGCGCGAACGGTGTTCGAACTTCCTTGGTTGCCGGGCCTTTCCGGCCGGTGGTGGCAGGACCGCCGCGACGAACACCGCGAGCACCTGGCCGAAATCCTCGGCGTCATCTGCGAGGCCCACGCACGCCTCGGGAACCACAGCACGGCCGTGACCGCGGCACGCCGGGCATGGTGGCTCCAGCCGCTGCAGGAGCGCGCTCTGCGCAGGCTGATGACCGCTCACCAGCGCGCCGGGAACCGTGCGGCAGCCATCGAGACCTTTCACGCCGGACGCCGCCATCTGCACGATCGACTCGGTATAGACCCCGACCCCGCCACCCAGGAACTGTTCCTGACACTCCTCGCCGACGGCCCTCGAAGTCGCACCAATTGAAGGCGTCGCCACGTCGGAACCTCGACACAAAGCCCGGCCATTGTTGCACGCCGGATGCACGTGGCCCCGCCTCAGCCGGCCCGACCTGCGGTTCACCCCATCCCTGAAAAGCGGAAGGTCGGCGGTTCGACCCCGCCCCTGCCCACCCAGATGTTTTCCGCGTTCGCCCAGGTCAGGCCATGTGTGTTTCCGTTGGACGTACTTCCCTCTCAGCCATTCCCCGCGGGCGGCTTGTAGGCTGAGAACGGGGACGTGTCGGCGAATTCAAGGACCCGCTCGATCGAGCGGCGCCGCCCGACCTACCTTGTTATCGCCGCGAAACGCCCCGGCGTTCAATCCAAAACTCCATCCGCCGGCCTTGGGACGCGGCGAGAGCGAACGTCAGAGCGAGTCGATGAACGCGCTGATGTTCTCCCAGGTCCATTCCCGGAACGGCGCCGAGCCCATGCGAGGCGGCTTGCCCCGGTAGCGCGTCTGGATCCAGATTCCGACGAGCGGTATGGCTCCCTCGACAGCACAGGTGATCTCCCACAGCTGACGGGTGGAGTACTGGGTGTCGGTGCTGATCAGTGCAATCACGCCGTCGGACCGGCCGATGCGGGAACGGACCTTGTCCTGCCAGTCCGGCTCGACGGCCTCGTCCACGGACAGATCGATGAACTCGAACTCGGTTTCCGTGGCGATGCGGTCTTCCGTGAAATACCTGCGGGTGGCTTCGTCGTCCTTGGCGAACGCAATGAAGATCGTCTTCTTGCCGGACACTCGATGCCCCTCCAGCGACTGGTCCGACAAGGACCGAGCCCGCCGTGCCGCCGGCCCGCAACAGACTCTTACCAGCGCGCGGAGGTGGACAGCGGACCGGCGTGATGCCCAGACTGAACCGCGTGCCGGGGGTGGGGTCAGCCGATGTCGTGACGAACACGGCGACAGCGCTGTCCGACGAACTCCTCTTTCCCACCGTCGTGGCAACCGACGCGGCCGATCACGTCCCGGTCAGCCATCTGGACGCCCTCGCCGACGCCGGCCTCTACGGGCTGTACGGCCCGGTCGAGGCGGGCGGGTTGGGGTTCGACCAGCCATCGAGCCTCGCCGTGATCGAGACCCTGGCCCGGGGGTGCCTGACCACCACGTTCGTCTGGCTGCACCAACATGCCGCGGTGAACGCGGTGGCCGACTCGACCACGCCCGGGCTTCGGGAACAGTGGCTGAAACCCATGT
Organism: Sporichthyaceae bacterium; assembly: GCA_036268355.1. Taxonomy (GTDB): domain Bacteria; phylum Actinomycetota; class Actinomycetes; order Sporichthyales; family Sporichthyaceae; genus DASQPJ01. The sequence goes on from DATAUG010000063.1 coordinate 30,901, forward strand.
GCCGGGGCGAACGCCGCGCCGCGTTCACGGTCGGCGGGGTCCTGCCGGGACGACCCGGGGTCGTCGCGACCGCCGTCGACGGCGGCTGGCTGCTCAACGGGGTCCTGCCCTGGGTGACCGGATGGGGTCTGGTCGACATCATCCTGGTCGCCGCCCACGGCCCGGCTCGCAGCATCGTGTGGGCATTCGTCGAACCGCAGGCCTCGCCCACGTTGACCTGGCAACGACTGCAGCTGGCCGCGGTCAACGCCAGCGTGACCGGCACGGTGAGTTTCCTCGACTACTTCGTTCCAGCCGAGCAGGTGACCAGCGTCCAGCCGTTGGACGAATGGTCCGGCCCCGGCGGGCGCCGCCCCGGGGGCGACGCCGGCACCGTGCAGATCTCGCGAGCTCGCGGGGTGCACTACCAGGCCACGCTGTCCGGGGCGCTGGCCCTGGGCGTGGCCGGCCGCTGCTGCCTGCTGCTCGGCGAAACCTCGCTGGACGAGGAGCTGGCCCGGTGCCGCACGGCCCTGGTCGAGGCCGCCCGTTTCGATCGCGAGGCCCTGCCGGGCGCCCGGGCCGACGCGTCCCATCTCGCGGTCCGCGGCGCCGGCGCGCTGGTCGTGGCAACCGGCAGCCGCTCGATCCTGCTCGATCAACATCCGCAGCGACTGGTGCGCGAGGCCGCCTTCCTGCTGGCCTTCGGCACCCGGCCCCCGATACCGGCCGAGTTGACCAAACGGTTCCTGGGTACCGCGCCCTGACCGAACCAACGACCAACCCGGGCGGCCCGCTCGCACAGCTGCCCACCCGTACTCCGGACGGCCCAATGCCCTCGCCGGGCCGCGGCTGGGGCTGAATTACTGGGCCGCGACGGAAAAGTCCGGTTTGTGCGGCTGTGTCCGCAGTACTGCGTGAGCGGCAACCGGCCTTGGCTCGGGGGGGTCGATGAACCGGAAACTGTGTCGTCGTGCGGGCCGGACCGGACGGGCCGGGGTCGCCTCGGCGTGCTCGATGGTCGCGCTGCTGGCCGCGACCACCGAGGCGGGCGCGGCAGGCAACGTCACCGAGTTCACGTTGCCGTCCAACACCAACCCGGTCGGCATCGCGGTGGGTCCCGACCAGAATCTGTGGTTCACCGAGTACAGCGACGCGAAGATCGGTCGGATCACCACGAGCGGCCGGATCGAGCAGTTCGACCTGCCCGCGGGCACCGGGCCGTACAGCCTGGTCGGCGGGCCGGACAACAATCTGTGGTTCACCGACCTGGCCAACAACGCGGTGGTCCGGTTCGCCACCGACGGGACCACGCGGTCCTTCAGCATCCCGACCACCGACGCCCATCCCGGGGGGATCACGGTGGGACCGGACCGCGACGTCTGGTTCACCGAGGCCGGCGACATCACCACCCAACCGGCGGTGCGCCCCGCGATCACCCGGATCGACCCGAGCAGCGGGCGGATCACCGAGTTCACCGCCGGGATCAGCCCGCGCAGCCAGCCGTACGCAATCACCGCCGGACCGGACGGCGCGTTGTGGTTCACCGAGGCCGGCCCCTACGCCAACAAGATCGGGCGCATCGACCCGAACAGCGGGCAGGTGAGCGAGTACCCGTTGCCGACGAACTCGGCGCTGCCGCAGGCCATCACGCCGGGGCCCGACGGCGCGTTGTGGTTCACCGAGTTGATCGGCAACAAGATCGGGCGCATCGACCCGGCCACCGGACACATCAGCGAGTACAGCGGCCTGGCCACCAACGCCCGCCCGGACGGCATAACCGCCGGGCCGGACGGGGCCGTCTGGTTCACCGAGTCCAGCCTCGACCGGATCGGCCGTATCGACCCGGGCACCGGGTCAGTCGACGAGTACGGCGGGCTCAGCACCGGCGGCGGACCGTTCGACATCACGACCGGCCCGGACAACAACCTCTGGTACACCGAGGAGTCCGGCAACCGGATCGGCGTGCTCAACCCCAGCGGATCCACGCCGGGCGTCGTGGGAGCGCCCGGCGCTCCCGGCGCCGCCGGCGAGCGCGGTGCGCCCGGTGCCAATGGCGTGCCCGGAGCGCCCGGTGCCAATGGCGTGCCCGGAGCGGCGGGCGCCACCGGACCGGCAGGCCCCGTCGGGGCTGCGGGTGCCACCGGGGCGAGCGGCGCCACCGGCACGACCGGAGCGACTGGGGCCACCGGGGCGAGCGGGGCGAGCGGCGCCACCGGAGCCGCCGGCCCGGCCGGACCAGTGGGCCCACGAGGCGAGCACGGAGCGGCCGGACGGTCGCCGAAGTTCTGCACCGGCCAACTGGGCACGGCGCTCTGCTGACCCACGGCCCGACCGGCGGGCCGATCTGACGGAACGTCAGACCGGCTCTCGGGCGGCGGACAGGCTCCCGCCGACCACGAGGGTGTCTTACGTGGCCGGGCGGGTCCGGTTGCCTGTCGACGCCTTCATCGTCGCGCGGTAAAGGTCGAGGTGCTCGCTCGCCGAAGCAACCCAGGAGCGCTCCGCGGCGAGCGCGCGACCGGCCTGGAGCCGTTGACCGTCCGGAGCCTGGATCGCCTCGTCCAGGGCCGCGGCCAACTCCTGGACGTCCGCCGCGTGAGCGGCGACCGCGTCGAGCACGGTCGGGCACGGATCGGTCCCGAACGTGAGCAGCGGAACGTCGGCGGCCAACGCCTGCAGTGCTGCCGGATGTGGCCATTCGGTCCCGCTGGGCAACACGAAGGCCGACGCACCGGCGATCAGCGCGGCCACGTCGCCGCCCACCGCCGGCCGAGCGAACGGCACCCCGCTCGCGGCGGAGGCCCGTAACCAGGCGGTGTGCCGCGGCCGCCCGGGCGCGACCCGTGGCGGGTCGACGATGACCAGCCCCAGCCCGCCGGCGCGCGCCCGAGCCAGCGCGGACATGACCTGCTCGGCCGTCTGGGCGGGCACCGCGTCGCCGACGGTGAGCACGTATCGACCCAACCGGCGACGCCAACCGTCCCGGGCGGCGACAGCGGCCGGGCCGGGCGCGGCCGCGCGCGCGAACCGGACGGCGTCGACCCCTTCCGGGATCACCGCGGCCGAGATGCCCCAGCCGGCGCGCAGTTCGGCCGCCACGGCGCGGGAGGTGCACACGTGCGCGGTGGAGATCGTCAGCCCGCGGCGGTGGTGCTGCGCCAGATCTCCGGGCCCGAACCGCTCCACCCGATGGACGGTGTGCAGGCAGGGCCCAACCGCCCCAGCGCTCACCCATCCCTGGGCGTGGACGATGTCGTAGTAGGCAGGCTCGAACGCCTCCGCGAGCCCCTGCAGGCAGGCGACCACCTGTGCCGAACGGGTGTCCCGGCTGCCGACCGGCACCGGGACCACGCGCACGCCGACGCCGTTGTCCACCGTCCGGTGGAAGCCGGTGACGCCGCGCGGCGCCGGGGCCCACACGGTCACGTGCTGCCCGCACCCGGCCAACGCCTCGGCCAGCTCGAGCGTGTGCGCCACGGCCGAGGACGGTCCGGTCGAGTCGGCAACCAGTGCGATGGAAAGCGTTCGGCCGTACCGCCGCGGCCCCGTGCCACCAGCTGCCACGGACCCCGTCCGCACTCGTTGCCACCGCTCGACCCGTGGGTCCGCGCCCGCCGAGGACGACCTGGCCTGCGGGTGCGCACTCACCATGGGCCCCCACCGATCGCAGGAAGGGCTCGACCGATCAAGCTGACCGCGGGCAGGTTTCCTCGGCACCGGGGCGCGGTGACGAGGGAGTTAATGTTCCTTCTCGGCGACCACACTACATCTGAGGCATCGTCAGAATCGACGGTGGACATGACGAGGCCGGGTCGCTTCTGCCCAGCGACCCGGCCTCCGCGCATCCCCTTTTGCGTGAGGGCACCTGTGGTGCCTCCACCGTTCGGACACGATCATCGGGCGCCGGAAGACGGACACCCGACCTGGTTTCCGGGATCTTCGGCGGCGAGCCAGATCTCGGTCAAGGACGAAGCTAGGGATCGCGTGTTTCAGCCCTGCTTCGCACAAATGAAGTTCCGCCAAGAACTGTTCAGTAAGGACTGATCAGTACCGCCGGTGGTGGTGGTCACCGTCGCCGGTGTAGTCGGCCTGGGAGTCGGGGGCGTATCCGTAGGACAGGCAGTCGTAACCGGACTCCGAGTCGCAGTACCGGTTCTCCATCGGGGCGACGTGCGGCACGGACACCGTTGCGGCGGACGATGCGGTCGCCATCGGGACCCCGACCAGCGCGGCGGCCACGGCCAGTCCGGTCAGCGGGCGGAGCAGGAAGCGGTGGGTTTTCTGGTTCACGGTCGGCTCCTGAGGATGAGGTGCATGGAGGTTGTCGAACTCGTGAACAGATAGCGATCGGGGTTACACGAAAGGGGTGTTCGGCACAGCCGAGGACCTACCGGCGGCGCGACACGTAACCGAGGTTGTCCGGCAGTTCATCGGAAACGCCATTGGCGGACCGAATCTGATCACCCGTCAGGGCGAATGCTGCACCTGTGAGAGTTGCCGTAATCACCGAGTCGTTCCTGCCCCAGGTCAACGGCGTCACCAACAGCGTGCTGCGGGTGTGCGATCACCTCGCGGCTCGCGGACACGACGCCATCATCTACGCCCCCGGCGGCCCCGAATGCAGCGACCAACCGGACCACTACGGCCCGGCGCAGGTCGTGCGCGGCCCCTCGGTGGCGATGCCCCGTTACCGCGACTTCCGGCTGGGTCTGCCCACCCCTGCGCTGGGCCGGATGCTGCGCGACTGGGAACCCGACATCGTTCACCTGGCCTCCCCGGCCACCATCGGGGCCCAGGGCGCATTTCTGGCCAGGAAGCTGCGCATCCCGAGCGTGGCCGTCTATCAGACCGACCTGGTCGGCTTCGCATCCCGACATGGATTGCGCGCCGCCGAGGGAACCCTGTGGCGCTGGTTGCGCAGCATCCACGCCGCGGTGGGACGCACCCTGGCGCCCAGCCGTGCCGCGGTTGCCGAGCTGCAGCGGCGCGGGGTACATCGGGTGTCCCGGTGGGCGCGCGGGGTCGACCTCGTGCGGTACCACCCCGACCGCCGGGACTTCGCCATGCGGCAGGAATTCGCGCCCGGCAGCGAACTGATCGTCGGTTACGTCGGCCGGTTGGCCACCGAGAAGCAGGTGGAGTTGTTGACCGGCTTGGATCGTGAGCCCGGCATCCGCCTGGTCGTGGTCGGCGACGGGCCGCAACGCGCCGCCCTGGAACGCCGGATGCCCGGCGCGCGGTTCCTCGGTTTCCAGCACGGCGACCGACTGGCCGCGGCGTACGCCTCGCTGGACGTGTTCGTGCACACCGGTGCGCACGAGACGTTCTGCCAGGCGGCCCAGGAGGCGTTGGCCAGCGGCCTGCCGGTGGTCGCCCCGGCCGCGGGCGGCCTGCTCGACCTCGTGCACGACGGCCGCAACGGCCTGCTGTTCACCCCGGACGACGCGACCGACCTGCACCGCGCGGTGCGCGGCCTGCGCGACGACCCGACCCGGGTCGCGGCGCTGGCCGCAGCCGCCCGTCCATCGGTGACCGGACGTAGCTGGACAGTGATCGGCGACGAACTGATCACCCATTACGAACAGGTCGCCGCGGCCGGCGTGGCGGCCTGACGATGGCTGCGATAGTGCAGTGCGCCAACTTCGTGACCCCCCGCTCCGGGGGCCTGCGGACTGCGATGCGCCACCTCGCCGAGGGCTACGCCGGGCTCGGCCACCGGGTCGTCCAGATCGTGCCGGGGCGGCGCGACGAGGTCGAGGTCACCCCGTGGGGCACCATCCACCACGTGTGGGCGCCGGTGCTGCCGGGCAGCGGCGGGTACCGGGTCATCGCACGCCCCGGTCGGGTGACCCGCCTGCTGGAAGAACTGAACCCCGACCGCCTGGAGGTGCACGACCGGCTGACGTTGCGCGGGCTGGGCAGCTGGGCCCACGGGCACCGCCTGCGCGCGATGGTGGTCGTGCACGAACGCCTCGACCTGTTGGCGGCGCGGCTGATCCCGGGTGGACTTCGGCTGGGACGCATGGTCGACGCCAACAACCGCGGGCTGGCCGCCGGATTCGACGCGGTCGTGTGCACCACCGACTGGGCCGCGCAGGAGTTCGACCGACTGCCCGTGTCGAACCTGCGGCGGGTCCCGCTCGGCGTCGACCTGACCGGCTTCCACCCGGCCAACCACGACTCCGAGCTGAAGCTTCGCCTGGCGCCGAACGGCGAGGTGCTGCTTGTCGCGGCCGTGCGTCTGTCGCCGGAGAAGGCGCCGATGCGGGTCGTCGAGACGGTCCGGGAGCTGGTGCGCCGCGGCCTGCCGATCCGCTGCGCGATCGCCGGCGACGGCCCGCTGCGGCAGCGGATGGAACGTGCGGCCGCCGATCTGCCGATCGAGTTCCTCGGGTTCCTGGCCGACCGATCGGACCTGGCGCGGCTGCTCGCCTCGGCCGACGTCGTGCTCGCGCCCGGACCGATCGAGACCTTCGGGCTGGCCGCGCTGGAGGCGCTGGCCTCCGGCACCCCCGTGGTGGTCGACGCCGCCAGCGCGCTGCCGGAGGTGATCGGGTCCGCCGGGTGGGCCGTGCCGGGACGGCCGACCGCATTCGCGGACGCGGTGGAGTCCGTGCTCGGCCTGCCGCGCCGGTCCACCCGGAATCGCGCCCGGGACCGGGCCGAGGGCTTCGACTGGTCGCGGACGGTGGCCGGGTTCCTGGTCGCGCACCGCCTCGATCCGACAGCCGTGACGTCATGAACACCGGCACCCCGGTTCACGTCTCGCTGGGCGACAGCATCGCCTCCGGCGAAGGGGTCGGGGTGGCGATCCCGCCGCCGCTGACCTGGCCGGGACTTCTCGCCGCGGCGGCCACGGCCCGCTTCGTGCCGTTGGCCCGCGGTGGCGCCCCGGTGGCGACCGTGATCCGCGACCAATTGCCGGCGGCCCGCGCGCTGGCTCCGGAGATCGCCTGCGTCTGCGTCGGCCTCAACGACCTGTTCCGCTCCGGTGGCGTGACCGACCGGGCCCCCAGCGGCATCCAGACCCTGGTGCGCCGGCTCCGGGCGGACGACACCTTGGTCGTCGTCGGCCGGCTGCACGACCCGACCCGATTGGTGCCGTTCCCCGGTCGACTCGGCCGGCTGATCCGCGATCACGTCGCCGCGATCAACGCCGGCCTCGAGGAGTTCCGCGCCGACCACGGCGTCGTGCTGCTGGACATGTCCGCGCTGGTCGACCGGCCGGAGTGCTGGGCCGTGGACCGCATCCACCCGTCCGGATTCGGCCACCGGGTGCTGGCCGCAGCGGCGGCCCACCGACTCGGCCTGGCCTTCGAGGTCGGCCCGGCACCGACGGCACCGAGCCTCGCCTCGTGGTGGCGCTGGCTGGTCCGCCACGGCGTGCCCTGGCTGGCCGCGCGAACCCCGGAACTGATCACCTCCGAGCCACTGCGCCGCCAGGCCCATGCCATCGCCTGGGGCGACGCTTCGCTGAACTGATCGCCCCCCCGGGGCCCGCCGGCATGTCACATTCGCCGGCCCGCGAAGCGTCCTTGCCGGACAGGGAACTCGCGGGAGGTGCTCGGCATGAACGTGGCGTTGTGGTCGATGCAAGGCGTACTGGCGGCGGTGTTCGCGATGTCCGGCGGGTTGAAGGCCACCAGGTCCAAGGACTGGTTGCTGGCCAGTGGCCAGACCGGGGTGCGCGACCTCGAGCTGCCGGCCATCCGGGCCGTCGCGGTCGCGGAACTGGCCGGGGTCGTGGCGTTGCTGCTGCCTCGGCCGCTAGCCGCCGCTCCCGTGCTCACCCCACTGGCGGCGGCGGGCCTGGCCGTGGTCATGATCGGCGCAGCGCGCATCCACACACGGCTGCGCGAGCCCCGGAACGTGGCGGTGAACATGGTGCTGCTGGCACTGTGCCTGACCGTCTGCGTGGGTCGATCGGTCTGGTCGTGACCGACGCGGTAACGGTCTTCGCCGAGCACCGCCCGATGCTGCTGGGCATCGCGTACCGGGTGCTGGGCCGGTGGACCGACGCCGAGGACGTCGTGCAGGACGCCTGGCTCCGGTGGTCGCAGGCGGCCGACGGCGGGATCGAGGCCCCGCGGGCCTACCTGGTCCAGGTCGTCACCCGGCTGGCGATCGACCGGCTACGGCGGGAGACCGCGCGCCGCGAGAGCTACGTCGGGCCGTGGCTGCCGGAGCCAGTTCCGGACCCGCTGCTGGCGGGGCCGGACCTCGCGGAGCGCGTCGAACTCGCCGACACGGTCTCAATCGCGTTGCTCACCGTGCTGGAGTCGTTGTCCCCCGCCGAGCGGGCGGTGTTCGTGCTGCACGAGGCGTTCGCGGTGCCGTACGCCGAGATCGCCGAGGCGCTGGACCGGTCCGAGCCGGCGGTCCGGCAGATGGGCCACCGCGCCCGGGAACACGTGCGCGCCCGCAGGCCCCGCTTCCGGCCCGGTCCGGGCGAGCGGGCGGAGTTGACCCGCCGGTTTCTGACGGCCTGTCAGGACGGGGACCTCGGCGGGCTGATGGAACTGTTCACGGCCGACGTCGAGTTCATCGGCGACGGCGGCGGGATCGGCCCGGCGCCGCTGCGCGCGATCGTCGGGGCGGATCGGGTCGCCGCGGCGCTGCTCGCGATCGCGGCCGGCAACGCCGCCGGATTCCACGCCCGCGTCCAGGCGTACAACGGCGGGCCGGCGATCGTCGGGGTCACCCCGACCGGTGTCGTCGGCGTGGTCGCGCTGGACTTCGCCGACGGTCGGATCAGTGCCGTGCACGCGATCTCCAACCCGGAGAAACTGGGCCGGGTGGACCTGCCCTGACGCTGCGTCAGACGCGGGCCGCACGCAACGGCACCGGCACGACCAGCAGCAGCGCGACCAACGCGCCGAGGCCCGCAAGCGCGGTCTGGTTGGAGTGTCCGGCCGTGGTGGCCCGGCCGATGAACGTGGCGGCCGGGGAGTCCATGGCCAGGAACATCCAGGCCATCCCCAGCGCCATGATCGTCCCGGACAGCGACAGGTCCACCGGGATCCGGCCGCACAACCGCGACGCGCACACAGCGCCAGCCGGCCGCGGATGCAGCGAGAACGGCACCCAAGAAGTGCGCTCGACATCGGCCTCGGCGAAGTGCCGCCGGCTCCAACCGGAGGCCTCGAACACGAACCAAGCCACGAACAGGTAGGTCAGCGTGTGGTAGCCGCGCGGCGGTCCGGTCATCAGCGAGTACATGAACGCCATCGCCAGCATCGCGAGCAGCTGATTGAACCAGAGCAGGTTCACCGCCCGGTTGCGCGCCCACTCGTAGAGCACGAACAACCCGATCAGGGCCGCGATCGCCAGGAAGGCGTCCTCCATGTAGCGCAGCGACGCGGGCTGCCCGCGCCACGGGGTGAACATGTAGATCATCCCGAGTGCCATGGCCGCGTGGGTTATGTGCCAGTACCGGGGCTGGGCCCGCATGTAGGACACGTGCACCAGGTGGCTGGACAGCACCCAGCAGTAGAGGATCAGCCAGACCGCGCGGGCGGGCCAGGAGAACAGGTCGAAGCCTGCGGCGCTCATTCCCATCCGGACCTCCTGCTCAAGCTCGGGCCGTGCGCTGATATGTGGTCAGTGACAGTCGTCCGGGGGCGCCGGACGACTGGCGCGGCGGGCCCGGGTCATCGCGTTCATCGCCAGAATGGCCGCCATCATCGACGCGATCAATCCCGCGATTCCCACCGCCAGTGCGACGTTGACCGAGTCGGACTTGGGCGCCGACATGTCCATGCCGGGTCCCATCGACATTCCGGCCATCCCGGACATCCCGGGCATCGACATCCCGGCCATTGCGTTCGGATTGCCGCTCGACCCCGGCGACGCCGACGGGTCCGGCATCGGCATTCCCGGCATCCCTGGCATTCCCGGCGGCATCGGAGGTAGGAGCATCACGACCGGGGCCGGGTGTGCCGGTTGTGGCGCACCCGGCGCGGCGCGATCGATCCACCGCACGACCGTTCCGTCGCTGTAGGTCTGCACCGCGGCGAACACCAGCGAGGCGCGGTCAGCAGGCACCGTGGCGAGGATCTCGAACTGGCCGAAGGTGCCCGGCGCGATCGCCGCCGAGGACTCGCGCGCGGTCCAGGTGATCGAACCGACCGCCGAACCGGTGTCGTCGGAGTCGCCATCCGGCGCCGCGGTCGGCGCCGAGGTGTCCGTCGGCATCGACATCCCCGACATCCCCGACATGGAGCCACCCGACCTGGCCATCCCCGACATGCCGGACATCCCCGACATTCCTGGCATGGACCCGGACATACCCGGCATGGATCCGGACATTCCCGGCATCGACGTCGGGACCGCGGTGGGCGCCGGGGCGATGCTCGCCGACGAGGCGCTGGGCGGGGCCGTCGAGAAGTCCCAACCGGGTTTCGGCAGCACCGAAACTCCCCGCAGCGCGGCGCCGTCGGCCACCACGATCCGCAGGCCGGTCGTCGAGACGTCCGAGCGTTCATCGGGCACCTGGAAGGTCAGCGTGGTGTCCTGGCCGGCCGGGACGCCGCCAGGCGTGACAGTCACGTGCGCGGAGGCCACTGCGGAGCAAACCAGCAACGTGCCGGCGGCGCCCAGCGCGGCCTGGAACGTGCGTGTCGCAGTTCGAGGCACCCGGGTCACCTCTTCTCCATGGCGAGCGCGGGACGGCCAAGATTCCGGTTCCCCCCGCACCATAGATGTCGCCGCAGCAGGCCCGGCGGTTCCAGAAATGATCATGACCAAATCCCGGCGGAATCGAGCCGGCCCCGTGATCACGGCATTGGCCCGCCAGGTCCCACCCCGGTAACGTGCCTGGTGCCGGTCGATGCCTGTTCAGACCTGATGGATCAGGAGGTCCCATGGCGGAGCCCGAGAAAAGCCACGCAGCGGGTTGCTCGTGCAACCCGTGCGGTTGCGGCGAAAAATGCGAGTGTGGCGGCTGATTTCTGAAGTAGCGGATGGGGCGGTCGAGTCGGAGCACGACTCGACCGCCCCATCCGCGTTCGGAGCAGTCAGTTCAACGTGACGTTCACCGTGCCCACGCCGGAGTCGATGTCCGAGGTGCGCACCGTCACGGTGATTGCCCATTGCCCGGGGAAGCCCAGTGGCGCCCCGGTCACGACGTAGTGCCCGGCCGTGGTTCGGGTGACCTTCAACGGGATCGGTTCGATGCCCCGGGACGCCAATGCCGCCGTCGCGTCAACCTCGACCGGGTCGATCACGGCACCGGCCGCCGAGACCGTGGTGATGTTGACGGTCGGGGTTCCCGCGGCGGCCGGGGCGACTTGAACCGTGACCACCGGGCCGGTGGGCAGGGTCACCGTGCCACCGGCCGTCGACGGGGCGTGCGCGGCCGACGCCATTCCCGGCGTCGACATCGGCATGTGCGGATCGGAGACCACCAGCAACGAGGTCGCCACCAGCACACCGCCGGCGATCACCAACTCGGCCGCCACCGACTGCCGCAACCGGCCCAGGATCGGCTCCTGCTCGACGGCCCGCATCGCACCCAACGAGGCACCGACCGGCTCGCGGGCGACGCTCGCGCGGGCCCGCGTCCAGGCCTGAACCCGGATCCGGCCGACGTTGCCCAGCGCAACCAGAATCACCAGCCCGATGCTCTTGATGATCACCCAGCGCCCGTAGTCGGTGTGCAGCAGTGCGTGCACCGACTGCAGTTCTCGCCAGGCCTGGACGACCCCGGAGACGACCAGCACGGAGACCGCCCACATCGCGGTGCGCGACCAGCGGGTCAGCACCGCGTGCATGTCCGCCGGCGGATTCGGCAACAGGCGGACGGCCAGCACGGTCAGGCCGCCCAACCAGGTCACCACCGCGGCCATGTGCACCATGTCGTCGGCGATGGTGAACGCCGGGACCTTGGACACCGATGGGTGCCCGGTCCAGGAGAAGCAGGCCAGGATGCCGACGGCGACGGCACGGGCTGCCGTCTCCAACGCGGGCGCCCGCCGGGGCATCCCGATGAGCACCGCCAGCAGTAGCCCCAACACGATCCGGCCACCTGCGGAGTACCCGAAGGTCGTGTGGAACACCGCGGGCAAAGCGCCGTCGCCGAACACCTTGTTCAACGACACGCCGTCGGCCAGGGAGGCCTGCAGCGGCAGGGCCGCTACAGCGGTCAGCGCGACCAGCACCGAGCCGGTGACCCCGATCCGGCGGACCGTGCGGTCGCGGCGACCGGCCGGCCAGCAGAGCGCGGCGAAGAACACCGTCCCGGCCCCGCCGACCGCGCCGACGTAGCCGATCCACCGGTTGACGTCGGCCAGCACCCGGGTCGCCCCCGGGGTGCCCGGATCCATCGACATGACCGGTGCGCCGGCCCCGGATAACGCGGTCGCGTTGCCCACGGTGAAGGGGATCGACCCGGCCACCGGGTGACTGTCGGCCGATACGACCCGCCAGGAGAACACGTAGGCACCGTCGGTCAGCTTCGTCGGGATCCCGACGACCACGGTGGCGCCGCTGCGGTTGGCCGAGCCCAGCTTGACGTCGGCACCGGTGTGGTCGAGCAGGTGGAACCCGCCCGGCACGAAGGTGACGGCCTCACCGAAGGTGAGGCTGACGTGGTCCGGCGAGTTCGGCAACTGCGCGCCGACGGCCGGATCGGTGGACAGCAGCTGCGCGTGCGCGGCCGCCGGTCCGGCTCCGGCAACGCCCAGCCCGAACGCCGCGACGATCAGCAGCAGGGCAGCGATCACCCGCCCCAGCACGGCGTGCCGGGCGCATGCGGAAGGCGCGCGGATGCCGGGCCCCGAGGTCCCGGCATCCGCCGTCCCCAGCGCAGGAATCGCCAAGACGCGATCTCCCTTCCGGGGGAACAGTCGCCCTGGGGCCCCGTTCAGTTCCGCGAAGTCATCCGACCTTAACGTCGATCGGCGCCCGGTGCACCACGCCCCCGGTCTGGAACTCGACGAAC
>DATAUG010000064.1:0-3442 GCA_036268355.1 Sporichthyaceae bacterium
GTGGTGGCCGCGGAGTCGTCCTACTTCCTGCTCGCATTCGTCAACATCGGGCTGATCCCGGACGGCGGTGGGCTGCGCTTCCTGGCCGAACGCGTCGGCCTGATCCGCGCCGCCGAGCTGGCGATGCTCGGGGAGCGCCTGGCCGCACCGAAGGCATTGGACTGGGGCCTGGTGAACTCCGTGCATCCCGACGCCGAACTGCTCGATGCGGCCACGGCGTTGTGCCGGCGCTTGGCCGCCGGCCCGACCGTAGCCATCGCGAACATCAAGCGCACGCTACGGGAGACCACCCAGGCCAACCTCGTCGACCAGGTTTGGATCGAGGCCGTGCGGCAGCAGGAGCACGCCGGCACCCACGACTTCGCTGAGGGCGTGGCGGCGTTCGTGGAGAAGCGTCCGGCCAAGTTCCGCGGGAACTGACCGTTCGCCGGCGGTGCTCTGCACAACCCGGACGAGGCCGATCCTCCGTTCAGCCGCTTGGTGGGTCCGGTCGGTGGATGGGCGGGTCCGAAGGATCCTGCGAAAGTGGCCCAGTCACCGCTGTGCCGCGGTCGAACTCCGGGCCGCACCCGTCCAGTTCCCAGGAGGTGCTGCCATGCCGACTCTGCATCAGCGGACTGGGCGGACCAGCGGGTTGCGATTGCCCAGACCCCGCTCGGGTGCCACTGCGGACGTGGCCGTTCCGACGGGCGGGCCGACGGGTGCGCCGGCACCGACGGATGCCGCACTCGAGCCGGTCGCCGCCGACCCCGACGTGCGGGTGTCCCGATGGCTACGGTCCACGGCCTACTTGCTGACCACCTGCGGGTCGGCTGCCGCCACGACGGCGGTCGTCCTGGTCGCCACCTCCGGGGCGCACCCGAACCGGCCCCTGTTCCTCCTCGTCCTCGCAACGACGCTGATCGGCCTGACCGGCGCCGCAGCACTGGCGGCTCTCGCCGGCCTCGTCGGAATCCTTTGCGGCGAGAACCGGCGGTCCGTCACACCAGGCCGCTGAGAACTGGTCGATCTTCCGCACCCCACCGGCGCAGCGGCTGACGCTGCGCTCCGACCCGGCTCGGTGGGGTGTGGTTGGCTCGTCGACATGACTTCTCGACTGGTGACGACAACCGCCCTGTCCTGCCTTTGTCTGGGTGTTGGGGCCTGCGGCGGTTCGGGCACGAACACTGCTGACACCCCGCCGTCCGCCGCGGCCCCGTCCACCGCACCGGCCTCGCAATCGCCCGGTCCGACGGCCACCGACAGTGCGGTATCGAGTCCGGACGCCTCGGCGTCGGCCTCGGCGTCGTCGGGGCGATCAGCGCTGAGCAGGCGAAGAAGTTGGCGGCGGCCGGGGCGCTGGTCGCATCCGACCTGCCCGGGTACACCGGTGCGGCGTCGAAGGGTCAGTCGGCCGGGGACAAGGCGGCAGAGGCGGCCCTGTACCGGTGCCTGGGAGTCGCGGCCCAGAAGTTCCTCGACCGCAACTTCGGCATGGACTACACGCAGGGCAGCACGGAGGTCGACTCGAGCGCCGACGTTGTCGAATCGGCCGCGATGGCCCACAACATGGCCCGCGCCGGCCGCGGCAACGCGGCAGCGGCGTGCTTCAAGACGCAGTTCCAGACCGGTTTCGCCCAACAGGGCATCAAAACCACCGAGCTGGCCGTCACGCCGGTGACCGTGGAGGTGCCCGGTAGCGATGAGATTTTCGCCTTCCACGTCGTCGTGACGGTCGCCGGAACGAACGGGTCGGTCCCCGTCGACTCCTACGTCATCAACACCGGCTGGAGGCAGGTTGAGGTCACAATCAACGACACTGTCTCCGGCGGCGGCAAGGCCTCCCTCGCCGACGCCACCCGCCTTGCGGGCATCGCCGTCCAACGCGTCCGCGCAATCACCGGTTGACCCGAGCCGCATCGGCCGGGCGCCGCGGAGCGGGTCACGACTCGCTCGACGGTGCTTACATCTGACGCAACGCCAACAACGTCGCGCCCACAGAACATTCCTCCGGGGGCTCAACCGTCGCGAATACCGCCGTGGCAAGGGAACTGGCCGGATGGTGCTGGTCGCTTGCCACCCTGGAGACGGCCGCGACCGGCTGACCAGGGACCTGGACCGCTCTGGGTCCAGCGGGTGCAGGGACGCAGCGTGTGGAGTAACCCGCGGCCGTTCTGTGCGCACTTCCTGACACACCGTCAGTAGGGACGCTCGACACGCGTCGCAGCTGACACGCACCGCCACGCCACTTGGCAACGGGGTGGCCCATATCAGAACGGTGGTCGATCGGCGGAGGCCGGCCCCAAGCGCAGGGGACTCCGAACTCGTTCGGTCGGCGGGTCGATGCCTTCCTCGTCCGGGGGCCGGGTTCGGTAGGTCCGGCCTGATGGTGTGGTCAGGGTGATGGTTCCGTCGGGGTCCTGGGTGGCTTTCCAGCCGGGCAGATGCTTGATGCGGTGGTGTTTGGGGCAGCGCAGGGTCAGGTTCTTGGTCAGGGTCGGGCCGCCGGTGGTGTGGGCGATGGTGTGGTCGTGCTCGGTGCGGGTGGCCCGGCAGCCGGGGTTGACACAATGCTGGTCGCGGGCCTTGACGTAGCGGGCTTGGGCCGCTGTCGGGAGGCGGCGGGTGGGGTCGGCGTCCAGGTCGGGGTCGGGGCTGATGACCTGGATCTGGTAGCTGATCCGCGGTGCCATGTCGGGCGGGAGGCAGATCAGGTCGACCAGGGCGTCGGCGCGGGCCTGGTCGATGCTGCGTTCGTCGCCGGGGGTGATGGCCTGGGGGGCGGTGGCATCGATGACGGCGAAGGCGGTTTCGGCGACCGGGGTGGGCAGGATGGCGTCCAGGGCGGACATGCCGTCGCCGATCTCCCACATCTTCACCGAGCGTTGCGCGATGGCCTTGGCGCGGCGTTTGGCGACCGAGTTGGCATCGACGCGGGCCACGGCGGCGGGTGACCCGGCGCAGGTTGCCCGGGGTGAGCCCCTCGGCCTTGCCCAGCGCTGCCGCCTCGACCTGCGCGAGCAGTTCCGCGTCGAGCTCGGCGGTCTCCTCCAGGACCACCCGGGCCTTGGCCAGGGTGATCCGCCCGGCGCACAGCGCGGCCAAGGTGCCCGGCAGGCGGCGCCGCAGCTCCACCGCGACATGGACCCGGTGATCACTGGTCCGGTCGGCCAGGCCCAGTTCCAGGGCGACCTCGGCATAGGCCGAACGCTCGGCGAAGCCCAACTCCTGAGACTGCTCCCAGGTCTGCGGGTCGACCCAGGCAAAGCGTTCGGCGTGGTGCCGGTCCAGGGAGTCGGCGACCCATTCGGCCATGGCCAGTACCTGCTCGCCCTGGACCATCGCGATCTGCCGCTCGATCAGCCCGATGCGGGCCAGCAGGTCCGAGCCGTCCTCGACCTCACCGGTCCCGCTGATCTGCCCGGCGGTGGCCGCGAACCAGTCCAGGGCCTCGACCGACATG
>DATAUG010000065.1:0-9487 GCA_036268355.1 Sporichthyaceae bacterium
CGGAAAGGTCCACCGGGCAGCGGCTGCAAGTCGCCTTCGCCGGTTCACCTCAGCAACTGCCTCGGTGAACCCCCGGGTCCCTCAACGCTGAGTGCACCCGACGGTCTTTGACGATCCGTCAGTTATGTGCCGTACGGCGCCCCGGGTGTTCCGGTGCCGCGGCGGATGTGCAATGCAGCTGGGAGCAGGAACCAGCGGCCCAGTCGTGGACGGGCTTCCCGCTCCTGCGTCAGGTCACGACGTTGACTGTGGCCATCATCCCGGCGTCGGAGTGATCGACCACGTGGCAGTGGTAGACGCTGCGTCCGCCGTGTCCGGTGAAGGAGATCCGGATGCGGATCCAGCCTCGGGCGGGAACCAGGACCACGTCCTGCGCGACACCGGTGGGCGGGGACCCGTCGCTGCCGGCGAGGACGACGAACGGCCAGGCGTGCAGGTGGAACGGGTGCACCAGCGGGCCGTAGTTGGTGATGGTCCAGATCTCGGTGGTACCCAGGGCGACGTGCTGGTCGTCCCGGTCGGGATCGAACAGGCGGTTGTCGATGCCGAAGCTCATCCGTCCACCGCGCATGAGCATGGTCAGCCCGATCTGTCGGAAGGTCGTGGCGGTCGTCGTGAGGTCGGGGATCCCGCCGCCGGCGGGCCTGGGCGGCCCGGTTGACTCCACCGGGGCGCCGTCGACGACCAGTGTGGCCAGGACCTCCGGCTTCGCGGTGCTGCTGCGGGTCCCGAAATGGCCGCGGTCAAAGATGTCGGTGATCAGGTCGTAGGTGCCTACAGACCCGGCCCGGACCAGGATATCGGCGCGGTTTCCGGGGGCGAGGATCACCGTGTCACGTTCGACGGGTGCAGGCAGCTCCGACCCGTCCAGCGCGGTCTGGGTCAGCTTGTGACCGCGCAGGTGGAGCACGAGCACGCGCGAGGTACAGGCGTTGATGATTCGCCAGCGACCGGTGGCGCCGGGGACCGCGGCGATGGTGGGCTGGTGCTGCCCGTTGACCAGGACGAGGCGGCCCTGACGGCCGAGGAGCCGATCTGTGCCGCTGGGTGCGACCACCGCGCCGTCGCCACGCAGGGTGATGTCGCTGACCAGCAGTATCAATTCCTCCACAGCCTGCTGCTGGGGTAGTGCCTGGTTCGCGTCGGTGCTCCTGGGTACGACCAGCAGGGCACCGGCCAGGCCGGCGAACTGTTGATCGGCAGCGGTGCCGTGGTGGTGGGGGTGGTACCAGAAGGTCCCCGTCGGGTGATCGTCCGGGATCTGGATGAGGTAGTCGAACGAAGTGCCAGGTTCCACGCGTACGAAGGGGTTGTCGCTGTTTCCGGATGGTGAGACCCGAAGACCGTGGGTGTGCAGGTTCGTCGGCTGCGCGAGCCGATTGATCAACCGCAGGGCCAGTTCATCACCGGGCCGGACCCGCAGCGTCGGGCCCGGCGTGGTTCCGTTGAACCCCAGTGCCGAAGTGATCCGCCCGGCCACCGTGGCGCCGGGGGCCGCGACGAGTTCGACCTCCAGGCGCCCGTCGCGGGAATCGATCACAGCGCCTTGGCGCAACCTCTGCCCGCTCACCGCGGCCTCCAGTCGCCCTCCCGGCCCGCCGCCACGGTCGATCCAGCCCGTGGATCCGGCGGTCAGGCTGGTCGCCCCGGTCACCGCCAGCCCGATCGCCCGGCGCCGGGTGATCGGGGCCGGGGACCCGACACTGCCGGGTTCCTGCCCCGGACCCGCCGATCGTCTCGCCGCCGCTCCGCTCCTGATCCGCAATACCACGTGGGCGAGCAGGCCCAGCCCGATCCCGACCAGCAGCAGCCACCAATACGAACCGACCATCACGCAGACTCACCCTCCAGACATCCACCGGGTCGCATCCGTCCACGCATCGATGTCTAGGCCCTGAGGTCCAGCAGCGCTGGTACGGTCCCCCGCGCACCGGCCGGCACACCTACGGTCGGTCCTCACCCGGCCTCGACGCGGGTAGGGGTTCTTGCGGACACCATGGCCCCGTGCCGCTGCACGGCAGTACCGGATCAGGCTCGCCGCGCTGCAGCGGTACCCCGGTGACCTCGAGCCCGGCCCGCCCGCGGGTGAGCGAGCGGGCCGGGCCGGTCGGCCGTTCCCCGCCGTCCTGGCGCAGACGCAGCCGAGCCAGTGCGCGTCGTGCGGATGCTCCGCGCAGCACGGACAATTGGAAGTCCTTCCCGGCGCCGTCGCCCACCAGCATCCCATGAGTTGAAAGTGTCTTCAATTCGCTATACCGTAATGTATTGGGTCCGGTCGGGTTTCACGCCACATCCCGGGGCCGTGAAACCCGCCGCACCGCCGGGAGGAGCAGGTATGGGGGCGGCGACGCATCAAGGGAAGGCGGACCTGTTCAGGGCTCTCAGTGATCCGACCCGGATTCGGGTGCTGGAGACCCTCGCCGCGAAGGAGTGCTCGGCGTGGGAACTCCTGCCCGCGGGCTTGCGGGCCTCGAACCTCTACGAGCAATTGGTCGTGCTGCGCCGCGCCGGGCTGGTGTCGATGCGCCGGGAGGGCTGCGAGGTGATTTATGCACTCGCGGGTCCGCCGGTGGCCCAGCTGCTCGCAGCATCGCACCTGATTCTCACCGGTGCCCTCGACGACCGAGTGGAGTTACCGGCCGTCCGACCGACCGCGTCCCCGGAGTCAAGCCCCGCCAGGCGCCTGCCCGATGCCCGGTCGGGTGAGGCAGGCTAGGTCGAGGGTTCCGGTCCGGTCCGCCAATTTCTGGGTGTCGTGAGCCGGAGGTCGTTTGCTGCGTTCGGCCGGGGGTGACGAGGCGTCGCTGCGCGGCTGCTGGTTGTCGACTTGCCGCGGCACAGCCGGACAAGATGTGTCCGGCGGCGACAGGTCGTTCGACGGTGCGTCGTGGATCCACGCACGGGTTCTGGTGTGCAACCGGCTCTTCATGCGGATCGTGTCGGATCCGCGGCCGCGGCCGATGCCCTGACCGTGGCCGCTACCGCGGGTACGACGCGGGGGTCGAGGAGCTCGGGCAGTATTCGGTCGGTGGTCGGGTTGGTGACGAGATCGGCGAGGGCTCCCGCGCAGGCCAGGAGCACGGGCAGGGTGAACGCGGTCAGGTCGGCGTCGAGTGCCCCGCGGAACAGGCCCGGGAACACGAGTGCGTTGTTGACCTGGTTGGGGTGATCCGAACGTCCTGTCGCCGTGACGGCGGCGAGGTCGCAGATCTCGGCGGGGTGGATCTCCGGCACCGGGTTGGCCATGGCGAAAACGATGGGATCTTTTGCCATGCCTTCGATGAGGCTGCGGTTGAGTACTCGGGCGGCGGACAGCCCGATGACCGCGTCCGCGTTGCGCAGCGCCTCCGGCAGGCCGCCGTGGATGCCGCGGGGATTGGTCATGGCCGCAAGTTCCTGCTTGTGGGCGGGTAGCTGCCTGGAGATACGTGGGTGCAGCACGCCCGGCGGTGCCCAGACGATCACGTCGGTGGCGCCCGCGGCGAGCAGGAGCCGGGTGACTGCGGTACCGGCGGCGCCGGCTCCGAGGACCACGATGCGGGCGTTGCGGAATTGTTTGCCGACTACGGTCAGCGCGTTGAGCAGCGCGGCCAGGACCACGACGGCGGTGCCGTGCTGGTCGTCGTGCAGGACAGGAATGTCGAGGGTCTCGCGCAGCCGGGTCTCGACGGCGAAGCAGGTCGGGGCGGCGATGTCCTCGAGGTTGACGCCACCGAAGCCGGGGGCGATCGCGCTGACAGCAGCGACGATGCCGTCGACGTCGTGGGTGTCGAGGCAGATCGGGACGGCGTCGATTCCGGCGAGGTGCGCGAAGAGGGCGGCCTTGCCTTCCATCACCGGCAGGGCCGCGGTCGGTCCGAGGTTGCCCAGGCCCAGGACGGCGGAACCGTCGGTCACCACGGCGACCCGGTTGTGTCGGCCGGTCAGCTGCCTGGCGCACCCGGGGTCGGCG
The DNA here is from genome assembly GCA_036268355.1 of Sporichthyaceae bacterium. GTDB lineage: Bacteria > Actinomycetota > Actinomycetes > Sporichthyales > Sporichthyaceae > DASQPJ01. The sequence goes on from DATAUG010000065.1 coordinate 3,953, forward strand.
GCGATCATTGATGCGACGCGGCCCACGCCGGGGGTGTAGGCGAATGCCAGATCCTCGCTGTCCTGTAGCGGGACTGCGGCGCGGATGCGGATCTTGCCGGTTCTGCTGCGATCGATGGCGGGGTCGGTGCAGCTGAGCAGCCCCGTGCCGAGGTCGGCCCGTAACCAGTGCTGCAGCCAACGGTGGGTGGGTTCGCCGTCGGTGACCATCCGCATGCTCACCGGCCCGGCGACGGGTTGGTCGCAGCGGCGGATCAGGACACTGCCCGGCGCGGCGGCCGCGATCGCCCGGGCGACTGCCGCCCGATACCGGTCGGCGATGACCACATCGAGGGTGTACGCGATGTCGGGTCGAGTGTCCTGGGGCGGGTCTTGAACGACTGAAGGGTCCATTGATCGCCTCCGGGATTAGGACGTGTCGGATCGTGGGGCGAATGGGGCCGGGACAGTCCTGCCAGCTGCGTGGCCGAGGATGCAAACCTTCCAGGACCGCTTCGGGGCGATCCGTCCCGTGCACCCGGGCGCGCTGGTGGCCGACAGCTCCCCCGTGCCGGCGTGCAGCTGACCAGGATCGGTGCGCTCCGCCGGCGGGTCCCGGGCTAGCCCGGAGCGCTGATCCCGATCAACGTGGCCCGGTACTTGACGTACTCGCTGACCTGCGCCTTCTCCAGGCCCGCCGCGGCCGGCGCGGCATCGACATCACCGAACATGCAAAGCCTCAGCCGGCAGCGTCGAGGACAGCCGAGTCGGGGACCGACTCGGCTCGACCGTCCCCCTGGCCGCTCACTCCAGCGGGATACCTGAAGACTACAGTAATTGAAGAAGTCATGAAATTGTGAGGGGCCCCGGCCCGTCCTCGGACGAAGAAGGTCGAATGGGCGACGACGTACCGCTCTACCAGGCCAAGGCCGAGCTGTTCCGTACCCTCGGCCACCCGATCCGCATCCGGGTGCTCGAGTTGCTTCAGGACGGCCCCAAACCGGTCCACGAGTTGCTGGCCGGGCTCCCGGTCGAGGCCTCGAACTTCTCCCAGCAACTGGCGGCTCTGCGCCGTATCGGCCTGGTTGCCTCGACCCGGGAAGGCTCCACGGTCCTGTATTCGCTCAGCAACCCGCACGTCGGGGAACTACTGCTGGTCGGACGGCGGATCCTCGCGGCGATGTGGACCGACACCGAAGACATGCTCACGCGATTACGCGAGGACACCGATCTGATGCCGGATGAGGGCATGCACCCCCGCACCTCATCGCAACGCCGCAGGGCCGGAACAACTCGGCGGCTCTGACGGGACCGCCCCGTGTCGGGAATCCCGAGGCGACGATTGTGCAGCGGCGCAGGCGGACACCTTGGACCGCACGGACACCAGCATCCTGGTCGGCGACGGCAGAAAGTTGCCGCCCGTCAGATCCACCGGGAACAGCGCTACGGCTGACGCCTGGTCACATCATGTTGAGCGTTGGAGTTGCCCTTCCTACTCCCGTTGCCGGAGGTTGACGGTCGGCATGGTGGCGGTGGTCGCGGCGATCATTCTGGTGCGCGGCCCCGGCCGCGCCGCCCCAGGGCCATGCTCGCCGCCGCACTCCGCGCGCTGCTGACGTCGCCCGTTCACGCCTCTGCGATGGCGCACGGTGGCCGGGTTCAATCGGCGGGGTCCTCCCAGCCCGGGTCCCCGGGTTGCAGCGACGGCGCCAAGACCCATCCGGCGCCGCTGCTCGGCTTATTGGTCCGGTAGTCCTCGGTCATTGCAGTCAGTCGGTACCTCAAGTCCGAGGATCCTTCTCCGTCGGTGGGGGAGCCCCGGGTCGACGTCGACCAGGCCCAAGCAACCTGCACGATCCGCTGGTCCGGTTCGATTCGGTTTGGTCCGGTGGGCGATGCGCCTTCAATCAGCGCGGCCCCGTAGTTGTTCCATGTCGAGCAGGACGACGGCGCGTGATTCCAGGCGCAGCCAGCCGCGTTCGGCGAAGTCGGAGAGGACCCTGTTGACCCTCTCCCGCGATGCGCCGACGAGGCCGGCGAGGTCGAGCTGGGTGAGGTCGTGCCCGACATGGAGCCCATCGGCGGTCGCCACGCCGAAGCGCTGGGCGAGGTCGAGCAGGGTCTTGGCCACTCGGGCGGGGAGGTCGCAGAAGACCAGGTCGGCGACGACGTCCTGGGCGCGGCGCAGCCGCCGCGCAAGTTGGGCGAGCAGGCAGATCGCGACCTGCGGGCGATCCTCGAGCCACGGCTTGAGGTCGGCGTGGTTGAGCGCGAGCAGCCGGGCCTCGGTGAGCGCGGTGGCGGTCGAGGTACGAGGGCCCGGGTCGAACAGCGAGAGTTCGCCGAACATCTCACCCGGGGCGAGGACAGCCAGAAGACTCTCCTGCCGGTAGCCGGTTGTCCGGGCGAGTTTGACCTTGCCCTCGGCAATGACGTACAGGTGGTTGCCGGGATCACCCTCACGGAACAGCACCTGTCCGGGGCCCAGGGTCACCTCGCTCATCGAGTCCCGCAGCGCCGCGACCGCTTCGCCGTCGAGAGCGGTGAAAAGCGGCGCCCTGTCGATCACATCGTCCACGATCACCTTCCCCCACAGCTGCGTGTATGGGCCTGCGGCAGTCCCGACAACCCTAGGAACCTGCAGCCTCCCGTCCTTCACCCCGACGACCGTGGCGAGGCTCCCTGCTCGCTCTGCACGATGCGGTCTCCCATCGTGGCGCGCCAGGCCCGGGGCCGGCCCAGCCCACTCACGTGTCGGCGCCGCCGCTCCCGCGACGCCCTGAGCCTGACCTTCCCCTACGTGCCGTCCTTCCTGACCGAGGTGGAAGTAATGATCGAGCAGGCCATGACCCACCCGCGGCTCCGCGTCCTGACCGCCGAACTGTTTCCCGCCACCACCGCGACGCCGGACCCGCGCCCTCACCGCCCGCCACGACCGCGAAAAGACCAGCACGGGCCTGGGGACCGACGTGCACATGTCAACGGCAACCCGGGCTCAACCGGTCGTCGCAACACCGGCTTGTTGGAGCAACCGTAGGTGCTCGTTCAGTGCCTCGGCCGGGGTCTTCCAGCCGAGAGTCTTGCGGGGTCTGTTGTTCAACGCCTTCGCGGCCGCGGCGATGTCCTCCGCGAGGTCACCCAGCTTGTTGTAGGAGATGGAGAGGTCGCGGCGGTCAGATGGTTCGCCGGGCGCCGAGGAGCAGGTCGCACAGGCGGTCGGCGGTGCGGTTGTCGTCCCCGGCGAGTTCGACGATCTTGTCCCTGCTGCGTTCCCCGCCGACCAGGCTGAGCGCGCTGCGCCGGACGCCGAACGCCTGGGCCAGTGCCTCCAGGACCGCTGCGTTCGCCTGGCCCTCCACTGCCCGGGCACGGACGCTGACCAGAAGCGCCGGGCCGTGGGGGGAATCCCGACACCCACCGACATGATCGACCCGGGCGCCGGGACGCACCCGCACGGTTATCCGCACAGGCCGGATCCTGCCCGAACGGCCACGAAAAACACCGACGCGGTAGGTAAATCCGTCTCGTGCGGAACCGCGCAGATCGTCCCCGCGTCGAAACGGGCGACCACCCCCCACCGAACCGAGGGAGCACCGGATGCCCACCGCCACACTTGCCACCGCCGACACGCGCCTGCTGACCCCCGCCGAGGTCGCCGGGGTGTTCCGGGTCGACGTCAAGACCGTCACCCGCTGGGCGAATGCCGGGCGCCTGACCTCGATCCGCACCCTCGACGGGCACCGCCGCTTCCGCGAGGACGAGATCCTCACCGTCCTGGCCGACACCCGCATCGACCGGCAACCCGCACTGGCCTGAGGCCACGTCAGAAACCAACCCAACAGCCGAAATCCAGTGCCCCGGCAGCGACCGGGCGCCCGACAACCGCCGCCGCGGCGGCGCGTCCTGCCCACCCACCGTCGAGCACCTGCGCCCGCCCGGCCCAGAACTTTCCGGCCCGCAGCGCCCGGCCCACCCGAGCCTGCGCCGTCCCGGGACGCCGCTGGAGGCAGACCGGGTCAACCCCCTTCGACCCATTCGGAGCCCCGGACGATCTTCCGGGCACCGGCGGGTACCAACACCTCCACGCGGGTCGCCATCGAGACCGCATGGTTTTGAGAGAACGGCACCCTCAGACTGCGCCCGCTCGCCGGTCCGACCGCAGGCGAGCAAATCCCACCGAACGGTCGATCCAATGGTGGCCCTCAGTCCGGCACTCAACTGCCGGCGGATGCGTCTGAGTGATCAGGTGATCGCTCGCGTTCCACTGCGGGCCGCCGGGGAAGGAGTGGGTTTGAACCGACTGGCGTGCGGCACGTTCCTGGCCTCGGCCTTGGTCGCGGCAGGCTGTGTGGGTTCTTTCGGTGCGACCGAGGCGAGCGCGGCCACTGCGCACGCGCGCATCGTGACCGGTGGGTGGTCGATCCCCGACCCGTACGCGACCCCGGGCGCAGTGTTGACCACCAGCGCGGCGACGGTCTGCAGATCCGGGTACGCCTCATCGGTACGGAACGTCTTCACCGCGACGAAGAACTAAGGTCTACGCGGAGTACGGAATCACTTCCCACGTGGCCTACCGGTACGAGATGGATCACGAGGTCAGCCTGGAGCTGGGCGGCTCGAACGACATCAAGAATCTGTGGCCGGAACCCAACGACAAGAAGACGTCGAACACCAAAGACGGGCTGGAGAACAAGCTCCACACGCTGGTGTGCAACCACTCGATCAGGCTGAAGACGGCTCAAGCCGCCGTCCGTGGTGACTGGACGAAGGCGTATCGGAAGTACGTGGGCCCGCTGGGAACCTACAAGCTGTATCAGCACTGAGCGGTCCTCAAGCCCGGACCGTCGCGCACCGGACCCCGAGGAGCCGGCCGGTGCGGGCTTCGTGGACGGCCACTCGGACTGCATCGTGTCCGGGCCGTCCAGTGCTCGTTCTTGCGCAGACGGCGGCAGCGATCGTTTTGGCCAACGCATCAGCGGTGGCGAAGGCCGACCCGAGGTCTTGGTCGTGGCCAGGAGTTCTTCGGTCGCGAGGTCGTAGATCAGGTAGGAAGTCATGCGCGGCAGCATCTGCGCGGGTGATTCCGCCGTCTGCTGAATGACTGCCCTGTGGATAAGTTCGGCCCCGATCGCTCGGCGACCGCGTGGACCCACCGTTGGATGGGAGGCATTTCGATGTCTGGTCCTGCCTCCGACCAACGCCGCCACCGATGGGAGTCTGCAACCCAGTGGCCCCTGCTGGCGGGCGCGGGGGTCTTCCTGGGCGCCTACGGGTGGCCGATCCTCGACCCCGGTTTGAGCCGGACACTGGTCGGCGCTTGCCGGGCGGCCAACCTCGCCGTGTGGCTGTTGTTCGCCGTGGACCTGGCGGTGCGACTGGTCCTGGCTGAACGGCGCCGGGTGTTTCTGCGGGGGAACTGGCTCGACGTGTTGACCCTGGCCGTCCCGATGCTGCGGCCGGTGCGGGCCCTGCGAGCGGTCATGGCGTTGAACGTGCTGGCCAGGCGAGGCGGTGAGTTCGCGCGCGGCCGTGTGGTCGCCTCGGTGGTCGGGGCCGT
>DATAUG010000066.1:0-9295 GCA_036268355.1 Sporichthyaceae bacterium
GGCGGCGGGGGCGGCGGCGGGGGCGGCGGCGGGGGCGGCGGCGGGGGCGGCGGCAGCCGGCGCGGACGACGCCGCTCCGGCGGCCGCCGCGTCGCGGACCGCGGTCAGCGCGGACGGGGCCAAGGTGGCCGGCCCCGCCCCGGAGTTGGCCGCGATCTCGGCGTCGGAGATCCGTGGGCCGCACCCGGTGAGCAGCAGCAGTCCGGTCGCGAGGAACACCGGCAGACGGCGCTTTTGGCTGATCATCGATTCGCTCCGAAGGGGGAGACCAGCACAGTTCGCGCGGAGATCCGCGCGGTGGTGGTGCTCTCCCGGCGCCAGCGACCGGCCCGCGCCCAGTCGTGCAGCGGCAGGTGAACCTTGGTGGTGGCGAACACCGCGGCGAGGATCGCCCCCGCGCCGAAAGCGATCTGGAAGCCGTCGTCGGCGCCGGAGTGATACGCGGGCAGGACGTAGACCAGTACCGGGCCGAGGATCGCACCGGTGATCGTCGAACGGCCCGAGGCGGCGAGAACGGCGAGCAGGACGAGCGATCCGACGAAGTTGAACCCGGTCCCACCGACCGAGCCGAACTCCCCGGCGTAGAGGGCCCCACCGATCCCGGCGATGAACGCCGAGATGCAGAACACCAGAACCCGGGTGATGTTCGCCGAGGCACCGAGGGTCGCCAACGCCGTCGGGGAGTCGCCGAGGCTGCGCAACAGCCGGCCGAGTCGGCTGCGTTGGATCGTCAGGATCAGCGCGATCCCGACGATCGCGAACGCGAGCAGCAGGTAGTAATAGCTGGTGTCGGACTCGAAGGCCGAGGGCCGATGGGTCTTCAGGTCGTCCAGCCCGAACATGTAGCTCTTGGTGTAGAAGAACTGGGCGATGAAGATCCCGAAACCCAACGTCGCCAGGCCCAGGAACAACCCGGACAGCCGGATCGCCGGGATCGCCACCATCGCCCCGACCGGGATTGCCACCACCCCGCCCCAGAGCACTGCCAATCCCCACGGCACGCCGCCGGACTCGGCGTGCGCGAATGCCGCTGCACCGACTGCGGCCAGGGCCACGTGACACAGCGAGACCTGCCCGGAGGTGTGCACCAGCAATCCCAGCGACAGGAACAGCAGCACCTGGCTCAGCGCCGAGATCCAGACCGGCAGCCGCGAGCCGACGATATGGGGCACGAGCAACGCCCCGACGAGCACAGCGACGCCGCCGCCCAGGCGCAGGCCCGGAGGCATCGGCAACGGCGGCGCGGTCCGCGCCCGGATCTGCGCACCCAGATCGCCCAGCCGGCGGCGCCCGAGCAGCAGCAACGCGAAGAACAGCACGATGAACGGGACGTTGAAGTCCAGGCCCTGCAGCCACTCGTGGGTCGAGGTCTCCTTCGACACCAACTTCTGGGCGATTCCGACGGCGATCCCACCCGCGTAGGCCAACGGCAGGCTGCGGAAGGCACCCAGCGCCGCGGCCCCGAAGGCCTGCACGACGAGCAAGGACAGTAGCGTGACGTCGAGTTCCTGCTGCTGCGAGGCGAGCAGTACCCCGGAGGCGGCGGCGAAGATCGAGCCGATCACCCACGCCTGGCGGCGAACCCGCGCCGGCGCGACCCCGGCGGTGTCCAGCAACGCCGGGTCGTCGACCACCGCGCGCATCATCGTCCCCAGCCGGGACCGCTCCACCAACACGTAGAGCCCGACGGCGGCCACCGAGACCGAGGCGAAGATGATCACCGAGTCCTGGGCCACGGAGACCCCGGAGATCGTGAACGCCCGCCCGCGCGGCAGGAACGCCCCGAACAGCCGGAACTCCGAGCCGTAGATCCAGGTGACCAACGCCCGGATCAGCAGCAGCAGGCCGATCGTGCCGACGATCTGATACGCCACCGGGACCCGGGACAGCCGTCGGGACATCCCCTCCAGCAGCAACCCCAGCAGCGCGCCGAAGACGCCGACCGCGAGCAGCGCCGCGAACGGCCAGGGCATTCCGTTCTCGTCGCGCAGTTCGTAGAACACGTACGCCGCCCCGGCGCCGATCGCCCCGTGGCCGAAATTGAAGATCCCGGAGGTGCGATACGTGAGCACCAGGCCCATCGCCGCGAGGCCGTAGATCGAGCCGTAGACGATCCCGAAGACCAAATACGGGACGTACTGACTCATGGGCCGGCCCCCAGCCCACCAATCGCCAGAAGTCCCGGCGGTCGGCCCATGGCCAGAAGACCCGAAAATAGGCACGGCGGCACGTAGTCATGCATGACGGGCGGCCCCCTCCGGCATGCATACGCCGCACAGCAGTAGGCCCGCAACCGTCTGCTCGGCCGCTTCGGCGAAGGTCGCCGACTTCCCGGACAGCAACAGGCAGTCCGCGCGGTGGTAGTGACGCATGCCTGGGGCGACGCCGAAGCCGGCGGGCAGGTCGTGGGCGACCTCGATCACCGCCGGCGCGGCGATGGTCATGGACTTACGCCGCCGGACCTCCGCGACCACCGGGGCACGCAGTGCCGCGATCGTCTGCAGGCCGATCAACAGCCAGCCGACCATCGCCAGCCCGCCGAGGATCAGCGACCCGATGGCCAGAGCCAGCCAGCCCCGTTGGTCGTCCAGCTTCGCCTCCCCGCCCGCGCCGGCCCAGCCGACCGTGAGCCCGGCGAGCGCCAGCGCCACCACGACCAGCAGCACGACGCCGGACCGCCGGCTCCACGGCTCCGGGCCGTCGTGCAGCCGGCCGCGGCCCGCCCGGGTCCCGCGCCGCTGGTCGACCTGCGCGCGCCGGGCACCATACGGGACAGCAGTCACCGGTCCACCCGCACAGCTGGACCGTTACCGCCTTCGGTCGAGCAACCACCGCCCCACCGCAAGCAACGGGGCGGACGCCGGTGCAGCAGGACGCTCATCGGCGCGCGATCTCTGTGTCAGCGGCGCCGGCCCAGGTGAAAAGTTCGTCGGTCGAGCAACCACCCACGAACCGCAACCGTTGGGGCGGACGCCGGTGCAGCAGGACGCTCATCGACCGGCGCTCGGCGTCGCACCAATCGGCTCATCCCCGGCGCTTTTTGCTCGCTTGTGCTCCTCGCTCGTTCCTCGCTCGTCGCGGTCGCTCGCGGCCGACTCCAACCAGCGACGCATACCGCGAAGTTCGCGCCACTGGTCGCGCAGGTCCGCCGACAGCCACAGCATTCCGCCCACCCCGAGCAGGAAGACCCCGCCGAGCCCCTCGGAGATCAGGTACGGCATCTGCTTGGCCACGAACCCGGTGTCGGCGACGTGGTACCAGCCGACGATCAACAGCACTGCCCCGGCGATCGTGGCGACCACCGCCGAGCATCGGTCCCACTGGGCGCGCAGCACTTCGACAAGGTCCATCACCGAACTCCTCGATAGCGGAGCACAACGGTCCCGATGAAGGCCGCCGCGCCCGCGGCCGCGACCAGCGAGTAGACCCAGCCCAAATCAGCGGTGTCGGTGGGGGCGCTCCGAACGACGGCAACATCGGCCAGGTCCACGGTCGGCACGGTCGCGGTCCGCCCGGCCCACGCGGGGTTGCCGGCGGCGGCCTGCGGAAGGAGCATCGGCGTCCCGGCACCGCCCGCGGCAGCGACAGCGGGGACGCCCGCAACCGCAGAAGCGCCCGGCGCGACAGGCGGGGCGGGCGGTGCCGACAGACCCGGGAGGGCGACGCCGGTCGAGGCGACGGTCGGGCCGGCGCCGGCCTGGTAGGCGATCTCGGCCTTGACCAGCCCGAGCTCCAGGGCGACCGGGGTCTCGCCGGACAACCCGCCCGGCGTGCCCTGCGGCGGAGCGGGCAGGGTGGTCCGGATCTGCAGCCCGGCGCCCACCACCCCGTCGCCGGTCGGCTTGGCCCGCTCGTACGTCGTCGGATATCCGGCCCGGGTCAGCGCCTGCTCGACCTGGTCGGCCGGCACCTCGGTCTCGTTTGCCGGCTGACCGGGCATCAGGACGCGGAACTTGCCGTCGACCAGGCTGATCGCCGGCGCGGAGACCTTCTGACCCGGTTGGGTCGAACCGGGCGGCGGCGGCAGCGTGAACGTCAGACCTTTCGCCGTCAGGCTGCTGAACGACAGCTCGGAGACCCTGGTGAGGACACCGGCGGCGTCGCGACCGGCAGCTGCGCTCGCATGCAGCCCGCTGACCACCAGGTCGTCACCGAGCCGGATGAGGTCGGCGTCGGTGACCGCCGAGGCGCTGATCGTGTCGCCGTCGCGCAGCACCCGGGCCATCGACGTGGCGCCGATGCCGGCCAGTCCGCCGGTGGCGTCGGCCTGGGTGAGGGTCTTCGCGCTCTCGGCGTGCAGTTCGATGCCCGGGTAGCTGAGCTTCTGCGGCTCGTCGCCGAGGCTGGTCCCGACCACGAACGGGTAGGCGGGCAACGGCAGGCCGGTGCTGCCCGCGACAGGCCCGGTCAGGCCCGCGACGTCGGAGCCGGGATACGGGAAGGCGGCCAACGCGTCGGACTGTTGCAGGGAGTTCTGGGTCACCGACGCCAACGGCCCCTGCACCTGCGGGGAGATGTTCAGCGGGATCGACTGGTTGGTGAAGATCAACCGAAGGCCACCGGCCTCGGCGTTTCCGGTGTACGTCGCATCGGCGGAGGCTCGGCCGCCCAGCAGCAGGCCCGCTCCGGTGGCGAGCACGGCGGCAGCCAGCGCGACAGTACGCCGTACGCGTGACATGTCTGGAATATAGGCATCAGTCGGCTTAACGGAAGGAACGTCGCGGACCGCCTACCACCGAACGGGGGTGGCGGACGAGGCGGAACGGGAACCGGTGTCGCAACGATTCGCCCAGGTCAGCAGGCGGATGCTGCCCGGTGGTCGACATGGACGATCTCGATGCGACCGGCCTGTTCGTCGATCCGATACAGCACGCGGTAGGCGCCCCGGCGCGCCGAACGCAACTCGGCAAGGCAGCCGCCCAGCGGCCCGCCGAGCCGGAACGGATTCTCGGCCAACGACCCGAAGACGAACTGCAGGCACGCGGCGGCCACCTGCTTGGGCATGCCGTCCAGATCGCGTTCGGCTCGAGCGGCGACCCGGACCTCCCCCGGCGGAACGCTCATCGGTGCACCCGCGGCAACGGAGACAGTTGTTCCGCCTTCTCGGTCGAGCAACCACCCACGTGCCGCAACCGTTGGGGCGGACGCCTCTGCAGCCCGACGCTCACTGGCGCAGCATCCCTGCGTCGGCAGCGACGGACGATGTGAAAAGTTCGTCGGTCGAGCAACCACCCACGTGCCGCAACCGTTGGGGCGGACGCCTCTGCAGCCCGACGCTCACCCGAGGCTGAACCGGGCCCGCAGGCCCTCGTTGTCGGCCACCCGACCGGCGGCCAGATCCGCCAGGCCCTCCGTGATCGCCTCGACCGCCCCGGCAGTCGTGAGGATCTGCACGGTCTCCTCCAGCGCACGCAGGTCGTCCGGCGACAGCAGCACGGCACTGGGCCGCCCGTGCCGGGTGATCACCAGGCGCTCGTGGGTGCGTTCCACCTCGTCGACGTAGTCGGACAACCGGTCCTTGAACTCGCGCAGCCCGACCATCTCCACCCGGTGATCGTAGCCTCGTACCGGTGCGGTCATCGAGTCCTCGACCGGTCCTGACGTGCGGTTTCGCCGCCCCCGAGGAGGGCTGTGACCGTGGCTCGGCGATCGCGGGTCGGCGGCCTACCGACGGCCCGCCGGCCGAATCTGTGGGTTGCCCGTCGCGGCAGGCGCGTACGCGGCGCTCTATCGTCTGGCTCATGTGCTGCGCCCGAATCCGCGGACCCGTTTCGCGGCCCCGATGACGGAGCGGTCAGCGGCGCAACTGGACCGCGTCAGCGGGGTGCTGCTGGGCGCGGCGGCCGGGGAGACGCTGGGCGGCGCCGAACCCGGTCTCTGGGGCCCGGCGACGGCAGCCGGTCTGGCCACGGGCCGAAGCGACGCCGAGCGTGGGCACGATGCCTCCGCGGGCGGAGCCGCGGCGTTGGTCGAGGCCGCTCTGGTTGCGGTCGCCGGGCTCCGACTCGACCCTGCCGGGAGCCCGCCCGAGGCGTTCTGGGCAGCGGCGGCGAAGCGCCTGGCCGCGGCTGACTCGCAGGCTGGCGAGGCGGGGCTGCTGTGGTGCGCAGCGGTTCACCACGCGCTGGTCACCGGCAACTTGGACGTGCGGGTCGGACTGGCCCGGCTGGGGGCGGACCGGGCGGAGGCCTGGGCGGCGCGGCTGGTCGAGGCGGAGTCGGGGTCCGTCGATCGGGTTGCCGGCGGGGATGCCGACGCGGGCGAGATCCTCCTGGCGGCCTGGGCGGTGATCTGCGCGACCCCGGTGCCCGCCGAGGAACCGCGGGAGGGCCGATTCCGGGTTCAGCACCTGCGGGACGGCCTGGCGACGGCCGACGGCGGCGGGGTCGGCGCCGTCACGGGCAGCCTGCTCGGCGCAGCGTATGGGGGCTCGGCCGTCCCGTCCGCCTGGCGGCGGACGCTGCACGACGGCACCGGGGCCCGCGCCGCCGACCTGGTCGCCGCGGCGGCCGAGGCGACCGGCGATCCGCCGCCCGCACCCGACTACTCGTTCGCCGGCGACCAGTCGGCGCTGGCTCGCCACCCGCACGACGAGAACGTCTGGATGGGCGGCTACAAGGCGTTGCGCAAACCGCCGCCGGGCGTGGATGTGCTGGTCTCGCTCTGCCCGGTCGCGGCCGCGGACGCCCCGCCCGGCGTGGAGCGGATCGACGTTGTCCTGGCCGACACCATGCCGGCGGCGGACAACCCGAATGCGGCCTTCGTGCTGCACGACACCGCAGGCCTGATCCAGGCGTTGCGCGCCGAGGGCCGCACGGTCCTGGTGCACGGCGTCCGGGCGATGAACCGGACTCCGGCGGTGGCCACCGCCTACGCATTCCGGCTGTACGAACTGCCGGTGAGCGCGGCTCTGGGGGACGTCCGGCAGGCACTGCTGCGCGCCCAGGTCACCGACCCCTTGCGGGACGCACTGGCCGCCATGGCGCCGGTGCACGAGGAGCCCCCGGCGCACCGCCCGATCCTGACTCGGCACGACATCCTGTCCGAGGACCGACGAGCGTCCCGCGGCCGGCGGGGGCAACGTGCCGCCAGCGACTGGCCGGAAGGCCGCAGCGTCGGTCGGCTCGACCAGTGACCCTCGGCCCGGCCGTCCGGGTCGACCCCGATCGGCGCTTGGCTGTCGAGGACTACCTCCGTGTGCTGCGCACCGAAGGGGCTCGGGTGGCCGGCGCCGCCCGCTCGGGCGACCTCGACGCCCCCGTGCCGTGTTGTCCCGGCTGGGTGCTGCGCGACGTCGTCGCGCACCTGGGCTGGGTCTATCGGTGGGTGACCCTGACCGTCCGCGAACAACGCCGCCGGGCGCCTGGCCACGCCCTTCGGGAGGCGTTGACCGACCCGGACCCCACCGACGGTTCCGGGCTGATCGAACGTTTCGTCCGCGCCCACGCCGAACTGGTCGACGCGCTGGTCGTCGCACCGCCGGACCTGGCGTGCTGGACCCCCTGGCCCGCCCGGGACGGCCGGGCGTTCTGGTTGCGCCGCCAGGTCCACGAGACCCTCATCCACCGTACGGACGTGGACAACGCCCTGGCCGCGAGCCTGCGCGACGGCACCGACCTGGACCCGAGGCTGGCCGCCGACGGCGTAGACGAGTTGGTCCGTGGATTCATCCATCGCGTCGCGCACCGGCTGCGTCACCCGACCCCCCGCACCCTCGGTCTGTACGCGACCGACACCGGCGACCAATGGTGGGCCCGGATCGGGCCGGGTCCGCCCCGTTTCGGACTCGGCCCGACCTCGCGGCCCGCCGACACCATGGTCGCCGCCCGCGCCGGGCAGCTGTTTCTACTGCTGTGGAACCGTCGCGACTCCGACGGCCTCGACGTTCGTGGGGATCACGACACACTGGCCGCCTGGCGTCACGGGGCGAACCGCTGACGGGACGGCGTCCCGATCCGAGCGTCCGAATGTCTTCGGGCCACGACCGACCACCGATCGACGACGTCCTGACCCGAGCGACGGGTGTCGTTGCGCATGCCGGGACCATAAATCGATAGATGGCCTGATCTGAGTGTCTGGCGTCCTTGCGCCACACCCGGTCGGATACCTACGGTCCGGCCATGTCACATGAGATTGCCGTGGTCGCCCACCCCCGAGTGCTCGGCATGGAACTGATGGGCGCTCTGGACCTGCTGCACCTGGCCAACCAGGTCCTGGCCGAGCGGGGCCGCCCCGCGTACTACCGGACGCGCCTGCTGGCCCAGGGCGGCGGGCCGCTGCCCACCTGGAGCGGGGTCGACCTGGCCTCGGTCGCCAAGCTCGAGACCTACCACGGACCGGTCGACACCCTGGTCGTCGTCGGCGGTCTGCACGCCCACGAACAGGCGCAGGACGCCGCGTTCGTCGCCTCGATCCGGCGGGTTGCCCAGCGCGCCGAGCGGGTGGTGGGCCTGTGCACCGGCGCATTCATCCTGGGCGCGGCGGGCCTGCTGGACGGCAAGCGCGCGACGACACACTGGATGTACGGCGACCTGCTAGCCGAACGCCACCCGGAAGCCCACGTCGACACCGACCCGATCTTCATCGGCGACGCCGGCACCTGGACGTCGGCCGGCATCACCGCGAGCTTCGACCTCATCCTGGCTCTGGTGGCCGATGACCTCGGCGTCGACGTCGCACTGACCGCCGCCCGATTCCTCGTCATGTTCCTGCACCGCACCGGCAACCAGGCGCAGTTCAGCGCCCAACTGGCCATCCAATTCGCCGATCGGCACCCGATCCGCGAACTTCAGCAGTACATCGCCGACCACCCGGACGCCGACCTGTCCACCCCCCGACTGGCCGATCAGGTCAACATGAGCCTGCGTCACTTCACCCGGGTCTTCACCAAGGACGTCGGCTCACCTCCGGGGCGCTACGTCGAGCAGGTCCGCCTGGAGACGGCCCGCCGCCGCCTCGAGGAGAGCGACGACACCCTCGACCGCGTGGCCACCGAATGCGGTTTCGGCAGCGCCGAGACCCTCCGACGAGTCTTCCACCAGCGCCTCGGCGTCTCCCCCGGCGAGTACCGCCGGGCCTTCACCACCGGCAACCGCCGGCGGGCCGAACCCGCCGCCGGCTAGACCCACTCCGCCACTTGTGCTCCCCCACTTGTGCTGCCTGTCGCACCGGGACTGTCCGATTAACGGTGTTTCCGGCCTGACGCGCCGAGCCTGATGGCCGGCGGGGAAGGTCACTCGATGAGCGTGACACTGAACGATGTGGCGAAGAAGAAGGAAACCGAGGCGTCCGCGGA